>JAZTXX010000001.1:0-29411 GCA_045636645.1 Candidatus Nanosyncoccus sp.
CCTTAATTACCTTTTTATGCATTGACTTAACTAGCAAACGAAGTTTGATAAACAAAAAGTTTGCTCGTTCCGTCTTTAAAATCTTTATCGTTTCCAAATTGTTAATCGGAGAGTCTTTAAGAATAATCTGAAGCCGTACAAGCGACCTCAAAAGATTCCTCGCTTTTTCCTTATCTTTTTGTAGAGGTCGGAAATACCGACTTGCTTAAACTTCCCCAATTATAGCGTACTTCTTTTAAAAAATCAACCCCTTTTTTCGACTTTTTTTAGAAAAATAAGATATTTCTGCAACTCTAAGCTGCCACCCCTATAAATCAACGCCCTACTCACCCCATTTCTCTATAAATCTCCCTAAGTATTTCATAAATCCCGCCCCCTTAGTAGGATCATGTATAATATATAGTCTTTTCTTCGCTCGCGTCATCGCTACATAAAACAATCTTATCTGATCTATTAGTGACACCTCCTCAGTTTCCCCAAATACCGAATATAGGCTTGTGTCTGGGTGGACCTTCGGAATAACCCCCTCATCCGCCTCCAGTATTATCACCACTTCAGATTCTAGCCCTTTTGATTTGTGCATCGTCATAATCCTAACCAATCTCTCGAACTCTTCTTCTCTCATCACCCCAAGTTCCACTACCAGCTTCTTCAGAATTCTTCCAAATTTCTCAAGACTAATACCTTCAAGATTAGTATCATTGTTCCGATGGAGAATCAAAATCTCGCTAGAAGTGTTTTCCCTCAATATTTCGACTAAAGTCTTAAAATATCCCACAATCGTCTTCTTAGGTATCCGACCATGGATCCTCTGAACTATAGATTTATATGAACGGTCAACCTTGTTTACCCTCATATCATACTCAACCATCCCGTAATCTAGCGCTGTCTCACGCGGATTCACCACCACCACTCGACCTACGCCACGGTTATACGCTCTAAAATCCCCTTTCTCCTTCATCGCCCTCCTTATGAACCCTCGAGCCACATTCACAATTTCTCTGTTACAGCGATAATTCGTCGATATCACGAGCCTCTTCGCTTCTTCAGGAAAAAACTTCTCAAATTCCTTAAAAAATTCCACTTCCGACCCCGCAAACCGATTAATTGCCTGCCAATCATCACCCACTACGAATAGCTTCGCCCTCTTAGCCACACTCCGAATCGCCACTACCTCAGCCAAGAATAATTGAGAAAAATCCTGGTATTCATCCACCAAAATATACTTCTTGTCCGACAGCAGCTCTTCAATCTGGGCTCCTCCTCTCGCAATCAATCTACTCGCCCAGGAGACAATCAGGTTAAAATCAGTCCCGTATTCCAAGAAGAGCCCACCGCCAAGCTTCCTCCTAGCCTCCTCATCTAATAAATAACGATGATACCTCTTATAACACTCTAGACCCAATTCTAAGAACAATTTCTCCCGCCCAATCACTTCACCTGACGCCAAATGCTCTCGAATATTTTCCTCAAGAGTTCTTCCCCCTCCCAGGTATTTCTGCTGAGCCCGATTAATAAAATTCACCATCTCACCTGAAACCCTCAGAACCTCTTCCTCCTCAAGTATATATAATATACTCTGAGGCTCACTTGGACTATTCGTTAAATCATCTTTCACATAACGCCAAATAACTTCGCTCCACTTTCGTTCATCCATCATTTCTCTCACAACCTGATGAACGAAAGCCTCCTTCTCTCCAGCCAGAATCTTCCCGCATCTCTCCTTCCCACTACAAACCCCATAAACCACCTTTCTTGAAAAAGCATGAAATGTACTTGCAATCCGCACCTCCTCGCCCTTTGAGGTCACTCGCCTACCATTCACCCTCATCTCAGCAAGTCGAGCATTAATCTCTACCGCCGCATTCGCATTAAAAACAAACACCAATATCTCACTTGGCTTCACCCCATATCTCGCAATTAGATACACAATTTTCGCCACAATCGTTCTAGTTTTACCAGAACCAGCCCTCGCAACCACAATCGTGTTCATTGCATCGCAAATCACCGCATTCGCTTGTTCGTAATCAATCGAGTACGCTTCACCCCGATATGTGACCTCCCGTGAGAACCACTCCATCACTTCACGAACCCTAGTGCTATTCTTTTTCATCAAGCATTTTTAACACACCTAAATCCCGAATTCAACCCAGAAAAAACGCTTATGCAAATCCCCACCAAGACCATCAAAAATCACCCCTCACGAGGAGAGGTGATTTATACCGGGTTGTTATTTATTCTTCATCCTTCGCCTTAGAAGACTTTCTACGCCCAGCATTTCGCACCTTCACAAAAATCCAGACTATAATCAGGACAACAACGAATATTATTACAAATAGTAGCCACAGCGGGCAAACAATTATCATTCTCTCTACAGTTAACTCTTCGCCAAATATTTTCACGGTCTGTTTCGCACGGAATATCCCGATCGAAGGCAAATCGCAGCTCTGAGTATGATATCTCTCAGTCTCAGGAAGAACCAAGCTCGTCTCAGGCTTCTCCTCATTTGTACAGATCTCCTCATCAGAAAACTGAGGCCATACCTGTAGAGTGTATTCTGCATCAGTATGCACGTTACCATTGTTCCTTACCAAGGATTCCGCCATCAGAGGCCCACTGAATAAGAATGAAGGAATGGAATTATTCTTAATCGCGCCCTCCTCTTTAGTATTACCAGCAACCTCAGCATAGATAATTGAAGCAAACTGGAACTTCTGGTCAATTGACACATTTCCATCACCTGCAGGACCACTCGTAGTTTCATCAATCACAAGAATTGTCGCATATTGGCCACCACCAGGAGCATCCTCTGGAACATCGATCGTATAAACGATATCTTCTGATTCGCCAGGAGCCAAAGTCCCGCTCTTCTTACCTAACTTAATCCAGTCCATAATCTGGTTGTAGTTTGACCTACTTATATGATCCATCGCCGCATAGTCATCCTTTGCATCGTTAGAATCACCACGATTCTGGCTAAACGACCCTACCTCGACAGAAAATTTCAAGTCTCTAGTACTACCACTTGCATTAAATACATTAATAGAACCCTTGTATTCCTCCCCAGGAACCAGAATCATCTTCTGGTATGGTGGCGAGACCGTCATCGTATTCGAATCAGCATACGCAACACCGAGAACACCGAAACATGAAACAATACTAAATACTACCACCGCTATCAGTTTTTTGATTTTAATTCTCTTCATTAACCTCCTTATTTCTTTCTCTATTATATCACCTAATCATGTTTTTCACACTTAAATCCCTTAGATTCGTACATATTTTCAATATCCTTGCTCCCCTTCCTCGAAATAGTATAGAACTCATCGGCATCCATGAAGAAGATTGGTGCAGTAATCACATTCAGTTTCCCAGAATCGGCATAGAGTAAAATTCTAACCTTTGTACCGTTATTATTGAAGACCGGCGTCAACTTCTCTGGGTCAGAACCCTTGTCGCCAAGGTAGTTATTGTAGTTAGCGTGCATCTCAGCAACCTCAACCTCAGCCCTCTTATCCGACTCGAAAGAACCAATATATTCATACGAGATATCATCCAATCTATCATTTTTAAACAGTGCTACCACCTTATGGGTATGGTCAATTGACTGATCGTTTTCAAAGAAGGCACCCTCATCTTCTTGAGTTACACAGGAAATAGAAGTTATAACGCCAAGACTAACTTCCTCAGTCTTACGAGTCTCGTTCTTATTAGTCAACAAGAATATGACTATACCGATAGCTATCGCAATCCCAACAATCACAATAATGCCAGCGATAAGATATTTATTCTTTTTACTCATTCACACCTCTCTTATTACATCATCAGTATAACATATAATAAATAAAAAATATAGCTCCATCTAGGAGCTATATTCTTATATGCTACTATTATTAGCTTGCTGGATTGTAAAGGGTGTACTTAACAGCACCTTCATATGTACCAGCCTTCTGAGTACCACTTACGTATACACCATATCCCATGGAAAATGCAGCAGACTGTGTAGAACCAGTACCAGTTGCAAGATTCTTCTCAGTGGATGGAACCTGGGTAAAGGTACCGAAACTGAAACCATCAGCCGGAGTTGCAGCATTGCCAGTCTGTGATACCTTGAATGACCAGTCAGATGTGGAGCCACCTGCGGTAGTTACTGGAGTAGCAGCAGAAGCGATGCCTTCACCAAGAGCTGCACTATAAAGTTCAGCAATATGGCCAGTTGTACCAGCACCAATAGCGGTTAGCCTCCAACCAGCATCAGTACCTTCTTGTGTGTTACAGGTGATTCCCATAGTGTTATAAGAGCCAGAGGCAGCATCATCCGAACCAATCGTTACGTATTGACCATTACTTACTCTCTTCGTATACTCATTCGTGATATTACTCGAAGGAGCATTAGGGTTGGTAGCAGCATTCGTGATCGAGCACGAAGCTGGAACAGTGACCTCAATATTGTCGGTCATCGAGTTGCTTACATCAGCGAACACGCCAACAACCGGCATAGCCGCGAGTGCTAGAGACGCCGCACCAGATGCAATTATGGATTTTTTCATTATATTTACTCCTTTCACCCTTCTTATTCGGTGAATTAATGTTATTAATGTATAACCTTCCAATAATTTTTATATTAGCATGAGCATATAGCAGTGTCAATAGTTTAAAAGCATTTTCTATGCATGACTTTTCCACAGGCCGCATTCTTGCATTTTTTGTAAATTCTAATCTGTTATATTACACAAAATCTCAACTTCTACAGCCTTCGTTCAATCCATTTATTAAAAGAATCTTGATTATTATACATCTCTGCATCGTCATCGCTATCAGCACGGAGCCAAGTCACAACATGACCACTAGAAACAATAGCCACTGATGGATAGTACTTGACATTATCGTGAAGTGATGACGTTTTAATGTCAGAAAACATCATTTTGAAGAACCTTGTATTATGCGTCTTACCCCAATCGGTTACATAGCCTTCCAAGCGGTCCGCCGTCGTGCATCCATCTTGATCGATAAATACTACGAAAGATTTGTCATCTCTTACGAGATCCTCGTACTGTTCAGCTGACAGTTCCATCATAACACTATCACCACATTCCTCCTCGCAGCGATACTCCGCATCAATCAAGACCTTCGGGTCATCAAACCATCCGCTCGCAGCCCCGACGAACAATATCGAGCCTATCAACACCACAACCAACGCAACAATAAGTCCAAGCACGCTTGCTTGTTTTTTCTGCTCAGCACTCACCTTATTTCTCCGTCAACTCCTTGAAGTTTATATTGTGTACTGGGACTTTATAGAAGTCATACTTTACCTGACCATCCTCGTCTATTCGCTTCACAGACACATTATGCTCGCCCTCATAATACCAGTAACCACCAACATCATAAATCTTCGTCTCATCCCAGCCAAGTGATACCAACAAACTCTTCATCTTGCCAGAATAACCGCCACCACCACACATCAGGAAAATAACCTTATCACGCGGAAATAAGTCTTCAATAATCTGCATCGACTCCTCGTAATTCGCCTCAATTCTCCCATCAGAGTGTTGATAGAACAAAGTATTTCCGCTATAAGTATCACCAACCCCCTCTGGCAAGTCACCCACATTAACGATATACGGCAAAGGGACCAACTCGAACCCATCTACAAACCCACTGAGATATGAATCACCATCAATCGCCTCAAAGTGTGCAGGGTCCTGCAACATCCTCATGTCCCGATAAACTGCATCGCTTCTCCCGAGATAAGAATCAATGGTCCCCTCATTGATGTTCTTATCTATTCCAAGCTCCCCTCTCTGACCTTCAGAAACCTCTGGCAGAGGCAAGCTCTTAAGACTATCTCCTTGAAATGCGAATCTTCCAATCAAAAAAGCCACCACCACTAAAACCACCCCAAGAATAGCAGTCCACCACACGTATTTTTTCATGTTTTATCTCCACTTACGCTTTAAATCATTATATCACAAAACTAAAGGCTCGTTCGGACAATTTGATAACACATTACGAATAGCCTCCTTCTCGGCCTCAGTTACCCATAAAACGTACTTATGCTTCACCGAAACCTGCCTTGCCACATATTGGCATCGAAACTTTTTATTCGAAGGTAGCCAAGTCGCCGCATCTCCATCTGATTTTTTCCCATTAGCTGACGCATCCACGGCAAGCAGATTCAGTGGGTCAGTCGCTATCTCATATCTGATTTCAGGAGTCTTATTCTGGGCGCCCTTCTGCCATGCATCCGATAAAGCCACGACATGATCTATCTGTACACCAGATGAAATGTCTGCTCGCTCCTTAAAAACCATGTGTTCGCCGGTATAGGGTTCATCGTATTCACCTGCAACAACATTACATCCGTCAAGCACTGCAGTATCGCCAAATTCTCTTTTGATAATTCTCTGCCTAAGCGAACATCCTTCAACTGTCGGCCAACCATTATAGAACTGGTCACGTGAATAACCAGTCTTTGGCGCCCTCCCCTTAACCTCAAGTTCTTCTAGAGCCTGTATGGCTAGCTTCTTCGAACCATCATTCGGTGTGCCGTCGTTTAAACCGACACCATTAGAGTTGCTAAGAAGACCTCTCTCCTCATTCGAAGATACTCCTCCTTCAGCCCCAGTGTTTTCAACCTTCACAAGTGAAACATCGTAGCTTGCCGGATTCGCAATCAACCAAATAACCACTCCAACTAAAGCCACCACGACAGCTGATAGTCTTCTAGCTTTAATTCTCATTTTCACTAGGGCTCTCGGACTCCATATCTCGATTTAATAATTCGACATTTTCATTATTCTCTAAAGCATTCTTTACAATCTTCTCAACTGACGCATCGTTCATCGTATTATCATCGATACGATTCTGAATAAAGTTAACGATCTCGTCTTCCTTAGCCTTATCCAGCCTCACCTGGCCGACAGGATCCCCCTCAGCCCCTCGGGAGCTATTTACCTGCCCAACTGGATTATTCCCAAGCTGGTCATTCCTTATTTGCTCGACAGTCCTAGCGTCTTGGGTATTAGAACCTAGGGTACCGTTATCCTCCAACGCTTCTTCAACCTTCTTATCAACCAATTCCTCAATTTCCTCTTCCGCCTCAGCCTTTTCATTCGCCTTCTCGACTTGTTTCGAGAGCACATGGAATAGGTCAGTAAGCCCCTTCACAGCCATATTTTTCACAGCATATTCGAACACTCCAAGCCCCGCAGACTTCGCTCCACTTCTTAAATCATTGTATCTCGGGTCCTCACTTTCAACCAAAGAGATTAATTCCTTCATCTCCTCGATTGCCTTCACGGCCCCTATCTTACTTTTCTCAGTAATCGCCGAACGGTTCACGCCACTCTGGTATTCGATCTCGGAAGTTTTCGAAGCCATCGCCTCTTCCCGCATATCACTACGTTCCTTATCGGTGTCGATTCCAAGATGCTCATATAAATCTTTAATCGGATCATCCGAGCCAGTTAAATCAAAATCCTTAATCCCTTGCACTACCTTCTCAATACCAATTTCTCTCGACGCAGCATTTAGGCCATAGTTTAAAATCGAAGCGGCTTCAGCAATATCTTGATTACGAAATTCCTCCGCTTCGTCTCTGCCTTCACTCGCGGCATTGTCATTAGAAGACTCTTCTTCGTCATTTGCTTCACCATAAAACTCATTATCCTCATTCGCAGTTCCGAATAGTTTCTCCGAGTTAAACTCCGGTACTCCCTCCTGGAATGCTTTTTCAAAATCCTGATCCGGGGCAACCTCTCGTTCGTATCGCTCTCCAGGATATTTTTCTAGGGTTTCGAAATTATTATCCATTCTACCTCCTTTAGATATTATTAGTTGGTTTAGCGCTCGAATTGATCATTGTGTTTAATTTCTCAGTGTAAACCACAGCATCATTATACTGCTCAACTTTCTTATTGTATTCGGCAACCAGAACATTGATTCCCTCATAAACTCCATGTAATGCTTCCTGTTCACTGACCAAAGCCGCCCGCCTCTGATCAAACGCCCCTTGGCTAGCAAAACACCCCGCAACCTTGGCGCAACTATTAAAGCTCACAATATCAGCCTCGAGCTGAGAAATTCTCCTCTCGTATTCTGCAGTCTTATTCGCAATCTGAGTCTTAATCTCACCCATTTCCGCCTTCAATCCATTCATCTCAAGCTCCAACCTCCTAAACACCGCAATATATTGATCGTAGAACCCCACAATCAGGTCTTGATCAGCAAAAATCGCTTCGTAGTGTTTCTCAAGATTCTCCGGAAGATCCTTAATCTCGGTCCCAGCTCTCACATACAACTCTTCCTGCTTGCTAGCCTCATCATATGTATTAATTTCCTCGCCAAGATATTTCTGGTTCTCGTTTAAGACACTAGCAAGGGACACCTTTAGTTCATTCTTCTCCTCCTCACTCATTCTAGCCCATACTGCGTGAAGTAGCTCATGCGCAGTAGTTAGCTCACGAATCCCATCCAACTCATCAGCCTCTATATTATATATATAAATATCCCCACCAGTATAACAACCAAGAACCGCAATCTCTGACTCGCCACCCTGACGACAATGAGCATTAAACTCATCGCTTTCACTCAGACTTGGCCTTGACGCCTTGAACAAGAAATTACCCCGATCAGTTAACTGAAGCTTGTCACGAATATCCGCCATCATGTCGGAAGGCTGATAAGAAATTCCTCGGAAAAAATCAAAAATCCATTCACGATTCAATATTACGCTAAGAGAAATACCCACCAATATAACTAAGAAAACACTCCACTTCACGATATTCTTTTTCTTCATTCTTCTAGTTTATCACACTAAGAACAGTTTCAAAAACTATTATTCTCCCCGGACGAAAAACTGTAGACATATCCAAAAAAACTGCATATAATATAAACATTAGTATTATCACAATACTCACCAAAAATGAGTAGGAAGGTCATCCAATGAGTGTAAACTATATTAAACGGATCAGCATAACAGTTTTTGCATTAGTGCTCTCGCTTATATCATGCTTAAACGTTAGTGCCGCAGGCAACGATAATGATGATAAAGAACCGTGGCTTCATACCACCGCAGCAAGCGGAAAAGGTCGCATCTACTGCGATGAGGGCGCAAAGAATCTCCTCTCGGCCCTCTGCTCAAATTCACCAGAATCCCTTTCCGGGACATCTTCAAGTGGCCTCGTTACAGTCACCATGCACGTTAATGCCGGCGAAGGACATTTTGATGGCGATTCCCTAACTCATAGTGAAGAATTCTATTTCAGAGACAGTTTCAATGATTACACCAAACCGACTTCGGAGAGAAACGACTACGTCTTCGCCGGTTGGTCAAAAAGCCCCGAAGCGACCTCTGTCGACGTCACCGTAGGAGAAACCAAGATCAGTAACGTCGGCACCGACCTCTATGCCGTTTGGAGTAATAAATCTTATGTCTATTACCATATAATAAATGGCTTCTGGGAGAATCCAGTAGATGGAGAATTATACTCGGAAATCATCATGGAATACAACTCCGGTTCTACTTTTCAGAATTTAACCCCCACCCCGCGCACAGTCGAAAACGTCTACGATTTTGTCGGCTGGTACGAGCGAATGAGCGGCCAAGGCGAAGAATACACTACTAGCACGGTTATTGACGAATTCATCACCGACGTCTACTCCGCCTGGAATTATAATGCCGAGAAAATAGGTCGCTCGATGGAGCTTAATACAAAATACGATTTTACTGCCGGCGTTTCCGTCCCCGTATTTACTTTCATTGCACCAGAAACAACCATCTACGAAGTCTATACCGACGGAATAGTTAGCGGAGACACCGAAGAAGACAGCTATCAAGGCATGGTTCGGGTCCGCAACATCTTCGACCGCGGCCTCGCCATGGAGGAACAGATGGATCCAGAGGAAGGCTGGGGCGATGTCCACACATATTACGAAATGCAAGCAGGCGAAACCTATTATATCCGCGTCGGCGAAGTAAGTGGCAAATACCTAAACGCCAAGGTAGCGATTCGTAAACCAACAATGGTCAACGTAAACTTTCATGCTAACCTCCCAAATGAATCCGGCGCCTACTTCGACAACGATACCACAAAACTCACAAAAACCGTCGCTCTCCCCGTCGGTTACGACATTCGAATCAAAAGCATCGACGGCCTAAACTACGACGATGAGAATTATCAGTTCGGCACATGGCAAGCCGAAAACGACGATGGCCATAGCTATCTGATTATCACCGAAGATACAACCGATCTCTACGCTTCTTATGTCGAAATGACGACTGTTCATCTCGACTATAACGGCGGCTACGATCCATTCACTAAAGCACAATCCTACGACGCAAAGTTCATCCCTGGCCGCTCTTTCCAGACCCCAGTCGACCCAGCAAATAGCAATCCCGCAATAAGCTTCGTCGGCTGGTCACGTAACCCTGGTGCAACCAAGCCAGATAGCGACATCATAGAAGGTGGCATGGATGCTGGTTTATTGAAAAATCAAACCCTCTATGCAGTCTACGACGAGAAAGTCCCAGTAACCTTTATCGTGCGTGGTGGTGGCTACATGCTCGACGACCCGAATGTCACCGTGTTCGAAACCTCCATCGGTAAAGGTCACATTTTCTACGGTATAGCGGTTATGCATGACAACGAAAACATCAAACACGCCGGCTGGATTGACCAAAACGGAGAAAGAATCTACGAAACCTCCGAATTTGATTCGAACTATCACGTCGAAGGCGAATCAACTTTCACTGCAGTCTTAAACTATCAACTAACCGCGTTCGCGAATGGCGGCCTCTTCCCGAACGGAGGAATCGGCGGTGCAGAAGTTATCCGTATCGAATTACCTTACGAAGACGAAGATTCATCTTTCTCCCTGGATGATGTCCTAGCACGAACCGGTACGCCAGTTATTCCAGACGACGACACGAAAGAATTTGCAGGCTTCGCTACTAGGGCGGATGCCACCGAACCAAACATCACAAACGAAACCCCACTCGTAAATCTTAATTATATTTACACCGTCTGGAAGGAAAAGACAGAACCCACCCCACCAGAAGGTGAAACAGACGAAGATGATACCAGTGAAGGAGAATCTAGCGTGGATGAAAACTCCGAAGACCTAGCCGTCCCAGATACCGGTGCTGACCCTTCGGATATCGCTGACGCAGCAGTAACTTATTTCGGAACCCTAACAACAATCCTAATCCTAGGCCTCGTATGCAACTATCTCATCAGAAGGCAAACTAATTCCTAGGCACCACTCTTAATTAGCCCATTAAGCCAATCATTTAACAAAACATAACTTCCATCTGATAAAACAGCGAAAATCGTATTAGCATACCTACTAGAAGAGACATCTTCGCCTTGATCAATCCACCCACCAACGAAACCAACTACATTTTGTAAATCAGGTATTAATCCGTACGTAAATTCGTTCATCATGCTCGTATAGCCTGCAGTCCCATCACTAAAAACATAGAGTACGATATGTCCATCATGCCCATACCCTAACTGAAATGTATATGCCACCGGTTTCCCGAAATCAACACTGTTTTCGTAATCTTCGTCGTATTGATAATATAGTTCCTCTGCAACTTTTGTTGTTACGCCGTAATCTAAGTCTTGCTGACAATTTTTACATTTCGCTTTATCGAAGGCACTCCTCGAATAGTCAATAACGTTCCAGTGCTGCAGGGCATTATTCTGCATAGGGTCAACCTGGGAAGAATCGTCCGATTGCTCGTCATCCACCGCTAATTGCTCTTCGCTTCTCTCCGATTTTAGATCTTCAATCTCCCCTTTCATTTGCATATTTTGCTGCAACTGAACCCCACCGAAAACGAACCCGCCAACCGCAAGGACAATAAGAGCAATAATAATCGCAAAGAACTTTTTATTCTCAACCTTCGGCTCAGTTTGCTTTTTGATTGGTTCAATTATTTGTTCTTGTGTGTCCATTTCTTATAAATCCTTTTTGCTCATTATAACATAAACTTTATTGAATTATGCACTATCATAACCGCCGTAGGCAGGTTACTATTTTAAATCATCCTAACAGCGTGATATAATATTAAAAAATGGAGCGACACATTCATGAAAGATAATAATTATTTGAATGAAGAAAAATATCAAAAAGCGGAAAAAGCTATCTCTTTCGTTGCAATTATAGTATTAATTATTGGCCTGTGCATAGGAGGATTCCTAATTTATAAAGGCGTCGCAAAGCCTGAAACTGCAACAGTAGACGAATTACAGGTTCAACTCGAAACGAAGAAACAAGAACTGGAATCGAAAGGCTTAAGATACAGTAGTTTCGCGAAATACTCTGATGGAGAAGTATATGATTTGAAGATAATAATTGACGCTCTAAATCCTAGCTTTAATCATTGCGCATTCGATGAATACAAGAATAATTCTATAACAAAAGATTACTGTTCTGCAAAAAACAGTACAGGTGATTTTGCTAGCACAAGCTCAATAATGTTTGGGGCGTTCATATGTATTGCGGCCTTCATAATAGCAGGCTCTATATTTGCATTTGCAAAGAGAAGGCACATTCTCGCATTCTCCACTCAACAAGCAATGCCCGTCGTCAAAGAAGGAATTGATGAAATAGCCCCAACGATTGGTGGAGCAGCAGAGCATATCGCAAAGGGCATAAAGAAAGGCCTAGATGACACAGATAAGGAAAACGAAGACCATGGCTCATCATCCAGGCATAAAACTGGCTCATCGTCTGGCCATAGTTCTAGCTCGATAAGCCATAGCTCAAACGGAGTAACTAGCCACAATCTCACAAGCGGAAATTCAACGATTAGCCATCGTTCCGACGGCGTCAGCAGCCATTCATTTTCAAATGGTAGTTCATCAATAAGCCACCATTCCGATGGAAGTAGTAGCCATAGCATAACTACAGGAAACGTAACAATAAGTCACAATTCCGACGGAAGCACAACCCATACTGTCACGAATTAAACACTCAACAATCTCAGAATGGCTATCTGCCCGAACCGATTTCGGTTTTATCCTCAAAACGTCTGGCATATTTCGCGAGCACCGCATCCAATGCTTCTCCCATATCGACATCCAACTCGTTTGATAGACATATTAAAGAGAAGAACACGTCACCGATTTCCAAGAACGTGTTCTCAGTCTTCTCAAATTCCTTCGCACCATAATCATTCCCCTTCAAGATCTCCTTGCCAAGCTCACCAACCTCAGAAGTAAGATCAATATATTTAGCATTGACATCACTACTCAGATTATATTTAGTAGCTACTTCTTTGATTCTTTCTTGCGTTTTTATCATCCGATTCTCCATTATTTTTTAATTCGTTTTTCCCAAATTTTTCTTACAAAACTAAGAGAAAGCGTCGAAAGAGTAAAACCAATCACTGGCACCAGCGAAGACAGGAAAACATTGGAAACCTGTTGAATCGTAAAGCTATAAATCACTACAACTACATATGTAAGCAAACAAATACATAATCTGCGAGTCCACGAAGTTTCCCATTTTTTATCCAGTTCAACCCTAGCATTGCGTGCTTTAATGTTTTTTATTTCATCCCCAATCGTCTTATTATCCATGTAATAATTATATACCAAATATGCTGTAAAAACGATAACGACAGACAAACAGACAGGTTGTGAATTATAGATAAGGATCTTGAATATCTAAACCGACTATACTCCCTAATAAGCTATATACGGATAATTTGCAGCCTTCGCTCGTCTGCACAGATCTTCCTTTTCGGGCGATAATACAGGCTGACAGTCAATCCATCCTTTATATTCAAAGGTGTTTTGGCCTCGATTTAATAAAAAGACGAGAACCACAATAACCACAATTAAGATCACTGCCGATATAACTATAATGGATTGTTTTTTATTATTAATTCTTTTTTTCACTCATTCAACCTTCATTTTTTAATGTTATTATTTCGACTTCAAGTTTGTTATTACCCACGATTATATCATACAACAAATATGAATTGGGAGTAGGAATCTTGTATTTCTAAACCAACCCGTTTCTTTTATCCCATTTTCTATCAAAATCCATTTACCAAAACCAAAATGGAAAAACATAGACATTTTTCTTTCCAAAACGAAAGATTTATAATTATTTTATGTCAAGAACAAATTATTCAATTATCATCCCAAGAGATGTCATTCCAAAACCAGACAAAAAAGAGATGTCAGCCGCATACATTCTGTTAGATTATTTTAAGGCAGATGTAAAATTCATTCCGAGAAATAATTGCAGAACTCCCGATTTATTGATTAATCGTATTGAATGGGAGTTAAAAGCACCTACGGGTAGCGGAAAGCGTAATCTGCAACATACTATAAGCCGAGCTATTAAGCAATCTCAATATATCATCATTGACGCACGATTCTCGAAAAACCACATTTCAAAGATAAAAAGTCATCTTACCGCTGAAATCAAGAAAAATAAACAAATCAAACGACTACTCTTAATAGATAAGCAGAAAATTATAGTTGAAATTTTCAGATAAGTATAATATAATAAAGATATCGAAAGTCCGACAGGCAGTGATGGATATGCACAGGTTCGGGGCTTTCTTTTTTATGTTATAATTTTAGATATGTTAGACCGAAATCAAATTATCAAATGCCTAAAAAACCTCGCCCTTTCAAAAGATTACGTTTTTGCAATGTGGCTTGAAGGCGCAGATGGATTGAATCAAGTCGACGAGTATTCCGACATTGATTTTTGGTTTGACGTCGAAAAATCTCATCAAGAATCCTTTTTGAACGAATGTATAGAAGAGCTTTCAAAACTCGGCAAAATCGATTCCAAAGTTGATGACATTAGAACCGAAATCGCTCAAAGCAATATTCACCTAGAAAATACATCAGAGTATCTAACCTTAGACATTTGTGTACAATCCCACGAAATTCGAGGAGCAGGCGGTTCAACTTTTTACGAAAATGATATTGCCGAACAACCGTCAATTCTTTTTGATAAAAATAACATTGTCGTCATCAAAGATAGCCGTGTTTTAGATATAGATAAAATCAAAAGATTATTTAATACCAGCAAAAACCGTATCTTGCAAGAAAGTCGCGTCAAAAAATACATTAATCGCAAACAATACCTCGAAGCCTATTCAAAATACATCGACAATATTGCTAACCCTTTAGTCACCATCGCTAGACTAATTTATACGCCTCATCATGTAGATTATGAATTATGCCATATTTCTAATCATCTACCAAAAGAAGTGGTAACTGGACTAGAGAAACTATATCAGATTAAAACCCTAGAAGACATCACAAATGATTTAAACTATGCCAAAGAACTATTATCCACTTACGAACAGCAATTTCAGGCAAAATATAGTATAATAACAGATAAGAATTAACGAAAGGTTGGTTATGAATTGGGAGTAGGAATCTTGAATTTCTAAACCAACCTGTTTCTTAAATCATAAACATGTTTAATTATAGAAAAATAAGCATTATTATTTGCAATGTTAGTGTTTATGGTAAAATAAAAACTAAATGACTAATAGAAAGGGTAAGAAATGGTCGCAATATTAATGATTATTTTGTTTTTAGCAATTGGCGCAATTCTTCTGCGGGACTGTATTAAAAATTTAAAGAATAACAATAAAAAAGCTTTACAATATGTAGGGATAATCTTCGGAAGTTGTTGTATCCTTTTTTCAATCTGGTTAATAATCAACAATTTCGTCTTGCCTAATCTTTAGAATGTGTTAAATGCTCTTAGGAATTATACCTAGTTTTTTCATAAAAATATATTAAAACTATACTCATAATAACATATACCGCAAATTAATCTTGAACTTAAAAATCGGAAACTTGAATTTCTAAACCAACCTGATTTTCATATCTCGCTTTTCATCAAAAATCTAACCAATCAAAGACGAAATAAAAACTAACACATTTTAACAATGCCTTTAATTTTGTCCACAAAATCCCGCCCATCCCTATACTCAACCATTTGCTCAGATATATTTCTTATCGCACTACTAAGTTTTGTTCCTTCTTTATAAAAACAATAAATAGGTTTCCCTTCATCATAGAACCACCCCAACTCTATTCCAACGCCAATAGATGGTTTACTACATTCGGCAATCACAATGTTGTAATTCTTGTAATCTTCCCTCGAATTACTAATACTGACACCATTTTTGTGTGGCAAAATCAGTTCGTGCTCTAAAAAGAAATTATCCTTTCGCAATGGTCTATATATCTCATTTTCATAATCAATACCGGTTGGGTGCGCTACGTAGATTCTCATATTCATATGAGATACCAAAATATGTTATAATTATATCTATAATAACAGATATCACAGGTTGGTTATGAATTGGGAGTAGGAATCTTGAATTTTTAAACCAACATACGACCACATATATACCATTCTCAACTAGACTAAAACGCCAAAGCCAGACCACGAAAAGAGTGATTTTTTTTAATTCGTATATAAACAAGATAAAAATATCCAGCTAAGCTTTATCTCCCATGGATTCCTTATTCTTGCGAACCGCCTCAAAATATCTTAATACTACGGGCTCAAGAGCATCATAAAAACTGCTATCTCCATTTTCTATATCTTCTTCCGTTATTTGTTGTTTCGCTAAGAGCTCTTCGGCTTTGTATATTCTTCTGCCGTCGTAAACTTCTGTCTTCATAGATCGAGAGCTACCCTTTAATTTAAAATTTATATTTATCCAATTACAATTACCAGGTTCACTATATGTAGAATCTCTTTCGTCTCTATCTTCATAACGGCATAACCGTTTTTGCACATCATGAATAAATATAAAAAACCATTCAAATCTTGGAAAACCCTGCTCCATTGGCAAGCCTCTTTCCGTAGCAGACTCTATGTTACGAGTAGCTTCCTCCAGTACACTCTTTATAAAATCTAAGCGTTTTAATAGTTCCATCTTCGAAACTTCGAAACATCTTTTTTCAAGTGGAGTTGGGTTTATCCCATTCCACGGTATATCATCATTATCATTACGCCCAATAGTATTAAGCGTGCGATAAGCACTCTTAAATCTCGACATAGTCAAAAGCTCTTCTATCTTTCCGTCCATTTCTTCGTACGTGTCGTTTTCACTTATTGAAGCAAGTAGTTCTTCACCCCTTTTTTCCGCTTTTTTTTCATAAACTAACCGGTCAACATTCACTATTGGAATACCGAAATACTTAGCATGGCGAAGCGATTCCTCAGTGATTATTCCATTTTCAATGATAATATAGTCTGGTCTTTTTGGCATACCGTTTTCAGAATAACGCCTCAGCACTACCTCATTGTACACATTCAATGCGCTAGCGTCCTCAAGTTCCTTTATTGCATCCGGGCTCTCTACCACTGTCTCTCCAGTACCATCCGTAACATTAGTACCACCATCCTTAATAGTAATTCTAATTATAGAATCTGCCTGAACGTTTTCAAACCCATAGACCAATTTGCCAGTCTCATGATTTGTGATATTTCGCTCAGTATTCCAATAAGATGCTGATATTGTACCTCCCATAGTGTCAGCATTTCTCGTGAGCCAACCACTCTCTTTTTCCGCTTCATCGCGTCGTTTAACCCAAAAAGATGGATCTTCCAAAATTTTCTTGAAAGTTTCCGTTCCAATTTCACCAGGCTTTCCTAAACTTCTATAGTCTATAGCTGTTGAAAGTAACGAGCAGGGAAGCCCTCTTAAATCATAAATGGGTATATCTACGCCTTCAAAAGGAACTGAACGTTTTTGAACCTCCGGATTTTCTGAAAGAACTTCCGTTTCCAAATTATCAACTGTTAGTAAACGAGAATTCAAATCACGTTCCACCATTTCTTGAATTCTTTGCTTTTTAAGTCTATCGCGCTTATTATCATCAAGTTCATGTCTAGCCCACGCCATATCACTCGCAAGAGCCTCTTCTTCTCTTCTAGCACTCCGTCTTTCTCTCTCGAGCGCTTCGGCTTTTTCTCTTTCTTCGTAAGCTCTATTTTTAGCGACTTCTTCCTCGTGATGTTCACTTAAGGCAACATACATAGCTTCTCTCTCACGTCGCTCCTCACCTTTCTTAGTCTTTATTCCTAATCTATCAGCAATTAATCTAACTGCTTTTGTAAATGTGCTCGGTCGAGATGCTATTTGTTCCTTTTCGCATGTGTCTTTGTAATAATAACTTTCATTGAAACCAGATTTAATCCTATCAACCCTAGAACGTTCAGTAGCGTCATATTTACTCAAAATCCCTCTTTTCGTCGAAGACATTTGCTCTTGAGGCAAAGATTTTTCTTCAACAATCTCCGCTCCAATAGAAATAGGTTTTTCGGTATCGTTTTTCTTATACGATTCTTTTACCTTAGCTTTAGCCTGAGAAATTTTTTCCATTCTTTCCTCTGGAGTTTCAATCTCTATATCCTCACCTCTACTATCATCGACAAAATCACTCTCTAATTGCTTTAATTCAGACTTTTCGCTTCTCTCGCCCGGTTCGATACTGTTCCTTTGTTTTTCACCGTTATTCATACCTTATATTATATACCAAAATATGTTATAATTATGTCTACAATAACAGATATCATAGGTTGGTTATGAATTAGGAGTAGGAATCTTGAATTTTTAAACTAACCTATTTCTTTTATCCCGTTTTCCACCAAAATCCACATTCCAAAACCGAAGTGGAAAAATATTAATATTGAACAAAAAAAGACGCGCTTGATATAGTTCAATATCTTGGGCATCTTTTATACTGATTATTATACTAAACTTTCTAAAACATTTCAAGGATTTCTTCGGATTTTGTTATAACAATTAGATGACGAATCTTACTACGATGGCTCGTGAAATAATGATTAATATTCGAAAGGGCCTTAGCCTGATGCATTTTTATACGCCTCAAATCAATAATCACATTAGTCGATTGCTTTCTGGCGGTGTGAAGATTATTTTTGATTGTATTCTTTCCGTCACCAAGCGGGCTCTTAAGCTCCCACTTCACGCCTTTTACATTTAAGTCTGGAGTATGCTGACAAGATGGGCGAAGAAAAACAATATCGGCTTTAAAATGATTAGCAATCAGGATCGCAGCCGAAAGCTCGTGCTCTTTTGGGCGATTACGAAAATCAGTCTCAACAATAACTCGATATTTCATCTTGCGCATTATATCTAATCTATCTCAGATTTCCAACCCTTCTACCTACAATTTGCAAACCAAATTTAATTATTTTTTACCCACTCTGGTGGCTCCATATCAAACAGAATCTCTGGTGTATGCATATTTACTACATCTGTTTCAACTCCATAATAATGTTGATAAGTTGTATCTACCGAGCCGAATTTTGCCCGAGCCTTATTAAGACCAAGTTTCTTAGCGGTAGCCCAGACTGACTCTTCGGTTGGACCTTCAATTTCTATAAAAGTCGGAATCCATGGCCAAGTATCAATACAGATTTCCACATCACCAAACCTCCATATTTCACGCGTAGTTTCTTGACGAGCTTTAATCTTGAGCCCGCATCCTTTTAGAAACAAAATCGCATCATCATAGTTATCAACATTGATATTGACCTCTTTTGTGCCCAAAATAGAATTATCATCATTTATATTTTTATATGTCATTACAATTTTGTTACCTTCATCACGAACGCGCGCGAACGAATGCTCCCCAGTATAAAAAACCACTCGTTTCATTAGCATCTCCGGCTTCTCTAATTTTGCACCAATTTCCTTTAGCCTTACACGTATCTTATCTTTATCAATATCTAAAAATTGAGCCTCTATCTCGTTATTCATACCTTATATTATACACCAAAATATGGTATAATTATACCTATAGCAACAGATATCACAGGTTGGTTATGAATTTAAAGATCGGCATCGTCGGCCTCCCGAACGTCGGCAAATCTACACTATTTAATGCACTCACAAATGCTGGCGCTTTGGCCGCCAACTATCCTTTTGCTACCATCGAACCAAATGTCGGCATCGTTCCCGTCCCCGACGAACGCCTAGACGTCCTCGCCAAAATGTACGAAACAGACAAAATCGTCCCCGCTACTGTCGAGTTCGTCGATATCGCCGGGCTAGTTCAGGGCGCGTCAAAAGGTGAAGGTCTTGGCAATAAATTCCTCGCCCACATCCGCGAATGCCAAGCCATTTGCCATGTCGTCCGCGCTTTCGTAAACAACGATATCGTCCGCGCCGACAACAAAATCGAAGAAGACATTCTCGCCCAAGCCAAAGACGACATCGATATCATCAACTTAGAGCTCCAACTCGCCGACGAAGAAACCAAAGCCAAAATCGCCGCCAAAAGAAAGAAAGACCCGCAAGACGAAAATATTCCATTCCTCACCGACAAGCCCGTAATCTATATGTTTAACGTAGACGAGTCCGGCCTCACCGACGACGACCTAAAATCCAAATTACAAAACCTTGTCGCACCAGCCAAAGCAATTTTCGTAAACGCCAAACTCGAAGAAGAAATGTCCGGCATGTCCCGCGACGAACGCAAAGAATTTCTCAAATCCTACGGCGTAGAGCACGACGCATTAGAAGAGCTCATCAAAGCCGCCTACGACACCCTGGATCTCCAATCCTTCCTTACTGCCGGCAAAAAAGAATGTCGAGCTTGGACCATCAAAAAAGGCTCCACCGCCCCCGAAGCCGCCGGCACCATCCACACCGATTTCGAACGCGGTTTCATCGCCGCAAGCATCTGCAACTATGATGATCTAAAAGAACTCGGCTCCGAAAAAGCAGTAAAAGAAGCCGGCAAACTCCGCACCGAGGGCAAGACATACGACATGCAAGACGGCGACGTTGTCGAATTTAAATTCAACGTCTAACTATAAGACGCCTAATACCCTCACCATCCACGCACCCACTAACCAACGCAAAAATCTACCCTCTAACCGCTAACACCTAAAACCTAACACCCGCTAGTCAAGCACATGAAAAAAGCCGCTCTACTGAGCGGCCTCTTCTTTTTTGATCAGGTATTCGTAGTCGTCCCCATGAATCAGGTATTCGTAGTCGTACCCATGACTATCAAACACGATATCATAAGCATTAAGTCCAACTTCCTTTTTCCACCTTTTCTTCGTCTTCTGCGGTTCATCAATCACTCCTAATGCTTCAAGCTCAGAGAAATTCGCCAGAATCACAAGCTTATTCTTCTCAGCGTCAGCATCCCTCAGGACGCTTCTCACGTTGATGTATCGCTCCACGAAGAAAGAGGCAAAATGCACGACGATATGCAGGGCGGTCTTCCCCGCAATCACTACCTGACTCACAAATTCCGATAAATTAAGTCCATTACTATACAGTTCATTCAGATAGCTTTCAGCAACATCGTACGGCTGTGTCGGATAGAACGCATATTTCGAAATCAGAAGCGGATTCGCTCCGATCTTCAAAAGTTCCTTTATCGGATAAACCTGATAAAATTTCGGATAAACTCCAATCGCATCGATAATCAGATCAATATTCGCCCCGCTCCTGATAAGTAGCTCGAAAACGCTTCCAATCTGGTTTTTAGTCATAATCTTAACGAGTAGATCAGCCTTGACACCAATGTCGATCAATATCTTAGCATTCCCTTTAACATTCAGGGCCTCTTTCGAGAGAAAGTCCGAAAGCTCCATGGCCAAAACGTCGGGCTGATAACCGTTATCGATATATGATCGAAACAACCATCCGATATCTTTCGCGGTCTCCTTATGATTAGAGCCATACCAAGACCGAGTAGCCTGAACAGATAAGCCGTTCTTGACTAATACCTGATAGACATCCCAAACCTTCCTATCAGTCGGGACGCCATCAGCAATCTTGTCAGCTGTGATACCTAAAGAAACCAGTTCAGGAATCCTGTTCATGAGCTCTTCAATCGACAGATGTTTTTCGGCAGTCCTATAAAAATCCAAAAGATCAACACCGTCAACATTAAGCTCCATCATCTTTCCATCTACGTCAACCTTAACCATTATTTAATCCTCCCTTTTTTAATGTACAATAAAAATTATGCCAAAGCATAATAAACTACCAATAAATTATATCATGCTTTTGCCTATGGGTCAAGACATTAATCTCAAATATCCGAACCACTTTTCCTAATCAGAGCCAGAAATCTGATTTAGCATCTTGCTATTTCTCTCAAGGTATGTTAAAATAAACGTTAATCGTCTAATAATAAAGGTAAAATATGAGTTTTTCAATATTGAAACAAATTGGCGACGCCCAGAAGAAGAAGGCAGTCGTAGATGTAAGGTCTGGTGACACCGTAAAAGTCACTCAGAAAATTAAGGAAGGAAGTAAGTTCCGCTTGCAGACTTTCGAAGGTGTTGTCATTCGTGTTGATCGTAAAGAATCTCACACTGCACGCATCGTCGTACGCAAAGTCACTTCTGGAGTAGGCGTGGAGAAGTCCTATCTAATCCATTCCCCACTCGTTGAGAAGATTGAGATCACGAAGCGTTCAAAGGTTCGCCGTAACAACCTCAGCTATCTCCGTCAGCGCTCTGGTAAGTCAGCACGTCTTCAAGCCAAGGATTTTGACCGTGCCGCTGTGAACGACGTAACCGTCCCAGAAGAACCAGCTGAAGAACCAGTCGAAGAAGTCGCAGAGCCAGCCGACGTTGAAGTTGTCGAGACACCAGCCGAGAAAGAATCTGAAGAAACCAAGGAAGAAGCACCAATCAAAGAAGAATCTGATAAAGAGGCAAAATAAGTGCCGATCCTCGGTATAGATGAAGTTGGACGTGGACCCCTCGCGGGTCCACTTGTTGTTGGCGCAGTAATTTTACCAGAAGAGAAACAACCCTGGTACGACGAGCTCGCCGATTCGAAGAAACTCACATCGAAGAAAAGAGAGGCCCTAAATAAGCAAATTCTCGAGTCATCAGCCACAGGACTTGGCTGGGTTTCGGCCAAAGAGCTCGACAAAGTAGGAATTTCCGAATCACTAAGACTTGCAACCCGTCGAGCCGTGAAGGCAGTTCAGTCACTTCACACCCCTTTCTCCCAGATAATCATCGACGGAAAAATCAATTTTCTTGCGAACACTCCACTCGAGAAATACGTCTCAACAGTCATTAAGGCCGACTCTAAAATCCGCGAAGTTTCAGCTGCCTCAATCATCGCCAAAGTCGCTCGCGACAACTACATGACGAAACTCGCACCAGAATACCCAGACTACCATTTCGACCAGAATGTAGGCTACGGCACAAAGTCGCACACTGAAGCAATCCTAAGACTAGGTCTCACGGACGAACATCGACGCTCGTTCGAGCCCTGTAAATCCCTCTCCGGATTCATTTCCGACGAACCCACCCGTAAGAACACCACCGCAATCGGCAAGAAAGCCGAAGATGTCACTGCAGCCTACCTCGAGGAGGATGGCCACACTATTATTGCCAGGAACTACAAGACTTTCTTCTACGAAATCGACATCATATCCATGAAGGAAAATAAAATTTTCTTCACAGAAGTAAAATACCGTAACACTCCTAACCATGGCACCGGCCTCGAAGCCATTACGAAAGAGAAACTCCAAAAAATGCATTTCTCAGCCGAATCCTATCTTAAGTACCAATCGGCAAAGTTTAAGTCATTTTCCCCCCTTCTCGCCGTCGCATCTATCAGCGGCAAGGACTACCATCTGGACTCCTGGTTCCCACTCCCAGAATAAACCTAGCGCTTCAACGCCAACCGTATTCGTTCTTCCACCGGCAGACTTGCGTCGACTTTTTCAAGAGCCATCGAAGCCTCCTTCAATGGAAAACCAAGCGCAATCAACGCATCAAGCGCCTCATCCGGTTCATCAGCCTGCCGAGCAACCCCAAATTTCACCTCGGTCGCCCCATATCGACTCGGTATCCCAACCTTATCTCTAAGATCTACAATCACTCGTTCCGCGCTCTTCTTCCCGACTCCAGAAGCCTTTGAAATGAACGTCACATCCCCATTTGCAATCGCATTTCTCACCTCTTCCGCCTCCGCAAGCGATAGAATCGCCACACCAGCCTTTGGCCCGACCCCCTGCACACTAATCAACAATTCGAAAATCTTCTTCGCCGCCAAAGTCGAAAACCCAAATAAATCCTCCGAATTTTCCTTGACCGAATGAAAAGTAAAAAACTTCTTCTCCTCACCCAAATTCACCGCCTCAAAATCAGGTGCCGGCACCGTCACCTCATATCCCACTCCTCTCACGTCTAAGATCAGTCCATTTGAACCAAACTTCTCCTCAATTTTTCCGACAAGATGCGCAATCATTTTACCTCCTATATTGCCACTAATTATACCAAACCAACACTAGTGAAGCAAATCTCACCTCTTCCGCGAATTTGAAAACCTATAGCCATTGTCCTGGCCCTCACGATACAGGAATCCGCAAGTAATCGCGACTGCAAGTGCATCGGCCGCATCATCGGGCTTCGGCTTCACATCAAGCCCCAAGTGAACCCTCACCATCTCTTCCATCTGAGTCTTAGTCGCCGAGCCATACCCAGTCAGACATTTCTTAATCTCGTTTGGGGAATACTCATAAACCGGCACACCTCTTTGTTCTGCAACCAGAAGCACAACCCCCCTGGCTTCCGCCACCGCAATACCAGTTGTAATATTTTTCGAGAAGAAAAGCTTCTCCACTCCGACCATCTCAGGCTTACAATCGTCAAACACTTCACAAAGCGAATCATATAATTCCTTCAACCGACTAGGCAAAGGCGCGTCAACTTCCGTCGTAACCGCACCATAATCTAGAGCCCGTGCCGACGCACGCGACGAAGTCTCAATTAGTCCAAATCCACATATCCCAATTCCTGGATCAATCCCTAAAATACGCATATATATATTATATACTATTCTGAAGGTCACAAAAGACAACATCCTTCAAAACGACAAATCCCATCATAGCAAATCAAACCCCTATTTCACATATTTTATAAGAGTAGTTCTAAGATCCTTAGCCGGAACAACGAAATTATCCTTCACCGTTGAGGGACCAATCGCGTGCTTGAACCCAAGCTTTCTCGCCTCAGCAATCCTCTGATCCGCCCGGAAGGCCGAACGTATTTCACCACCTAGTCCAACTTCACCAAACACCACATATCCTTCGTCCAGTTTCCTGCCAGCCACCGCAGATGCAATCGCCATACAGATTGCCAAGTCCGCCGCCGAATCGTTCAACTTCATCCCACCGACCACATTAATAAATATATCCTTATCAGATAATTTCAACTTCGTCCTCCGCTCTAGCACCGCAATCAGAAGGTTCAAACGATTAAGGTCAAACCCTGAAGCAGTTCTCTTCGGATAACCAAAATTCGTCTTCGTTGCAAGGGCCTGTATTTCAACTAAAATTGGTCGATTTCCCTCAAGTGTCGCAAGAATCACAGAGCCATCCGTATTGGTTCTTTCAGCAAGCAATGCTGCCGAAGGATTCTGCACCTCACGAAGCCCCGATTCGACCATCTCAAAAATCGCAACTTCATTCGTCGATCCAAATCGATTCTTCACCGCCCGGATAGTCTTAAACCCACCGTATCGATCACCTTCAAAATTCAAAACAACATCAACCAAGTGCTCGAGGACTTTCGGCCCAGCCAACGTCCCGTCTTTTGTGACATGACCGACAATGATTACAGCCGTATCAGTCGCTTTCGCAGCACGAATAATTAAATTACCACAATTTGTCACCTGTGAAACCGTCCCAGGTGCAGAAGAAATCTCATCCATCGCTAAAGTCTGGATCGAGTCAACAATCACAAGATCGAATTCACCAGTCTCAATCGTCTTCGCAATATCATTCGCAGACGTCGAAGCAGCAAAACTCAATCTATCCGACTCCGCACCAAGTCTCACGGCTCGAAGTTTAACCTGCCCAGCCGACTCCTCCCCTGATACATATAAGACATTATTCAGCTTTGCAATAGTCGCACAAATCTGCATCAATATTGTCGATTTTCCCATTCCTGGCTGACCTGCAAGAAGCGAAACGGACCCCATCAAGATTCCCCCACCTAGGACCGTATTCAGATCGCTAAACTCCGTCTTAAGTCTAGCTTTAGCATCGCTTGGGGTAATAGTCGAAATCTTCACATAGTCTAATTTCTTCCCTGATGCTCGGCCCTTAGAAAGCGCTGATTTACTCTCAGATCCATCAATGACCTGTTCGACTAAAGAATTCCAAGCCTGGCAATTAGTACACTGACCCACCCACTTTGCATACGTAACTCCACACTGTTGGCAAACAAATTGAGATTTTACCTTCATATTACATGATTGTAACACACCACTAAAAGATAGTACAACCTAACCCCCATCAAAATTCAATGAATATAATTAAGTCTAATACCTCGGCGGGAGTTCATGGGTGTAGGCGTCAGTAAGTCCGCCAGACTGGCCCATTTCAGCTTCTCTAGCACCCCAGAGATACAACGTAGCGTCATATTTCACGATCTCAGCTGGGATGATTGAGTTAACTCCAGCAGCAGCACCATAGGTTCTGTTTAGCTTTAGGTTCTTAGCAATGATAGCACCGTTAATGATTAGCTGGTTAGAGTATTCTCTATTGGCTCTGTCTTCATCTTTTTCTACAGGACATGTATCAACATTACCATCAGCAATTAGTACCGCATCAATTCGTCCTACATTACAATTGATATTGATGTTACCTGTAGAGTAAATGATTAGCTTAGGAATGTCACTAAGTGCATTATATGGTCCACTTGTATATTGTAGATCAGAAGAGATGGTAACATCTCCCTTGTTCTTAACATGGATAATCTTTGTAGTACCTAGTGGGAGAGTTTTTGTAGCCTTGCAGTCCTTGTCTCGTAGTTCTCCTTCATTGTCACCATATCCTTCAGTGTTACCAAGAATAGTATTGCCATTAAATGAACAATAGGTGGATTTTGAAGAGACTCCATTATTGATTAGAGTGTTAATGATGGGGGTTCTATCATTATCAACATTTGAAGAGCCAGAACGGCTGATTGAGCCTACAAAGCCATTTGCATTCTTACATGTACGTCCACCTGCTTTTAGTCCACTTGCATTAGCCATTGATAGTGGGCTTCTTAGACAGAAGTCTAAGGATTCCTCATAGCTACCACCAGGATTAATATCCCCAGAAGCAGTGTTCTTATATGTAGGATTTGGGAAGAGACCGTTGCCGTAGCTAGAATAACCCATACTAGCACCAGAACCAAGTCCTTTCACGTTACCAGTTGCAATAAGTGCTTGCTCTGCCCAGGAACCGAATACGTGTGTACCATTTGAGCTCTTGATATTGTATTCGTATCCGTTAATGGACTTCATATTGTTCTTTATGCTGGTAGATGTTTCTACGTCTGAAGCACCATTGTTAATATATATACCACCACCCCAGACTTGCATGCTAGGCTTCTTGGTGATCGTAAAGCAACTAGGTCTTGAGATATTCCATTTATCATCGCCAGTAGCTAGGAGATTGTTATCACTACCACTGGTTGATGGATAAATCGCTACAGCAACGCAGAACCTTGTTCCAGCTTCAAGATCCGGGACATTAAATGTAGTGCCATTGGTGACTGTCTCGTTTTCTGTACCTTCAAGCTTACCGTTTCTGTTGTATTGATTCGTGCTTCCACTATTAATGTCCATCTCATTGCAGATATTAATGTTTCTATCTAGGACACTAGTAAAGTTGTTACATAGTGGGGAGCTACCATTATAGCTCATATTACCATCTGGATTAACGCCATAAGCCGGTACAAACCCAACTAGCTTGGCTTTAGTAGGTGCAGTAATCGTCGCGTATTTCTCATTATTACTATTAGTTGTAAGGCTGTTACCCTTAGGGACTACATTGACAGCGGCTGAAGCGGAGCCAGTCTCACCAGCAGGATAGGTTTCAGAACCAAGCTTTGTGGTGACGGATGTCTTATAGTTGTATGGGACGGAGAAGCTAACGGACTTTGCGGCATTCGCGAACGACAAAGTAGCCAACGCATTACTACTACCATCAAGATCAAAATTAATTTGAGTTGGGGTATGTTTAACACTATCAATATTATTAGTTAAGACCTGTTCAGGTAATGAATAAGATACGTCACCAACAGTAACCTTATACTCAGGATATGAGCTGTTTTGCACGTGACGAGAATGATCGCCATGAGTGAATGTATAGTTCTTTCGTATCTTGGATTCAGTCAGAAAACTACCAGCATACTGCCTGTTACTATCGTTCTTAGAGACGGTGCCAGGGATGATATCATAGGCATTGTTCCATGTGCAGCTTATAAAATGCTGATGAAGTGCTAGACCAAGCTTATAGGTATTCTTAGCATTCCCAGCTGGAAGGGTATTCGTGTTAGAACAGGTATTTCCATTAATCTTCAGTTTCTCAGGTACGAGATAATAGGCGTATTGCAATCTTGGATAGTAGGCCGTCTCGTATTGAATCGTGTCACCAGGCTTAGCATAGATCGTATTAGTAGTGAAATCTTTGTACCTATCAACATTGTTGTTCTTTTGTTTAATCTCCAGGAAGGCCGTGTTACCAGTGTCCGCAGGCTGTGCGTCGCCAGCAGCGAAAGCACAAGCCGTCACATACACATCACTAGCGCCAGTATTATTAGGCTTGAATTTTATAGTCTCACATAGAAGCATGCCTGGATAGAGCGTAAATTCATTATTCACAGGATCGCGAACTGATTTTTCTTGACTGACAGTCGTAGTGTTTGTACTGAAAGTACCCTTAGTAACCTCAGGAACATTGGCAATCCTGTACTCCGAGCTACTATCGGTGAGATTGGACTCTCTACTAACCGTATACTCGGTTGAGCCAATACTTCCACCTCGCTGCATCTCATGCTTAAACGAAACCTTGCACCCAGTAATATTAGAACAGTTCGGAATCTTGAACACGTTTCTAGTATTAGAGTCTACAAAACCAGTTGTATTTGATATATCGCCAGTTACGCTAACCTTGCCCTTGAAAGTAGTGGTTTTAGCGGAGGCGCAAGCCTTTGCGGTCCTCGTGTCACTATTGCCTAAACTACCATAAGGACGAAATGTAACACTGTAACACTTAGAATTACCGGGCTTTATAAGCTCTGTAGCCGTATTGGAATTATTCATCTTCAATGTAGTTCCGTTGTCACCGGAACTCGGAGCAGAAGGACTAGCGGGGTTAATATTACTTATAGTACCACTTGGACCAGAGACAGCATATGCAGTTTTTCCAGACCCAGCAGTAGTCTTCAAGGCAAGATCAAAAGTCGCATTTTTTCCACTATTTGTACTGTCCATAGATAGAGTCTCTGTCTTATTGGAGTTCACAAAACCAGTACTAGTCGGGCTGCTACCAATAGAATTACCCTCACTAACTCGCGCCCGTCCTTGGAAAGAATTCCTT
>JAZTXX010000002.1:0-19897 GCA_045636645.1 Candidatus Nanosyncoccus sp.
GCTACCAACTGCGCTACACCCTGCAATAAGTTGTTAATCGGACTTGAACCGACGACCTCAGCGTCCCTACGCTAAAGCGCTACCAACTGCGCTACACCCTGCAATAAGTTGTTAATCGGACTTGAGCCGACGACCTCAGCGTCCCTACGCTAAAGCGCTACCAACTGCGCTACACCCTGTAGCTATTTCCGGGTAAAAAAATGGTCTGGGTGACAGGACTTGAACCTGCGACCTCGACTTCCCAAAAGTCGCGCGCTACCAACTGTGCTACACCCAGCCATACTATTATTATACCATATTTTTCTTTTTGTGTGGTAAAATAGATAGAGTTAAGGAGAAATTCACGTGGCGGAGAAAGTAGTTAAAAAGCCTAATTCATCAAAAAACAATAGTTCTAGTGTATCGAATACGGTTCGTAGTGTCATGTTCATTTTTATCCTTATATGTCTTGGGGCATTACTTGTTGCAAATATGACGCAAGGAAATGCTAGCCAGACTGAGGTGCCGATTTCTGAGGTGATTCAGCGGGCTAATGATCCGAACGGAGATATTTCGAAGATTACCGTTACTGGTCAGAACCTTGAGATTACCTTGAAGGGGAAGGATAAACCTTCAGAATATTCACGAAAGGATGGTTCAGGGACCTTATACGATCAGGGTCTTATCAATCACTGCAGTGATTTGATCGGTGATGATATGGCGGAATGCGAGAAGAATTATCCAACGATCGAATACAAGGAAGACGTCGATGTGTTCGGGATTATTTTGAATATTCTTCTGACTATTCTGCCGATTTTTGCTTTGATTTTCTTCTTTTCGTGGATGATGAGGCAAGCGAACGCTGCCAATAATCAGTCGATGGCTTTCGGGAAGTCCCGTGCGAAGCTTTACGGCCCGGACAAGAAGAAGGTGACGTTCAAGGATGTGGCCGGGAATGAGGCCGCGAAACAGGACCTGACTGAGATTGTTGATTTCTTGAAGAATCCGAAGAAGTATGAGAAGCTTGGTGCGAAGATTCCTCGAGGCGTGTTGCTCGCCGGTGCACCTGGTACTGGTAAAACTTTAATGGCTCGTGCGGTTGCTGGTGAGGCTGATGTGCCGTTTTTCTCGATTTCTGGTTCGGAATTTGCTGAGATGTTTGTAGGTGTGGGTGCATCGAGAGTGAGAGACCTGTTTTCTAAGGCGAAGAAAAATGCTCCGTCGATAATCTTCATTGATGAGATTGATGCGGTAGCACATAAGCGTGATGCGCGTGGTGGGGCTGGTCGTGAGGACGAGCAGACTTTGAATCAGATTTTGGTTGAGATGGATGGGTTTGACAATGATTCTGGTGTAATTGTGATGGCTGCGACGAACCGAGTCGATATGCTTGATAAGGCTTTGCTTCGTCCGGGAAGGTTTGACCGACACGTTAATGTGACTTTGCCGGAAAGGAAGGATCGCTTGGAAATTTTGAAAGTTCATTTCAAGGGTAAGCCGATTGAGGCTGACATTGATCTCGAATCGCTTGCGAAGAAGACTGCTGGTTCGAGTGGTGCGGATCTTGCGAACATTGCCAATGAGTCCGCGATTACTGCTGCACGCGAAGGACATAAGGCTATCTCAAACAAGGATCTTACTGAGGCATTTGAGCGTGTTGCGATTGGGCCGGAACGTAAGTCGAAAGTGATGAATGATAAGGAGAAGAAGATTACAGCCTATCACGAGGCTGGTCATGCTGTGGTCGGACATGTGCTTCCAGATTCTGATCCGGTACATAAGGTGACGATTATTCCACGTGGTCAGACTGGCGGGGTGACTTGGTTCTTGCCACCTGAGGATAGAAGTTATAAGAGCGTTTACGAGTTGAAAGATATTCTGGCTCGGGCAATGGGTGGCCGGGTGGCTGAGAAGTTGATTTTCGGTGAAGATGCGATTACGACTGGTGCCTCATCGGATCTTAAGAATGTCGCTGAGCTTTCAAAGTCGATGATCGTTGAGGAAGGGATGGGATCGGAGCTTAGGAATTTGGTTTTTCCTGAGGGTGATACGGGTTATTATACGATTACAACCGGCAAGCCATATTCAGAGAGGACTGCTGAGGTGATTGATTCTGAAATCAAGAAACTATCAGACGAGGCCGCAAGCCGAGCCGAGATGGTTCTTAAAGCTAATAAAGCTGTTCTTGATGCTCTAGCTGATGCTTTGCTTGCACAGGAGACTTTGGAAGAGTCTGAGCTTGAGCCAATTTTGAAGAACGCGAAGCTTCCAACTAATGCGAAACTACATTAACATTTAGGTTTAATTGAAACGAAAGGATTTATCATGGAAAGATTGCTTGATTATTTTGTGCCGGAAAAATATGTCCTGGATCTCGGAATTAATAAATTTGGGAAAGAGATTGGCGGATTAGTTGAGGTTTCTGGTGAGGCTTTGTCGCAGACGGTGAAGTTTCATGCGGTTGACTTAGAAATTAAGCAGGTTTTTGTCGGCGAGAAAAAGGCGAAGTATTCTTATAAGGACGATGTTCTGGTAATTTCTGATGTTCCGGTTGGGGCGGTTTCTATCACGATAACATATCATGGTAAATTAAATGAGAATATGGAGGGGGCGTATCTTTCTACGTACAATAATCAGGATGAAACGGAGATAATTGTTGCGACGCAGTTTGAGAGTCATTATGCCAGAGAGGCGTTTCCTTGTATTGATGAACCTGCGGCGAAGGCGGTGTTCGACCTTAGACTTACTGTGCCGGATTGCGGAGATCTGGTTCTGTCGAACATGCCGGTTGTGAACGAGAAGAAGTATTCGAAAGTTCCTGACGGAAAGTATACTGTTTTCTATGACGGGGAGGGGAAGAAAGCTTCGGCGAAGTATATTGAATACTTCTTTGATCCGACGCCGCGGATGTCTACATACCTTCTAGCTTGGGTGATCGGGAAATTTCATGGCAAAACCGTAACGAATAAGCATGGCGTGGAGATTACGACTTATTGTGCACTGAATCAAGATGTGGATGCGGTCGATTTTGCAAACGAAATTGCGGCGCGTTCGCTCGAGTTTTACGATGATAATTTCAAAGTGAAATACCCTTTGAAGGATTTGAAGCAGGTTGCATTGCCGGATTTTGAGGCTGGGGCGATGGAGAACTGGGGGCTTGTGACTTATCGTGAGTCGATGATGCTTGCGGGGCAAAAAGCGACGCTTGGCACGAAGAAGTCTGTGGCGCTGACTGTTGCGCATGAGTTGTCGCATCAGTGGTTTGGTGATCTTGTGACTATGAAATGGTGGGATGATTTGTGGTTGAATGAATCGTTTGCTTCGATCATGGAATACTATGCTGTTGATGCGATTCATCCGGAATTTAAGATTTTTGAAGGGTTCTTCACGGGCGATTCTTATGTTGCCTTGATGCGTGATGCCTATACGGATGTGCAGTCGGTGCATCAGGAAGTGCATGATCCGGCGGAGATTGCGACATTGTTCGATGGGGCGATTGTCTACTCGAAGGGTGCTAGGTTGATGTTGATGTTGATTCGTCTGATGGGATGGGAAAAATTCTGTGAAGGCCTGGCGGATTATTTTGAAAAATATAAATACGACAATACGGCTGGAGATGATTTGTGGGCGAGTTTGAAGCCGTACGCGAAGTTTGACCCGGCAGAGTTGATGCATGCATTCATTGAGCGTCCGGGTTATCCAGTGATAATGGAGGACGGATCGCAGAAACGATTTGTGCTAGATGGTGAGCTTGCCGATGAAGAGTGGCCTTTGCCGGAGATTACTGAGGATATGAGTGGTCATTACGTGATAGACCTTTCCGACTCGGAATTTCATGAGAGACTGGAGAAGTTTGATAAGCTCGGGTTGGAGGAGAAGATTCGGCTATTGATTGATAGGGGATTGGTGGCGAAAACTGAGCTCGTGGATTCTGCTTCGCTTCTGCCGTTGCTTGAGAAATTTGTGAATGAGTCTAGCGCTGCGGTATGGGGAATTATTGTGTCGATAATTGGCAGTTTGAAGATTTTCTTTGAGTATGACTCGGTGGAGGAGAAGAAATTCAAGAAGTTCGTCGGTGAGTTGATTCGACCGAAGCTGGATGAGATTGGTCTTGTGACGAGAGACGGCGATGATGAGAATACAATTCGGCTCAGGGCGATTCTGCTTGGGATTGATTATTATGCGGAGAATATCGAGAATCTTGAAGCTCTGGCTGGGATGTATGAAGATGACTACACTGCGATTGACTCGGAAATTCGTGAGGATGTGTTCGATGCGAAGATTTATGTTGAGCCGGAGAGGATTCATGAATTTATCGAGAACTATGCGAAGACGGCTGACCCAGAATTAAGGTTTGAATTGTTATTCGCTGGGACTTTGTCGAAAAACCAGATGGTTCTTGATGAGATGGTGAAACTTCTGGATCAACCGGAGGTGGTGAAGCCTCAAGACCAACTCCACTTGTTTATTTATCTGTATCGTAATCCGGTGTCACGGGAGTTGGTTTTTGACTGGATGAAGACACACTGGGATTATGTAAAAACGATTGCTGGCGATAAGTCGCTTGAGAATTATCCGCGCTATACGGCGAATGTGATTAGATCTGAGAAGGATTATGAGGCCTGGAAGGAATTCTTTGGACCGATGAGGAAGGATTCGGCGCTTGCCCGTGCGATTACGATTGGCGAGAAGGAGATTGAGGCGAGATTGAAACTGATTCGTGACGACGCGGAAGGTGTGCGACAAGCGCTAAACGAGAAACACGACTAGGGGTTTGCCTAACATGCCAGGAGTCGGCCAATTGTTGTTGACGCATTATAGTATTTATGTTATAATTAGGAGCAATGATTCATTTTTAAAAATGGACGAACTTTAAAAACTATAGAAAGGATGGGAAAAAATTATCGTAAAGTTCGTTCTTCTGTCTATTGATAGACAATATTATGTATTATATCTTTTAGAATAGGAGGTACAATTATTATGATAATTGTTACTAATTTTAATGAAAAGGAAACTGTCAACAAGATTAGATCCTCGATCGCAGAATTTATCGAAAAAGATGTTAAGAAAAAGCTCATTGAGCTCGAGAAGAACTATGAGGAGGTTGATTACCCTCAGACGCTTATGCTCATCATGAAAAGCTTTGATGATCGTGGTTTCGCGCTGGATGAAGAAGGGCAGGAGTATATCAGAACTGAATGTATCCGTGATGCAATCGAAGAGACGTCTCTTAATGAGTACTACGACGACTTCCATGTGGAGTTAGAAGGAGTAAGCGGTAACGGCTACGTATATGATGATGGCTCTTGGTTAAGGAAGATCTACTACCATTGCGGATTTGCTGATTTTAGTATCGAGATTGATACTAAGAAAATGGAAATAGCCTTTATTGCGAAGTGCAGCCTCAATTTCTGGATCATGGTTGATGGTGCGCCTGGCGACTACAGGCCTACGCGTGATGAATACGTTGATGAAATTGAACTTATGATTACTGACAAAGCGAAAGTTGATGCCTTAGATAAGATCGTTGAGATCGAAAAATTCAAAGGGATTGAGCTTGAAGAGCTGGGCGATGAAGGAAGGCTGACCGAATCCGAAAAAGAGATTCTTGTGTCGATTGGTTACTTCGATGATGACAACGATGGATGTTATGATTTCGATGATTATCCTGATGCTACATGTTTGAACGTCATCAAGATGCCAGTTTGACACGTTGGTATATTGCGATAATATGGGCACCAACTAGATTTCTATAGTTGTCTAAGACACACAGGGGGGGTGATGTGTTTAAAAAGGCTCGAACAGATTGTTCGAGCCTTGTTTTGTTGTCTGAACTTGGTTTTATGATGGTGCCCGAGACAGGGGTTGAACCTGCACGTCCGTGAAGACACTAGCACCTGAAGCTAGCGCGTCTGCCAATTCCGCCACTCGGGCATGACATTATTATACCTTATCTTTAGGTTGACCACAAGGGGTGGTGGTCTGACTGATTTAAAAAATCCCCCGGGATGAATCCCGGGGGTGAGTATGCTAGAGGAAGACATATTTTTTCGCCTTTTTTAGAATACTTAATATAAAAGGAGGATATTCTTAAAAAATAAATATGTCGCTGGGATCCTCTAGATATTAACTATCTGAAACGCCAATCGTCGTCGATGGCGTAGTTAATTACGAAACTATAAACTAGCTCCGTTTTTTGCTCAATTAGCTCTTGAATATTGTGGATAACTAAAATATCATCAGTATTCAAGAAGCAATCAAACACATTTCTACTGTCGGACATCTCGATGATGTCGTGATCGGAGCTTGCCTCGTCGTTAGACTCATCGACTTCCAACATTTTTTTTGACATGCGATTTTCTTTATAGATTGCAAAGCCATACTTTACAAGTTCTCTTCGAAGCTCGCGCGTGCCAATCCTTTTTAGGAAGATTCTAACCTGATACTTCATAATTTCCCCCCTTTCGAAAATAACAGATTATGGTTATATTATACCACACTTTGCTAAAAAAAGCAAGAGTTTTAAATCAAAATCGAAACTGTTATAATAGAGGTAGAAATTGGAGGAAATATGATAAAACTAAGTTTTGAGGCTGATGTTGATACTGAGAAGGCTGCCAAGATTCTGAAAGAGATTGCGCACGATCCGATGGGCGGATGGTTGAATTTGCCTAAGAAGATCGATATGGGGGAGTTTGTGAGGATTAAAGAAGCGGCGAAGGAGATTCAGGAGTCTAGTGAATACTTAGTTTGTATTGGGATTGGAGGGTCTTATCTAGGGCACCGGGCGATTATTGAGGCGCTTCGGCCTTCTTCTGAGACAAAGGTGATTTATGCGGGGAACTCGCTTTCGAAGCGTGAGCTTGATTATGTTTTGGATGAGGTCGGTGACCATGATTTCTCTGTAAACGTGATCTCAAAATCTGGGACTACGCTTGAGCCTGCGGTGGCGTTTGGGAGATTTAAGGAGAAATTGATTGAGAAATACGGGGAGAAAGGGGCGTATGAGAGGATTTATGCGACGACTGATGCGAAGAAGGGGGCGCTCCACGATGAAGCGGTGGCCTGTGGCTATACGAGATTTGTAGTGCCGAATAACATTGGTGGGAGATATTCTGTACTGACTGCGGTGGGGCTACTTCCTCTGATGGTTGCAGGTGTGGATGTGGATAAGCTTCTTGAGGGGGCGTCGGACGCGACTTCTTCGGTGGCTGAGGCTGCGATTAAGTATGGATTTATGCGTCATTCTCTTGGGGAGAAGGGGTTCGATACTGAGGTGTTTGCGAGCTTCGAGCCGTCGACGATGTATTTTAATGAGTGGTTGAAGCAGTTATTCGGTGAGTCTGAGGGGAAGGGTGGTCAGGGGGTGTTTCCGGCTTCGGTGATCTACTCGACGGATCTTCATTCGATGGGGCAGTTTATGCAAGACGGGCGGAGGAATTTGTGGGAGACCATCATTGATTACCCGACCGACGAAATGAATGCTAAGGTTGTGACTGCTGTGGAGCTTGCGCATACTGAAGGCGGGATTCCTGTGCTAGTTATTACCGTGCCGTCGTTTGATGAGGTTGGGTTCGGGGAATTGATTTATTTCTTCGAATTGGCTTGTGCGGTGTCGGCGAAGCTCTTCGGGGTGAATCCGTTTGACCAGCCGGGAGTTGAGGCCTATAAGTCGAAGCTTAATGCGATGATTTAACTATCTCTAGAATTTCTCTAGTAAAATGCGTTAGTAAAGCACTTGTGTTTTTATAAATATTGTATATAATGAGCTTATGGATAGGTTGTACACTTTAGGGCATCGAGTGCCGACAAAGAAAGATTTTATTGATACGGCTGACTTCGATCAGTCGGAAATACTTGATATCATTAAATTATCGAGGGTCGTTAGGAGGTTCATCAAGACTGGCGGGGTGCTTAATTCGCTTTACCATAAGAACCTTGCGATGATTTTTGAGCAGAAATCTACCAGGACGAGAGTTTCGTTCGAGGTTGCGATGTCGCAGCTTGGTGGACATGCGTTGAACCTTGCGCCTGGTGCGATCCAGCTTGGTGCGCATGAGACAATTGAGGATACCGCACAGGTGCTCGGACGAATGTGCGATATGATTATGTCGCGTGTTGATCGTCATGAATCAATCGAGGCCTTGGCGAAGTATGCAAAAGTTCCAGTTATTAACGGTATGAGCGACCGGGTTCATCCGACGCAGGGGATTGGTGACATGATTACTGTGTTTGACCACTGGCCAGAAGGTAAGAAGCCTAATGATGTGAAGGTTATATTTGTGGGTGATGCAACTCAAGTATGTAATACGATTTGCGAGATTACAACTAAGCTTGGGTTTAATTTTGTGCATTATGGTCCAGAGAATCACAAGATTTCGGATGAATGGCTCGAAATTGGCAGGAAAAATGCTGAGAAGTATGGCGGTTCGGCGATCTGGAGTGAGGATCCGGAGGTTTTGAAGGGTGCAGATTTTATCTATACAGATGTTTGGTATGGATTGTACGATGCTGAGACCCCGAAGGAAGAATACATGAAGGATTTTTATCCGAAATATCAGGTTAATGATGAGATGATGAATGCGACCGAGAATCCAAATTGTAAATTCATGCATTGTCTACCGGCGAACCGTAATGAAGAAGTGACGGATTCGGTGCTGGATGGTCCGAATTCGGTTGCTTGGGATGAGGCGGAGAACCGTTTGACCGCGCAGAGGGGGCTTGTATTGTATTTTGGCCGAGTAGCGCAGGCTACGCTCGATTATATTAAACAACAAAAGGAGGCTGAATAATGCCAAAGAAGAAACATAAATTCAGGCTGTTTAGTGCAGTTCTTGCGACGGTCTGTATAATTTTGGTCGCTGATGCAGTAGCGCCAACGGCATCGATCGGGAATTCGATGTACGTCTGGTGGATCATCATGCTGATCGGTTTTTTCATCCCTTACGGGTTGATTTCCGCGGAGCTCGGTACGCAATATCCGTCTGAAGGCGGTATGTATACCTGGATTAAGAAGGCCTTTGGTAAGAAATGGGCTTCGAGGGTTGCCTGGTTCTACTGGGTTAATTATCCACTGTGGATCGCGTCACTTGCGGATCTCATTACTACTATGTTGATGCAGATGATGGGGATCGAGATGGAAGTTTGGATGGTTGCTGTAATCCAGATTTTTTATATTTTCTTGGTTACGGTGCTTGGTATGCTTCGTATCTCCCAGTCCGCGTGGGTGTCAAATATCGGCGCGATTATTAAAGTGTTAATCCTAGCCGGCATTGGTGCGCTTGGGTTCTATGTGTTATTTACCCAAGGGACAGCAAATCCGATTGAATCGTGGCATGATTTTATTCCGCTGCTTTCCGCTGATGGTGGAGTAGATTGGGCTGGATTGTCGTTCGTGTCGCTTATCATTTTCAATATGCTTGGTTTCGAGGTGGTCGGTACGTTCGTTGACGATATGGATAAGCCGAAGAAGCAGATTCCGCAAGCGATTATTCTTGGTGGTATTATTATTGCGATTTTCTACATCTTGCCGTCATTTGGTATTGGTGTTGGAACGCAATTCTCCGAGATCTCAACCGACACTGGTTTGCTCGACACTTGGGAAATCTTGCTGGCGAACGTTGGCTTGACTGCAGGAGCAATTAAAGCGATCGTATTTGTGGTCGGCGCGCTCTTTATTCTCACACTTATTTCAAATATTTCGTCATGGAATTTCGGTGTGTACTCGGTGATTGCTTATGCGGCCGAAGACGGTATGTTCCCGAAGTCCTGGAAGAAGCGCAATAAGGACGGCGTGCCTTATGTTGTATCAATCTGGACTGGTGTCGTCTCGGCGGTCCTCTCGGTGATCGGTATTGTGCTTGCTTACGCATTCCCAGATTGGGAAACTGGTCAGAATATGTTCTGGGCATTCTTCGATGTGTCGCTGGTATGTCTACTACTTAGCTACATCCCGATGTTTGCTGCATTTATCAAGCTTCACAAGAAAGGACCACAAGTTAAGAATGGTTACTTTGTCAATGTTAATCCGGTGATGAAGTGGATTATGGGTATCGTCCCATTGATTCTTCTATTCATTTCACTGCTATTTACTCTGATTCCGGAGTTTAGCCTTGAAGCTATTCTGGATAATGCGACACTGATAATCTCAACCTGTGTATGTGTTGTGATTGGTGAGATTATGGTCCTCAATATGGGTCGTAAGGACAGGCAGAAGAAATTGGCCCGAAGGCGCTAATTAATAAAACAAATTAACAAATAGATAGTAGGGTGGCATGGGGGCGCCCTACTATTTTAAAAAGAAAGGAATAATATGAGACTAAATTCAACACCGAAGCAAGATGGGTTCTATATGCCGTCGGAACTCGCTGAGCATAAGTGCACTTATTTGCTTTGGCCTGAGAGACCTGATAACTGGCGTGGTGGTGCAAAACCTGCGCAGAAAGCTTTTCGTGAGGTGGTCGAGAAGATTGCCAAGCACGAGCCGGTGGTGCTTGGTGTAAATTCTTCACAGTATCTGCATGTGCTTGGTATGAATATGAAGAATGTTCATGTTGTTGAGATTTCAAATAACGATTCTTGGATTCGTGATACAGGTGCGACGATGGTGGTGAATGGTCAGGGTGAGATGCGGGCCGTGGACTGGGCTTTCAATGGTTATGGTGGTCTCGTGAATGGGATTTATTTCCCGTGGGATCTTGATGATGCGATTGCGGCGAAGATGTCTGCGATTGAGAAGGTTGACCGTTATCGGACAGATGACTTTGTACTTGAAGGCGGCTCTGTGCATTCGGATGGGGAAGGGACGCTTCTTGTGACAGAAGAGACTTTACTTGATGAAGGGCGAAATCCTGGGAAGTCGAAAGAGGAAATTGAAAAATATTTGTTGGATTATTGTGGTGCCGAGAAGGTGCTTTGGATTCCTTACGGAATCTATAAAGACGAGGATACAAATGGGCACGTCGATAATATTTGCCAGTTTGTGGCTCCAGGTAAAGTTGTTCTGGCATGGGAGGATAATCCTGATGATCCACAGCATGAACGCTCGCAGGCTGCGTTTGATTACTTGTCGAATCAGACGGATGCGAGAGGTAGGACACTTGAGATTCATAAGATTCATGTGCCAAATGTCGTGACGATTACGAAGGAAGAGTCGGAAGGTGTTGATGTGGTTGAGGGCACGTTCCCACGTAATGAAGGTGATAGGCTGCCGGCATCATATATTAATTATTACAACTGTAATGGTGCGATCATCTTGCCTATCTTTAATGATCCACATGATGCTGATGCGGTTAATACCCTGCAAGCATTGTTCCCGGATAGGGTGATTGAAACTGTGTATGCGAGGGAAATTCTGCTTGGTGGTGGAAACATCCATTGTATTACTCAGCAAGTGCCGAAAGTATAATTTTAATAATTATCTGGCCTAAAAATAACGCCCCCTGCGGGCGTTATTTGTTTTTGCTTTTTGTAGACTTAGGCTTCTTGGATTTCGTGGTGATTGGGTTAGATTTCTTAGCCTTCGTGATGATTGTGCCGGCTTTTCCGGCGAGAGCTTGGCGAAGATGCGAGATGTCTGTAATGATTCCGATGCCACCTTTTTTTGCGAAGGCGGTTGCCGCTTCGACTTTCGGTAGCATTGAGCCTGGTTTGAAACAATTATTGTCGGTGAAGAATTTGATCTGGTTTGTGTCGACTTTGTGGAGGGCCTTCTGGGTTGGGAGACCGTAATTTATGTAAGCGTTCGGTACGGCTGTAACTGAGACGAAGATGTCCGCTTTGACGACTTCGGCGAGTCGCTCGGCAGCGAAATCTTTATCGATTACTGCATCGACGCCGCGGAGTTTTTTGAGGAGTTTGGTGCGATAGACTGGGATACCTCCACCGCCGGCGGCGATAACGATTACGCCGCTTTTTACGAGTTCGCGGATGGTCCGTTTCTCGACGATATCGATTGGTTTCGGAGATGCGACGACGCGGCGCCAGCCTCTGCCGGCATCTTCTTTGACGACCCAGTGGCTGACTTTTGCGAGGGCTTTGGCCTGTTTCTCGTTATAGAATTGGCCGATTGGCTTGGTTGGATTCTTGAAGGCTGGGTCCTTGGTATCAACGACGACCTGTGAGATGATTGTGGCGACTTTGCGACTCATGTTCTTCTTGGCGAAAGCGTTATTGATTGCTTGGGTTAGCCAGTAACCGATCTGGCCCTGGCTCATTGCGACAGCTGTTTCGAGTGGCATGGCCGGAGCTTTCTTGGTTGAGGCTGATTCTTCGTGGATGAGAATGTTGCCGACCTGCGGACCATTGCCGTGGGCGACGACGATCTCGTATTTATCTGCTAGTTCTGCGATAACCGCGCCAACTTCGTTTGCGACTTTCTTCTGAGCTTCGGCTGTGACTTCGCCGTTTTTCTGGAGAGCATTCCCACCCAGAGCTAGAACTATGCGTTTCCTCATAGTTACATTATAACATAACTACTTATGCTTATATGTTATAATGGAGACATGGATAAACTACAGTATGATGGGCCTGTGGTGCTCGCAATTTTAGATGGGGTTGGACTGGCGCCGGATGGACCGGGGAATGCCGTGAGTAAGGCGCGGACGACTTTCCTTGGTGAGGCTGCTCAGAAATATTTACATATTGCGCTTGAAGCTTCAGGTGAGGCTGTTGGATTGCTGCCCGGGCAGATGGGGAATTCTGAGGTTGGGCACAACACGATGGGCTGTGGCCGGATTTATAAGCAGGGGGTTGCCCACATTGAGGAAGCGTTCAAGAATGGCGATGTGTTCAAGTCCGATGCGTGGCATGGGGCGATTTCTCGCGTTCTTGAGGGTGGCGATGGTTCGAAGGCCTCGACGTTGCATTTTTCGGGGATTTTTTCTGATGGAGGGGTACATAGTCATATTTCTCATCTTGAGCAGATGATTGAGCATGCCTATGATGATGGCGTGAGGAAGATGAGGATTCATGCGGTATTCGACGGACGAGATGTTGCGCCGCAGTCTGAGCCGAAGTATATCCAGAGACTCGAGGAATATGTGTCGAGATTTACTGATGCGGATATCCGGATTGCTTCTGGTGGTGGTAGAATGGTTTCGGTTGCGGATAGATACGAGAACGACTGGTCGGTGGTGGCACGTGGCTGGGATATGATGGTTAATGGTCATGCGGAATATTTCTTCAAGTCTGCGACTGAGGCGATTTTAACGCTTCGGAGATTGACACCTTCGGTTCAGGACCAGAACCTGCCGGCATTTGTGATCGTTGATGATAAAGAGAAGCCTGTTGGTAAGGTCGAAAAAGGCGATTCGTTTATCTATTTCGATTTTCGGGCTGATCGGGCGATTGAGATAGCTCAAGCTTTTACTTATTGGGATTTTCCGTATTTTAATAGAGGTGATTATACGCCAGACGATGTGTATTTTGCTGGGATGACTGAATATAATTCTGATACGCATGTGCCAGAACATCGCTTGGTTGAGCCAGTACATATTGAAAATACCCTAAGTCGACTTCTAGGTGAGAGGGGCGTCTCGCAGCTTGCAATTTCCGAAACTGTTAAATTTGGGCATATTACTTATTATTTTGATGGGAATAGCTACGAGAAAGCGCCGGGGGAAGATTTTATCGAAATTGATTCTTATGCTGAGCCGTTTGAGACGAGGCCGTGGATGAGGTCGGCTGAGATTGCCGATGAGGCGATCAAGAAAATGTCTGATTATAAATTCGTGAGATTGAATTTCCCGGGTGGAGATATGGTTGGCCATACTGCTGATATGGAAGCGACGATTACTGCGATGGAATCGATTGATTTGGCGCTTGGGCGCATCATGAATAAGGTTTCCGAGCTCCATGGTTGTCTTGTGATTGTTGCAGACCATGGAAATGCCGAGGAACTGTTAGACGCTGAGGGAAGAAAGAAGACTTCACATACGATTAATAAGGTTCCTTGTATTATTTGCGACGATACTGAGAATGCAGCTAAATATCAGTCCTCGGACTTGCAGGCACCAGGGCTTTCGAATCTTGCATCGACGCTTGCGGTGCTCTTAGGCCAGGATTATCCGATTGAATGGGATTCTCCGCTAATCACGACTTAGATTAAAAAAACTGTGCCTTTCCCCGGCACAGTTTTCATTTGGGTTATTTATTGATGCCGCAGACGACATTGTTGGCGTGGACCCAGCCTTCGACGGTGCCGCCATCAAGGTATTCGCCTTCGGTGCGGGCAATGCGCATGACGCCACCCTTCTCGATATATGATGCGAATGGGTCAGTAATCATGTATTCTTGGTCGGTAGGACCGAAGTTGTTGTTCTTGACGTAGTCGACAATTTCTTGGAGGAGGGCTGGGGATAGGATATACTTACTTACGCTAGTTAAGCCGGTGATTTGTTCTGGTTTAGGTTTCTCAGTAATCTTGGTAACTTTCTCGTCTTCGATTGTGAGGGCGCCGCCGTTTAGGAGCGCTTCGTATGGGCCATCGATAGCATATAGGGCTGATTCGTCTGGGGATTTGACTGATTTTATGAGGGCGTCAGCGGATGATTCACCGCCAGGATTCCAGATGAAATCATCACCCATGAATACAAGAACTGGCTCATTTATGCTGTATTCCTCGACAACCATTGCGACCGGGACCGCTGTGCCGTACTTGGCGGATGGGTCCTGGATGGTGTAATGAATCGTGACGTCGTCAGGTAGAGTTTTGGCGAGCTTGAGGCGATCCTCCTTGCCACGCTCGATTAAATATTGATTAAGCGCCAAGTTGTCTTTATAGAATTCCTGGACCTGACATGGCTCGACGTTTGAGATGACCATATAAATATCCTTAACGCCGGCATCAATAAGCTCTTGAACGGAGTAATCCACTAGCGGTCGGTTGCCGACGGGGAGCATTGATTTCTCGATAATCTTAGTAATTGGCAGTCTGCGGGTGCCCCATCCTGCAACTGGAATTATAGCTTTTGTAATCATAAAAAAATCCTCTTTTGTGTTATTTTATCATATTTTTGGGAAAAATTTGAGATTTCCAGGATTTAACAGGGGTATTTAGCACTCTTGACATGAGAGTGCTAATTATATATAATGAGATTATTATGCAAGAAGAATTTAGTGAAATTATGAATAAATTATCTGAAAATGCGAGATTTGCTTTGCAAAAATCGGATTATTTCAGTAAGAGATATAACAATGGTTATATGGGGACCGAACACTTGCTACTTGGGATTTTGTCGATGGATAATTCGACTGGTGCGAAGATGTTGCGCGAGGCGGGTGTAACAACTGAGGAGGTTGAGAAGGCTTTGAATAAGGTTGCGGTGGAGGTGCCAGGATCTGATATGGCTATGATGTCGCTTTCGGAGGCGGTGATTTTGACTCTTCGGATGGCTCAAAACTATACTAAAGAGCAGGGATTAACGGTGATTGGTACCGAGCATGTACTGCATGCTCTGCTTAGTCAGCCGAATTCGCGAGCGTCATTGATATTGGTTGGGCTGAATGTCGACTGCGAGAAACTGCTGGTCGATATCGAGAAACTTGTTGAAGAGCAGACGAAGGATGAGAAGCTGAAGGCTGAGAAGGCAAAGTATATGAAGAAGAATCAACTGAGGTTCTTGTCGCGTTACGGGAAGGATTTGACTGAGGAGGCGAAACTTGGGAATCTTGATACGGTGATTGGTCGTGAGAGCGAGATCGAGAGAGTTGTGACGGTGCTAAGTCGTCGGACAAAATCAAACCCTGTTCTGATTGGTGAGGCGGGTGTAGGTAAAACTGCTATTGTGGAAGGACTTGCGATGAGGATGGTGAAGAATGAGGTGCCGGGCAACTTAATTGGGAAGCATATTTACCAGGTTGATTTGTCCTCACTAGTTGCTGGAACGAAGTTCCGCGGTGAATTTGAAGAGAGAATTAAGGGTGTGATTGATGAGGCGACTGGAGATGACTCTATTCTATTATTCATCGATGAGATTCATCTCTTGAGTGGGGCCGGATCGGGCGAGGGGTCAATGGATGCGGCGAATATTTTGAAGCCTGCGCTGGCTCGAAATTCAATTAATCTGATTGGGGCGACAACATTAGATGAATATCGTAAATCGATCGAGAAGGACAAAGCTCTATCTAGAAGATTTCAGACTGTGATGGTGGAGGAACCATCGTCGGCCGTAACCCTGAGGATTCTGAAGGGGATTAAAAGTCACTACGAAAAACATCACGGGGTTGTAATTCCGGATGAGTGTCTTGAGACTGCAATCACGATGGGGCAGAGGTATATTAATGATCGGTTTATGCCTGATAAAGTGATCGATATCATCGATGAGGCTTCGGCGATTTGTAAGGTTGCCGCAGATAAGAAAGGCGGTGGTAAGTATAAGAAGCTGAAGATTGAGAAGAGTGCGCTTGAAGGGAAGATCGAGTCTGCGGCGGAAGCTGAAGATTACGAGAAAGCTGCCGGATATAAAACTGAGCTTGCGAAACTCGAGAAGGAGATTAAGGCGCTCGAAAAGACTGGAGTGAAGGAGACTGAGAATCCGGTCCTGACTGAGGAGAACTTAGCTACGGCTGTGTCACTGAAGACTGGCATCCCGGTATCGAAAGTGCATGGTTCCGAAATGAAGATGCTCCTGAATCTTGAGGATGAACTTAGGCAATCGATTATTGGCCAGGATGAAGCGGTCGATGCTGTGGCTAAAGCGATACGGCGCGGTCGTTCAGGGATTACTGATTCGCGACGTCCGATCGGTTCGTTCTTGTTTATGGGCCCGACTGGCGTTGGTAAAACTGAACTTGCAAGGGTGATTGCGCGAGAGGTTTTCGGTGGCGAGAATGCATTGGTGAAGATAGATATGAGTGAGTTTGGCGAGAAGCATAACGTTTCTCGGCTCGTCGGTGCCCCTGCTGGGTATATTGGCTATGATGATGGCGGAAAACTGACAGAAGCTGTACGAAGGAAGCCTTATTCGGTGATTTTGTTTGATGAGATTGAGAAGGCGCATCCTGATGTGTTTAACTTGTTGTTGCAGATTCTGGAGGACGGTGTCCTGACAGATGGACAAGGGAACAAGATTAAGTTTAATAATACGATTGTGATTTTGACGTCTAATCTTGGTTCGGCTGATATGTTCAGGGAGTCGGAACTTGGGTTTACGGCGAAGACTGCAAAGGACAAGAAGGCCCTTCAAGAAGAATATGAAGAGAATAAATCGTATGCGATGAAGGCATTAAAGAAGGTGATGCGACCGGAACTCATTAATCGTTTGGATAATATTCTTGTTTTCCATGCTTTGACACGAAAGAATGTGGAGAGGATTTTCGATAATTTGATGAATGATCTTAAGAAGAGGCTTGCGACGAAAGGGATTGGGCTGAAGGTTGATGAGAAGGCGAAGAATTATTTGATTGAAGAGGGTTATGATCCGAAGAATGGGGCTAGGCCACTTAGGAGGAAGATTGAGGAAGAGGTTGAGTCATTGTTGTCGGAGGAGATTATCGCAGAAAAACTAAAGAAAGGAGATATTCCAACGCTTAAACTAGCAAATGGTAAACTTAAGCTTGTAGTATAGAAAGGGTTTGTTATGAAAAAAAGTTATTTGGTTCCTACGGTAGTAGAAGAAACAAACAAAGGTGAAAGAGCATATGATATTTATTCAAGACTTCTGAATGATCGTATTGTGTTCCTCGGCGAGGATGTAAATCCTCATACGGCTAACTTGGTCGTTGCACAGCTTCTTTATCTTGCGCATGAGGACTCTAAGAAGCCAATTAAGTTATATATCAACTCTCCTGGTGGATCAGTGTATGATGGACTTGCGATTATTGATACGATGAATTATATTGAACCGGATGTGGAGACGATTGGGATTGGCTTGCAGGCTTCGATGGGCGCGATGCTTTTGTCGTCCGGTGCGAAGGGGAAGAGGTATTGCTTGCCGAATGCCCGTATTATGATTCATCAGCCTTCATCTGGGACCGAGGGGAAAATTACCGATCAGGAAATCATGCTTCGAGAAGGAGTTTTTCTGAAGAAACGCTTGGCGGAGATTTTTGCGAAAAACACCGGTAAGGACTTAAAGCAAGTTGAAAAGGACATGGATCGTGACAATTGGATGAGCGCTGAAGAAGCTAAAGAGTATGGCATCATTGATGAAATAATTGCTTAGATTGGTATATTTTGTTTGGCGTTCCATTGTTGTTATGGTAAAATGTATGTATGGATGAAAATGGAGGCAAGTCTAAGGTAAATGGGTTAGATGGGAATAATAGGCACAATAATGGTGTTAAGGTTGTTATTGTACTTATTATTACAGTGATTATTCTTGCTGTTATTGCTGTGGTTGTTTCTATAAAGAAGAATAGCGAATCTCCGATATCGGATCAGGATATTGTATGTGATAGTACTAAGGAAGGATATGATTATGAGGCTTGCAGGGATGATTCTCCTGTAGAGAGGGAAGGTACGGCAGAAGAATGGTGCGACAGTACGAGTAGTAACTATGATCCGGTTTTCTGTAGTTATGCGGTATCGCAGAAGGCTTCAGAAATATCTAATACTAGTGGTGAAGTTGCAAGTCTAGCATATTATGATGAGAAGATTGAGGAATATGCCGATCAGACACCTATTGTGGGTGAGCTGGTGTACGCTAGGGCTGTTGCATTAACAGGATATTCAAAATGCGCTGAGGCCATTCAATACATGAAGGGTTTTCCGATTGAATCATTCTCTGGAAATGATAAGGTAAGATATTATAATAATGCTATGGATCTTAGCTCTTTGTGTGAGAGCTCTGAAGACGCTAGTTATTTTGAGGCGAAGATTAGCGAAGTGAGAGAAAATGAGGAATTGGAGGTGTATGAGTTTTAATCAGAAAATCATTCCACGAGTAACTGTCGTTACGACTGTTGTTATTACTTCGTTATTGTTCAATGCACTGATTGGTGTTAGGGATATCTATGGGGCGACGGGGACTGGGAGCACTGGTACTGGTGAGGGTACGAATTGTCCTACCTTCCCGAATGCAATCACGACCTACCCATGTACGAATGCTGACGGGACGAAGAGCGGTGGTGCGAGCTGGCACGTCTATAGTACTAGCTGCCTCGTTAATTCGAGCTGCGGACCAAGACATGACACTTCTATGAATTTCTTGAGTTATGGTGGATATGACGGAAAGGTTGATGAGAAGTGTGGCAACTATGATTATTATTTTGCCTATGGTTGGGACGGTCGTTTGAATGGACCCAGCACCGCTTCAACACATTGGGGTCCTTTCGCTTGGGGTGGTGGTATTATTACTGAGAACGGCATGGCGTACCCAGCAAGAAACACATATAATGAAAAATCTCTTTCTGAAGTCGTAGATGCTCATAATAGTGGACGGAGTGTTAATGGTTGGCGTGTAAGTTTCGGTTCGGTGCTTACTGCATGGCGCCAGATTAGCGGCTATGAAGATGACTCTCAGGTTACACCAGGAAAAGGCTATTTCTGTCTTAGGCGAAAATCTTATACCTATACTCTTACCCATGATGCTGGGACCGGTACAACTATTTCGACCTATCGTTATGGCTTAGGTACTAAAGCTGGGTCGACAGGTTCTTTGTCGAGTGGTGCAACCTTGTATGGTGGAGATAGTATTGGTAGCACAGCATCGGCTAGTGAAGGTTACACTTTGAGCAGCTTTAAGATTAATAACACTTCGTATGATGTAAATAGGTTCTGGGGGAGGGATAATAGTTTCAAGGTTAAACGTGACATTGTTGTTAAATCAACTGCGGTAAGGAATTCTTTCCAAGGACGGGCGCGAGTTAGTGAGGGTAATTCTATTGGTAGCAGCCCGACTAGTACTGGTTTTGTGAACTCCAATAAGACAGAGACTCTATCTATGGACAGTACAAATAGTGGAAAAAATGCGACTTT
>JAZTXX010000003.1:0-57239 GCA_045636645.1 Candidatus Nanosyncoccus sp.
GGTAGAATCTGGGCAGAAGGATTATTCTGATTACTACATTACGACGTCGAGGCAAGTGAATTGGAAGAGGATTGACCTGGCTATTAGCGCATGTTTGATGAGCCAGCGAAAACTCTTGGTTGTGGGGGAGGGGCCGGAACACAAGAAGTTAGTTAAGATGGCGGAAGGGACGAAGCTGGTGGAGTTTTTGCCGTTGGTGGGGAAGGATGAGCTTGCGAAGCTTCTATCTGATGCGAAGGGGTATTTGTTTCCGAGCCTAGAGCCATTTGGAATCGCGCCGGTGGAAGCTCTGGCGGCTGGTTGTCCGGTAATTGCTTTCGGCGAGGGAGGTGCTTGTGATTATGTGCGAGATGGTGAAAACGGGCTGCTATTTACGGAGCAGACGGTTGAGTCACTCGCGAAGGCGATCTTGGATTTTGAGGAGATGAAATTCGATCGGAAGAAGGTTTCACAGAGCGTGAAGGATTACGGCGAAAAAAGATTTGAGAAAGAAATAAGGGAATTTATTGATGGGGCGATCAAGTAAAGCTGACGGAGTTTTGGCTGAAGCGACTGGGTTTTTCAAGGTGTTTAAGGGGTTGGCTTACGTATTGCCGCTTACTTTGGTTTTTTCTTATTACCCGGTAATTGGCCTTTCTGGGGATGAGACGATGAATCTCGAGTTGTCGCTTCCGCTAATTTGGCTGGTGATGTTTGATGCGGTGGGATTTGCTGTGATGTGCCAGAAGAGAGTGCTCCTTAGTGGGCTTAAGAATAAATGGGTCTGGCTGACTCTGCCGCTATGGTTGACGGTGTCGGTGGTTTGGTCTCTGAATGCTCGTAGGGGATTGCTTGTGGCTGGAGTCTTGTGGCTGGTTTATTTTGCTGGGTATGCGATATGGGGGATGCGAGAGTTGTTCGATGGGGAGTTTCGCAAGAGGTGGTGGAAGTGGTTTTATGGCTCGGCGATCTTGGCTTGCGCATGGTGCGTGGTGCAGTGCATTCTGGATCTTTCTGGTGTGGGGAGAGATTGTTCGCTGATGTGCCAGGGGTGCACTTATCGGATGTTTGGTTTCCCGCATCCGAATGGATTTGCGATTGAGCCGCAATTTATGGGGAATCTGTTGCTTGCGCCGATTATTGCTGCGACGTGGATGTTTATGCAGAGGGACGGCTCATCGAGGTGGAAATATGGGTTGATGCTCGCGGTGTTCTCTGGGGTGTTGTTCTTGACTTTCTCGAGGGGGGCGATCTATGCTTTAGGGGTGGCGTTGGTGTTTATGAGCGCGTTTATGCTGGTAAAGACGAAGGGGGTTCTGAAGAGGATTGGGGTTGTCTGGGGGATTCTGATTGTTTCGTTTGGGGTGGTTCTGAATTTACAGGGGCTAATGGCTGAAGTGAGCCCGACAGATGACACCTATTCTACTGGGGTGGCGAAGGTTTTGAATCATCTGTCGCTTGGGGTGATTGATATCAAGAGCGAGGGTGGTTCTAAGGAAGATAGCGAGATTAAGGGTGTAGAAGTTGATTCTCCAGATGAGGAGAAGGCGATATTTGACGGATATGTTGCGGAGTCGACAGATGTGAGGGTTGGGCTAAATACTTCTGCTCTTGGGGTCTGGTCTCAAGGATTCAAGTCTGTGACGATCGGTGTTGGACTTGGCGGTGCGGGGCAGGCCATGTATAATTACGGGCTAGTTTCTTCGCCGAAGGAGATTGTGCAGAATGAGTACGTGAGCCTACTCCTTGAAACAGGTATAATTGGGGTGGTTTTACTTGTGATGACGCTAGTTCTTGTTGTGAAATATGTCAAAAAGAGCCAGTTTGCGCCAATGGTTCTTGCTCTTGGGGTGGCGTATGGGGTGAGTTTATTGTTCTTCTCTGGGCTTCCGAATGCTCTTCATATTTATCTGATTCCGGCGATGATTCTTGCTCTTAGAAGATAGAAGAATTTGTTATAAAAACCAAATAAAGTCTTCGCTACCCCTGTATTAGCACTCTTGACATTGGAGTGCTAGGGTGCTACAATAGAAGAAGATTAGCACTCAATATAGTAGAGTGCCAAATAATAAGAAAGTGAGGATAACAATGAGCAAGATAATCGGAATCGACCTTGGTACAACTAATAGTGCTTTTGCCTATATGGTGGCCGGAAAGCCTGAGGTAATCACTAATGCGGAAGGTGATCGTACTACTCCATCGGTCGTCGCTGTAACAAAGAAAGGCGAACGTTTGGTTGGTAAGGTCGCACAGCGTCAGCGTGTAACTAACCCTAAGAATACGATTTATGGGATTAAGCGTCTAATTGGTCGCAAGTTTACAGATAAGGAAGTGAAACACGATCTCGACATTAGCCCTTATAAGATTGTAAAGAAGGGAAACGGTGTAGCTGTTGAGATGGATGGAAAGGAATATACTCCTGAAGAGATCTCTGCGATGGTACTCAGCAAGATTAAAGCCGATGCGGAGGCTTTCCTTGGTGAACCAGTTACTGAGGCTATTATTACTGTGCCGGCTTATTTCGATGATTCTCAGCGTCAGGCGACTAAGGATGCCGGTAAGATTGCTGGCCTCGAAGTGAAAAGGATTATTAATGAGCCTACGGCTGCGGCGCTTGCTTATGGTCTTGAGAGCAAGAAGGATGAGAAGATTGTGGTATTCGACCTCGGTGGTGGTACTTTCGATGTGTCGATTCTTGAGCTCGGTGATGGCGTGTTCGAGGTAATGTCGACAAATGGTGATACGCACCTTGGTGGTGAGGATTTCGATAACGTTATCGTAAACTTCTTGGTTGACGAATTTAAGAAGGAATCCGGAATCGACATTAAGAGTGATGCGGCCGCAATGCAGCGTGTGAAGGACGAGGCTGAGAAAGCGAAGAAGGAGTTATCGAGTAGCACTTCAACGGATATTAATTTGCCATTCTTATCGGCTGATGCAGAAGGACCTAAGCATTTCGAGTTCACTTTGACCCGTGCAAAGCTCGAAGAGTTGGTTAGCGACTTGCTTGATCGTTTAGCTAGCCCGGTTGAGAAGGCGTTGAAGGATGCAAAGCTGACCGAGAAGGATATTGATGAGGTCGTGATGGTCGGTGGTATGACTCGTATGCCTGCGGTGGTTGAGAGGGTGAAGAAAATCTTCGGTAAGGATCCGATGCAGGGTGTGAATCCGGACGAAGTTGTGGCTGTCGGTGCCGCAATTCAGGGTGGCGTGCTTCAGGGTGACGTGAAAGATATTCTGCTTCTCGATGTGACGCCTCTAACCCTTGGTATTGAGACGATGGGCGGTGTACGTACTCCGTTGATTGATCGCAATACGACGATTCCTACTTCGAAATCCGAGGTGTTCTCAACTGCTTCGGATAATCAGCCACAGGTTGAAATTCATGTGTTGCAGGGCGAAAGAGAGTTTGCATCTGACAATAAGTCGCTTGGACGCTTCATACTCGATGGGATCGCACCTGCTCCTCGTGGCGTGCCTCAGATTGAGGTGACATTTAACCTTGATGCGAACGGGATTCTAAATGTGACCGCGAAGGATAAGGGCACTGGCAAGGAGCAATCGATTACGATTCAGAACTCCGGCAACATGAGCAAGGAAGATATCGAGAAGGCTCAGAAGGAAGCTGAGGCTCATGCTGAGGAGGACAAGAAGAAGAAGGATAGTGTCGATGCGAAGAACCACCTAGAAAATATGATTTACCAGGCCGAGAAGATGCCAGATGAATATAAAGATAAGATTTCCGATGACGATAAAGAGACGATCAAGAAGGCGGTTCAGGAGGCGAAGAGCGTTTTGAATGATGAGTCGGCGGATAAGGATAAGTACGAAGAGGCGACAAAGGAACTTTCAGATAAGATTATGCCGATTGGTGCGAAGATGTACCAGGCAGAATCCAATGATTCGTCAGATAAGGATGATAAGAAATCCGATAACAAGGACGACGATGCGGTCGAAGGCGAGGTTGTAGACAAATAGAGTCTTAAGTAGAGTCTGGAATCCTGATAACCCCACTAACTGTGGGGTTATTGGTTTGTCGGTGTTGTTTTTTGAATACTCTTATGCTATATATAAAATATAAGCATTAATTATAACGATATGCGTTTTGGTCTGAATAATTCAAAGAAAAAAATGATTCCCGGTGTTTTTGCTACTGTGGCTTTTTGTGCTGGACTCGTTAATGGGGCGGTTTTTGCGGATGGGACAGAAAATTCGGCGACAGATGTTATTACCGTGAAAGTCGCAAATTCTTGTACTCTCTCTGGGTCGGGCAATGATTCGCACTATGGTACCATTAGAAATGGAGAATTTAAGGGGAACATTGGTTCGACGACCTATTCGATTTTTTGTAATGATGGTGATGGGTTCGCAGTTTATGCGGTAGGCTTTACCGGGAACCAGGTTGGGAACAACTATCTAGTTGATGGATCACTGAGTTCCTCGAGTAATATTCCCACCGGTGTTCTGACTGGATCGGAAGGGGATTCTGATGGGTCTGCTTGGTCTATGAAGCTGGGGAGGCTCGCGAATGCGGATTACCCAATAATTGCTGGAAGCTCTGATGACTCGGATACAGGGGATACGACTGATTATTCAACTTATCAGGCTGTGCCGTCGGATTATGATAAGGTTGCTTATCGGACGAGCAATACTATTCCGGGTGGCGGAGATGAAGGATTTAAATTTACCTCAACCTATGCAACTTATATTAGCTGGACTCAGCCAGCAGGATCGTATTCTGGGCAGGTTAAGTATACATTGATTCATCCATCGACTGCTCCGACTCCGACGAGTCCGCCTGAGCCACTTTCTCGCTGTTCGACACCGGTTCCAGGGATAAACTATATGCAAGAGATTAATTCTGAGAACTATTCTTCTGTCTTGAATAGCATGACCAAGAACGAGCAGTACTTCTTGAGAGATAGGAGGGATGAGGAGCCGTATTGTGTCTCTCGGTTGAACGACGGTACGGCGAATGGGACTATCTGGATGACCCAGAATTTAAATATTACTGGAACGATTATGGCGCTTGATTCGAACTTTGCGGGGGATGATGTTGATATTTCGCAGTGTGATCTTGACGTGAATGTGGGTGAGTGTACTGGTTCGAGCGACCGCAAGAGTTTCTCGGTTCCTATGACACATGAGTCTAGCGATAAAAATATCGGTGCTTGGTATAATTATGCGGCAGCGACGGCTGGTACTATTACTGGTAGTTCTAATAGTAGTGCCGCAACTGCTGATATTTGTCCTTCAGGTTGGCGATTGCCATTCTATAGTGGCTACAATGAGGTTGGTTCATTCAATAGTATCGTTAATAATGCTAGTGTTTCGTTCAATGCCTCAACGGGTGGATACTACAGTAGTACTGTTATGAATACGAATGAGGCATATTATTTGTCATCATCTTCGATTAATAGTGAGGCACGATATAATTTATATCATTCTGGGGGTAATAGATTGTTTGCTGATAACACAAATAATCGATATATTGGCGCTTTTGTCCGCTGTGTGTATTTACCATAGCGGGGTGATTTGTGGTAAAATTAAGGTATGGCAATTGAGAGGTTAGTGGAGCCGACTTTATCGACTGATGATGTAGAGGAGGAAAAGATTGAGGTCTCGCTTCGTCCGCTTTCTTTTGATGAGTACATTGGCCAGGATCACCTCAAGAATAATCTTAGATTGGCGATTGAGGCGGTGAAGAAGCGTAATGATGGGTCTACGCTTGATCATGTTCTCTTGTACGGCCCACCGGGCTTAGGAAAGACAACGATGGCTGGGGTGATTGCGCATGAGCTGTCGGCTTCGCTTCGAGTGACTTCGGGGCCGGCGATTGAACGAGCGGGGGATCTGGCTTCTATTTTGACAAATTTGAAGGACGGCGATGTGTTGTTTATTGACGAGATTCATCGTTTGAGAAGAGCGGTCGAAGAGGTGCTGTATTCCGCGATGGAGGATTATAAATTAGATATTGTGATTGGGAAGGGACCCGCGGCTAGATCTGTGAGGTTGGATTTACCGCGTTTTACTGTAATTGGTGCAACGACGCGAACTGGTTCGCTGGCTGGACCTTTGCGGGATAGGTTCGGGATAATTCATCGGTTGGAATACTATAAAGAGCCAGAAATTGAGCAAATTATTAACAGGACGGCTGGAATCCTGAAGACGAAGATTCAGCCGGAGGCGGCAAAGCTCCTGGCGACAAGATCGAGATTGACGCCGAGGATTGCGAATAGGCTGTTTAAGCGGGTGCGCGACTGGGCGGATGTTAATGGTGACGGGATTATCGATGTGCCGGTTGCGAATGGGGCATTGAAATTGATGGAGATTGATTATCTTGGACTTGATCCGGCGGATCGGAATATGCTTAGGCTCATGTGGGAGAATTATGGGGACAAACCAGTAGGTCTTACGACGATTGCAGCTCTGACTGGGGATGAGACGACGACTATCGAAGACTTTTATGAGCCGTATTTAATGCAGCTGGGATTACTCGCACGAACACCGAAGGGAAGAGTTGTTACAGAAAAAGGGCGAAAGCACTTGCAAAAAAACGAAAAATAAGTTATAATAATAAAAAAGGAGTTCGTATGGATGAATCTTTGGCAAAAATTAGGCATGATAGAAGCGTAAAAGATTTTCCTGGACTCCGTCTTGAAGAGGATGAGTACGTTGAGTTCTTCTTTAGAAGGGCTAAGGTGTGCTTAATGATGATTTGGGGCGCAACGTTTGCTGGGCTAGTTGTGATTCTACTTGCTTTTCTTCTTGTTCTGATGGGCCAGTCGATGATTGATGAAATGGGAAAAAACTTCTTGTTTATTATTCTGTTTGCGCTTCTTGCTTCAGCTTTAATAATATGGATGATGGCGCTGAAAATTTATGATGGGAATAAACTCTATATTACCAATAAGCATGCGGTACAGATGGTGATGAATTCGCCTGTTTCGACATCGATTAATATTATCGACCTTTTCTCTATCGAGGATGCAAGTTTCAGACAAGATAATATTTTACAGAAATTGTTCCACTATGGGACGCTAAGGCTTGCAACGGTTGGCGACGAGACAACTTATACATTCCCATATTCAGATATTGCGCCTGAGGAGCTTAAGGCTATAACGAAGCTAATTACGAGTGCAAAGGAAAAGTCCGGAAAAGGAAAAAAGAAACAAGAAAACGCTTAACCGTGATAAAATAGGTGTATGGGCAGTTTTCGAAAGCGCATTATAGTATTCGTTTTATCTATCCTTATGGGCTTTGCTCCAAGTACGGCGGTTTTCGCATACGATTCGAATGCGTTTATTGATGCTTTTTCTCAGAATGATATATTGTACTATGATCCATCAGAGTGTGTGGATGAGGGGGAAAATGAGCAGACTTGCACGTTGCCGTCAGGTGAGGATATAACCTGGATTGGTGATTCGTACTCTGTTGGAGCACAGTCTGAGATTGAGGCGGCTTTCAGCGGGATTTCTTTTGGGTCGTCTGTAGACGATAGGAATTCTCAGATTCAGTTTGGTAAGACGGTTAGTGGTGGTTCTGATAATAATCCTTCTGGTTTGACGATTTTGAAGAAGATCATTAAGGACGAGAAACTGAAGCCGTTTTTGGTGTTCGCGCTGGGCACGAATGACCAGTGGAATAGTAGTAAGGTTGACAGTTTTAATAAGATTATGGACGGTAAGGATACCAAAGTCTTATTCGTCAATTCAAAAACTAAGAACAGTGACTATAAGGATAGTAATAATGTCCTGAAAGAGATGGTCGATGCGAACGATAATTATTCGTTGGCAGACTGGGCTAAGGTTGCAGAAGATAGTTGGTTTGATAGTGAGGGTATACACCCGAGCCAGGGCGATGGATATAAGGTATGGATTAATGCTATCAAGGATGCGATGCCGAGGAATTGTTCTGGACAGCTATGTGGTTCAAATGCGAAAGAGAAGTACTGGACCGCCCTTACGAATCACTTTGGGGCTGCCGCGGCAGCTGGAATTATGGGGAACATCGACAATGAAGGTGGGTTGAGCCCAACTTTGATGGAACAAATTCCTGGCCATGTGGCATTTAATCTTAGTACTATGCAGTGGGAGAATGGTTGGACTGTCGATAATTATTTTACTACTGACGAGAGCCCTGCTAACGGAAATATTACAGGTATAGGGGCTTTTCAGATTTCAAGCGGCCGTTCGAAGTATCTGCAATATGTTGAGCAGAATGAACCTGATCTTGCGAAATACTTTAAGGACCCGATGACTTATTCGACTGGCGATGGTAATAAATTAATTTCTTTAATTGGTGAGGCGAAATTTGACAAGATGGTGATGATGGAAGTTGAATGGATGTACAAGACACTGGAGGGCGATGCTGGTTTTGATCTGAATTCTTTCAAGAATATGGGCGATCCGGGTAAGGCCGCAGTCCACTTCTTATTAAAGTACGAGCGTCCAGCTGACCAAGGTGAGGCAGAGCAGAATGAACGGGCTGAGGCTGCGAAGAGGGCCTATGATGAACTCAAGGATTTTAGGTGTTCACAGGGTGGTTCGAGTGCGGACTTTTCTACAACTGAAGGCCTTAGTAGCACCGCTAATGTAAAATATGATGCTACGGATAGTGAGCTTGAGTTTCTGCTAAAGTTCGCAATTTGGAAAGCTCAGAAGGATGATGGAAGCTATCGAAATGTATTGTCGAGAATACTTGATGATTATGAATTATCAGGAGGAGAGAAAGGGAAGGCTAAGGATTTAGTCGAATATGTTAAGTCTGGCACTGATTTTATCTACCGGGATGATTATGATAAGTACGTTAAGGATAAACCGAAGGTTAAGGTTAAGAAAGGGCATATAGAGGGCGCGAAGATTGTTGTAAATGATGGGAATAGAGTTGATTCTGAGAATAGCGCAACGATTGTTCCATCGAGAGCGCCTGAAGTAAACTATTGCCCTGGTGGTAAGGGCGGTAGTGGTAAAATTGCTGAAATTGCAGCTAAAATGTCGTGGCCGGTTCAGAGTTGGCAGACGGATGCTGATGATTATGACTCAAAGAGGGTTGGAAAATGCGATGGTGGAAATGGGAGCTGGATTGATTACCAGTTTGATCAGGAGCCTTGTATGAGTAATCCAAGAGATTTGTATCGTAAGAATTACAATACTTTTCCGGGGCAGGGCTGGTACGATATGTATGAGGATTGTGGGTATTTCGTGTCGACAGTTCTTCATTATGCTGGAGTTGCTGACGAATCTACTAAGTATAAGATGACTGGTCAGCCAACGATGGCTGGCTCTGGTGAATATGCTCCTGGCGATTTGGAAGAGTCCAGTGACTGGACAGAGATTGATAATACTGGCGAAAGCGCCATGAAGCCTGGCGACGTTCTGATCAATGATGCGCACGTGATGATCTATGTTGGTGAGAAATACGGTGGGTCGTATGGAACGGTTGCTCACGCTTCAAGAGGGACACGTGTCGGTGAGGTTGGAACTTTGTTTGATGCTGAAAACTATCGTATCTATCGTTATTCTGGGGATAAGCTTGGCGGAGGCGATGTCGAGGGTGGGCTAAACTATGAGCAAGCGAAGAAGTTTATGATGAATTATGGCGCAAATAAGAACAATGTTTCGCTTAATGCGATCGGCTATCTTTCTTCTGTTGTTTGCCGTGGTGGTCCACTATCCAACTGTGTTTCTTTCTCGGCATTCTTCATGAATAAGTTTACTTCAATGCAGTATAATAGTGGAAATGGAAATATGGTTGTGACGAATGCTATAGGAAAATTAAAGAGGGGCAAAGAACCGAAGATTTGGGCGGTGTTCAGCTGGGATAGTGCGGATGGGAACGGCCATACGGGCGTTATACTTGGAAAGGAAGGCGACGAATGGATAGTTGGGCATGCTGGGTGTGATAGGTCCGGGACTGGTAAGGGTGATGGCACGGAAGCCGGGGGTGGCGCAGGGGTTGTTGTAAAGAGTTCGGATATTAATGTGGCGGCTTGGGGGGCTCCGTCCGGTTATGCCTATCCTGATGAAGTTGATACCGACGCGATACAAAAATTCATAGAAACGGGGGAATAATGGGTGCGATAAGAAATTTTTATAATAATGCAGACAAGAAGTTAAGATATATTGTAATTGGCTTTATTGTTGCCGTGATTGCAGTTATTCTTATTGCGATAATCAATCTTCTTCCAAAGCCGCAGTCTGATCAGAGAGTTACGATTACAAATACGGACGAGAATGTTCATATTCCTGAGAGTTATCAGAACTATGTGCAAGAGAATATCGGGAAGATTTTGAGGCAGAATGGACTTCTTGATGATGCCGGTACGGCCGAGGCGCTGATACGGGAAGATACTTATGAGGAAACAGAAGCGGTGGATACGATTACTGCTGAGTTTATCGTCGATATCGAGGCGGTGCGGCAATCGTTTGAGGTGAAAGTTATCTGGTCGAGAGGGAAGGATATTACGATGGACCCGAACGTTACTATTACGTGCCCGCATTATACTGATGTGATTTATACAGATACGAAGTGCCTTGTCTCCTCGCCTGATGAGCAATTAAAACGATACTTGCCGCATTATGATTATGCTAATGATGTGAAATATGCTGTGAATGTGATGAAGTATGTTGACGAATCTTATCTCAGAATCGAAATTCCAGCTTGTGGTGATGAGGCGTTGAGGAATGCTTCAATTGATGGAACAAAGAAATGGCTAAAGTCGCTATTTCTCGATCCAAACGATTATAGAATTGAAACGGTCGATACTTGTAGGAGGTGATATGGGTAATGATATTTTAATTCAGCAATCAAATCAGCAGTCAAAAAAGAGTGCAAAAACTGCAATAGCTATAATTATTTGCGTTCTAGTACTGGTCGGGTTGGGGTATTTAGTCTGGAGTTTTATTCCTAAGAAGCAGGATAGGATTAGTGTTCAGAATTCGTCTGAGCTTGGTTTGTCCGGGAAAAGTTTTGATGATTTTCGTCTTAAGCTTATCTCACTACTTGAATCCGAAAACTATATCAATGAGGGCGACGAAGTGGATGATGTGATGGTTAGGGAGGGGACAGTGCAATCTTTTTGGGTGAGGAATGACGATAAAGGGACTACCTCGAAGACTACGAGCTTCCTGGTAGATATTAATTCGATTAAGCAGACTTTCAAGGTGACTGTATATGATTATTCTGGCGAATTGACGGATCTTCCAGTGCAGATTAGCTGTCCGAGCGTGGACGAGATGAAATATCCGGAATCGGAGTGTCGCGGGGTGTATGGCAGTAATAGTAAGTCGCTTAGGAATAATTTGCCGCATGAGTTAAAGCTTGCTTCTGGAGAGAAAATATTGGTTAAGCGGATTGATGCGACGAGAGATGGACAACAGCTAGTACAGGTCTACCTGTACTCTTGTGAAACGGCTAGCCCTCCGATCATGGAGGCCGAGGATGCTGTGCGAGTATGGATTAAAGAGTTGGGTGATTCGCAGATTGAATCCTACACCTATAATATCCGTACTGGATATTGTGAGGGCGATGCAATATAAGGGTTAATGATTAGTTTCGATTGTATTTGATGTAGGCGTCTTCTTTTTCGAGCTCGGCTCTTAGGGTGTATTCTTTACACTTGCCTTCTTTACAATTGGCTGGCTCATATGAATAGGAACTGCCGTTGCTGCCAAGGTTGATGCCGTTCGGGTCGGTCCAGAGAACTGGATCTATTACTTTGATGTTCTCTTCGGAAATGGTTTCAGGATAATAGTGGTGCTTGGCGTAGAAGCTTTCTTCGAGAGCATAATACATCGCATTGATTGCAGTTTTGCGATCTTCGTCGCGTTCCATTGCATCGATATTCTGCTTCTGGATGAAGAACAGAATGAAAAGAAGGGATGCAAAGGCTGCAACAATAATAATCTCTAAGACAGTGAAACCGGTTCTATACTTCATACCTTTATTATAACACGTTTTTGTGATATAATAGTAAAAGCGGTACCGTAGCTCAGCTGGTTAGAGCGTGGGACTCATAAGCCCGAGGTCGGTGGTTCAATCCCACCCGGTACCACCATTTTTATATAAGGCTTCGCACCGGTAGCTCAGTGGATTAGAGCATCTGTCTTCGGAACAGAGGGTCGTAGGTTCGAATCCTATCCGGTGTACCAGTGTTAATAAACAGCCTCTTCGGAGGCCTTTTTTCTGTTATGGCTTGGCTTGAGCAAGGCTTAGGCTTAGGATTGCGTACTAGGAATGGTTATAGGGAGTTTATGTTCTAGGTTTAGTATTAGATAAACTATCTAACTTAGTTTCGTTTATGTCTCATGATATAATGGAGTTATAAAAAGGCATTATGTCAAAAAAGATTGATTTCGATAAGACAATAAGGAAGGTTGAGGCTGTTTCGAGTAAGATCGAAATAATCATGCGAAATAGGTTGATTATTGCTTTTTTTCTTATAATTGATGGTATTACGTTCTTGTTGAATCCAGAAGGTACTCTGCCGGGGATGGCGAGAAATATTATCTTGCTTGTTTTAATTGCCGCTTTCTCTATCCTGATGGCGAATCTTGCGTCCAAGACGAAGGATAAGAGAACGATTGTGATATCATTTGTCGTTGTTGTGCTCGGAATAATCTTCTATATTTATCCAGATATAATTTCTGCATATATGCAGCTATTATTAGCGTTGTTCATTATTTATGATGGGGCGATAAATATTGCTAAGGCTTTGAACCTTGATTGGTTGTCGAAGTTTACGCAGGCTATTGCTAAAAAATACGAACAGACTTTCAACCGAGAAGCAAAAAGCAAGAAGGATAAGGAAAAGAGGGAAAAATTCAAGGAAGTTGATGATAGTATTAATGGTGAACTTGCGCAGCAAAAGAAGAGATTAATTAGTCCTCTTCAAAAAATAGTGAAAAAAGCGAAGAAGACATCGATTCTATACATTATTGCTAATGTGGTTTCTATAATATTCGGATTGATTCTCCTTGTTTTCCCGGACGTCTCTATGATGGTTTGGGGTATTATATTCCTGTATACGGGGTTGCCTAATTTATTCGCTGCGATTAAATCAATGGAGCTCGCGAAAAAGATTAAAGAAAAGAAGTTTAAAGAAATATTATTTGATGCTGATAAAGGTAAGGAAGAGAAGTAATAGAGCAGTGGTTTTTGAGAAAATACCCCTCAGAGTGAGGGGTATTTAGTTATGTAGTTTTTGAGAGACTTCTTGATGATAGAAGTCCGAGCGGAAGAAAGATTACGACCGTTGCGATGAGACTGTAGGTTAGCTCGATATCCGCAACGAATCCGATTATCCAAACGACCGGAATGTAAATAAGCTGAGCTAGTGTACCGGCGATTGAGATGATCGAAGTTTGCTCTGAGGGCTTTGCGTGATGCTGTACCATTGGGATCATGGTTGCAGCGGTCCAGCCTTGAACGATACCCATTAGCCCATAGAACCAGACGGTTATAATGTTGAGATTGATTGCCATGACCGTCATACTGATAGTCATTAATACTAATGGTATTATAGCAATTGTTTTGTCGCTCAGATTCTTGCCGTACTTGCCGGCGAGCCTTGCCCCGATGATTGCCATGAGGGAATTACCAACCCAGACGAATGAGACGATGCTCATCGGAATGCCTGCCCTTAAGAAGAGTGGCGTTGCTACCCAGATGATGCTGTGGGTCATTTCGCGAGTGATGGCATATGCGATGATTCGGCGCCGAAGCATTGGAGATTTCGCGGCTGATTTCGCGATGTGGGTAATGTCTTTTATGGGGTTCTTGTGGGTTGATTGGTATTTCTCGCTATCGTCATCGATGAAGAAGCTGATAACGCCTCCGATGAGATGGTTGATTGACGACAGTGCGATTGCAAGTCTTAGGTCGATTGCACCAATTGGACCACCAAGCAACATGAGCATAAGGCTACATATTTGTTTTATGACTTCGAGTTTGGCGGTCTTAGATCTCAAGAGACGCTGTTCGGGTTCTCCGGTTTCTTTCGAAACTTTCCCGGCGAAATGCTTTAAGAGGCTTTGGTCTACGCCGTTTGTAAGAGCAGAGAAGAAGCCAAAGAAACATTCGCAGAGGGCTGCGCCCCAGAATCCCCCAACTTGCGAATAGGCTATAAGTACAAGGACGTGACCAAGGTCGCCGATAATGTTTGACCATTTACGACTAAAACGGTCTGCGATGTAGCCGAGTGGAAGGTTCAAGAGCATTGTGACAATTGTAAAAATGATCTGGGTTTCAGAGATTTTCGTCTGGTCTAATCCGATCGAATTGAAAAACGGAGTCATTATCGGAATAGCGAGTAAACCAGCCGTGATACCCGATTCAGCAATGACGAGGTTAAGGTTTTTCTTAGCTTTTCTTAATTCCTGATTGTTGTCAGGATGCTGTTCTGGTTGTTTTTTCATGACATTTAACTCCTTTCTGCTTATTTACATTTCTATGATTTTAAGGTGCTAGTTGCCGCTTTTTTGTGTGCGGCTAGACAAATCCCGAAGTGTTGGCTTCGGGATTTGTCTAGTTGTGATGGTTAGTTTAAGATTATAGATTCATCCCGCGCACGAAAAGCATGCCAACCAAAAGGCCGTTCAAGCCGTTGATTGTGAAAATTTCGTGTGTTGGATTGTATCTGTTCATACTATTATAATAACATAGATTCTGAATTTGTAAAGCATTTTCGGAATTTGTTGTGGTACACCCGACACGGTTCGAACGTGCGACCTTCAGTTCCGGAAACTGACGCTCTATCCAGCTGAGCTACGGGTGCGACGAGCATATTATAACATTTTTCTATGTACTCATAAACCATAGGCGGAATGGGCGGGTTGAAGTAATCTTTATACTGTGATAGGGTTTCTCCATGTTGAGAGCGAGCATCCATCAGTCATATTTCGTGGTGGTATTTTCTGTTGGTGTTATTGTTGGGACGATTGTAGGGATAGTGTTTCACATTAATTATTTTTCGTCTGCAGTATGGTGTGCTGTGGTGGCGGTATCGTTAATTCTGGTCTACTTAAAACCGAAGTTGGTGTTTATGGTTATTGCTCTGATGGCTGGGATGGTGGTGGTGTTCTGGCGGATTTCTGGTGAACTTGTAGGCGAGGAGTATATCCGAGGATTTTATGATCAGACGGTTGTGGTGCGTGGGGTAGTCGATGGTGATCCGGAGGCCGATGAAGATGTAACAAAATTTAAGCTGTCCCGGTTAGAGTTCGGAGAGAACGAGAGGCACGCAACGGCCGGTAGTCTGTATGTCTCGATCAATATGAATGAGGAGATATCTCGCGGTGACTTGATTGAGCTTAGCGGAAAGATGACGAACGGATTCGGGACTTATGCGGGGTATCTGCATAGACCGAGGATTAAAAAGTGGGTAAGACCGGAGCCTGGTGACTTGGTGCTTAGGATTAGGAATTGGTTTTCAGAGAGAATTCGTAGACAATTGAAAGGGCCGGAGGTGAAGCTTGGTCTGTCGTATCTTCTGGGGATGAGAGCTGGGCTTTCTGATGAATTGAACGAGAAACTAAGGGCGGTGGGGCTGATTCATATCGTTGTTGCGAGCGGGGCGCATTTATCGATATTGGTTGAGTTTGCCCGTAAAATATTTGGTAGGATATCGAGGTTTGCCGGGGCTGGAATTGCAATCTTGTTTGTTGGGGTTTTTATGAGCATGGTCGGATGGACACCGTCGATTCTAAGAGCTGGAATTATGACGATGCTTGGACTTCTCGCTTGGTATGTAGGTAGAAAATTTGAGCCATGGCGAATAATTCTGATAGTGATGGCGATTACACTGCTTATTAATCCGATGTTCATCATGAACCTTGGATGGTTGATGTCGTTTGCGTCGTATGGAGGAATTATGATTCTTGGGCCGAGATTAACGAAGTATTACTATGGGACGAGGAAGCCTGGGTTTATTGGTTCGACAATTATGACGACGCTTTGTGCGACAGTGATGACTCTGCCGATTTCTTTATATTATTATGGGCAGCTGTCGCTCATTTCGGTTTTTGCGAATTTGTTAATCCTGCCAACTTTGCCGTTTGCGATGGGGCTAGTGTTCATGACTGGGCTATTGGCTGGAATACCTGGAATTGAAATGGTTATCTCATTTCTTGCGACGAAGATTCTGGAATTCCATGTTGCGGTGGTGGAGTTTTTTGGTGGGATGAAGGGGTTCATGGTGGAAATAAAACCTTACCAAGCGTGGGTTTTCGCACTATATATTGTTGTGTTAGGTTTTCTTGGATATGGGTTTTGGAAGAAAAGGGTGATTTTAAGAGCGAGGTGTCAGGCGAGGGTGCGTGGAGAAGGTGCTTCTTAGTTGGAATTTAACCTAATTAATGGTAGAATTATATTAATAGATTTAAGGTTTGTCTCATGAAATCAAAATTAATATGAGGAGAAAAGTATGTCAGGACATAGTAAGTGGGCGACAACAAAACGGCAAAAAGCAGTAGTTGATGCGAAGCGTGGAGCTTTGTTTACGAAAATTGGAAATCAGATTGCGATTGCGGCTCGACAAGGGACTGATCCGTCGATGAATCCGAGTCTCGCAATGGTTCTCGAGAAGGCCCGACTTGCGAATATGCCGAAGGCGAATATTGAGAGGGCGATTGCTCGGGTTGCGGATAAGTCTGCTGCAGCGTTAATTGAAGAAGTCTATGAGGCTTACGGTCCTGGTGGGGTTGGGATTGTGATTGAAGTTGCAACTGATAATAAGAATCGAACTTTGCCAGAGGTGAGACATACGCTCGATAAGAACGGCGGAAGAATGGCCGAATCTGGTTCAGTGATGTTCCAATTCAAGCGAAAGGGTGTAATTGAAATTTCTGAGAAGGGTGAGGATGCTTTGATGGTTGCGCTAGATGCTGGTGCGGAAGATGCGACTGAAGAGGACGAGGGAATTGTGATCTACACGGAAGCTTCTGACTTGATGAAGGTGCGCGGAGCCTTGGTTGATGCAGGGATGACGGTGACAAGCGCTGAACTCCAATATGTGCCGGCTTCGTTTGTTCCGGTAGAAGGCGAGACCGCCGAGAAACTCGAGAAGTTACTAGGCGCCGTAGACGATCTTGATGATGTGACAAATGTTTATACGAATGCTGAATAGAATTTGAAAATGAAGCGTGGTAAGGAAATTGTCAAAGTTAGTGCATATGGTATTCTTGTAAACTTGATTTTGGTGGCTTTTAAGGCTTCAGTTGGATTAATTGTTAATTCGATTTCTATCGTACTTGATGCTGTGAATAACTTAACCGATGCATTATCGTCGATCGTGACGATTGCTGGTGTGAAGTTGGCTGGGAAGAGGCCTGATGCGAAACACCCGTTCGGATTTGGGAGGATTGAATATTTTTCTGCGGTCGTCGTGGCGATGATTGTGCTTTTTGCTGGGTTGATGGCGCTTAAGGAGTCGATTGAGAAAATTATTCATCCTGAGGAAGCGGACTATACGATTGTCTCGATCGTGATTGTTGCGGTGGCAGTTATGGTTAAGTTCTTTTTCGGGCGCTACGTGAAGCGGAAGGGCAAGGAACTTAATTCGAATAGCCTTGTCGCGAGCGGTATTGATGCGATTTCCGATGCGGCGCTTTCAATGTCGGTTCTTATTGGCGCATTGGTGAGTTTTGTCTGGCATGTGAGCCTCGAAGGCTATATTGGTGTTTTGATTTCGGTGATGATTATTCGTACTGCGATTGAAATTATGCGTGATTCGGTAAGTGACTTGATTGGTACAAGGACGGACGATGAGCTAGCGATGAAGATGAAGAAGGCTATCATGGAGTATCCGGAAGTTCTTGGTGTTTATGATATGGCGATGCATAATTATGGTCCGAATAAAACTATCGCGAGCGCGCATATTGAGATTGGCGATAATTTGAAGACGCGAGAGATTCATCGATTATCACGGCGTATCGAAGTAGAGGTTTTTGAGAAATTTGGAATAATTCTTACGCTCGGAGTGTACGCTTCGAATAATAGCGGGAAGTTTAAGGCGATCAAGCAGGACGTTGAGGGGTTGATAAAGGAATTCGAGGACGTGAAGCAAGTGCATGGGTTCTATGTTGATGAGGAGCTCAAGGAGATTTCGTTTGATTTGGTATTTAGCTTTGAGACGGAAGGGGTGGAAGAGAAGGTGAAGAGTATCCGTGCGAAGGTGAATGAGAAATATCCTGGATTTAAGGTGTTCGTGGTGATTGATTCTGACCTTGGATGACTGGAATAATCTACAGGGAAAACACTATATATTATATATAGTAATAGCGTAAGCGTTATGCTATAATAATCGTAATGGAAGAAAATCCTAAATTTTGTTTGCAGTGTGGAGCGCAGCTTCAGGTGGACGAGAGATTCTGTCATGCTTGTGGATGTCCCGTTGCACAAGTGGACGCTGCAAATGGAATAAATGATCAGATGGGCTACCAGCAAGGAATGGCTATGCCTGGTGCTGGTATGCAAGGGATGCCTGGTGCTGGTATGCAGGGGATGCCTGGTGTGCCTATGCAAGGGATGCCTGGTGTGCCTATGCAAGGGGTGCCAAATAGCTATGCTCAGGATGGGTCCGTGCAGGGGAGTAATGATGCTGTTTTTAAAGACTCTAAGCGTGGTAAAGGAAAGAAGATTGGAATCATCGCCGGTATTAGCGTTGCGTTGGTTGCAGTAATTGTGGTTGTTGGCGTGCTGCTTTTCAGTGGCAAAACGAGGCTGAGCCGTACGTTGATGGTCTATATGATCGGATCGAACCTTGAGTCGGAAGACGCTGCGGGGAGCCTTGATATTAAGGAGATGCTTGGAGCAAATTTCGACCCTGAGACTACAAATGTTTTGGTTTATACTGGTGGATCGAGGAAGTGGGCGCTTCGCGAGATTGACCCAAACGAGAATGCTGTTTTCGAGATAAAGGATGGCGAACTTGAGAAGGTTAATACATACGAGAAGAAAGTTATGACTCACCCGGAAGTTTTGACTGAATTTATTGATTATGCCTACAACAATTATGAGTCGGATTTATATGATTTGGTTCTGTGGGATCATGGCGGTGGGCCAATCATGGGGTTTGGGCTAGATGAAAATTCGCTCAGTGCGGTACCGATGAGTATCTCGCAGCTTTCATCGGCACTATCTGAGACAAATCTCATTAAGGATGGGAAGAAACTTGATCTGATTGGATTTGATGCTTGCTTGATGGGTAGTGTTGAAGTCGCCCAGGCACTGTCAGATTATGGTAATTACATGGTCGCTTCAGAGGAAATCGAGCCAGGGAAGGGGTGGGATTATGGATTTCTCAATGCGCTTAGCAAGGAGAGCGAAGATGTCTCGACTGTAGCGCTCGGGCATCAGATTGTTGATTCGTTTTTCTCGCATTACGATGACTATAATTACAATGTTGATTTGTCGTTGGCTCTGGTTGACCTTGGCAAGGTTAATGAATTATCAGCTGCTGTTGATGGATTATTCTCGACCGTGAAGGGTGAAGTTAGTGCGACGACTTTTTCGGACTACTCTCGTACGATGACTAGGAGTAAAGTTTATGGGTATCTTGGGAATAGTAATACTTCATTCGATCTTGTCGACCTACTTGACCTATGTAATAGCTTGAAAGATTCGCACGCGGAAAGTGTTGTGGCGATTAAGCGAAATCTTGATGAGGCGGTACTGTATAGCCGAAGTAATATTGAGAATACTAATGGATTGTCGATTTATTTTGTGAACTACAATAAGGAAAATGCTGAGAAGATGGTTGAGTCGTACCGCGATGTAGCAGTTTCGGACAACTATTACAATTTTCTGAATGGTTATGCGAAGCTCGTAAATGGTAGGTCGATGGTGCCGAAAACTGTTTACAATGATTTAGCAGAGAAAAGGGATGGTAGCAATATCTCGATCGAATTATCTGATGAACTAAGAGACAATTATCAGAGTGGGGAGATAATTATTTTCCGTAAACTTGACGACAATAAATTTATGCCAGTGTATCGAAGTTCTGAAGTTGCACTTAATGGGAATCAACTGTCTGCAACGACTTTGGATTTGCAGTTTGTGATTGAGGCGAGTTTACATGATGGTACGACTGAATATGGTTGGGCGACAATGGCTGAGAAAGAGCGTACAGACGAATATACGGACTATGTGACATTTGGTATATTATATTATGAGACTGATGAGAATTCGATTGGGGTTGGGATAAAAAATTATGATATGTATATCCGGTTACCGAAGGGAAGCAAGGAGGCGGTCGTGAAGGATATCAGGGTGAAATCTGACAATGATTTGTCGAGTAAGATGAGTTTTGATTCGGAGAAGATTACTGAGATTGATTTCTTGAATGGGGCATATAAACTGTATAATGATAATGGAGTGCTAGATTATAATATGGCTACTCACGGCACGAATTATGGAATAGGTGTCAATATGCGAGCAGGTGATACATACAAGATTAAGCTTGTCGGGCTTGATTATGATTTTGGAGATATATTCAGTGGTCAATTCAAAAATACGAAGGACTACTATGCCGAATTTGTGGTCCATGATACGCAAGGTAAAACGCATAGTTTAAATTTGGTTCATATTTGATAAAAGAAAGGAGGAGTTATGAAACAATGTGGAAAATGCGGAGCAAGTATAACTGAAGGGGCACAATTCTGTGGTAATTGTGGTGCGCCGGTGAGCTTTGCAGAGTCGACGCCTCTAGATGGTGGGTCGGAAATGGACTCAATCCGAGGTAGGGCTTTTAGTGAAAAAGATAAATTGGAGGAGCTTGCGCGACCTTTAGTGCGAGATGATGGCGTGATTGCTTCCTACGACAGTATGGACCCGATAACTTCTGAGGCCCCCAAGGGCGTAAAAACTAAAATGATTGCGATGATGATGTTTAGTTTGCTCTGCCTTGCGATTGGTATTGGAGGAGTAACGTTCGCAGTTATTACGCGTAATGGAGAAGAAGTCGCGAAGGAAGAGAAGGAGAAAGAGGAAGTTATTGCTGCAGTGAATGGCACGAAAGTTAGATTGAATGATTATGAACTTACTTTGACTGATGATTATGCGTTCGAGGTATTTAATGAAGAGACTGGTGATATCATTGAGTACACGAAAGATATGATGACGTATCTTGTCGGTTCAATGTATTTTGATAAATTCACTTTCTCTACGGTTGAGAATAATGTCGATGTGATTAAGGAAAGTTTATTGAATGGGGCTGAGTCTGTGGAGGCTGGGTTTAAGACTATTGATGATATGGATTTTGTATATTTTGATTACCATGGCAAGAATGGAAAGAACATCCTTTATGCATTCACTGAGGCTGATTTGTACTGTTTCATGACTACGCTTGTGATGAAAGATAACACTATTGGAACGGATCGTTTGGATGACGTGGTCGGAGTGCTTGGCTCAGCTGTGAAAGTCGATCCTAGTAGAAGACTGGCTGGACCAAGTAACAGATCTGGTCTTGAGGCTGGAGGTCAGTCGGAATCATCGTCTGACTCTGAGATTAACATGAGCGAACTGAATAAGCTTATGAGTGATGCAATTCCAGAAGATCTGGAGTAAAGTATTACTGATAAAAAAATAACCTAGTCGATTGACTAGGTTATTTTTAGCGACCGTCTTTTAGACGTGGGTGCTTGCGCTTGTCGCTGTGTTTATGATTATTATTGCGATTCTGTTTTGATACTGGTCGCAGTTTAATTTTTCTTGCCATGGAAATATTATAACATATTTTGTGGATTTATGGTATAATTAGTAGTGGAAAGGTGGCCGAGTGGTTGAAGGCACTGGTCTTGAAAACCAGAGAGTGAAAGCTCCGCAGGTTCGAATCCTGTCCTTTCCGCCACGTTGCTTACGCAACGTGTAAAATAGCAGGACTCGTTGTCGCTTCGCTCTAATCATATCCTGACTATTTCGTTATAAAACTAGAGTTTGCTCTAGTGTTTTTTATTCTATGTCGATTTCTGTTCCGCAGGTGGCATTGATGCCGAGGTTGCTGAGGATAATCATTTCGTCGTCGGTTATCATGTGAGTGGAGTGGAGCTCAGCGTCTTGAAGTTTAGGCAATGATTCGAGGAGTTTTTTCACTACTGGATTTGTTGTTGAACAGATTGAGAGGGCGATTAATACTTCGCCGAGTTTCAAGTATGATTCTTCGAAATTGCTGGTTTGGTTTTTGATTTTAAGGATTGGTTCGAGAACTGTACTTGCAATTAAGTCTACTGAGTCTGGAATCTTGTTGATGGTTTTTAGGGTGTTTAGGAAGGCCGATGAGATCGGAGAGAGGTATTCTGTTTTTCGACCAGCGATAAATTTCTTGCCAACTTCTATGCATGCGCTTGGCAGATTTCCGGATTTTTTTCGTTTCTCGTTGGCTTTCTCTACGACTAAGCGGTCGGTTTCGGAGATTCCGAGCTCGTTCATGAGGAGCTTGATGCGTTCTGGAACCTCTGGGCCTACAGTTCCTTTTTTTAGATCCGTGAGGGCTCGATAGTAGCGGCGGATGATTTCGTTTTTGGCTGAGCGTTGGATGGCTTTGTCATCGGTGATGCATTCGCCGATGACATTGACGCCCATGTCGGTTGGGGAATTGTAAATAGTTTTTCCGGTGATGCGAGTGAGGATTTCCTTAAGGACTGGGAAGGTTTCGAGGTCGCGGTTGTAATTGACGGCTTGGACGCCGTATTTTTCGAGGTGAAAATGGTCAATCATGTTGACATCTCCGAGATCGGCAGTGGCTGCTTCGTATGCCACATTGACTGGGTGCTTGAGCGGCAGCGACCAGACTGGGAAGGTTTCGAATTTGGCGTAGCCGACATTAACACCGTGCTTTGATTCATGGTAGAGCTGCGAGAGGCTGGTGGCGAGCTTGCCGGAACAAGGGCCTGGTGCGGAGACGACGACGAGTGGGCGGGTGGTTTCGATATATGGATTTGCACCGTAGCCTTCGTCTGAAACGATTGTATCGACATCGGTTGGGTAGCCCTTGGTGAAAGAATGAAAATAAGTCTTAATATTATAATCCTTTAGCTTGTTGGCGAAGTCCTGAGCTTTCCTTTGCCCGTTAAAAAGTGTAATGACAACTGAGCTCACATAGATGTCTTTTGCGCGGAGGAATTTGAGTAGGCGGATGACTTCTGTCTCATATGAGATCATGTGGTCGGCGCGGATTTTGGATTTTTCGATCGCGTCGGCGTTGATGCAGAGGATGACTTCTGCGTTGTCTTTAAGTTCCTGAAGTAGGCGGATTTTCAGGTCTGGGAGGAAACCGGGGAGGGTGCGAGCTGCGTGCTGATCGTCGATGAGTTTGCCGCCAAATTCGAGATAGAGTTTATCGAACATTCGGATGCGTTGATTGATTTTTTTCTTTTGGATCTTGAGGTATTTGGTGGCGTCGAAGCACTTCTTCATGATTTTCTCCTATATATAATACATATTATAGCATCTGGAGAGTTGAGCTTGGGAAACTGGTGGCTATTCGGCAGTGATTTTATCTGCGGTAATTGTAAGAGTTGAGCCTGGGCTAGCTTGGCCTGAAAGAATCGCTGTTGCGGTGATGTTCTCGACGGTTTTTTGGACGATGCGACGCATTGGGCGAGCGCCCATTTTAGGATCGTAGCCTTTATCGATGAGGACCTGCTTGGCGTCTTCTGATAGATTGACGGAGATCTTCTGCGGGGCGAGAGTGAGGTTGGTTGAGGCGATAATGAGGTCGAGGACTTGGCTGAGATCTTCTTTAGAGAGAGGCTTGAATAGGCAGATTTCGTCAAAACGGTTGAGGAATTCTGGCTTGAATTCGCCTGAAGAGATGAGAGAATCGATTAGTGCGTCCTTAAAGTCTTCAATCTTCTCACCTGCGGTGATTTTATCACGGATGGTGTTTGCGCCGGCGTTTGAGGTTGCGATGATGATGCAGTCACGGAAGCTTACTTCGCGGTTTCTCTCGTCGCGCAGAATGCCTTCATCGAGAACCTGCAGGAGGGTTGTGAGGACGGATGGATGAGCTTTCTCGATTTCGTCTAGGAGGACGACCGAGAAAGGCTTCTTCATGACTTCGGCGGTAAGACTGAGGGCGTCAGAAGTGCCGTCGCGGATTAGGCGTGCGACGTCGTTTGCTGAGACGAACTCGTTCATGTCTAGACGGATGATGTTACTCTCGCCACTAAAATAGACTTCCGAGAGGGTTTTGGCGAGCTCGGTTTTACCTACGCCGGTTGGGCCAAGGAAGAGGAATGTACCAATTGGGCGACTCTTGTTCTTGATGCCTGCACCGGCGCGACGGAGAGCGTTTGATACGGCAGAAACCGCTTCAACTTGGTCAATCATGCGCTCGTGGATGTGTTGCTCGAGATTTAAGAGCTTGTCGCGATTCTCGGTGTCGTCGATGACGTTGAGCTTGACGCCGTAGGTTTTCTCGACGGCCTTCTCGACTGATTTATCGTCGACTATTCCTTCGATTGCGAAACTGGCAGATGATTCAAGGAGCAGCTTGGCTTTGCCTGGCATGACGATATCGTGAATGTATTGTTCGCTTAGTTCGTAGGCGGAAACAAGTGATTTGTAGGTGAAGATGACGTTCTTCTGGTATTCGATGAATGGGACTTGGTCCATGAGGACTTTCAAGGTTTCTTCGCGGTTGGTGGGGTTTACGACGATTTTATTTAGAGCGTTTGCGAGTGCTGGGTTCTTAGCAGAGATTTCGAGGAGCTTCTGATCATCCATGATGAGGATGAGGCGGATGTTTCCGGATTCGAGAATTGGTACGAGTAGATTGGCGATATCAACGGAGCCTGGACCCTCTTCGAAGAATAAATGGGCATTATCGAGACAAAGGATGATGTTCTTGGCGGAGTAGATTTCATTGAAGATCTTGATCATGATGTATTCAAGATCGCTTTGGTCCTTGGCTGAAGAAATTAGGCTTGGTGCATCAAGGGAGAAGATTTGGCGGTACTTAAGAGAGCTTGGAATTTTGGAGTCGCCGTTCATGAGGGTTTCAGCGAAGGAGTTGACGATGGTGGTGCGGCCGGAACCGTAGCTTCCGACGAGAGCGACGTTCTGGCGACCTGGGTGGGTGAAGGTGTGAATGATTTTGTCGATGATTTCTGCGCTGTCGGCTTGTTGGATTTTGATATTGCTCCTTGAATAGCGCGCGGAGATATTTGTGGCAAAACGTTGGAGGGTCGGGGTAAAGCCGAATGCGAGGTCACGGGCGATACCACCGGAGCGAACGGGCTTCTTACTGTCTTTAACTACGCCGTGGAGATAGTTGTACCATTCAATTCCTTGATAGAGGTCTTCGAGGCTGATTTTGCGTTGGTTTAGGAATTGTTCATAATTTGGGATTGTCTCGATAAGAGCGACGGCCAGGATGGAGCCAGATAATTTATCGGAATTGGTTTTTTGGCGAATTTCGATCGCCCTTCTATAGATTGGTTCGGTGTCGTCAGGGATGAGTGTGGCGAGGTCGACGAGGAATGGGATTGGGAGATTGAAACGGAGCATGAGAAAAAATCCGCTTTTCGTCTGGGGGAGAATCTTAACTATCTCCGTTGGGGTGATTTTGCTATTCAGGAGAATGAGGAGATCCTCGGTGATGAGATCGGTGAAATTATCGGTTTCTTTTGCTGGGATTTCGGCGAGGGAATTCTTAGTCCAGAAGAAGAACATGAGAGGGAGGGCTGAGAATCCGGTAAGGGTCCAGCCTAGAGAGATACCGAGAAAGAGGAGAAGGATCCCTCCTGCTAGGAAGACTACTGCGAGGACTAGGCAGAGCGTCAAGATTGAAGGATGGAAGAAGGCCTTCCTCTGGCGTGCTTTTCTGACGCGGGGGTTTGAGCGGTCGAAGGTGAATTTTGCCTCGGTCATATTGTAACCCCTATGATACTTAGTGATATGCCGATGATTGGGAGGAAGGGGATGAGTGGCCAGATTACAACTAGGACTAAACAGAGCCCTCCGCCGACGATGATAAAGAATAGTCCGACGATTAGAAGGACCAACCTAGTGAAGAAACCGACGATTCTTGAGATTAGTCGATCGAGAAACATGTGGAACTTGAGGTCGAGGGAAGAATCGGTACCTGCGGTTTCGGCGGATATTTGACGATAGGGTTTAAAAAGGGTGCGGATTAGTGACCCCATTGAGAAGAAATCTATTATGCCGGAGAACCAGCCGTGGATTTTCTTGATGAAAATATTCCAGCCGGAGGCGTACCACCAGTAAAAAATTTCGGCAATAACCATACCCATATTATAACATAGGATAATTCTTATGCTATAATGAGTGTATGAATGAGTCTGAGATTCAGCAGAAGAGACGTGATAATGACGAGCAAGCGACGCAAGATAGGTCGCGAATTTTGGGCTTGCCTTATCTCGACACTAGGGAATTTGAGAACGATATTGGCCTAGTTCCGGATCTTCTTGAGACTCCGTTTATGCACCAGAATTTTATGATTCCTTTGCAGAAGGGCGGGGGTGAGGCGCACTACCAATTTATGGTCACAAGCCAGACACCTAGATCGATAATTGAGAAAATGCGACAAGAATATAATGACGAAGGTGAAAAGGCTGATTTCTTCTTGATTTCGAATTCTGCATTTAAGGTTTTCATTCTGAGATACGATCCGCCGAAGGTGATCGAATATGATGATATTAAGATTGCTGGGGAGGGTGATTCGGAGACGATTGCGTCGGTTTCGCAGACTCTTGCGCAGGTGTCAACGGAGAAGGTTTTCGATTTCTTGATTGATCAGGCGGATAAGCTTGGTGCGAGTGATATTCACATTGAAAACATGCGTGGTGAGATCAGGATTAGGATGAGGGTTGATGGTTTACTGCATCCGGTAGCAAACATCGATAAGGATAAGTACCGGATATTTATGGGCGAATTGTCGTCTAGGGCGAATGTATCGATGGCGTCTAATCAGCCACAGTCTGGGCATATGCAGAAGGAAATACATCGCGATAATGCGACGCACATGCTGAATATTCGTGTAGAGACGATCCCGACGATGTATGGACAGGATGCGGTGCTGCGCTTGTTTAATTTCGATGAGTCACTGCTTAATCTTGATCTGCTTGGGCTGTCGGACGAGGAACGACGTGAAATTAATGAGGTGATTTCACACCCCAGAGGACTCGTGCTGATGGTTGGTCCAACTGGCTCTGGTAAGTCGACGACTTTGTATTCGATGTTAAATGCGCTTAATACTTCTGATCGGAAAATTATTACGCTTGAAGATCCGATCGAATATGGCATTACTGGTATTTCACAGATTCCGATTAATACGAACGCGGGTGGTTCGTTTGCGGAAGGACTTCGCTCGGTGCTTCGTCTTGACCCTGATGTAGTGATGGTTGGCGAGATTCGTGACGGTGATACTGCGAAGACGGCGATTCAGGCTTCGATTACTGGACATTTGGTGCTTAGTTCGTTCCATGCGAACTCGACTAGTGCAGCGTTTTCTAGGATGATTGATTTGATTGGGGTGAACCCGATTTTCTCGAGCTCGATCCGCTTAGTGATTGCGCAGAGGTTGGTGAGGAAACTGGCCGATTCGAAGAAGTCTCGTCCGGCGACCGAGGCAGAGGCGAATTATATTCGTGAGGCTTTGAAGGGTGTTGCGCCGGAGAAATTGCAAGGAATTAATCTTGAAACGATTACTCTATGTGATCCTGTCGTGACTGAAGACTCGCCGTTTGGATTTGACGGGCGAATGGTTTTGATGGAGCAACTGGTGGTTTCGGAAGATATTCAGGCGTTTACTCGGGGAGATGTGGAAGATATTAATACTGTGGCGATTGAGAAAACTGCGAAAGCTGGGGGGATGTTGACACTTGAGCAGAAGGGGATACTTGCGGTGCTGAGGGGTGACACTACGCTTGATGAGATTTCGAGAGTGATATAAAAACGAACCGCTAGTGGCGGTTCGTTGTAGGGACAAAACACTGGTAGGGCCAGTAGGAATCGAACCTACATTGTATCCTTAGAGGGGATATGTCCTATGCGTTGAACGATGGCCCCGTGTAGGATATATTATATATTATTCGGTGGGTTTTCGCAACTTGTAATAGATAGAGGGCGCGAATCTAATAGGGGCGAGAGCCTGCTGTGCGCCGTTTTCAATCTTGACGAGGTTCTTCGTGCCAAAGACTTTCTTTAGGCTTCGACTTCGGAAGTTTGAGACTGAGAGAACCTTCTCAGTAGTGAATCCGGTAGACTTGAAAATTTCTTCAACGTATTTCGGGTGGTAGTTGTAGAAACCGTCGGCGGAAATCTCGGTATAATTTGCGACCTTCTTGTCGAAAGGATTAACGTTTGAACGGCCAGTGAAGAAGCGAGCCATCTTCGGGAGGGTGCGCTTGTTGGCTACTTCGATGACTGCGACGCCGCCTGGCTTCAAGACGCGGTAGAGCTCAGCGATAGCTTTGTCCATGTCCTTCAAGTGATGGGTGACTCTCACCATCATGAGACCATCTAGCTCTTCATCCTTGAATGGGAGCTTGTAGATGTCGCCGGCACGGGTCTCAACTTTGTCGCCGTAGATTTCTTTAGCTTGTTCTAGCTCTGACTTGGAATAATCGAAAATAATTACTTTGCGGGCGCGCTTTAAATATTCGTTAGCGAGTCGGCCGTATCCTCCACCAATGTCTGCGAATTTCTCCATGCGCTTAGGGAGAAGCTTGCGGATGGCCATACGGTCGGCCTGGTCTTCATATTCACGATCAGCGTCTTCCCAGAAGATTTTTTTGTAATCGTAACCGTTGTAATCAGAAATAACTTTATCACTCATAGGTAGTATTATACCATGTTTTAGGGCTAGGTGATGAAGAATATATGGTAGGGGGGTTATTTGATTTCAGGGGTTTTGAAGATGAACTTGACGGAATGGGCGTTCTTGTTGCTGTAGTAACGGTAGCTTCTCGCAGATGAGACGGTTGACCGGAGATTGCGGAGGAAGCCGTCTAGGTCGTGATTTGCGAAGTTTACGAGTTTATCGATGCCGGTGGACTTGAAGGTTGTGAGGCCATCCTTCAGAGTGTGACTTCCGGATGAGAGCTTCGAAAGGCCGTCAACGAGGGAACCAGCGCCGGATTCGAGCTTGTCTGCGCCATTTGCAAGCGAATTGATGCCATCTGAGAGACTTGAGAGGTTGGTTGCGAGGGAATTGGCGCCGGCGGAAGCTTGCTTTGCGCCGTTTGCGAGAAGATCGATATTGCTAATGGAGCCGCCTACGGTTGTGCGAACTTGATTGTAATAATTAGTTATTTTAGTGGTGATTTCTGAGAGATCGGAGGTGAGTTCTGGATAGTCTTCGGCGAGGGTTTCGATTGTTTCGGCGTAATTACCCTTGAAAGCGTTGATTTCGCCCTCGATTGATGCGGTGGTGGCGTCGATTTGATTTATCATGCTACTACTGAAGCCTGAAAGTTGGTCTAGGCCGCTGGACAGGGTTCCGAGATTTGTGGCTAGCTTGTTTGCCCCGGCGCTAAGACTTGTCGCGCCATTTGCGAGAGTGTGGGCGCCGGAGTTTAGTTCCTTGATTCCGTTCATGAGGGTTTTGCTACCATTCAGGGCTGAATCAAGTCCGCTGGCTAGGTCTTGAGAGCCAGAGATAATTCGGTCGAGTCCAGCAGATAATTCGTTGACGGAGTTAATGAGGCTATCGATTGAGGTGAGCTTTGAGGTGTCAATATCGGCGATGAGCTCGCTGGTTGCGAAGGAATAGACTGTACCGAGAGTGAAGTCGGTGGTATCTGCTTCGACGGTGAAACTATTTGAAATGAGATTCGTACTGAGGTCTTCATTGAGGCCTGCGAAGGCGTAGCCTGCTAGAATGATGCTGTCGGCAGTCTCGGCGACGATTTTGCCGTTATCGATTTTGATGTTAGTAAATTTGTTCTGATCGAAAGTGAGTCCGGTGATTGTGAGGAAAGGAACGAGTTTGTTTTGGTAGGATTTAACTGATGAAAAGCTATAGGTGATTTTAACTCGTCCGGACTTGCCGGCGAGGGATTTTGCATCAATTTCGGTGCCGTCTAGCCAGTATTTGATCTGTACGGTGACAGGGATTGGCTCGGACGAGGAATTGAGGGTGTTATTGACGAATGATTTGGTTTGTTCGCCAGTGTGGTCGGTGATTATGTAGACGGTCTCATCCCTGGAAGAGAAACTTGTAGGTGTCTCTTCGCCAAGGTTGGTGTTTATTGCTACAAGTTGATTGTTATTGATATGGTCGTTCGTTGTGGACGAGACGAAACCTATAGTGAGGGTGAGCGCCGAGCTTATGGCTAAGGCCGCACCACAGACTATTGAATAGAGAAGTGGCTTTTTCATTTCTTAGTTCCTTTCGTTAGTTTTTTCATTCCTATGGTTGTACGAATAATTATTGGGTCAGCGAGGATTAGGAGAGATGGGAGGAAGGTTGGGACAAAGATGATGGAGATGATTGCTCCGCGGGCCATTAACATGGTGAGGGAAGAAATCATGTCCGCTCTAGAGTAGATTGCGACGCCAATGGTTGTGGCGAAGAGAACTGCGCCGGAGACGATGATTGATGGAATGGATGTCTTGATGGCGATTTTGGCTGATTGCTTCTTGTTGTGGCCGGCTAAGCGCTCGCGATTATAGCGGGTGGTTAAGAGGATTGCGTAGTCGACGGTTGCCCCAAGTTGGATTGTACTGATACAGATTGGTGCGATGAAGGCGAGTCGTTCGCCGAGGAAATGTGAGAGACCGAGATTGACGAAAATTGCTGATTCGATGACGGCGATGAGGATGATAGGGAGGGAAAGACTCCTTGTGACGATGAGGATGATAATGAAGATTGCAACAATTGAGACAGTATTGACTGTCTGGAAATCTATTGAAGTCACATTGATAAGGTCTTCAGTGAGACTGGCTTCGCCGACGAGGAGAGAGTTCTCATCGTGAGATTTGATGATCTGGTTGATTTGGCTGATCTGATTGGTCATCTCGTCACTAGCGGTGTGGTATTCGGAGACTAGGAGGGAGAGTTCGTAATTATTACTTCTTAAGGCACTAGTTACACTATCCGGGAGGATTTCTAATGGGATACTCTCGCCGAGGGCCGATTCGAGGTTTAAGACGAATTTGATTCCTGGTACTTTGCTGAGCTCGGTGGCCATATCGAGGGCGGAAGATTGGTCGAGTTTGGAGTCGGATAAGATCATGTGGACGTTTGAGAGGCCGAAGTTTTCATCGAGTTTCCTGCCTGCGACGGCGAAATCCATATCTTGCGGGAGGCTGTCAGAGATAGTATAGTAGACGTTCTCGTTGGTTTTCTGGTAGCCGAAGAGGAATGGAGGGATGATTGCGACAAAAATAATAATGAAGATCGGGAAGAATTTAACGATTTTGGAGCTGAGTTTCTCGAAACTTGGGAGGATTGGTTTGTGATCGAGCTTTTTTAGGCGTTTGTCGAAAGTGAGGATGAGGGCTGGGAGGAGGGTGACTGAGCCGAGGACGCCGAGGATGACTCCTTTCGCCATGACGAGGCCGAGGTCGAAACCGAGAGTGAAGGTCATGAAACAGAGGGCGATAAAACCGGCTACGGTTGTAGCCGATGAGCCGAAGACTGAGCTTAGGGTGTCCTTGATGGCTTGAATCATTGCCTTGTCGGAACCCTCGGACTTATCTAGGTGCTCGCGATAGGAATGCCAGAGGAAAATCGAATAATCCATGGTGACTGCAAGTTGGAGGATGGCCGAGAGGGCTTTAGTGATGTATGAGATTTCGCCAAGGAAGATGTTCGTGCCGAGGTTGTAGAGGATCATAACGCCGATACTGATGAGGAAGAGAAATGGGGCGAGCCAGTTGTCGAGGAGAGCTAGCATTATAATGATTGCGAGGATGACGGCGATGATGATGTAGAAGATCTCTTCTGATTCGCTGAGGTTTCTGAGGTCGGTGACGAAAGCCGACATACCTGAGACGTGGGCTTTCCCGTTGACGATTTTTCGGATATTCTTGATGGCGCCAATGGTGTTGTCGGCGGAGGTTGAAGAATCAAAAAAGACGGCAATTAGGGATTCGTTGCCTTTATGGAATGCGTTATAGATGCTCTCTGGGAGCATCTCGGCTGGGAGGCCGGAGTTCTCGAGGGTGCCGAATCCAAGAACTGTGTCGACGTGGTCGACGTTCTTGAGCTCTTCTTCGAGGCTGGCTTGGCTTTCATCTGAAAGTCCTTCGGTGATGACTATCGAGAAGGCTCCTTTCTTGAATTCATCGAGGAGCTTTTCTTGGCCGATGACTGTCTCGAGACTGCCTGGAAGATAATTCAATATGTCGTAGTTAACTCGCGTATTGAGGAAGCCAACTAACGCTGGGATTAAGAGGACTGCAAAGAGAGTCAAAATTAGTTTCCGGTATTTTACTACAAATTTTCCCATAAAAACCCTACTATATAATATATATTATACACCGAAATAGATAAAAAGTCAATATTTCCTCTGGGGTGCAACAGGGGTGACAATTATGGGTCGAAATTGATTATTCTTCGTCGTCAGGTACGTAGGCGAGACTCAATTCGTCGAGCTGGGATTGGTCGATGGCTGAAGGGGAATCCATCATGAGATCAACACCTGAGCCGTTCTTCGGGAAGGCGACAATGTCACGGATATTGTCGACGCTTTCAAGGACCATGAAGATTCGATCGAGGCCTGGGGCGCAGCCTGCGTGAGGAGGAGCACCGAATTTGAAGGCATTGAGCATTCCGCCGAATCTTGCTTCGACGTATTCGTTGTTATAGCCGAGGATGTTGAAGACTTTGTACATAATCTCTGGATTGTAGTTTCGGACGGCGCCGGAGCTTACTTCGAAACCATTCATGACCATGTCGAACTGATCGGCTTTGATTTCGAGGAGACTTTTCGGGGTGTCTTTGGAACAGGCTTTCTCGAGGGCTTCGAGGCCACCTTTTGGCATACTGAATGGATTATGGCCGAAATCGAGCTTGTTTTTCTGCTCATCCCATTCGTAGAATGGGAAATCGATTACCCATGCGTAGGCGACTTCGTCTGGATTCTTGAGGTTAAAGTGATCTGCGAAGGCGATACGAAGTTGACCGAGGACTTTGTTGACTTTGTCTCTGGTGTCAGCACCGAAGAAGACGGCGTCACCCTGAGTTGCTCCGGTAGCTTCCTCGACGTTCTTTATTTCGCTTTCAGACATGAATTTGAGGATAGGAGACTTCGGTCCTTCATCTGTATATAATATATACGCTAGGCCGCCAGCGCCAAGCTTGCGGGCTTTATCGGTGAAATCGTCGATCTCACGACGAGTGAGCGATGCTGCGCCTTTAACGCAGAGGGCCTTAACACATGGCTGCTTGAAGACTTTGAAGTCGGTATCCTTGAATGAATCGGTTAAATCAATCAATTCCATGCCGTAACGGAGATCTGGCTTATCGGTGCCGTAGGTATCCATGGCGAATTCGTATGGGAGACGCGGGATCATAGAATCCTTGGCGCAGAATTCCTTGGCGGGTTTAGAATTTAAAACGAGCTTCTTCTTGGCGAAATCGGTGACAAGGGAAATGAATAGAGGCTCAATTTCTTGGCGGACCGCCTCACCGTCACTAGTAAAGGCCATCTCGCAGTCTAGCTGGTAGAAGTCGCCGTAGAGGCGATCGGCGCGAGGGTCTTCATCGCGGAAGCATGGGGCGATCTGGAAATAACGGTTAACGCCGCTAACCATGAGGAGTTGCTTGAATTGCTGTGGGGCTTGAGGGAGGGCGTAGAATTTGCCTGGGTGGAGTCTGGATGGGACGAGAAAATCACGTGCTCCTTCAGGAGAAGAGTTGGCGAGAATTGGGGTAGTGATTTCGGTGAAGTCGTGGTCGTACATGTAGTTTCTGATGTAGCGATAGAATTCGGAGCGACGCCTCAAAATGTCTTGCATGGAAGGGCGACGGAGGTCGAGGAAGCGGTATTTTAGTCTTAGTTCCTCTGAGGACTTCTCGCCGTCATCGTGAGTATTGACTGGTGGGGTTGCTGATTTGTTGAGAAGAGTGAGGGTCTCGATGACGAGCTCGATTTTACCGGTTGGGATATTCGGGTTGATGAGGTCCTTGGCGCGCTCGCGCATTTTGCCGGTGGCTTCGAGGACGAATTCGTCACGGATGGATTCGGCGAGCTTAAATGCTTCGGCTGTTTCTGGGGTGACGACGAGCTGAATGATGCCGGTGTGGTCGCGTAGATCGATGAAAATTAGACCGCCATGGTCGCGACGGGAATTGACCCAGCCGGAGACGGTTACTTGTTTGCCTAGGTATTTATGTAAATCGTTTGCTAAAATTCTCATATCTGTTATTATAACACTTACTGGAAGGAAAATCAAAGGTGGTGGGGGTTAGTTTAGGAGATAGTCTAGGAGCATTTGGGTGGTAAAGAATCCGGCGAGTTTATCGTCGGAGTCTAGGACGAGGAAATAGTAGCAGCTGAGACGTTCGATTTCCTTAACGGCGGTAGAGAGGGAATCGGTGGCGTGAAGGTAATTGACGGTCTTATCGAGGTATTTGTCGGCACGGTCGGTCTTCTTGATTTCGAGGGCGTTAAGGGCTTCGGTGTGGATGATGCCGAGTACTTTGTCATGGTCGTCGACAACTGGGAAATTCGTGAAGCCTGACTTGTAGAGCTTATCGAGGACGAGAGGGCCGAGGACTTCCTTGTGATTTACGAAGACCATTTTGGATTTTTCTACCATGAGTTCGGAGACTAGGCGATTATCGAAACTCATGATGGCCGCGATGCGGTCGCGGTCTTTCGAGCTGAGAATTGATTTTGGGGTACGTTGGAGAACGCCGATGAATTCTTCTAGTGAGGCCGGCGTGTAGCTCTTGGGTTTTGCTGGTGTCTTGGATTTACGAAACTTTTCTAGCTTAGGATCAAGCCACTGAGTGAATTTTCTCATTAGACTATCGAACATGATATAATAATTATAACATTTTTTAGAAAAGGAGTTTTTATGAAAAAAGCAGGGTTTTCTGTCTGGGGTGTGATTGTTGGAATTGTGGTTGTAGTCTTGATTTGTATCGGTGCGTATCTTGTGATCGATGGGAATAATAAGGCGACGGATTATAGTAAATATGATTTTAATTCGATAATTGGTCCTGATGCTTATAATGGGAACATTGGTGATCACGTGAAGGGTTATATGGATGCGCCAGTCCTAATTTTCGAATATGCGGATTATCAGTGCCCAGCTTGTGCGGCCATTAATACGAGAGTTAATCAAGTGATTGATGATATGGACGGGAAGCTGGCGGTGGTGTATCGCAATTTCTTGTTGTCGTATCACCAGAATGGTACTGCGGCGGCATCAGCTGCTGAGGCTGCAGGGATTCAGGGCTATTGGAAGCCATACGCTGACAAGCTGTTCGCACGACAGGCTGAGTGGGAGGACTTGACATCAACTGAGCGAGCGGAGAAGTTTAATGAGTACTTCATGGAAGTTAGCGATGGAAAGGGCGATATCGATAAGTTTAATAAAGATATCTCAAGTAATGAGGTTTCGAAGAAAATTAGTTTCGATATGGGGATCAGTAAGAGGATTGATATTCCTGGCACTCCAGCTTTCTATATCGATGGCCAGAAGATTTCCTTTAATGAGCCTGGCTCTGTCAATATTAATGGGAGAGAAATTTCTTGGGAAGAGAGTCAATCCGGTGATAAGTTTAATAAGCTTCTGAAGAAGATCGTTAATGCGAAGCTTGGCAAGGATACTGGTGAAGAAGATTCTAAGGACACTAAGAGTCAAGACAAGAAGGCTGACAATAAAGAAGATTAGTCCAGATACTCGACGTAAATGCAAAATCCCGCGTATATATACGGGGGATTTTGTCGAGAATTAGATCTCGATGAACTCCTGCCATGGGGCTGGAGGTATTTTTGACTTTTTACGTTCGTGTGAACGATTGAGTCGTTTGATACGCATGTATCTAAGTTTCTCCTTAATATTCTCGCTCGTTCGACCTTTGCACCCACCTCGCGCAGACTTTAGGTATCAAGTCATTGGGAAAATGTTGAGCGATAGGACCTATTCTAGCAAAGGATTTTAAATAATGCAAGCATATGAATTCTGGTCGGTGCCTTGAGGGAATAATATATGCTTATGCTATAATATCTATATATGCATAAGCCTAGGACGAAACGCCGGAAGTTTAAGATCTGGTGGCTAGCGATTCTTTTGATACCGCTAGGTTTTGTTGATGCAACTCTGCTTAGGAATGATCATGTGCGAATGGCTGAGCTTCGCTCGGCTGTGCTTGAGGCGGATAAGGCGGAGGATGATGAGGAAATAGCGAGGACTTTGGAGGAACTGAAGAGTTTTGTCTTTTCAAATATAGTGATTAACGTGGTGGACGATAACGGCGATCAGAGGATTACATTCGGGACCGGGCCATTCTATCTTGAGCATCAATATATCAGGCATGCGAATAGGGCCCTTAGTGAGGCGGAGGAGAAATTGGCCTCTGATAGCAATCCGAATGGGAATGTCTATGCGATGGCTTCGGAGACCTGCCGCGCTCAAGCGATTGCGAATGGCTGGACTTGGGATAATCCGAACTATATTAATTGTATGGTTGGAGAGATTCAGAAATACCCTTCGGCTGACGAGCTTCAGGATAAGATTATGGCAAGCCTGCCATCTACTGAACTGTACCGTAAGAACTATGCTTCGCCGGTCTGGGCGCCGTCGCTTAGCGGGTTTTTGATTTTAATTACACTAGTCATCATCGTTGTAATTTTTATCAGTGTACTAGTGTGGGTATTCTTGAGGTTATCTCTGTTATTCCTATAAAAACAGCGGAAAATAGTAAAAACCCCCTTGACATTTTAATTCTAGGGTCATAAGATAGGAATATATTAACTTAAGGAGGAAAGCTGAAATGGCTTACGAACACACCAATGGCAAGGGAGTCAAGTACTACTTGCGCAAATCAGAAGTTACGCTTAGAGGCGGTAAACCACAGACAATCTATTTCTTTACTAAGAACGCTGATGGCGGTAAGGGTACTCCTTGCGATATCCCAGCCGATCGTGTAGTTGTTGAGAATCCACGCAATGGTTTCTTGACCCTCAAGAAGAAATAAATACACCAAAGGAAAATCCGCCAATCTGGCGGATTTTCCGTTAGGTGCATGGTTTGATTTGCTGAGCCCGCCGTTAGGGGCTATTTTTTATCTCTAAAAAAAAGACCTTCTCTAGGTCTTATTGTTGCAGGTGGTAGGGATGCCAGGATTCGAACCTGGGACACTGCGTGTATAAGACGCATGCTCTAACCAACTGAGCTACATCCCCGCTACTTCATTTTATCACAAAATGATATAATGATAAGCATGAACAAGATGAAGACTTTGTTTCGTCGATTGAAGTTTAAGCTTAGGCATGATTTTTTTACAGCTCCGAATATTGTTCTGGTTTTCGCGGTTTCTCTTGGATTGGTCTGGACCTTTCAATCGGTGATGGCGATGACGAGGAACTGGGAGCTTTCGGAGAAACTGACGGCAGAGAAGAAGGAGCTTGAGCTACTTACGATTGAGCTTGAGGCGAGCCAGCTTGAGAATGATTATTATAAGACTGAGGAGTATCAGGAGCTAATTGCGAGAAAAAATCTCGATAAGAAGATGCCTGGCGAGAACATGGTGGTAATGCCGGAGAATTCGAATGAGGCGAAGGAGCGATATCAAATCGCTGGAGCTGAATCGATCAAGACTGAGTATTCGAATTTTGATCAGTGGATGATGTTTTTGTTCCCGAAATTCTAGGATTTTGTTGCGTTTTTTTATTGGGCTTATGATATAATGGTCGTATGAAGAAAAAGCTAAAGGGTTTTACTCTTGTGGAGGTTGCGTTGTTTTTGGCGGTAACCGGTGCTTTATTTGTGGGGATTGCGGTTGGTACGCAGAATTCTATTTTCCAGCAGAGATTTACTGATGCGGTGCAGAACTACGCGGAATTTCTGAGGAGTGTTTATTCTGAGGTGTTAAATGTTCAGACAGATGGGACTGGGAGGTCTGACAAGATTGTCTATGGGAAGCTTGTGACGTTCGGTGAGAGTCGTGATCTTGCTGGGTGCCCGGTGAATGGTAATGGTGGTACACGAGGCGAAAACTGCAAGAAGGAGTCAGGGACGGTGGCTATATTCTCATATAATGTGATCGCTAAAGCTACAGACGGTGCGGACAATGTTTCTTTGCTTGAGATGATGAAGGGGCTTAATGCGAATGTCGTGATGATGCAGGATGAGGCTTATGCGCCAGTCGGTTTTACGCGCGACTATACCCCTCGATGGGCTTCGGCTATTCAGAAGACGGAGAATTCGGAGAGTTTCGTTGGCGCATTATTGATTCTGAGACACCCTCGCTCCGGTGTTGTCTATACATACGTAATGAGAGGTGAGACTATTGATGTGAATGCGAAAATAATTGAGGCTAACAATACTGGCAAGGATAAGTTTAATCCTCTATCCAAGTACCTCAATGACAATAAGTTTAAGATTGAGCAAGTCGATTTCTGTGTAAATCCCAATGGAGTAAACGAATCCGGGCTTCGCAGTGATGTCCGAATCGAGAATAATGCGAGAAACGGTTCGGCTGTATTAGTAGTAGGAGACAATGAAACATGTCATTTCTGATAGACAAGGCTAAGCGAAGGGAAGGGTTTACGCTGATTGAACTTTCTTTATCGGTGGCATTTATTGGAATTCTGTCAATTATTATTGTACTTCTTATTAACAACACCATCTCGACATATAGGCGTGGCGTGACGCTTAACCGATTAAATTCTTCTGGTATGGATATCGTTGACGACATTAGGTCTACCATTCAGAGCTCTCCAAGTTCTGAACTAACTCGGTTGTGTGAAGTGTATTACGGCGGTCAGGCTGAGGGGTCTAGTGCCGCTCAAAATAAAGAACTAAACAAATGCATTAGTGATGGCGCAAGAGGCTTCGTTTCCGTTGTGAGGACGGCTGAGGTTAGGGCTCATAATACCAATAAAATGCAAAATGTACCTGTCTATGGTGCGTTTTGTACTGGTTCATATTCCTATATCTGGAATTCCGGGTATTTCTTCTCGAGCGATCATAAGGTTGGGCCTGAGTCTGAGCCTTTGAAACCTGCGACTTTGAAGTATCGTAAAATAGGCGATGATTCACATGGTGGATCTAAGGATAGGTTTAAGCTCCTGAAGGTTGAGGATCCAGGTAGATCAGTGTGTATTTCGTCGTTTTATGGAGAAAAAAATAATGACGTCGTCGAGTCGCCTAATCAGATAATTCAGAATAAAAATTATAATCCGAATGGACAGATAAACTCATTCAACGGTAAATTTGATATTAGTTCCTACGATGGCTTATCTGAAGATCCTGTTGATTTAATATCCGTCGATCAGGGGAATGATCTTGCGGTCTATGATTTGAGATCTAGTGCTCCCGCTGGTGGGGCATCTAATTATGGATTATTCTATTCTGTCTCGTTAATTCTTGGGACTACTAGGGGCGGTATCGATATTATGAGTTCTGGAAATTTCTGCGTTCCACCTGAAGATTACGATAAGGGTGATTTGATTGACTCTGATTATTGTGCAATTAATAAGTTTAATTTTGCCGTGCAGGCTAATGGAGGTTAAAATGCTAAAGAGTAGATTATCAAAGAATAAACAGGGCGCTGCGTCGTTCTATGTGGTGGCTTTTTCGACACTGATTCTTGTGGTGATTGCAGCGAGCTTTATTGCGATTATCCTCTCGGAGATTACTAGAACGTCTAATGATGATTTAGCGCAGTCGGCATATGATTCTGCTCTTGCAGGTGTTGAAGATGCGAAATTGGCTTATTATAATTACCAGAACTGCGTCGCTCAGGGAGTTGAAGCTGGGAGTTCGTATGGTGAAGGAAATAATCTGACCTGTGGAAACATTGTTAAAATTGTCGAGCAGGGTGCAGCGGATAACAATTTCAACGACTGCGATATGGTTGCTAGGTTGCTTGGTCGTGAAGTTAGCGAGGAAGAAGGCGTAATAATTAGTGAAACGAAAAAAGGTGATGTTGAGAATGAGATGTCGCAGGCTTATACCTGCGTGAAGCTTGCTACTAAGCTTGATGACTATCGGGGGACTATTTCTGCTTCGAAGCCGATGAAGGTTGTGAGAGTTAGCCTTGAGGATAAGGAGAAAGTTAAGGATATCAAGAAGGTTGAGCTTAGTTGGTTTAGCAATGAATATAACTACGTTTTGCACTATAACCACTTTAATGCGGATGGTCTTCTTGTCTTTCCTCAGCTTCAGAATGTTCCAGCGGCGACGCCTCCTATGGTTCAGTTCTCGATGGTTCAATCTAAGGAAGGTGGAAATAATCTAGATGATTATTCTACAATTCAGGGCAATAGGACTAACTACGGGTCACTATTCTTAGTTCCATCAAATAATGATGCGCGGGCTAGTAAGACTAATAATGAGGCTAATAAGGAAAATGGATATATTGGCACTTGGGGTAATGACATGAACTCCATAGAAAGTTCTGGGTTCGTAAAATCCAATAATAAGGTGTCCAAAAATCTACCTTATGCTGTCTTGTGTGATAATGGGAATAATGATAAGGAATTTGCTTGCTCCGTGACAATTGATATTCCCGATCCTGTCGGTGGAGGGCAACGTGATCCTGATTCATTGGTGTTCGTACTGTCTCTTCCGTATGGTAAACCGACGACTGACTTTGCTTTGAGATTTTGTCCTTCAGATGGGTGTACTAAGATTAAGACTGATACTAATGGTGAGACTGTTGCCGAAAATAATAGCTTCAAGACTGAAGGTATGCAGATTGATATTGACTCGACCGGTCGCGCAAACGATCTGTTCAGAAGGGTTTGGACTCGCCTTGAGCCGAGCGGCAACCAATCCCCTTATCCGAACTTCGCTATCGAGGTCGATAAGCTTGAAAAGAATTTCACTGTTCCTATGGAATACGGCTTGAAGTGATTATAGCTTTAGATTTTCCGCAGGCTTAATTACTGTTCTGCGTAAGCTTGACAGAAACGCCTCCCCGCGATATAATATGTATTATATCGTGGGGTAGAGCAGCCTGGTAGCTCGTTTGGCTCATAACCAAAAGGTCGCTGGTTCAAATCCAGCCCCCACAACCAAGTTCCACTTTGTGGAATTTTTTTGATTACTGTGAAGATTATGGAGGCTATTTCTTCTTCGCGAGAAGCTTCTTAGCGGCGAGTCTGATTGCGTAGCTGTATTCATTTATATTGTGTGGGGTGCTTGCTACTTCTAGAGCGGTGAGATTGTGGCGAATGGCTAGGGATAGTTCGCCGATGATTAAGTGGGCATTAGGGGCGACAATGGTTGCGCCAATGAGATGATTATTCTTGTTGGCAATGAGTTTTAAGAAACCGTAGTCGATGCGGGTGATCTTTGGGGCATTAAGCTCGTTGAAATTGACGATGACTTTCTTGTACTTGCGGTCTCGTTTCAAGAGGTCGTCTTCGTTGTAGCCGACGATTGCTACTTCTGGATGAGTGTTAATGACCCTTGGGAACCCGTTGTAGTTCGGTAGGTTCTTGGAGCGATTAAGCAGGTTATTAGCGAGAACACTGGCCTGGTATTCGGCTCGTTCAGTTGAGGAGTCGGCATCGCCGATGCAGTCACCAATGGCGTAGATATTGCTTGACGTGGTCTGGAAGTTCTTGTTCACTGTAATGCCAGTATTCTTGTATTTAACTTTGGCGTTTTCGAGGCCGAAATCAAGGGCTGGCTGGCTCCCGGTTGCAAGGATGACGCAGTCGACACGGACGAGCTTCTCGGTGCGGGCGTTACGGAAGATTACGCGCTTGCTTACCTCGTCTTGCTCCAGTGCGACGACTTTGCAGTTCGGCAGGACCATGACTCCGAGAGATTTCGAGAGTTGATTGGTTACTACCTCGCTAACCTCCTTGTCTTCGCGCGGGAGGATGCGATTCGCTGTCTCCATGAGGAGAACCTTTGTGCCGAGTTCTGCGAAGTAAGTGGCGATCTCGCAGCCTGTAGGGCCACCACCGACAATCAGGACTGCTTTCGGGCTACGTCGTACTTTTACTGCGGTTTCTGGAGTTAGATAATTGACTGAGTCGACACCGGTAATTTCTGTCGTCTTAAGGGTTGAACCGGTTGCGATGATGAAGTTCTCAGATGTGAAGCGCTGGTCGCCGATGGCGATGGTATGATTATCGAGAAAATGCGCAAAACCTTCTAGGCAGACAATGCGGGAATTCTTCAGGGCTTCCTTCTGCTGATTACCAATCTCGACAATGGTCCTTAGTTGATCTGAAACGATTGTCGGGAAACTGAAGGTAAGGTCGTGGTTGCGGAGCTCTGGGCTACGGATTGCGTTATTAAAAAGCTTCGAGAAGTTTAGTGCAACAGCGTATGGGATATCTCTAGTATTAAGATTGTTCCCACCAACGAAGCGTCCTTCGACGATTGCGATGCGTTTCTTGGTCTTCGATAGCGTTAGTGCTGCAGTGGTCCCGGCTGGCCCACTCCCAATAATGATATATTCAAAGTCGTATTTTTTACCCATTCTTATATTATTTTACCACGATTCTTATAAACATAAGCAAAATCAGCGTTGTATTTTTGCAGTTCTTTCGCGATAGTCCTTTCCAAATCATTTTCTGTGATGATTTTATTGTTTTTTAGTTTTTTCTCTGTTGCGCTTAGAGTTTTCTCGATGAAAACATCTGCAGCTCCGCTTGGAATGCCTAGGCCTTTGGCGTCGATTTTTAGTTCTTTGGTGATTTTCTCTCGGTTGAAGATTTTCATTTTACCTCACAGATTAAAACAGATTATTAGGGTCGCGATGGTCAGGTAGCTGACACACAGTACTAGGCGGTTGAAGAATTTTGAGCTGACGCGAGAGCGAGCGATTTCGGCGAGATTGTGGCCGTGGGCAAATTGCCAGCGGAGAATGAAGAGGGGAATTATCGGGATGATGATGTATAGGACTGTGAGGAGTGCGCTGGAGATGTGTACGGTGCTCATCTGGAGGATTTCGGCTGAGGTGACGACGAAGAGTGGCATTGTGAAAATTAGTTCTGGAGTGCAGGCGAGGGCTCCGAGTACGAATGCGTCAGAGCGGGTTTTGGCTGTTCTCGCGTGATAGTCGAGGGACTTGGCAATTTTTCTAGAAATGAAGAGTTGGCTACCGCTACCATGACGATAGTAGAGGAAGACACTTGCGATTGACAAGGCGAAGAGGATTCCGACCATGATCCAGGTGATGATGTTCGTTCCGAGATGCGAGAGGTCTGCGACAGCTATGGCTACTAGAAGGTATGTGCAGAGGAATAGGCAAGAGGCGAGGGTTTCTGCGCCTAGAATGAAGAAGAAAGTGAAGTCGGAAGCCTTTCTTTCGGAATATTTACCGTAAGTATAATGGCAAAAAAGGGCATAAACGCCTGGCGTCAACGTCAAAAAAGCCATGATAAGCATAGAAAGTATCAAAATTCCCAAAGAGGCCAAAACACTCATGCTTTAATTATATCACATTCGGGGTTGTATTTTCGAAATGGCCGTGGTAGTTTTGGCTTCATGAAAAACTTCAAGTTCAGAATGATGGTTGTTTCATGCCTGGCGGTGTGTTTCCTCAGTAGTATTTCTTATAAAGTCCATCGTGCATTTGCGGAGAGTATGGATGACGTAAAAGATTCACTGCCAGAACTATACATTAAGGCAATTAATCCTGGATACACTGTTGATGGGGTGGGAAATGTCGGCGAGATGATTGAGATAGGAAAGAACTCCGCCGATGAAATGATTTCGCTCGCTGGGGCCACTGTCGGCTATACTAATTCAAGCGGGAATTACTCGATTATTTTCGAGTTTCCTGAGAACAGTTGGATAACTGGCGAGTCTATCCTCCTTCGGCTGGCTAGCTCACCTGAGAGTGAGCTAGCTTCCATAAATTACTCGAAAACGCTTGCCTTCAAGGGTGGGTTGGATCTTAGAATTAATGATGACGTGGTTGATGAAGTTTGCTGGACTAGTAAAACTGGTTGCTATAAGGAGTTTAAATCCAGTAGTCCGACGACTTTAGTTAGGGATGAGGAGACTGGGGAATTCGAGCATCTTTTTGAGTATGAGCCGGTATTCGATGAGGAGAGTTACTATGTGGAGATATTACAGGAAGAGGAAGGATTTGGGAGGATTGCGAGCCAGTGTAAGGGGTTGGAATTCTCGGAAGTGCTAAGCTTCTATGAGACTTCGAAATCCGAGCAGTTTATTGAGCTCCACAATGCAAGTGCGGAACAGATTCCGCTTGATGGTTGTAAGTTGAAGTACAAGAATAAATATTACAGTCTTCATGGGGTAGTTGGGCCTGATTTGTATTATGTATATGTGCCGGAAGAGTTTAGCTTGACGAAGAACCCGGTTAATGAGAATTTGATTGAGTTAATTGATGTGGATGGGGAGACGATTGACGAGTTGAGGTATCCGAATGGGCAAAAGAAGGGGACTGCATACGCTCTGATCGGCTATGACGATAAGGGTGAGAAGATCTGGAAGGTGACCTATGCGCCTACACCTGGTGAGGCGAATAACTATCAGGAGTTTAAAAGCTGTGAGGAGGGGAAGGTGATTAATGCTGCAACTGGGAATTGTGTCAAGGTTGCTTCGACGAAGAAGAAAGTTTGCGCTAGCGGTCAATACCTGAATATCTTGACTGGTCGATGCAAGAAGATCGTGACGTCGACTGAAAAGGTTTGTAAGAAGGGGTACTACCTTAACCCGGCGACTGGTCGATGTAAGAAGATAGTTGAGAATAAGGGAGCGGATTATGGCATCAAGCCGGAAACTTATGAGGAAAATTCATCGTTCATTGCACTGTATGCTGTGCTTGGCGTAGCTATAGCTGGACTCTTGTACGTTTTTTATGAATATCGACGTGAGATATGGAGATGGATTAAGAGGATGCTGACGCCTTTTTGTAGAGCTTCTCGATGATTTCCTGGAATACTTCGTCGCGGAATTGATTGCCATTTACTTCAATTAGCAGGCCGAGGGCGTTGTAGTGTTGGATGACTGGGAGGGTTTTCTCGCGGAATTCCTTAATGCGGGTGTGGAAAACTTCGAGATTCTTATCGTCGGCGCGCTCTCCACGGTCACCGAGAACTTTGGATTCTTCAAAACGGCGTTCAACGTCGGCTTCGGAGATATTTAACACGATTACGGCTTTAATCTCGTGGCCGGCTCCTGATGCCACGGAGAGGACTTGGTTTTCTTCGCCTTTCCAGCGACCGATCGAAGAGAGAATTAGTGGATATTTATAGAGGTCTGAACGTTCAAAATATGGGAGGACCCATTCGTAAAATAGATTGGTGGGGATGAGAGCGCCACTATCTGAGAGGTTGTTCTTGGTTTCTTTTTCCATGGCGCGGATGATGAGGCCAGAAGAGAGGAATTTGGCGCCAATTGCTTCAGCCAATCTGATGCCTTGAGTGTCTTTGCCGGACATGGGGAGACCGAAGATGTTAATTGAGCCTGTCCCGAGCCATTCCTTAATCTGTTTTATTTTGTCTTCCATACTATTATCATATCACAAATTACTCCTGGTAGAAAAATGTCCCCAGCTTCAGTATGCGAAGCTGGGGGTTGAAAGGGGGCCGAGCAGATCTAGTCGATGATAGTCTCAACCTTGATCCTGATTTCATCTGGTATTTTCTTGAGAGGCTTATTCCATAACTTGGTGTTGGCATCGAACGAATTTAATTCAACTAATTCTCCGCCAAGCGGGGCCTTAACTTTTATAAGCATATCTTCTCTGAAAATATAGTAGATTGTGTTATCGATTTTGAGCCTTGTACTCTGGAAGATTCCTTCGTTTTTCATACCATAATCCCTCCTTTTTAAGGTACTAGGCGCGTGGTGCGCCGGACTATATTACTTGTCTATATTTTATCATAATTGAGATAAGTCGTAAACAGCTAAAGATTAGCACTCTTTACATTTTAGTGCTAATTTTGTATAATTATGCTATGGAAATTAGCGAACGACAGAGACAGATTCTGTGTCAAATCATTGAAGAGTATGCTGAAACTGCGTCGCCGGTTGGTAGTATGACGATGGCGAAGCTTTTTGGGGTTTCGCCTGCTACGATTCGTTCTGAGATGGCTCGACTGGAGTCGTTCGGCTTGATTGCCCAGCCTCATACTTCGGCTGGGAGGGTTCCGACTGATGCTGGGTACAGGTATTATGTTAATCATCTGGGAGAGATTAATCAGCCCCAGGTTGAGAAGAGTTCGGTTGATAGGGGTGTGCATGCTTTGTCCGTTAGAATTAATTCTCAATCACGCGCCGATTCGGCTATTAAGGGTGCTGTGGACTCACTTGTTGAGCTGACTGGGAATCTTGGGCTTGCGACGATTGGGGGGCAGCTTTACCTCTCGGGGATTTCACGATTATTTACGCAGCCTGAATTTGTGGATATTAACAGGGTTCAGGCGGTGGCGAAATTGCTTGATAATCTTGAACCTTGGCTCCGTGAGGCTGCACCTGGGGAGCCTTTGAATATTTTTATCGGTCACGAGAATCCGATTGGAAAGACTTCTGATGTGTCGCTGATTATTTCGAAATTTAGGTCGCCGTTCTCTGATAATAGCTATATTGGGGTGCTTGGGCCGACTAGGCAGAATTATGCCAGGGTGATGTCGCTTGTGAGGTATGCGGGGGATGTGCTTGAAGGGATTTTATAATAGGAGGAGAATATGAAGGGAAACGAAGAAAAAACCGAGAATCTTTCGAAGATTAAGGAGAAACTCAGCGGGATGCGTGGGGGTGCTGCAAGTAAGGATGCGGAGAAGGTTCAGGAGCTTACGAACGATTTGCAGAGGACGAGGGCGGATTTTGAGAATTTTCGTAAACAGATTGAAGTTCAGAAAGAGCAAGAGCGCAAGACTGTGAAGTATGCTACTGTTATGAAATTTTTGCCCCTGATTGATGATATCGAGAGGGCGCTTTTGACCTATGAGGAGCTGAAGCCACTCGAGGGGACGATTGAGAAGACGATGAAAGAGCTTGGACTCGCGCGAATCGATTCGAAAGAGGGGGTGGAATTTAATCCGGATATTCATGATGCGGTGATGGTCGAGGGGGACGGGGATAAAGAAGTGATTGCTGAGACGCTTCGGCCCGGCTATTATTATGAGTCTGAGGTGCTTCGTCCTACGATGGTGAAGGTTCGGAAAATTTGAGAAATTAACAGATAAGTGGTATAATTAATTAAAAGAAAAGGAGTCTTTATGGCTGATTATAAGTTGGCGCTGGAAAAGCGTGATATTACTGGAAAAAAGTTGAAGAGTTTAAGAGCAAAAGGTTTCATTCCTTCAGTGGTTTACGGTGGCAAGGAGCCAGTTCTGCTTGCGTCTGAATATGTTGCAACAGAGAAGGTCTTAGAGAAGGCTGGTTACCATTCGCCGATTGATCTCGATATGGCTGGCAAGAAGCAGATGGCAATTGTGAAGGATGTTCATCTTGATCCGGTTTCTCGTAGGATTATCAACGTTGAATTTCAGGCTGTATCCGCTAAAGCCGTAGTTGAGGCGACTACTCCTGTAGTTATCGTTGGGTTTGAGGGATCTGAGGCTTCGAAGACTTTCCATTTTGCATTGACACAATCAATTGAAGAGCTTGATGTGAAGGCGAAGCCTGCTGATCTTCCAAGTGAGCTTACGATTGACGCTTCCGCTATGAAGGACGTTGAGGATAAGTTGACCATTTCTGATATTAAATTGCCTGAGGGGGTTGAGCTTGCTGATAAGGAGCTTGATCCAGAGCAGGTCGTGGCGTCGCTTTATGATCCAGCAGCTGAGGCTGAGAAGCGTGAAGCTGAAGCTGATGAGCCAGTGGTTGATCCAGCAGACATCCCTGCAGATAATGGATCAAAGCCTGAAGAAGAGGCTGAAGGCGAGAAGGCCGAATAATCTTAATTATTGAGGAGATTTAACGAGTTTCTTGAGGGCTTCGGTGTTCGCAATGAGGCGAGCCTTGAAGTCCTCATGAGCTTTGTCGGCATTATTATTATCGCCTTGCCAGGCGTAGAGGGCCGGATCCTGGAGGGCGCGAGCGAAACTGAAGGTGACTGGCCAAGGGAATGGGCCGTTTTTTTCGACTGCTTCGAGGTTGTCGGTGGCTTGCTCTACGGTCTGTCCACCTGATAGAAATACAACTCCGGCGAGTTCTTCTGGGACGTGGAGTTTGAGGATTTCAGCGGTTTTTGCGCCGACTTCCTCTGGGGTGGACTGGGTTTCGTATTTTTTACCAGCGAGGACCATGTTGACTTTGAGAATGCAACCCTCGAGGTCTACATTTAGATTTGCGAGTTCGTCGAAGAGGTGATCGAGGATTTTGCTAGTGATGAGGGCGTTCTGTTCGATGGTATAGTAGCCGTCATATACGACCTCTGGTTCGACGATCGGGACGATGCCGGCAGCTTGGCATTCACGGGCGTATTTTGCGAGGATGCGGGCATTTTCGGCGATGGCTGTGTCGGTTGGGGTGAGGATGTCGCCGTTCTCATCTAGTCTGATTTCGAAGGCTGAGCGCCATTTGGCGAAACGGAGTCCCATTACGAAGTATTCTTTAAGACGTTCGGCGAGACCGTCGAGGCCCTTGGTCCAGGTTTCTTCTGGGAGGGCCGGCTTGTCGCCTGGGTCGTAACCATCTGGGGTGGAATCGCCGAACTTCTCGAGACCCTGATCGACTTTGATGCCAGGAATGATTCTCTTACTAGTGAGGTAGTCGACGAAGTTCTGGCCGTCATCGGCAATTTGGCGGGCAGTTTCATCGAAGAGGATGACTCCGTTGACGTAATCGTTGAGGCCTGGGGTGGTGAAGAAGAGGTTTCGGTAGTCGCGACGATTTTCGTAGGTATCCGGGATCTGAAGTTGGTCGAATTTCTTATGGATGCTTCCACCGGACTCGTCGGCGGCCAGGATTCCTTTCGGGTGGAGAACGAGTGTTTTAGCGATGAGGTCGAGATTGTCTGAATCAGAGGTGTTTTTCAGGAGGGATTTTAGTTCGTTGATTGAGAGAGTAGAGTTTAGTTTGGAATTTTCGACGTTGAGGCGAGCTATTTTGAGGCTCTCATTAGGTGAGAGGCCTAGAGTGAAGCCTGCAAGAAGGGTTGCTGATGTGATGGAATATGCTGATAGATGAGTCAACATGTCGACTCGCTTGATGGTGATTTTCTCGGTGACGTTCTGATAGGTTAGGTGATCTTCGGAGATATCGATTAGCTTGTCATCGCTGAGGTTACTTAAAGGGGTAGTTTGGAATGCGGGCGTGGTGGAAAGTTCCGAAAGGTTTTCACAGAAGACATAGGAGGCTTTCTCAATGAGTGGGCCTAAATTCGGATTGTTAAGATTCCTGATATAGATAGCTAACTTAGTGTTCGGGGAAATATCGAGGTAGGCTCGGATTGTCTTGGCTGATTCGGCGTTGATCTCTGCTGAACGATCGATGAAGAGATAATCGTAGGATTCGGTCGGGGTGTCGAAATGGGTGGTCTTAAAGGTGGTGGGGGCGAGGTAGCTGACGCCTCCATCGGAGATAAGGATGTAGCGGCTGGAATCGGCGATGGTGGGGGTGGAAAGACCGTCTGGCGTGGACGCGAGGTCTGAAGCGTTGATTTTGGCCTGAAGCCCCATTTTGGTAAGGGTTTCTAGGGTGACGGCTGCACCTCCGTAGTTTGACTCACGATTGAAAAAGTGGTGCTCGCTGGCATTGAAGCTGAGATCTAGCCACTTGGTGCCGTTTTTATCTGTTTCGAAGTTCTCGGTACGTTCATCTAGGTTGAGATAAACGTCGTTTAAGACATTGCCCACGATTAAAATGCTCATACTTTAATTATAGCATAGTATTTCAGGTGTGGTTCGAAAACGAGCGAAAGCCTTAAGGGATTAGGTTGAGGAAGGGGATGGCGTGTTAAGAGATTAGGCTGAGAAAGGGAAGCGATGATTTAGGAGATTAAGCCGAGGATGCCCCTTAGGGCGTAGGCGGTGTCTTCGTGGTTTCTTACGGTGATGGTGTCGATACCCATCTCGACGACTGGGTAATCGTTGCCACCAGGCTGGGTCATGTCGCCGAAGTAAAGGATGTCTTCCTTTTTAACATTAAGCTCCTCTAGGAGGTGGGTCATGCCGAATACCTTGTTCATACCAGGGGTGATAGCGTTGATTGAGGTTGTGCCGCCGATTTCGTAGTCAAATTCTGGGGCGTATTTCTTACAGAGGGCGACGATGGCTTCCCGCTTCTTACAATCTGGGTCCCAGGCGTATTTTTCGGTAGTACCGGCCTTCTGGCCGAGGGCAGAGAAGGTGACCTGGGAGAGGCGGTTTTCGATGATTTCGTCGCCAGAGGCGAGCTTGTCTTCTTCCCAGAAGCCGAGTTCGCGGGCGGATTTTTCGATGGTCTCGCTGATTTTGGCTACTTGCTCATCTGTGAGAGGGTAGTTGTAGATTTGCTTCCACTCGCCGTCCTCGTATCGGTAGTACTGGGTGCCTTGAGCTACGAATAGGTGTAGATGACTGAGCTGCTCGTCGGTAGGATTCGGCAAGCGATCGACGATTTGAATTAAGAATTGGTCGAATTTCTGTCCGGAAATTGGACAAATCTCGAAGTGGTCGAGACATTTTACTAGTAATTCGGCGATGTCGTCCGTGATTGGAGTCTTCGCTACGTTTAATGTTTGGTCTATATCGAATGAGAGTACTTTTTTCATAATACTTCCATTATAACATGCTATAATATCTGTATGAAAACTTATATTGTGGGCAACTGGAAACTGAACTTCACGGTAGGGGAGTCTTCCATCTATCTTCATAAAATATTAAAAAGTCTACCGAACTATCGCGATGTGGAGGTCGTGGTGGCGCCATCGACAATTGCTCTACAACCGTTGTCACTACAGGTTGATCGGCATAAGATGAAATTGGCATCACAGAATGCTTTTTATCGCGATTACGGTGCATTTACAGGTGAGACTTCTTATTCACAGCTTCGGGGAATTGTGCAATATGCGATTATCGGGCATTCTGAGCGCAGATATAAGTTCAGCGAGAATGACAAGATGGTGGCTAAGAAGGTTGCTGCAGCGGTTAGGAATAAGATTACGCCTATTTTGTGTATTGGTGAGACTGAATCGGAGCGGGCATTCGGGGAAACTACTGATGTGATTCGTGATCAACTGATTGGTGGTTTGTCAGAGGTTTCTGATGATGATCTTGATAAGGTGATTGTTGCCTATGAGCCGGTTTGGGCGATTTCCTCAGTGAAATCTGCAAAATTGGCCTCGCCGGATGATGTTGCTGAGGCGATTAAGTTGATTAGGAAGACGTTGTCTGATACTTATGGTGAGGAATTTGGTGAGAAGATACCGGTATTGTTCGGTGGGAGCGTGAACCCTTCGAATGCTGGTGGGTATCTTACGGTCCCTGGATGCAATGGGCTTTTGATCGGAGGGGCTAGTTTGATTTTGAGTGAATTTACTGATATAATTGAGATAGCTAAAAGAGTGAGGTCATGAATAAAAGATACATAGATTTCGTCCCATCAAATAAGTCTGGAAATAATGGTGCTGGTAAGACTCCCCAGACCAGTGTTAGGGCTACCGGTGCGAAATCTACTAGTACGGCTCCGCGACCAGCGACGCCAGCTAGAGCGTCTGTATCGAGACCTGCTGCCCCTAGTAGGGCTTCAACTCCACGGCCTTCGGCGCCTGTTAGGGCTTCGGTTCGAACTGCTTCAGGCCAGATGCAGGCTGGTGCTAGGCCCGTACGTAAGCCGGTTACTGCAAGTAGGAGTACATCTGGTTCTCAAGGGGTGGTTTCTGGCCATGTTGCGAGGCAGAGTACTAAGGCTGTTGCCGGTCAGGCTCAAATTACTCCTAGTACAGTGAGGAAGGCTGCATCACCGAGGAGATTGCTTGGGCGTCGTGCTAAATCCGAGGAACCGGTTATTCGTCCGAAAGGATCGATATTCGCTGAGGTGCCTTCGGCTAACGATTTGAGGCAGCCACGCTCTAGTGAGCAGGCTGTTCGAAGGACTGAGACCGAGGCGATGATGGAGTTCTCGGTGAAGGATGAGCCGAATTTTGGCGTGATTGAGGAGATGAATTCGAAGTTTGTATCAACGACTGTAGAGAAGCGACCCCTGAGCGATGGGACACCACTGCCTCAACCGAGGGTTGCTGATGCGAAAGAAGCAAAGTCTAGGAAGTTGGTTGGCAGGAAACTAAGGAAAACTAAGGAGCCTGTGGAAAACCCTGTGGAAAAGTCTGCTGTTGGCTCTGCTGGGACTCATACTGGTGTTAGTACTACTAAAGGTACATTCAGTACGCCAAAAAGTCCGTTCATCAACCAGGATAAGGTTGTGAAGAGGCCTCTGTCGAAGAATGTTTATCAGAAGAAGGTGGTGACTCCTAAGGAAGACACTGGTACCGTGACAATCATTTCTAAGCCTGAGAAGGATAAGCATGTTAGCTTGATTATTTCGATTATTATTACGATTATTCTTGGTGCGGCTGCTGGTACTGTTGCTTTCTTGCTGCTACCCAAGTAGGTGTTATGGGGTTTATTCTAGAAAGATTTCAGGATAAGGATAAGAGTAATTATCGGCATACTTCTGTTTTTGGGAAGGCTCAAAACAAGGATGGAATTGGTGTTGCCTCGACACTTGGTTTCGATGCGCGACTGAAGGCTGATCAGAATCGTAAAACTGTTCGTAGCTACCGAGATTCCAGGGTTGTTAATGATTATGGAGTGAATCTTCGTAGGGAGATCGTTAAAGAGGCTATGGGGGTAGATAATGGGGATGGCGACGATGTGTCCTCTGGCAGGAGTAGAGGCGCTACTGGGAAAAACGATAGCAGCACTAGTAGTGCTACCGAGAGGGGTAAAATAAGCACTAGTGGTTCTACGGAGAGAGGCGATAGCAGGATTATGAATACCAACGATCGGGGCGGAAGTGCTGGCGGATTTGGTGATGTCGGTGGTCGGTACGGGGGTATCGGGAATCGTTTCTTATCACCTGCTAGCGGTGGTCGCAAGGGGTCGCCACCGGCGAGAAAAAACCCTGGAATTTTCCGGTAAATATGCTATAATAATCTGGATGGTGGGATTAGCTCAGATGGTTAGAGCGTCTGATTGTGGTCCAGAAGGTCGTCGGTTCGATCCCGATATCCCACCCCATATTTGTAGTATAATATGGATAAGCGGGTATAGTACAGTGGTTAGTATGCAAGTTTTCCAAACTTGAGATGAGAGTTCGATTCTCTCTACCCGCACCAAACCTAGTTCTGCTCCGAGGAACCTGGTTAAAGACGTTTTCAAGAGGTTTCTTCCATCTGAAGGAGACCTCATTTTTGTTGTTGATTTCTAGGCTTGTAACCAATTTTCGTGCTAACTGGTCCTTTTGCCATGAGTCGACACTTTTTATTTTTGACGAGGCCTTTTTCTAGCAAGGTCTTTGTAGACGTGATTAAATTTTCCACTAGATTTGTTAGCCTTGGGCAATTCTTCGGATAAGAATATCTCTACCCCAGATACGTTTTTACTATTTAAAAACTCCTGTAAATCCTTTACTGCTCTTTCAAAGGCTTTCTCCCTATTATCAGCAAGAAGCCTTAACTCTAGTTTATCGCTTGCTCTTTGAACTAATTGGAATCTAATAATTTCGGGTATTTCTTCTAATACTTTATAAAACGACATCGGTGCAATTAGGGCGCCTTCTTTAAATTCTAGAATATCATCAGTCCTACCCTCAATTTCCAACCAATGAGAGTTTTTACCGCAGCCACATTCTTCTTCATGGACTATAATTCTGTCAGTTAATTCGTATCTAATAATCGGCTGGATATAATTAGATAGATTTGTTATCAAAACCTTATCTGAACGAACACCGTATCCAACTGGATTATTATTTTTATCAACAGGCTCTACTATTACCCAATCTTCATTGATATGCAAATGTTTTTCTGAACACTCACATGCTACTTCGCCAGCTTCAGTACATGAGTAATGAGTTTGGACATAACATCTAAATTTTTCTTCTAATTTATTTCTTATTTCATCAGTTAAAAGTTCTCCACCAGTAATAACTATATCTGGGCTAATTGTAAGTTCTTTAAAATTAGAAAGCAATGCAAGATTTGACGGATATCCACTTAACATAGATGGATTGAATTCATTTAATTCTTTTATAATTTGTTCTTCTGGTGCATTAACATCTACAGTTATCTTATTTTTCTTTCTAGGCATTTGAAGTTGCAGATATCTTGACATTCCACAAGCCAAATAAAAACCATAGTTTGCAAAAACTCCTGCCGTTCTTTTACCGTTTTTCATAAACTTTTTAAAATCTTCTTTTCTAGCAAAAGTTCTAAAAGCAGCTACTGCCGAAGCAACATCAACATTCTTCTTATCATATAGGATTGTTGCAGGATTACCAGTAGAACCTGAGGTTTTAAAGATAAGATATTTATCATCTATCATACGACCAACATTTTCTATATCTTTAGTAAATTCATTGATCCTTTTCATAGTTATATTACTATCAGTAATCCAAGCATCAAAATTATCCATCATAGCAACTTTATTTGTTGGTGGTAGATCTTCTAAACTAAAATCGCTGTCAATATCTTCATACAATTTTTTAAAATATTGGCTATTTTGTCTTGCGTATTTAATTAGCTTTTTTAATCTTTTATGCTGTAGTTTCTTCATCTCATTTGGCGACAATTTGTCGCCTCTATGAGTCTGTATCATTGTAGTAATTAAGCCCATTCCGGTTGATTCCTTTATAATAATTATATCATCGATAATTCGTAATTAGTTCCGTATACCTCCTTTATATATCACAGGAGACATCAAGAGAAAAAATAGGAATCCCCTTGCCGGAGGAGATGAAGCGGGAGAGGGGCTGGCGCCCCTGGAGTTATACTATCATTTAACTAAAAACTCTATCTATTCAAAAATATAATAGGATTAACTATGGTATATAATTGAGTACGAACTTCATATAGAGTCGTGTACCAGGATTGATAAACAGCCTCTTTTAGAGGCGTTTTTCATCTGCCCAGGAGCGAGCTGAGCATGAAGAAATGGATTATATCGAAAGTCGATACGGTATTAATATTTCCGAGGATGAGTTCTTGGGAACAGATATATATGCGTATTTCGTATGCAAATCACGTGGCAAAAATTATGTTGATAATTATTACGTCCATGACAAGTCAAAGTTTTAAGAATTTATCAAAAAGATGAAAAAACTAGTGATACTGCCTTAAGATACTTGATATAATGGGGGTATGAGGATTGGGATAGATATTGATGACGTCATTACCGATACTTCGGTGGTTATTGAGGAGTTGATTGAATCTGATAGCAATAGTTCGAAGCTTCGGGAGCATTTGGGGCATATCATGAAGGGTGATCCGTCGGATCCAGAGGTTGTTGCGTTTTGTATGAAGAACTATATCAGGGTGTTCCAGAAGGCGAAAATTAAGAATAATGCTAGTAAGGTTGTAAATAGTCTGTTAGCCAGTGGAAACGAGGTAGTGTTAATAACTGCGCGGGGGGATAAATTGGATTTTTTCAGGGGGTCGGAACGAATCACCAAGGAGTTTCTGAAGAAAAATGGGGTTGGGTATACTGAGATTTTGTTTAATGCGACCGACAAGGCGAGACTGTGTCTAGACAATCATATTGATCTGATGGTAGATGATTCTGTTGGGTATTGCGAGGATGTGGAAAAGGCGGGGATAAAGAGTATTCTATTCACTTCTAGAGTTAATCATGATGTTGTGACTGATATTGAGAGGGTTAGCGATTGGCTGGAGTTGGAGGGGAAGATTAAGGAGATTACTAGGAATTATTACTGAGCGTAAGTTTATTCGGGGGTGGTGGTGATATGGACTTACCCCAGAGGCAAGATGTATTATCAGGGAAGATTCTGGCCCTGCAAGCAAAAATATTGTCTATATATTGACAAAAATAAACAAGTGTGCTATAATTATAGCAATTGTGGTACATTTACATGTTGTCGTTGTCTAATAGAATAGAGTTTGAAAAAAGTTTTGGAGGTGAACGAAATGAGTAGAAGATTAGACAGAATTAGAAGATATGAACATGACGAAATTGACGCCCCTGCAGAAGAAGAATACGTAGTCAAGAGCGATCTCGACTCGCTTAAGGCTGAGATCGAATCAAAGTACGGTGGTTCTGTCGTCGACCCTAAAAAGGTCGATGAGGCAATCAAAGCCATCGAATCACTCAAGGCTCAAAGTAAGCAGAACACTGAAGAGATTGCTTCCCTTAAAAAGGAAGTAAAGGAAATCAAAGTTCTTGCTGCTGCAACCACGGCAACCCCGGCAACACCTGCTGCTCCGGCAACCCCGGTAGCTCCTGCAACTCAGGCTTCTGCACCCGGAAACGGGCTGCAGCCGGACGTGACCTTTAGTATTTCGCAAAGGTACGTTTCGGGTAACTTTGCATCTGAGGATCCTGACGATGCAGAGCAGGCTGGAGGTGAAGCGCCAAAGAAAAAACGGGTATTCAGATACCCCGACGGGACGTATAGTCCTTTGTCGAAAGAGGAACTCGAGAAGTTCCAATTTGTTACCAAACTTTGACCCGCACCTACCACACGCACATTAAGAAAACCCCGGCATCGCCGGGTTTTCTTTATTTCTGGAATATGTTGTCTACATTGACTTTTCTTGATGTCTGTGATATAATATTAGTATGCTGGAGCCGTGGGTGCTCTGGGAGGAATTTAACAATCAAATCATCTCAGGCCTTAATGTGACCTGAACGCTATCTGATGTCCCCATAATATTGATATAAAGGAGGTGGCCTAATGAAAATTGGGTTATTTTTATTATACGGATTTATTTGCTTTGTTGTATCTGGACTAACTTTCTTCACCTTGAACGGAGGTATCGAGAGGGTTAAGGATGATTCCGGATACAGTAGGTTCAAGATCGCAGGGACGATTGAGCCGAAAGATTGGCTCAGCGTCTTTGTGCTGAGTATCGCTGCGGGGCTTCTGGCTTCGATTGCGTCTTCGGCCGTCTGGTCCGGACTTCTGGCGCTGATTTGTGCTTTGCCTATCATGGGCTATGTCACTTATAGGGCGTGTCAAGAGGTTTCGAAGCCTGTAGAGGTGTTTCTTGTAATTATTCTTCTGCTTGTGTTTTA
>JAZTXX010000004.1:0-23987 GCA_045636645.1 Candidatus Nanosyncoccus sp.
CCTACGTACCGGATAGTCGTCCAAGAATCACAGCGTCATCCGCTTTCGGGACGCGTGGTCGCAGAGGTCGGCAACTACAATCCCGCAACCAAGGCTCTAACTTTGGATAAGGAAGCGGTTGAGAAATATCTTTCAAACGGCGCTCAGCCTTCTTCGAGAGTTGCTTTTATCTTGAAGAAAAATGGCGTGAAATTACCTAAATGGTACAAAGAGCCAAATCAGAAGAAAGCTGTCGCGAAACATGCCGACAAGCTTCGTAAGAACCAGCCAAAGGAAGAAGCTCCAGCTGAGGCTCCTGAGACTGAGACTCCAGCAGAGGCTGCTGAGGCTCCAGCAGAGGCTGTAACTGAAGCTGCTGAGGCTGCTGAGGCCTAAATCTTGCAGACCAAAATAGTCCTTTCTAGGACTATTTTTGTGTTATAATTATTTTAAATATTAATATAAGAAATATGGAGAAAAATATGGCTACTATCGACCAACAATTCGTAGAATACATCGTTAAAACTTTAGTCAACAATCCAGAAAAGGTAGCAGTTGAACGCAAAATTGATGAGAAAGGTGTGCTTCTTTCATTGACCGTTGATCCTTCTGATGTCGGCCGTGTGATTGGTAAACGTGGCGTAACCGCGCAAGCTATTCGCGTATTGCTTCGTGCGCTTGGAACTAAGCAGGATGCTAGATATAATTTGAAGATTGTAAATACTGATGAAGATGGTGAGGACGAGGTTTCCGAGAAGCCGGCTCATAAGGAGAAGCCTGCAAAGGATGTTGAGATTGAAGATATTGATGATGGTATCGATGAAGATGTCGCTTCTGAAGATGATGATGACAACGAGGAAGATGATTCAACTTCTGAACTCGCTGAGAAGACTCGGGCTGAGCTCGCTGATCTTGATGATCTAGACATCTAATCTATTCGAAGAATATAGAAAACCCGCCCAGAGAGGCGGGTTTTTGTTGTGAAAGGGAACTTTAGATGTAGTGGTTTTTTAATCAAAAAGTCCTTGACAATTCGGATGCGTCGTGTATAATTAAGCATAAGCTAACTAACTGCGAGTCGGCTTGTAAAACACAAAAGAGTTGAGAGCTTGTATATGTCTAAAAAATGCCTGCCGTTGGGCATTTTTTGGTTTTAAATAAAAATGTCCTGATTTTTTCTTGAATATGCTAATAATGTATGGTATACTTAAGTACAAGAAGTAGTGTGTCCTATTTTTGAAACTTTAGGGAAGCTAGCGACTTTCCCGGGGGGAAATAGGACAGTAATCTTCGGCGCTGAGATAATTATACGGAGGATAGATTTTTACCGTGAATTATCAAAAAAGATACTAATAACACTAATATAAAAGAGGTAGAATGGCTACAAAACCGAAGTCAGGTGAAAGAGTTTTTTTCACCGAAGGAGACATAGCTCTGCCAATTCCGGATCTGACTGCACATCAGAAGGATTCTTGGGCAGACTTTGTAAAGAACGGACTACGGGAGGTTTTTGATGAACTGAACCCCATCGACGACTACACTGGTCAGAAGTTGTCACTCCGTTTCAAAGATTATTATTTTAAGGATCCGAAGGAATCAGAGCGCGATGCGAAGTACAATCTTGCAACTTACGAAGCACCTCTACATGTTCTAGTGGAACTTGAAAATAAAACAACTGGCCAGAAGAAAGAACAGGATATTTACTTTGGTGATTATCCTTGGATGACTGAACGCGCAACGTTCATCATCAATGGTACTGAGCGTGTGATCGTTTCTCAGTTAATCCGTTCAGCTGGTGTTTTCTTTAACGCTGAGACGATTGGTCTGAAGCGTTATTACGGGGCAAAGGTTATTCCTGGCCGTGGTGCATGGCTTGAATTTGAGACCGCCCAGAATGGTGCAATCTATGTGAAGATTGATCGCCGTCGCAAGATTCCAGTAACAACATTCCTTCGTGCTCTTGGTATGAAGAAGTCTGAGATTGAGAAGGCTTTCGATAAGGTTGATACTGGTGATAAGAAATATATCGAATCTACTTTCGAGAAGGATACCACTTCGAACCAAGGTGAAGCTCTGCTCGAGGTTTATCGTAAACTTCGCCCTGGTGATCTAGCTACCGTCGAGAACGCTAAATCGATGATTGAGCGTACGTTCTTCGATAAGAAGCGCTATGATTATTCGAATGTTGGTAGATTCAAGATTAATCGCCGACTTGGTTTCGATACACCGAATGAACCTGAGTTTAGGACTTTGCAGATGAAGGATGTGGTGGCAATTGTCGCTGAGATCATCCGCTTGAACAATACCCAGGAAGCTCCAGATGATATCGATTCATTATCGAATCGTCGTGTGAAGCTAGTTGGTGAATTAGTCCAGAGGCAGTTCAGGCTCGGCATGCTTCGTTTGCAGCGTAACATTCTTGACCGTATGTCAATGGCCAATATCGAGGAAGTTACACCTTCTCAGCTACTAAATTCTCGTCCAGTCGTGGCGGCCGTGAAAGAATTCTTTGCGACTTCACAGCTCTCACAGTTGATGGATGAGGTTAACCCATTTTCTGAGCTCGCACATAAGCGCCGTTTGAGCTCGATGGGTCCTGGTGGTTTGACGAGGGAGCGTGCAGGGTTTGATGTGCGTGATGCTCACCCGACTCACTATGGTCGTATTTGTACAGTTGAGACACCTGAAGGTGGTAACGTGGGCTTGGTACTCAACTTTGCAACTTATGCGAGAATCAATGAATACGGTTTCATTGAAGCCCCATATCTTGTAGTAAAGAATGGTAAGGTCACTAATGAAGTCGTCTATATGGACGCGGATACCGAGAACGACAAGATTATTGCTGACGCATCCGTAAAGCTAGATAAGAACGGGAAGTTTGTTGAAGACTGGGTTTCCGCTAGGGTACACGGTACGCCTGCACAGGTGGAAGCATCTAGGGTTACACATATTGATGCGGCTCACAAGGAAATTCTCGGCGCTTCAGCATCATTGATTCCGTTTGTCGAGAAAAACCGTGTTGACCGTTCTTTGATGGCCTGCGCAATGCAGAAGCAAGCGGTGCCACTACTCCGCCAGGATAATCCAATTGTTGGTACAGGTATCGAGCGTGAAGTCGCTAAGAACACTTCACAGATTGTGATGGCTTCTGGCACCGGCGTCGTAAAGAAAGCTGATGGTGAAAGCGTTATCGTGACATACGACAAGGGTGGTGATGTTGAATACAAGCTTCAGCACTTCGAGAAGACCAATGATGATCGTTGTTATAATCAGCACTGCGTTGTAGCTCGTGGTCAGAAGGTTAAGAAGGGCGACACCTTGATTGAAGGAGCTTCAATTAACGATGGTGAGCTTGCACTTGGTCGCGACCTTCTCGTTGCTTTCATGCCATGGCGTGGCTATAACATGGATGACGCGATCGTGATTTCGAATCGTTTGGTTCAGGATGATACTTTAACTTCAATCAATATTAAGGATTTCGATGTTGAAGTACGTGAGACCAAGCTTGGTCCGGAGCAGGTCACAAGAGATATTCCGAATGTCTCAGAGCATTCTCTTCGCCACCTTGGTGAGGATGGGATCGTAACCATCGGTTCAGAAGTGAAGAATGGCGATATTCTCGTCGGTAAGATTACACCTAAGGGTGAGCAGGAACTAAGCTCTGAAGAGAGACTGCTTCGCGCAATCTTCGGCGAGAAGGCTAAGGACGTACGTGACACTTCAGTCAGGATGAATGGTTCTTCGACTGGTAAGGTTGTCGATGTACGTGTTTATACACGTGAGCAAGGCCATGAGCTCAAGGCTGGCGTGATTATGCAGATTAAAATCTTTGTTGCTGAGATGCGAAAGATTGGCGTAGGTGATAAGCTCGCTGGTCGTCATGGTAACAAGGGTGTGGTGTCCAGGGTCCTTCCTGTTGAGGATATGCCTTTCATGGAAGATGGTACGCCGATCGATATTGTGCTTAGCCCAATGGGTGTGCCATCACGTATGAATCTCGGTCAGTTATTCGAGACTCACCTCGGTATGGCCGCTAGAGCCCTTGGTTACAAGGTTGCAACCCCATCATTTAACGGGGTTCCAGATGAAGTGATTTCAGATGAGCTTGAGAAGGCTGGTTTCTCCCGCGATGGTAGAGTTCAGCTTTTCGATGGTCTAACCGGTGAACCATTTAATGAAAGAACATCGGTTGGTGTGATGCATATGCTTAAGCTTCACCACATGGTCGAAGATAAGATTCACGCTCGTTCAACTGGTCCATACACGATGGTTACACAGCAGCCGCTCGGTGGTAAAGCTCAAAATGGTGGTCAGCGCTTCGGGGAAATGGAGGTCTGGGCACTTGAAGCTTACGGTGCAGCTACAACTCTTCAGGAGATGCTCACCATTAAGTCTGATGATGTTTATGGACGTGCGAAGGCGTATGAGGCGATCATTAAGCACGAACCAATTGAAGGTCCGAAGCTTCCAGAAGGCTTCAATGTCTTAGTGAAGGAACTTCAAGGTCTCGGCCTTAAGGTTGACTTATTGGATCATGGTGAAGCAGCTGATGCTGGCGACGTAATTGAGAAAACTTCAAAAGAGATTGAGAAGTCGAAGGATGATCAATCGATTTATGATCAACATAAAAAAGATACCGAGCCGCAGATTTTAGACCTCGATGAGTCCGAGGCTGAAGCGATGATGGCTGAAGAAGGTATCGAAATAACGGAGATTGACGAAACCGATGGTGCAGTTGATCTCGGAGAGGAGTTCTAATATGGCGTGGATGGACAATTTTATCAGCGCCTCGGACTTCGATTCAATTCGTTTGTCGGTCGCGAGCCGTGACGATATATTGAATTGGAGCTACGGTGAAGTTACAAAACCTGAAACAATTAATTACCGAACTCAGAAGCCAGAACGCGATGGTTTGTTCTGCGAAAGGATTTTTGGTCCAACTAAGGATATTAATCCACACGACTCTAAGCTCAAGGGTGTCCGTTCACGTGAGGCGGCGGTTGACAAGGAAGGTAACCTCGTTACTAAGTCAATCACTCGTCGTGAAAGAATGGGGCATATCGCTCTTGCTGCGCCAGTTGCTCATATCTGGTTTATGCGAGGAATTCCTTCTGCGCTTAGCTTGCTTCTAGATATCACGGTAAAAAACATTGAGAAAGTTGTGTATTTTGCAACTTATCTCATTACTGATGCGAAGACTGATGAAGTTTCAAAAATGCTTGAGAGCCTAGAGGGCCAGACCAACGCGGCACGCGATGCTATCAAAATCCGCTACGAGAAAGAAGCGAAAGTCGAAGGGGCCGACATTAAGGCCTTGGCTGAGGCTCAGACTAAAGAGCTTGAAGAATTGCAGGATGATTATCTAGCAAAGAAATCAATGCTTGAGTCCTTCAAGAAGGGTGGTGTGATTACTGAAGTCCAATACCGTAATCTTCCTGAGGAATACGAAGATCTGATTACTGTTGAAATGGGCGCGGTCGCAATTAAGAAGATGCTTGATGAGATTGATCTTGATAAACTTATCGAGGATCTCAGGGCTGAGGAAGTCGAGGCGAAGGGCCAGAAGGAGAAGAAGATTCAGAAGAGACTCAAAACTCTCGAAGGTATGCAATCAGCAGGAATTCGCCCTGAGGATTTAATCCTTACAGTGATTCCAGTGATCCCACCAGATCTACGTCCGATGATTGCGCTTCCTGGTGGTCGTTTTGCGACATCCGATCTTAATGATTTATATCGTCGTGTAATTAACCGTAATAATCGTTTGAAGAAATTGCTCGATCTTAATGCGCCAGAGGTGATTTGTCGCAACGAGATGAGAATGCTCCAGGGGGCTGTTGATGCGCTGATCGATAATTCAGCTGCACATGGCTCTAGAGGTGCAAATTCGACAAACGGTCGTCGTAAATTGAAGTCTTTGTCTGATCTCCTAAAGGGTAAGCAGGGACGTTTCCGCCAGAACTTGCTCGGTAAGCGTGTAGACTATTCTGGTCGTTCGGTGATCGTGGTAGGTCCAGAACTTAAGCTTAACGAATGTGGTTTACCTAAGCAGATGGCTCTTGAACTCTTTAAGCCATTCGTAGTCTCTTGGTTGATTGGCAATGAATATGCTAACAACATTAGAGCTGCGTCGAGACTAATCGAGGCAAAGGAAACTGTCGTTTGGGATGCTTTGGACGAAGTAATTAAGGGTAAATACGTACTCTTGAACCGTGCTCCGTCGCTTCACCGCTTGTCGGTGCAGGCTTTCCAGCCTCGCCTTATTGACGGTAAAGCAATTAAGCTTCACCCACTCGTAGCTTCGGGCTTTAACGCTGACTACGATGGTGACCAGATGGCGGTACATCTACCACTTTCTGACGCTGCTCAGGCTGAGGCAAGGGAATTGATGTCTGCTTCGAAGAATCTTTTGAAGCCGGCTGACGGTTCTCCGGTACTCGCTATCTATCAGGACGTGGTGCTCGGTGCTTACTATCTTACTTATGACAAACCTGGTACCGATCAAGGTGATCCTAAGGCATTCTCATCGGTCTATGAGGCTGAGATGGCGTACGATCAGGGGTTAATCGCCCTTCAGACGCCAATTCGCGTGTTTGCTAAGAAGGAAATTCGCGATACGACTCTCGGTCGTGTGATCTTCAATGAGATTTTGCCTGAAGACTATCCATATGATAACTCGGTTCAGAATAAGAAGCATTTGTCTAAGGTTATGGCAAATATCTTCGATATGTACGGTGCTGAGGTGATGGTGAAGACTGCTGATGATTTGAAGGATCTTGCATTCGAATATGAGACTATCGCTTCTATTTCGACTGCGAAGGACGACTATCCTACTTACAACGAAATCGATGACTTTATCGCTGAAGGCGATGCTAAGACCGCTTTGATTCAGCAAGACTACAATGATGGCTTGACTACTGATGAGGAGCGCTACAAGCTTACAATTGCCAACTGGCGTGATATCGATAAGAAGATTTCGGAGTTCTTGTCTTCGAAGCTTGCCGAAATGGATACCGATATCGCTGTGATGGTGAACTCTGGTGCTCGTGGTAATATTTCAAACATCAAGCTCGCTTCGGCTGAGATTGGTATTATGGTGGATATTAACAACAATGAAATCGAGCTCCCAGTAAAGTCTTCCTACAAGCGTGGTCTTAATACCCTAGAGTCATTTATCGCGACTCGAGGCGCCCGTCAGGGTCAGGTGTCAACTGCTCTTCGTACCGCTGACTCCGGTTATCTGACTCGTCGTCTCGTTGATGTGTCTCAGGACGTGTTTACGACTGACGAGGTCGCTGAAGATCCAGGATTCACGGTATATCGTAGTGAATCAGAGGCTTCTGGAATCGACTTTAGTGCTAGGATTGTTGGCCGTTATACAGCTGAGCCGGTACCTGGTTATCTTGAAGCCGATGAATTAATCACTAAGGACGTAGCCGATCAGATTGAGGCTGACGAGAATGTTGAATCTGTAAAGATTCAGTCTGTTCTCTCTACAACCGCTGTTGATGGTATTCCACGCAAGGCTTACGGTGTCGATATGTCCACCCGTGAGCTCGTGGCAGCCAATGAGCCAATCGGTGTAATTGCGGCGCAGTCACTTGGTGAGCCTGGTACTCAGCTAACTCTCGATACCAAACACGGTTCTGGTGTGGCTGGTTCTGGTGCAATCGCTCGTGGTCTTCCTCGTGTAGAAGAGCTTCTTGAGGCTCGTACCCCTAAGGGTCAAGCCTTCATTACCCCAATTGATGGTGTCGTTGAAGTGAACGAGATTGATAACCATTACGTGATTACTATTACACCTCAAGCTGGTGGGGTTGAGAGATTTGAACTCGAAGGCCGCAAGCCTGCTGTTAAGGATGGTGAAAGCGTTAAATCTGGTTCAACTCTCATCAAGAAGAGTGGCAAGACTCCCGCTGTAAAGGCAACCTGTGACGGTGTCGTTGAACTCGTGAAAGACGCTATCATATTGGTCTCTGCAGCTGGTGCTCCGGTGAAGATTGATGTGCCTGGCGATGCTGAGCTTGTCGTTAAGTCGAATGATTCAGTTGAAGCTGGCGACAGATTGACTACTGGTTCTCTTAATCTTCAGGATCTCTTGAAATATAAGGGAATTGAGGCGACCGAGCGTTACATTATGAACGATGTCTTGAATGTCTACGCGGCACAGGGGCATGAGATTTCGCCTAAACATCTCGAAATCTTGGTGCGCCAGATGTTCTCTAGAGTTCAGATTAACGAGCCTGGTGATTCGGATTTCGTTACCGGTGATATCGTTTCACGTACAGCTGTAAGCATCGAGAATAAGAGGCTAGTGAGCGAAGGTAAGGAACCTGCAACGTTTACCAATTTGTTGCTTGGTATTACTAAGGTTTCGATCTTCTCTGACTCATTCTTGTCTGCTGCATCCTTCCAAGATACAACTCGTGTCTTGATTAATGCTGCTATCAATGGTCGCGTTGATCATCTCAGAGGTTTGAAGGAGAATGTGATTATTGGTCGCAAGATTCCAGTAGGTACTGGTATCACTCCACTGAGTGAGTTTGAAGAATCTGCTTCTGATGCACCTACAGAAGAAGATATCGAAAACTTATAAAATAAAGGGCCGTAAAGGCCCTTTATTTTTTTTTGGTAGTATGATAAACTATATGTAGTTATCAAGAGGTATTATGCATTTTAAGACTATTTTCAAATCCCTAAAAAATAAAGACATGTTGAAGCGAGTCCTGACTATACTTGGTATTTTGGTGGCTTATCGTTTGTTGGCACAGATTCCAGTTCCTATGGGTGACGCTTCGACGTTTAAAGAAGCCGTCTCCAATTTAATGGAGAAGTCCGATTTCTCTAGTTTTCTTAACTTGATTTCCGGTGGTGGACTAGCTTCATTTAGTATTATTCTAGTAGGTCTATCGCCCTATATTACTGGTTCGATTGTGATTCAGCTTCTAACTAAAGCCATTCCTTCGCTTGAGGAACTCTCCAACGATGGCGAGTCTGGGCGTCGTAAGATTAATCAGTGGACAAGGATGCTGACTGTCCCTCTAGCTATTGTTCAGTCAATTGCCTATATCTTCATCCTTTATCAATCGACTCTTTCTGCGAATATCGCAAGTGATTTTGTTCCAACTTTCGGTGACTGGGCCCTCTCTGTTACTGCGATGACGGCTGGCTCTCTTATTCTGATGTGGATGGGTGAGCTTATTACTGAACAGGGGATTGGTAACGGTATTTCGACTTTGATTTTCGCTTCGATTATCTCGCAGCTCCCGACTACCATGGCATCTCTTGGTGCTTCGTTGTTCGACACGAGCCAGGGGAGCCTTAATTTATTCGGGTGGTTTGAATTGCCGGTTAACCCGACCGTGTTCTGGATTATATTCGGATTCGCAATCGCGATGCTTGTCGTGATATACTTCCTGGTGAAGCTGAACGAGGCTCAACGGATTATCACGATTAATTATGCGAAGCGGGTGCACGGTAATTCATCGTATGGCGGAATTAAATCAATCCTACCGATTAAGATGATTGCGGCTGGGGTGATTCCAGTGATTTTCGCGACAGCGTTCTTGTCTCTACCTGCCCTAGTTGGCCAAGTGATGACTTCGGTTAATCCTGACAATGAGGTTGGCAACGCTCTTGTCTCGATCTTCTCGGCTCCATCTGCTAGTAATTTCGCGACGATGTATCCGGATGGGATTAACGGTAGATGGTTTGTCTATCCTGCCCTTTACTTCCTATTAGTATTTATGTTTACATATTTCTATACCTCGATCATCTTTAATACGAAGGAGATTGCGGACAATTTGCAGAAGCAGGGTGGCTTTATTGAAGGAGTGAGGCCAGGTATTGCCACGTCGAAGTATCTCAGCAAGGTTGTCAACCATCTTGATCTGTTTGGTGCACTAGCGCTGGGCTTGATTGCGATGTTGCCATTTATTACTGATTATATCTTTATCTTAGTGACTGGTGCACCTATCGGTCTCTCTATCTCGGGTACAGGTCTTCTCATTGTTGTGACGGTGGCATTAGAGAATCTAAGGTCGGTGGATTCCAGAGCTCTAATGATAACATATGACGATTTTAAGAATGAGTCTGAAGATTAGTTTCAGTTGGAAGAGAGCTCTGAAATGGCTTGGGTGGTCCATTGTTGTGGCCCTGTTTCTCGTATTCTTCATCAGGGTTGTTTCCTACGAGAACTATTATTACAACGAGAAGGATGGTAGCGAGAGAGTTGTGACTGGTGTTAGTGAGCTCGCAATAGAGAGTGACCTAATCGAGGAGAAGCCAGATGAACAGGAGATACGAGAATATACCGTCCCAGCTGATCATCCGCGTTACCTCTCAATTGATAAACTGAAAATTCGAAAGTCTAGGATTCTATCAATGGGTGTGAATGGGAGTGGCGCGCTTGATACTCCTAGAAATATCTTCGATGTCGGTTGGTATAATAGATCTGGTCTACCGGGTCAGGGCGGAACATTGGTGATTGATGGGCATAATGGTGGCCCAAGGGTTCACGGAGTATTTAAGGATTTGCCGAACCTTACTAGTGGAGATATTATTACGGTTGAGCGTGGGGACGGAGAGATATTTAGGTACAGTGTAATGGAGAGTAAGTCGGTACCACTCTCTGAGGCTGACCAATATATGGCGGTCGCCTTGACTACGCCGGTTGCCGGGAAGGAATCGGTGACATTGATTTCTTGTACGGGTGAATGGTCTCAACAGCAAGGGACATATCTTTCTAGGCAATTTGTTAGAGCGGTGCTCGTAGAGGAATAGGCGTAGATCTTTTCTGGTATACTTATTATCTCGGTGGGGGATAATAATTGTGGAAACAGAATTACCCAGACGCCGTAAAATCAATCAAGGTTTTTAAGCAATTTTAAATCTATGTGTTCCATGATTTATTACTTTTTGTTTAATAATGGCCTTACGATAATACTGTAGTGAGGCGGTGCATGATTCTTGACCGGACTATGGATGGGTGATATTATAAAACATAAGAAATATATTAAAACGTAATGGAGGAGTAATGGATCAAACTAATGGGCGGGTAGGCTCAGTAAATAATAATTTTGACGACACAAGTAATGTCGATAATTATGCAGAGCCTCTTGAAAGATCCACAGAACAGGAGGTGAGCCAGCAATTGAATCAAAAACTTGGGAATATCGGCCTAGCGGATAATCTTACGCAAGTATCAACTCAGCCAAAACCTCAGGACGCAGAGTCAATAAAGGAAAAGTATCCAGATTTTTATCAAGAAATGGTAGATAATAATGTTCCCCTAAATACAAAAGAGTTTCAAGAACAAGGATACGGTATATCAAAAACCGAAGATGGCTTTCCTCGGGTTTTGTATCCGGATACTAAAATAAATGATATTTTAGAGAAGAATCCGGAGATACGCCATGAATTAATAGAAAAAAAGATTCCTTTTAACGAAGAGTCTATCAAAGAAGCGGGGCTTAGTATTCGTGAAAGTCTAGACGGTTCAGCCAGATTAATACGTCAACCATATTCCTCGATTCTTGATACTGACGCCAAGATTAAAAAGGGTTATGAAGCAAAACTAGAAGAAGAGCTAGGACGTCAAGAGAAATTAGGAAAAGCTAGACAAAAAAGGGAATATTTCGTAGAAAAAACAAAAGAATATGTAAGTAACGAAGCTATCGATGATACTGTGGAAAGATTATTCCCTGATGAAAAATTTTCATCATACAAAAGAGCAAGGATGAGGAGTGATGTGCCGGATTTAGTCAGTGTATACCTTGAACTACGAGAAGATTACCTTAAAGAAGGCGGAATTAGTGCAGATGATGCTTATAGAGGGGCATTAATCCAACAGCTAAACAACGGAACAATTGATGCACCGAGCGATGAACAGATTAGGCAGTATGTCCTGGATGAGCTGAATTCGCGCCTTAGAGTCAAAAATTCAACTCATGGCTGGAATTCTTATAAGAGAGGTTTCAATTATTATTATACATATGAAACACCAATAGTCGCCCAAGAAATATTAAAAAATTGTCAGGGTACGCTTCTTCGTGAAGGCTTAGATACGATAACAGGTGATTTGACCCCAGAAAAGAAAGAAGAGGTATTTAAGTATGTCATCTGTAACGACGAAGATTCTTATAATTATAATCCAATTAGAAACGATATACTCGATTCTCTTATAGAAAAGCAGCCTGATGTTGCCGTCGATGTAATAAAACGTTTTGGAGTTGATAAATCGGATGTAAGTTTAAGAAGAGGATTATTGACCAACAGATATAGTTCGATCGGACAAAAAGAAAAAAGGGCCGCTTTAGCTGAGTTTTTTGGTCTAGAAGAACTAGTTGGCGATATGATGGATAATCCAGCAGAAAACGGTATATCTTTTAGAGATGGTGACTTTTATATAAAAAATCAAGGGTATCTTGATAAGAAAATGCCAACTGAGGTCACTAGAATAGCGATTGACAGGAGGAATGAGCTACTGAGCAATATAGCAGAATCTTTGAGGGGCAATCCAGATATTTCTGCTGAAGTTGAACAGCTTAGAGAAACTGAGATTAAGCTCGATTATCATCAAACGAAGGCTGCGATTCTTGACTATTCGGCAAATGACTTACGTTCGCCAGATTCTGATTATTTCGATAACCTTCTACATACGAGAAGTATAGAATGGAGTACTTATTCTGGCCTAGAAAGCATTACTATACCTGAAGGTTATGAGGATGTAATTAGTAAGAAAGAAGTAACAAATATATTATTCCCAGATAAAACCATGGAAGTTGACCGCCATAATGCCGTTTCTGAAGCATTATTCGAATGCTTAAAAAAAGGAGTTGGAGAATCGTGGAAGAGGCCAAAATGGCCCCTAACCGATATATTTCAGACAGAATTTTTTGAAAAAAATCGTGACGAATTGGATATAGACTTCGCTGATCCGCAGGTCTTTGACGGTGCCTTATCCGGGTTTATGAAAGTTTTGATGTTACCACATGGAGAAACGTCAGATGCGGCTAATTGGTATTACGATAATATATTTTCAAATAACTTGGAAAAATTCGATTTTATGTTAGATTTCTTCCATGATGATAAAAGTACGCCGAAAAACCTAAAAAGCAAAATCACGAAATTCAAAAATAGTAGTGAGAAATTCCAAGAATACAAATCTCAGTTAGAAAGAGGTACATTTATTCGGCAAAGAGCAAAACTAGATGATATCCAGGAACTAGTTAAACGTCGTAAAAGTGAGTTATTGAATCAGATTAAGGAGTATGGCGCGATAGAATTAGAGGTATTTGATGGAATAACTACGTTGCCTGCTACGCATCCAGAAACTAATCATTATCGTAAAGTCGAGGCCCCAGAAGATTTTGGTGTGAAAAAAGTTCAATCTTTGATAAAGGCCTATAATTTCATCAAGAATAATATACCAGGTGCTTTTCCGGATGGGGGAGAAGAAGATGGTCGAAAACATTGGTTTGTTGACAGTTTCTCATCTGTATCTGCAGGACAGCATAATCAAGATGACGAATTTGTCAATGTTAACTTAAAAAGCAAATATTCTTATGTTGGCTTTACTTTTATCTATAATGGTAAAAAATGTGTTTTAGCAGAGAGCTTTAAAAAAGATGCGGCAATGTATGCGATGTGTCTCGACGAAGATGACGATTACGAAGATTTGTTGGGATATTCTAGATATGATGCGACAAGAACGAACGACCCTCGTATTACACCAATTCGTCACTTTGAGGTTCATAAACCTGAAAGTATAGATGAGGCTATCCAGAAGGCGTTTCTGTTCTTTAGTACAGGAGATAAGGATTTAATAAAATATTCAACGCATGGCTCCAAGGATGATTATGTTGAATATAAGAGAGTAAACTTCCCTGAGGACGTCATTGGCATTGATGGAACAGAAGATAGAAATCCTGGAGATCTTGCTAGATGGCACGCCTGGCAGGAGCGACAAGATATGATAAAGCATAGGTTGCAAATGGCCGCCGAAAGGGGCGGTGCGGACGAAGAAGCGGTTGAGCGCCGACGCATCGCTGAAGAAGAGTACGAAAGAATCTTGGCATCTGTCTAGTGCTAGCATGAGCTCTATGTTTGGTCAAAAATAAGTTCTATTTCTAGACTGAAATCTATTTACTTTTTGCTTAAACTGTGATAAACTAGAAGTGTAATTTATGGCTAGTCAAAAGGAAGTGATTAAACTCACTGGTAATGTTGTGGAAGCATTGCCGAACACCCAGTTTCGGGTTGAACTCGAGAATGGTCATATTATTGTTGCCCATATGAGCGGGAAGATGCGTAAGAATTACATTCGTCTTGTTCCGGGTGACAGGGTCGAGGTTGAGTTAACCCCTTACGATCTTACAAAGGGTAGAATCAGCTTTCGACTCAAAGATTAATATTAAATTGTTGTAATTTTTACAACATTTAATCTAGGAGTATAGTTAAATACTATTTGCAAAAGTATTTAACAGTTGTTCTATATTATCTGTTTAAATTACAACGTTAAAGGAAAGGATTTTAACACAAATGAAAGTACGTGCAAGTGTTAAAAAAATCTCCCCTGATGACATTATTGTGCGTCGTAAAGGCGTGCTTCGTGTTATCAATAAGAAAAAACCTAAGAATAAGCAAAGGCAGGGTTAAATTATATGGCTAGAATAGCTAGTGTTGTTATCCCATCCGAAAAGCAGGTCTGGATTGCTCTAACCTACGTTTACGGGATTGGACGTACAACTTCAAAAGCCATCCTTGCGGAGGCTAAAATCGAGCCTACCACTCGGGTGAAGGATCTCACCGAGGCTGATGAACAAAAAATCAACGACATTATTTCCGCGAAATATCATGTTGAAGGTGATTTGAAACGTCTCGTGAGCAATAATATTAAACGTATAAAGGATATTAATTCCTATAAGGGAATGCGCCACAAGGCTAAATTACCAGTCAACGGCCAGCGTACTCGTACGAATGCACGTACTCGTAAGGGTAAGGCGATCGCGGTTGGTGGTGCACAACCTAAGGCAGCAAGTAAGACTTAAGGAGTAATATGGCAGAAGAAGAAATCAAGGATACTACGCTTGAGACTACGGATGCGAAACCAGCTCCAAAGTCTAAGCAAAAGAAGGGGAAGCGAATTGTCAATGCAGGTGCAGTGCATATTCAGGCAACCTTCAATAATACAATAATCAGTGTTACTGATAAATCTGGCGGAGTACTTTCAGCATCTTCAGCTGGTGCAAATGGTTTCCGTGGCTCTAAGAAGGGTACGGCATTTGCTGCTGGCGTTGCAGCTGAGAAGGCTCTTGAGATTTCTAAGAAGAATCATGCGCTCAATTCTGTTGATGTGTATGTCTCAGGAATTGGTTTAGGCCGTGATGCAGCAATCCGAGCGATTTCTGCAGCTGGTATCAAGATCGACAGTATTACTGATGTAACCCCGATTGCGCATGGTGGTGTGCGACCGAAGGGAGAAAGGAAACCATAATGGCAAGGGATCATTCTCCAATTGTAAAGCAGAGCCGTCGTGAGGGCTTTGCGCTGGCGCCAAAAGCGCACAAGATAATGGCAAAAAAGTCTGGTATTCCTGGCGAGCACGGCGATATGCGTGTCCGAGGCGGAAGTCTTTATCTGACTCAGCTTCGTGAAAAGCAGAAAGTCCGTCGCATGTATGGATTACTTGAGAAGCAATTTGCTAAACTCATGAAAGAAGCTCAGAAGGCCGAAGGTCTAACTGGTGAGAAATTGCTAGAGTTCCTCGAGAGGAGAGCTGACAATGCAGTCTTTAGAGCTGGTTTTGCATTGACTCGTCGTCAATCAAGACAATTAGTAAGTCATGGACATTTTCTATTGAATGGTCGTCGTATTGACATTCCATCGATTCGACTTAACCCGGGTGATGTTCTGGAAGTTCGTCCAAAGTCTGGAAAGACTGAGTACTTCAAGAATCTTTCAAACATCATCGGAGCTGCGAACGTTACGCCGCTTTCCTGGATGAAGGTCGATGCTAAAAAGATGAAGATTGAAATTACTGGGCTTCCAAAGCGCGAAGAAGCGGAAGCTGGCATTAACGAACAATTAATTGTTGAGTATTACTCACGCTAAGGAGAAAATAGAATATGACAACAAAAAATATTCACGAAGCTACACTTGCAGAAGTTAAGAATATTAGCGATACTAGTGCAGAATTCGTTATCCGACCACTTTACTATGGCTACGGTAATACTTTAGGCAATTCTCTACGTCGCGTACTTCTTTCAAGCGTGAAAGGTGCTGCAATTACAGCATTTTCAATTGAAGGAACAACCCACGAATATGCAGCGATTCCTGGTATTCGTGAAGATGTAGTAGATATTATGCTGAACCTCAAGAACATTCGTTTCAAATGTCATACGGATGCTCCAGTTGAATTGTCGCTCGAGATTAAGGGTGATAAGCAATCTGAAAAAGATGGAGATAAGAGAGTGGTTGCTGGCGATATCAAGCTTCCTGCGGAAGTTGAGATTGCTAACCCTCATCAGGTCATCTGTCATATCGATGATCCGAAATATGTCCTCAAGATGCGTTTCATCGTTGAGAATGGTCGTGGTTATCTTACCATCGAGAATTCTAGCACTGAACGCGTGCACTCAGATATGATTGCAATCGACGCAGTGTTTACACCGGTTCTTCGTGTTCGTTACAAGGTTGAAAACACTCGTGTTGGACAGGATACCAACTTGCAACAACTTACTTTGACTGTTGATACTGACGGTACGATTACTCCTCAGGATGCATTCGAAGAAGCGGCTGCAATTTTGGTGAACCAATATCAAGCTTTGGCTGGAAGTACAAGGGTCGAATCTTCACCAGCTCCTGGCACTAATGACGAGGATGACGATGCTGGACTCAAAGTTCCAATCGAAGATCTCGAGTTGTCTGCTAGGACCGCCAATGCTCTTCTTAACAACGATATTAAGACTGTGCGTGATCTCGTCACTCTTTCTGAGGATGACCTCAAAGAATTGAAAGGTTTCGGACAGAAAGCGTTGGACGAAGTTAAAGAAAAGTTAACGGAGTTAAATTTTTAAAATGCACCGACATGGATATAAAGGCCGCAAGTTTGGCCGCGAAACTGATCAGAGGTTGGCGCTAACCCGTGGACTAATGTGCTCTCTGATTAGATACCAATCTATAACTACAACATTGGCTCGTGCAAAAGAAATTCGTCGTTCTACGGAAAAATTGATTACGATGGCAAGGAAAGGCGGTTTACATAATCGTCGTATGATCATCGCTCGTTTGAATGATCTCGACGCCGCATCACTTCTTGTTGACGTGATTGCTCCTCAGATCAAGCGTGATTCTGGTTATCTCAGAATTGAAAGAGCTGGTTTCCGTCGTGGTGATAATGCCGAGATGGGGACAATCAGTTTTGTTGACGAAATTGAGTTCGACGTACAGCCAGAGAAGCCGGCAAAAGAAGCCAAGAAGGCTCCTAAGACGGTAAAGAAGGAGGATAAATAATGAAAACTTATTCTCAGAAAGGTAGCGAAATCAAGCGCGAATGGTGGCTAGTCGACGCTTCGAGCTTGCCTTTAGGTAAATTGGCGGTAATAATTGCTGATAAATTGATGGGGAAGTCAAAGGTAACTTATACTCCTCACATTGATAACGGTGATTACGTCGTAGTAATTAACGCAAAAGATATTAAGGTGACTGGTGACAAGATGGTTCAGAAGAAGTACTATCGTCACAGTGGTTTCCCTGGTGGTTTGAAGGAATTGAAGCTTGAGGAAGTGATCGAGAAAGATCCTGCCGTTGCGATTCGTTCTGCTGTTAAGGGGATGCTCCCTAAGAATAAATTGGCTGCTGACAGGTTGGCACGTCTTCGCGTATTTAACGGAGCGGAGCACAATCATGTCGCCCAAAATCCAAAGGAGATTAAATAATGGTAGCTACAAAGAAATACACCTATGGTTTAGGTCGTCGCAAATCTGCGACTGCAACTGCTCGTTTGTATGCTGGTAAGGGCGGAATCATTATTAATGATAAGCCTGCCCTAGAGTATCTTTCAAACAACAAGACTTATCTTGCTGAAATTACTGATCCTCTAGCAATTGCTGGCAAGCAAAAAGAATTTGATATTACCATCTTGGTTAAAGGTGGTGGCTTGGCAGGACAGGTTGATGCTATTAAGCTCGCTATTTCCAAGGCTCTAGTGGTTGAGGCGCCTGATTTACGCCCAGTTCTTAAGAAGGCTGGCATGATGAAGCGTGATCCACGCGAGAAAGAACGTAAGAAATACGGTTTACGCTCAGCTCGTCGACGCGAACAGTTCAGCAAGCGTTAAGCTAATCAGCAATCAAAAGGTACTTTTCGGGGATGGGGTTCTTTGCTCCCGTATTACGGGGGCTCGGGTTACCCATTAACTCTCAGACTACGGAAACCCCTTAAAGTGCCCTTTTGGTTGTTTTATGCTTTATACTTGTAGTATAATAATTGTATGGGGTGTTAGCTCAGTTGATAGAGCGCCGCATTCGCATTGCGGAGGTCACGAGTTTGAATCTCGTACACTCCACCATATCAGGAAAAGGGTTATAGATGAAAAGCGGCAAGTTTAGAGATTTTCTCGAAAGAATCAATAAGAAGAAACTGGATATTTCAGTTGCTTTTTTCTTGGGGATTGCGACGCTTCTTGTAGCTTGGGCTGGATGGATCGGCTCACTGCATGGCGGGATTCAGGCCATAAACTTCACTAGAAGTAATAATCTTGCGGCTGAAGGTAATTCCGAATACGATGTTGCTGCGCAGGTGTATATTTCTGATATGTTCACCTGGAACACCCTCCGTGATTTGAATTTCAATATGGAAGTGGCAAAAGAAAAGGGTGACAAGGAAGAGGCTAAGATATACGAGAGCAAGATTAACAAAATTAAGAAGGACAGTTGTTCGCTAAGACTCAAAGAAGCTTTAAAAAAAGAAGGATCGCTAGAGAAATCTCCATTCGAAGATGAGGAATTTGCCAACAGTTATTTCGAAAGCGCAAAAGCGAAGCTCGATGAGTCACAGGCGGCGCTAGAAGAAGGGAAGAACGATAATCTTCATGGGGATTCTTATAGATTGGTTACAGTGATATTCTCGCTTGTTCTGTTCCTACTTGGTATTGTTGGAATCTTTAAGGAATTCGGCAGTCGTAAGGCGTTGTACGCTTTTGCGGTAATCATTTTGTTACTTGGTATTATTTACATGATTTCAATTCCGATGCCAACTGGTTTCAATATTTCGAATTTCTTTAATCTATAACGATTCGGCTATGTCTATAAACTTGGGATGGGGAATTTGATTGCGAGGTTTTTGACCTCTTTTTCTATGGTTTCGAGCTCAGCTGAATATTTCGGGAGGTTTTCTTCTGAGCCGGCTTCCTTGCAGAGATCTGCTACCTTCTTCATCCAGAGGGCGAGGGTTTTGATTTCTGGCTTGCCGAGTCCGCGAGTGGTGATTGCTGGGGTGCCGAGTCTGACGCCTGATGGGCGGAAGGCGGCGGATTTGTCGCTCGGGAGGGCGTTGGCGTTGAGCGTTAAGCCTGCCTTGTCGAGGGCCTTCTCGTAGAGTTTTCCATCGAATCCGAAACTTTCCTTCACGTCTATCAATATAAGATGGTTCTCGGTCCCGTCACCTTGCAGGATGAACCCGAGCATGATTAGTTCTTCGGCTAGAGTCTTGGCGTTTTCGACGACCTTCCTAGCATATTCTTTAAACTCTGGCTTCAAGGCTTCGCCGAAGCTAACAGCTTTTGCTGCGACGATGTGCTCAAGTGGTCCTCCTTGAGTGCCAGGGAAGACTGCCCGGTCGATCAGGATCGGGATATTTTCTAGAGTGTGTTCTGGGCGCCTGAGTGGTGATGCAACATTGCCCTTACTGAGGATTAGGCCTCCACGAGGTCCCCGCAAGGTCTTATGAGTGGTCGTCGTCATGATATTGAAGCCGAAATCGAGTGGGTTCGGGTGTACTCCGCCTGCGATAAGGCCGGCAACATGTGCCATGTCGGCCATCAGGAGTATTTCATGCTTCCATTTCTGCTCGGCTTTCGTCCTGATATCTGCGATGCGTCCAAAATCTGGAATTTTCATATAGGCGGAATAACCTACGATGATGACGTTGATGTCCTCTGATAGGGCGAGTTTTTCTATCTCGTCACAGTCGATGCTGCCGTCGTCGGTGATACCGTAGTTGATGAACTTGTAGACTCTGGCTGCGCGGGTGGCTGGGGAGCCGTGAGTTAGGTGCCCGCCGGCTGGTAGGCTCATCGCGAGGATCTTGTCGCCTGGCTTGCACCATGCGTGGTAGACTGCCTCGTTCGCGTTGGCGCCGGAATGAGGTTGGACATTCGCGTGGTCGGCATTGAATAGCCTACAGGCGCGGGAGATAGCTAGTCTCTCGATTCGATCGACGTTGGTCTGACCTCCGTAATAACGGTAGTTTGGCAGGATTTTTTCGGAGATTTCATCCTCGCTCCAATCCTTGATTCCTTCGAAGCTGGGATAGCCTTCAGAATACTTATTAGTAAGGACCGAGCCCATCGCTTCTAACACTTCGGCTGAGACGTAATTCTCGCTCGGAATGAGTTCTAGACCTTCGCTCTGACGTTTTTTTTCTTTGTCGATTAGGGTCAATACTATGTCTTTCATTTTCCTCCTTTAGGATTTGGTAAATTTTGAAATACTATATTTATATCCAGCTTCTTCTCCTTCTGTTATGAGCTCTTCGGTGTAGTTATCTCTGTTTAAAGAAGGGAAAAACGTGTCAGCGTTTTCGGCGGTCGAATCAACTTCTGTTAGGTAGATGGATTTGGCGTAGGGGAGCAATGCCGAGTAGAGCGTGCCACCGCCTATGACGAAAATTTCTTCATCTGTGTCCTTATTGGCCTGAATGAATTCGTCGAGGTTATTTATAACTTTGTCCGCGCCTTTGACTGCTTGGTGTGAGGCGACGATATTTTCGCGGTTCTCGAGTTTGCCCGGGAGGGATTCCCATGTTTTTCGGCCCATGAGAACTTTGTGGCCTAGCGTGGTTTTACGGAAGAACTTTAGGTCGTTTTTTAGACTGTAAATCAACTGACCATCTATGCCTAGTTCATGGTTTTTTCCGATGCAAGCGATTAGACTGAAGCTCATTTTATTCTGTAACCGGCATCTTGATAACTCCGAGATGCTCGTACCCTTCCAATTTTATATCTTTTAACTGTCTCGAATTGTCGAAATCGTAGAAATCCTTGATGTCTGGATTCAGCCAGAGCTTCGGGGGCTCTGGGAGGGTTCCGGACTTCACGGCCTTGTCGTAGCGGGAGATCTGCTCTCTGATGCCATCAATCTGGTTCTCGTAGATATGGGCGTCGTTAGTGATGAAGGTTAGTTGGCCCGGTTTGGCATTAATTGATCGGGCGATTAGATGACAGAGGGTAGCATATTGGACAATGTTGAATGGGAGCCCCAGCGGGACATCTGATGAGCGAGAAGTTACCAATAGATTAAGGCGTCCATCGATTAGATTCCACTGAGTGTTCCAGACGCAGGAGGGGAGAGCAGCTGTCTCGAGCCATTCGTTCTGCCAGAGGGAGAGGACCATGCGGCGGTTCCCCGGGTTAGCCTTTAGTGTCTCAATGAGGTTCTTGATTAGGCCGTAGCGGTTCACGATCCAGCCGTAGGCCGTGCCGATGGTGTGGGCGAAATCCTGGTTAGGCTCGTTCGGGTGATTGTCTGCGAAGATTTTATTGATGTTCCTACCCTGATAATTACCCTTGTCGTCGATCTCCCATTCATCCCAGATCTTGACATTGCGGTCTTTTAGCCAGCGGACATCGTTGGATGCGACTTGATAGATCCAGAGGATTTCGAGAATTGCTGTCTTGAAGCCGACTTTTTTCGAGACGAGGATAGGGAATTCTTCTTCAAGGTCGAATTGGAGAACTTGGTGAGGTAAACGAATCGTCCGAGCCGAAGTCGCTCCCTGCGCGGTGTGGTCCGGGATGGCTGAAGAGACTGCCTTCTTTCTCGAATCGGTCTTCTTGTAGTTCGTGATCTGTTCTCCGCGGTCCAGGATGTTTCGGCACAAGGCAATATACTGGTCGTCGAATTTGCTCATTTTAACCTCCGTTTTCTATATTTTATCATATAAAAAAAGAAAAACGGAGCCAATGGCTCCGTTAGTTTAGATATTTTCGTAATCTTTCTCACGCCAGTTGTACCAAGCGTGATTAACAATAAGTGTCGTCATGATGATTACGGCGGTAAAGAACCCCGTATCATCGTACTTGCTCATCTTGCGGGTCTTGAGAAAACTAATTGTCCACATTTCGCTCGCTTTAAAGTATCCGTTGATGCAATTGTCACAGTATTCCATGTTCTTGCGGTCGAATTCTGACGCCTTAGGGCTACCCCATCTCATCAATGGGCTATTTTTTGCGAAGTCTTCAGCTAATACTTGGACTACGGCTGAGGTCTTGTCTGCCATGTAGAGCATCTTGCCAAGCAACGTCGCTCTGTCATTCATTGAGTGGAGCAATTTATTAACCGATTCTTCGAATTTCCGGTCAGATTCCGGCGAAAATTCACTGAATTCCTCAAAATATTTGTATTCTTCCATAGCCTTCAGTTTGTCATCCCTTTCTCCATTATCGGGGATGTCACCGATGACATTCTCGGGCAGATCGTGGCGTCTTGCTGCTTCCATATATACCCTGTAACTACATTCGGCTGGATAGATTTTCTCTTCCTCATCGAAAAACGTGAAAAATGCGCGGTCCGCCAGTGTTGCCATAAGATTAGTGTGTGCTCCGACTGATTCTTCCGCAAAATCCATTTCCGAGTGGTCGTAGACATGATAGAAAGAGCGCAGGATTCTCGAAGACAAGGCTGTCTCTAAGAGCTGAATTGTTATTCCGTGAATTCTTGAAAAAGACAATGGGGTTAAATCCCAGACGTTTTCGCTTAAGAGTGCTTCGTTTCGGAGGATTCTGTTGTATTCTTCCGAAAGCTTTCCGTTGACTTTAAGCAATGTAATCACCTCCTATTAATGTACAATATCTAAACTGTAATCAATGATAGCATATCTTGACAAATTCAGCAAAGTGTGCTATAATTAGGGCATTAATTGGTCATTTATTGGGAGTTATTATGGCGAAGAAATTTTTTTGGTTCTTAATGATTCTACTAGTTGGGTTTTTGTCGACTCCAGGGTATATCTGGTCAAGCACTGTTGATGCGGTAAAAATTGGTGATTCAGAGACTGTTGAACAGATAGATACTCCTGAGCTTAAGGCTGAGCTTTCTGAGATTAGTACTTCGTTTACTGGGGCTAAGCCAGTCTATCGATCAGATTATCGTTCTAGCCCTGAAGGCTACGGCGGGGGAGTTTATGGGAATTATATTTCTATTCTAGGGAAGACGCTTAGTGTCGTTTATACCGATACTACGACTGCGGATTCTGGTAATCACGTGAACAGGTTCCGTGACAGGTTCTATTATGGGCATAATTCTGCTGGGGTGTTCGGGAACCTCGGTAGTCTTGGGATTGGCAGTACTTTCTCAATTACCGTCGACGGGGCGACGCATAATTACAGGGTTGCGAATGTGGTGATTTTCGAAAAAAATACTTCCAGTGGTAAATTGCAGCTCAATGGTAGTGGTAGTTATATGAATTCTGTTGCGGGTGCTAGGTATGGCGGGAGACAGTATAGTGTCTCTCTGATGACGTGTCACGGTACCTCTTATGGTAATGGTGATGCTTCGCATCGATTGGTGGTATTTGCGGACGAGATATAATCCACGGGGCGTCAGCTCAAAAAACCCAAAACTATGTTTTGGATTTTTACTCGCTTCCTACCGTGGTAGACATACAGAGCAAGTCTTCCACGGGGCGTCAGCTCAAAAAATCCAAAACTATGTTTTGGATTTTTACTCGCTTCCTACCGTGGTAGACATACAGAGCAAGTCTTCCACGGGGCGTGAGCTCAAAAAACCCAA
>JAZTXX010000005.1:0-4770 GCA_045636645.1 Candidatus Nanosyncoccus sp.
CTGCCTTTTGTGGAGTTTATCGTAATGAAGACACTCTTGAGCCTGTTCCATATTACTGGAAAATGCCCAAAGATATAGAGAACAGGGATGTTTTTATTCTTGATCCAATGCTTGCCACTGGTGGTTCAATCAAATATACCATTGATAAGCTGAAAAGCATCGGTTGTAAATCTATTCATGTGATGAGCCTGATTGGTGCTCCTCAGGGAATTGACCTGATTCAGCAGCATCATCCGGATGTGGAAATGTATGTTGCGCATCTTGATGCGGGGCTCAATCGTAAAGGATATATTGTTCCTGGACTCGGCGATGCCGGGGACAGGATTTTTGGCACCAAATAACCACCTACCTACCAAAAAGGGCCGGCCACATAGCTGGCTCTTTTTAATGCTTCGTTTTGTGGTCGACTTTTACTGGCGCAAAAGTCGTCCGCTATCAGTCGTTTTGAAATTAAGATTAGAGAAATTATAGTATCATTTTATTTTACAAACCATTTTTCGTAAAACAAATAAATTTGTTTTACTTCAAACTGGCCTGTAAAATAAAATAAGCCTATCGGCTTATTTCTCTAATTTCAATTCCCCCTAAATCTCCTTCGGTGGTGGAGCGTATGAGATTCAAACTCATGACCTCTACTATGCCATAGTAGCGCTCTAATCAACTGAGCTAACGCCCCATCTTTTTTATTTTACCATAAAATATGATAAAATTAAAGCTATGAAGACTATTTTGACTGGAATTCGTGCGAATTCTGAACTAACTCTTGGAAACTACTTGGGGGCGATGCTGCCAATGGTTCGTCTTTCTAATAAGTATTCAAAAGAAATGAATGTTAATATCTTTGTACCGGACCTACATTCTATTATCGCCGACATTGATGGGGATTTGCAGAAAAATATTGTGCGCACAATCAAATACTATCTTGCCGCTGGGCTTGAGTTGAATGAGAATGTCCATATTTACAGGCAGAGTTATGTTCCGGCTCACTCTGAGCTTTGCTGGATCCTGAACTGTGTCGCTTCGATGGGTGAAACTTCGCGAATGACTCAATTTAAGGAGAAGTCTGATGGGCGTGAGTCTTGCAATGTTGGTATATTTGACTATCCTATTTTGATGGCTGCAGATATCCTGCTTTATTCGGCTGAATATGTACCAATTGGCGAGGATCAGTTCCAACATATCGAGTTAGCGCGAAATCTTGCGATGAGATTCAATAATCGATTTGGCGAGATATTCACTGTGCCGGTTAAAACTTCTGAACAGGTAAAGTTTATGGGGCTGACTGACGGCATTAGAGTGCGCGATCTCTTAAATCCTGAGAAGAAAATGTCGAAATCTACCCCTTCAGAGAATTCGAAGATTATGCTCGATGATGATCCAGTGAAAGCTCAGAAAAAGATAATGTCTGCGACGACTGACTCTCTTGCGAAAATTAAATTTGACATGTTCAACCAGCCGGGGATCTCTAATTTGCTACTTATTGATGCACTTGTAACTGATACCCCGCTTCAAGACGTAATTGCTACCTGGTCGGGCGAGACTCGTTATGGAGAGCTTAAGAAGAAGGTTGGGGCCGATGTGTCGCAGATGCTTGAGAATTTCCAGGCAAATATCAACAGTATCTCTGATGAGGATATCTATCGTCTATTTGAAGAGGGCGAAGCTTATGCGAATAACATAGCGAAGGCTAAGCTTTTCGAAGTTCAGAAGGCGATGTCTCTCAGGTAAATAAAAATCCGGCGTCAATACGCCGGATTTTTGTGGGAGGTTATTTGGCTTCGGGTTCGTATAGATCGACCCCGTAAATGATTGCTAGATTGTCATTCAGGTCGCGAAGAATGCTTCGTAGTATGAATAGCTCATTGGTGCACTCTGGATAAACTTCTTTTGCTTCGTGTAACACTGGCAATAGTAGCTCATGAGTCTCCCTGATATTCTTCTTGATGCGTTCATCTTCGAATACGCCGACCATTGTACTTAGGTTAGAATACCGATCTAGAGCTTTGCAGATTAGAGCGTTTTTATCCTCGAGAAGTGACCAATAGTATCGCCGCTTGGTCTCGCCTTTATCCTCATCTCCTGGCAATGTCGAGATTGTCATGTATTTGACACCATGCTTAATCGCCGAGTTCGAAGGCAGATCATTTATCGCCGTCGCGGTATCCTCGCAAATATCGTGAAGCAAGATAACGGCCAGTAAATTGTCGTCGGTCAGACCGAGGCCAATAGCAAAACAAGCCATCCAGAGTGGATGGACGATGTATGGTTCACCATTATCTCGGTTCTGCCCGAGATGTTTTTTCCGAGCATAACCTAAAGCGCGAAGTGTTTCGTGTTTTGGGTTATGCTTATCACTACAGAATCCCCTAAGGAACATCACCATTTTGTTGATGTCGTTAGGTTTTGACAGATCTTTCCGCTCGCGCAGTATCTTCATTTCTTCAAATTCAACCACTAATATCACCTCCTTTTAATGTGCTCCCACTGTAAAATATCTTACCATATTTGATTACTTTGTCAAGTTATGTTATAATATTTTTATGATTAAAACAGGGAAGAAATTCAGTAAACCTGAAATGTCTCGGGTGATAAATGGTGACACGGTTTTACCAGACGAAGAGGCTAAGCCTGAGAAAATTAGGCTTGATATTATGATGCGAGACATCTATAAGAGCTATAATCGTTCGACCCTACAGAAGTTTATTGAGAGCGGTTTCGTAACTGTTGATGGGGAGCTTGTGACTAAGTCGAATTCGAAATTTGAAAAAACTGTGAAGATCGAATTGAAGGTTCCGGAGGAGCTTAAGAATGCAGATGTTGAGCCGGAAACGATTTATGAGGACGAGAATGTACTTGTGGTCAATAAGCCGGCGGGGCTTCTTTCTGAGGCGAAGGGTGAATATTGTCCGGAGCGGACATTAGCTGATTTTGGATTCGTGGCCCATCGGTTGGACCGTGATACTTCTGGCGTGATGATTCTTGCAAAGAATGCGAAGGTGCAAAATTATCTTAAGCGTCAATTCCAGGCTCGCTCGGTCCACAAGACTTATTACGCAGTAGTTCAAGGTAGACCGAAGTTTGATCAAGCGAAGATTGATCTTCCACTGATTCGTGATATGAAGCGCCCGACGACTTTCCGGGTTGATCCTGGCGGGAAGGAATCTGAGACTTTTTTTAGAATCCTAAAAACCGATGGGGCCCATACTCTAGTTGAGCTTCGTCCGACGACTGGTCGAACCCATCAGCTGCGCGTACACATGCAATATATCGGTTGCCCGATTGTCGGCGATAAGGTTTATGGCGATGGAAAGGGCGATAGGTTGTACCTTCATGCGGGGGAGCTTGAAATAACTATCCCTGAAGGCCAGCGCAAAGTTTTCCAGGCTCCGAGACCTAAGGAGTTTGATGCATTGATCCAGGAAGGCGGCGAGGAGTAGATGTTTTTCGATGACGAGAAAGAGATTCTGCCGATTGCTTCAAAATGCAATACGGCGGTTTTTGTGGTGCCAGACAGCGTTGAGGTTGAGATCAAGAATTCTATCGTCTTAAAACCGGAGGAAAAATCAATTATTACGATTGACCAGGCAAGGGAGTTGATTAGGAGGCTTGGTATCCGTCAGACATCTGAGCAATATATCATTATTCGGCCGGCTGATAAAATGGGTGATGATGCTGCGAACGCACTACTCAAGAATCTTGAAGAGCCCGGCGACAAGGTCCATTTTGTCTTAGTCACGAATAACCCCTCTAAACTCCTACCGACAATCTTGAGTCGTTCGAGGATTTATTTTCTCAGAAACGAATTCAAGTTAAATGGGAAACTTGAAGCGGACGATAAAACCAAAGAGCTTGCTAAAAAACTCTTGGTTGCTAAGCCTGATGAGCTGATCGGCCTCGCGGAGACTATCATTAAGAAGAAAGACGGGGTGAGGGAATATGCCCTTGATGTAATCGGTGTTGTGGTTGAGATGCTCTACAAAATGTATCTTATGAATCCGAAAGATGCTTACCTCCAGAAGCTGAGGAAGTTTCTCGTTGTCTACGAGGCGATTAATAGAAAAGGACATATTAAGCTTCAGCTCGTTTCTAATCTCTGCTAGGTACACCTTTTTATATATGCTTTTTTATGGTATCATATCTATATGATATCCATTTTTGTGATAATAGTTTTTCTAGTCTATTTAAACTTCTTCTTCCCGCTTGAAGCTAAGCAGAAGAAGGAGGAGGAGAGATCTCCTAAATATAATTCTCAGATGAAGAAACTTTGGCAGGTTGCTCAGACTTCGATGAGGGAACGGAAGCCTTTCAGGGCCGAGAAGGCTCTGCTGACTATTCTGAAGTTTGATGAGAAAAACGCTGCTGCATATAATCGTCTGGGGATTCTCTATGCGAAAGGCCAGAAATATGATGAGGCAGTGGAATGTTTCGAGATTGCTCAATCACTTGATAATAATCCAGCTTCAATTCATAATGTCGGACTTATCTATCTTGAGATTGGAGCTTACGAGAAGGCCGAGATGGCGTTTCTCCAGGCGATTGAGCTTGAGGGTGATGTGCCTGCGAGGTATATTGCTTTAGCTAAGGCCGAGGAGAAGCTTGGTCGACCGAAAAAGGCGGTTGAAGCGCTAGAAAATGCTTATGAGCTTGACCCGAAAGTCTCTACACTTCGAGAGATTCTGTCGATATATGAGGATAATGAAGACACTGAGGCGGCAACTGCGACTTCGGCAAGAATTGAGACTCAGATCACGAAGGATAATGAGGCTAAGC
>JAZTXX010000006.1:0-22924 GCA_045636645.1 Candidatus Nanosyncoccus sp.
TATTGGAAGAAGAGTAAGTTTTAGTTCCAGTACTATTAGTAGTAAATGTATTAGTGAAGGCTGCATCACCATAAGTCTTTGAGACAGAAGCACTTGCGAAGGAGGCTGTAGGTGCAGCTTTGTTTACCGTAAGTGTATAAGAAGCAGACTTTGTCGCATAGTTAGCGGTTTCGGCAATAGTTACTGTAATAGTAGTGGTTCCAGCACCTTGAATGGTTACCAAACCAGTAGAGCTTACTGTAGCAACACTAGTATTGGAAGAAGAATAGGTTTTAGTTCCAGTACTATTAGTAGTAAATGTATTAGTGAAGGCTGCATCACCATAAGACTTTGCTACAGAAGCACTTGCGAAGGAAGCAGTAGGATTGGCCTTACTAACGGTTAGCGTGTAGGAAGCAGTCCTAGCCGCATAGTTACTTGTTTCAGCAATGCTAACAGTAATGGTAGTGGTTCCAGCATTCTTAATGGTTACCAAACCAGTAGAGCTTACTGTAGCAACACTAGTATTGGAAGAAGAGTAAGTTTTAGTTCCAGTACTATTAGTAGTAAATGTATTAGTGAATGCTGCATCGCCAAAAGTCTTTGTTACTGTGGAGCTAGCGAAGGTGGCAGTAGGTGTAGCTTTGAATACTGTAAGCGTGTATTGGGCCCATCCAGACGTGTAATTACTGGTTTCAGCTATATCTGCTACGATAGTAGTATTTCCGACCCCCACAATAGTTACCTCACCGGTGCTAGGATTTACCGTGGCTACGCTGGGATTAGAAGATGTATATGTTTTAGTTCCAGTACTATTAGTAGTAAATGTATTAGTGAAGGCTGCATCGCCAATAGTCTTTGTTACTGTGGAGCTAGCGAAGGTGGCAGTAGGTGTACCCCGGTCAACTTTAAGGGAGTAACTGATATAATGTTCATAGTAACTGTTGCTTTCGGCAGTAGTTAACGAGATTGTAGTTTCGCCAACATCCTTAATATATACTCGACCGGTGTTATCCACTGTAGCAACGTTTGGATTCGTAGTGCCAAACGTCTTAACCCCGTCACTACTAGTAACCGGCGCAACAGTAAATACAGTATCACCATAATGCTTCCTGACCGTCAGCTGGGGGGTACTATCACTAGGAAAATAGGCTCGGGGGATTTCCTTGACAATAGAAGAATTCAAATCCCTTACACAACGCACGAAGTTCCCAGTGAACCTGCGGTATATTGAACCAGTACCGAATCTCCCACTATCTCCGTTATAGTTCAGGACACGGCGGCCCCTATCGTCGTTGACAAGATTTGAATACCACCAATTGCCTACATGGGTAGCTATGAGCGAATTATTGAAGTAGTAGCCACCATTAACACCACCGAAGGCTATAAGTCCTTGCGTAGGCTCCTGCGAATTAAGTATGGTATTTCCTACCAGCTTCTCAATGTCCGTATTAAGATCTTCGTCACTCGCATCATAATCACCAGTAGGCAGACGCCAACCCTTAGGACAAATATCATAAGTAACGGGGGTAGAATTAGACTCTCCAGAAATAGTCCCTGCAGTAGCGGAGTAGAAGTTATACCAACAACCAGTTGTCGAACTACCCGAACATTTATGCCCATCATTGGTATAACCATTTTGTTCATCAAAATGTACCGTAGACTCTGCTGGCATCTTATAGTTACTACCGATATTCGTGTTTGAAGGACTCAGAGTCTTATACCAACCATTAGCAGTGAGCCTAAGGTTCTGCGTCATCCAGTATTGCCCATTGATTTTCTTAATAATATAATCATTATTGTCACGAGAATCAGTCAGGCGGGTCGAGCTTCCGTCGTCGGGCATAGAATGGGCTAGCTGTGAATCGGTTGCAGCCTGCATAGTAAGATTGGACGGACTGGAATTAGCATTGGCATAGCTTACACAACGTATAGCACTGCTATTTTCTCTATCCATGACGGGGTTATTGAAATAGAAGTCCTGTACGTCTACAGCTAGAACGAAACGAGTGTAGCCCATACTTGGCGTAGTAGACCATATGCTGCCCCATGTTACATAGTCGATGCCCCAAATTTCATGACGTATTATATTGAGTGCAGCAACTTCTTCTGTAAGTTCTTGTGACCCAAAAACATTATTTCCTACTAGTTTATTAAAATCTGTACCAGTCGAGAAGCTAGGCCCAGTAGGTAGATGCCAGCCTTTAGGGCAGATGTCCTGGGTGGACTCCTCGAAATTATACTCTCCAGAAATAGTCCCAGCCGTAGCGGAGTAGTAGTTATACTCGCATCCGACAGTTCGTTCATCCGAGCATGCATGCACATCTTCGTCGTATTCTTCTTTATTGATATCAGACTCTGCCGGCATGGTATAAATGCTAGTGATATTGGTATCCTCAGGAGTTAGAGTCTTAGTACTGTCGCCTCCGGTAAGTCTAAGGTTATCTGTCATCCAATATTGTCCATTGATCTTCTTTACGGTGTATGTTTTATTATCGCGAGAATCAGTTAGGGTAGTTGAGTTACCGTTGTTTGGCATAAGGTTAGCTAGCTGTTCGTCGGTTACAGATTGCATGGTTAGCGTAGCACCAAAAACATTTACTAACGAATTTACGCCTTTAACAGCTGCTACAATTGCTGTAACAGAAATCGAAACGACAGCAATTGTAGAGATAATGATCTTTTTATTTCTACGAAAGCTCAACATATGACCCTCACTAATATCCTTGTTTTAGTTTTGATATTGATGTTTTTATGTTTTGCCGAATATATGACTCTTACTCTACTACTATAATATCAAGCATAAGCATTTTAGTCAAGAGCATATTTATGCCTAAATTTTAGTGATTGTAGGATAAACGAACATATGAGAATCTTTACTTTGAATGAGTGTTTTTATATTCTTCAATAGTATGTTTTGGGGTCTTGTAATTTAATGGTCTCATAGGACGATTATTGGTTCTATCTTGGTGTCTTTTTAGCCGTCTCTTAAAGTCATTTTCATCTGTTATAAGGCGGTTTAAGCGTATTACTTCGGAATAGAACAATTTTTGGTCTTCTCGGTGACTTCTTTCCACTTTGCCATTGTGTCTAGGTGTATGTGGTTTGATACGTTTAACCTTTATCTTTAACCGTCTTGCTGTTACCTCGAACATGCTATGGTTATTTTTATCTTTAGCTGAAAACTGTTTCGTAAATTCAGTTCCATTATCTATTTGAACTTATGCAGATGCTTATGATAGTTTTATTATAGGCGGATAGAAAAAGGCACCCTGGGGTACCTTATGAGGTGGAGTAGAGTTTATGACGATGCTTGTATCTCTCAATCAGAGCACTAGCGTGCACTAATGAAGAAATTTTAAGCCTTTCTAATGGGGTTTCCATCTCGTGCAATTCTTTCATAATTGCAAAGATTGCGTCCTCCATACCTTCGCTTTCGCCCGTATCTATCTTATCCCTAACGGAAAAATAGATTGTTCGCGCTATGCGAAAAAGGATGCCGGGATGATAAGACGGTATCGTATCGTGGCTTAAGTATCTTTGGCCATCGAGATACTCATTGTTGCCGTCCCATCCAAATTGCTTGACGAATTCCTCCGTTGTGTATCCGCGCGACCGAACCTTTATGCCAAATTCTTCACGCTCGTGAATACGTGCATCTGGATAGCCGTTCTCTGTATCTTCGATCAGCATGAATTTGTTGGTGAGACCGCAATGGACACATTCTATGAGTACCGGGTTGTCTAATATATGGAATATTGCAGACTGGTGCCATCCTCTTTTGCTGAGAATTACAAACATGTGGTTGCAACTACGATATTTGGCAAGCAGTTGTTCCACTTCTTGTTTTCCTCGGACTACCACGTCTCTAGTACACTGCGCGTGGTCGTCATATGTATTAGATTTCAAGAGAAAAAGATCATTAAGATCATTGTCCTTATCATTGATAGTCAATACTACCACCTCCTTTTTAAAATACTCCACCTCTTTTTCTCTCTTAATTATACCATAAATAACCTGCTAAGTAATATGGAGCTTTAAACAAATCTTATGCTAAAATAAGGATAAGCTTAATAAGGAGGGTTCTATGTGTACAGGGGTGAGATTTAGTGATGAGAATGGGAATATGTATTTTGGACGAAATCTGGACTGGTCGGTGGGATATGGACAAAAAGTAGTGATTACGCCACGAGGCTACAAATACATTGTGTAAACGAGCATGGGCTAGCTATTGCTGGGCTGAACTTCCCTGGCTATGCCGATTATGCACCTGATGTAGTGGACGGTAAAATTAATGTTGCGGCCTACGAATTCCCTTTGTGGGTGGCACTGAATTTTACCTCTGTTGACGAGATTGAAAAAGTCTTGAAGGATGTTGCAATTGTAGCGAAGCCGATTAACGAACAGTACCCCGTGTCTGAACTACACTGGATTATTGGGGACGCTAAGAGGTCTATCGTGGTAGAATACACCGCCTCCGGGATGGAAATCTTTGAGAACGAAGTGGATGTTTTGACCAACCAGCCGGGCTACGGGTGGCATAAAGAGAATTTGCGTAATTACATGAATTTGTTCCCTCAGATGCCAAAAGTGGTAAAGTGGGGTAAGGCCAAGATGACAGCGTTTGGTTCTGGATCTTTGATGCGCGGGCTGCCTGGCGGGTTTTATTCTACGGATCGTTTTATCAGAGTGGCGTATCTTAATACACATTATCCGACGCAACCCGATGAGGCCACTAATGTATCGCGACTATTTCATACTTTAACAGGGGTGGCGATGATTGATGGCGGCGCAGCGATGGCAGACGGCAAGTTTGAAAAAACGGTTTACACCGGTGGATACTCTACAGCAACACAGACTTACTACTATAGTACTTACGAAGATCCGGCGATCAGGAGCGTCGCTATGAAAGATCATAAGTTGGATTCGGCGGAATTGATTGTGGTTTAGGGGTCTCAGTTTTTAATATAGGATTGTGTCTATGCTAGACAAAATGTTTATGCAAGCTTTTCGGTATTTTGGGGTTGTTTTCTATTTTAATCTGTGTATTAATAGGGGCGGGTTGGCTTCGGTGTTTAGTGGGCCTATTCATAAATAGCAATACTTATGATGTGTGAGGTGATCATTAAACGATGGCCAGGCATTAGATTACCGGAAAGGAGTAATGAAATGACCATAGAGATTAATCTTCTATGCATTATTCTTCGAAGGCGGAAGAATCGCCGAGGTAAAAAATCTACTAGGTAGAACCTAGTAGATTACAACCTATTTTGAAAAGCTCTCCCTGGAAGGGCTTTTCTGTTTTTATTGTAACAATGTCACCGCAAAAATGCAACCGACTGTATGCGTCCATAACAACATAGACCGCTTATTCTCGCCAAGAGATTGAAACCGAAGAATACTAATCATCGAAAGCAGAATATTCATCTAAAGTAGTAGCATCCTCGACCCGATATTTCCCCACCTGAGTCCTCCGTAGAGCCGTCAGATACGCCCCGACCCCTAGAGCCGCCCCAATATCCTCCGCCAGAGTTCGGATATAGGTTCCACTTGAAACTTTGCAACGAATCACGAGGTCAGGATAATTATATTCTAATACCTGGATCTCGTACACCACAATCTCCCGTGTCGGCGCCTCAAAATCAACCCCCTTCCGTGCTAGTTTATAAGCCCTCTGTCCATCTATCTTTACGGCAGAAAACTTCGGAACCGTCTGCTGAATTTTGCCAGTAAATTTCTTAACCGTCTCCTGAACCACCGATAAATCAGGCTCTCCGGTATCCACCTCTATGCTCGCATCCGTAAACGCATCTGTATCACCACGAACCACACCAGAATCAAATTTACAAATTTCCCCCTCAGTATCACCGGTCGAGGAGACAAACCCAAGCTTCATAGTCGCAATATATTCCTTATCAAGCTTCAGAAACTCATTCGACTTCTTAGTCATCTTCCCAGACAGCAGGATCAATAACCCGGTCGCAAACGGGTCAAGCGTCCCAGTGTGCCCAACTTTAACCTTACGTCCAAATTCGTCTCGAAGCTTTCGTCTCACCCGAGCAACCACCCCGAACGAACTAATATCTGCCGGTTTATCAATCAGAATTATCCTGTCAGCATCTGACTTGTTAGTGTTTTCCATATCTCAGATTATATCACAAGGAGTCCGCGCTGCTCGAGAAGGCAGCCAAATTACAAGAAAGAGACAAATCCCCACCCCCACCATACATTCTTTACGGATTAGGCCTTACGTGAGCAGTAATCCAATAAACTTTCTCATAACCATCAGTCGGAATCGTCAGTTGGCTCGCCGCGTCCCAGTTCCCAGCAAGGTAGATATTTTGGAAGAATGCGATGTAATACCCTTCTGGAGGATTCACCCCGAGCGCAGCAAGAGACTCCGGATCATCCACATCAAGCACCGTGCCAGGAGCAAGCGGAACAGTAATCTGTGCCCCAACATTATTATTTTCATCGTCGAGGAATGTAAACACAGCCGAAGGATACTCTTCCTCGTCATCCTGACCGCCTTCTCCGCCGCCAGGCTCACCACCCTCACCAGGATCTGGAATTGCTTCAACCATAACAGTAATCCAATAAAGCGTCGTATCATCATTAGGAATAGTGAGTTGTTTTACTGGAGTCCAATTATTAAATCCAGCCATACCCATCGGATTCTGATAGCCTTCCGGTATCACCATACCGAGCCCCCTCAGCTGATCATCATCACTAAAATCGATCGTCGAACCACGGGCCACCAGAAGTTGCTGCGAGCCGAGCGTAGCTCCACCACCGCTAACCACGTAGGTAAACCTCGCCGGCGCATATGCTGGTTTCGGGGAGACATTACCCTTAATCTCTTCACCAGGATTCTCAGTGTTAAGCTGAGTAAATTTCACGCCAGTCTTAGCACCCCTTGAAACGGTTATTTTGCCTACCAAGTTCGCACCAAGATCTTCATTATACACATCAGCGTTTGCAAATTTCACATCATACGCCTCAGAATCCTTGGAGGCAATCTTAAAGTAGACATTCCACTCGCCGGTCTCAATATCACTCGGCACATTAAATGTGAACATATAGTCCTTCGAACTCTGGCTCATCAGCTCAGACATATCAACATCAAGTCTCGTCTTATAATAAACCCCATTCTGCTCGAGGATAAGGAGAGCGTCCTGCTTCTGGATCAATCTCGCAAACCCAACGTTCTCAAGCTTCAGCTTCAACGCACCGTGTTCACCACTCACAACCGCACTACTAAGCTTCGAATCACGAATCAAAATTCTATAACCAATGTGGTCAGTCAGATATTTGTAGTAGGTTTCACCATTATACTCATCATCCTCATTCTGATAAACCTGGTTCTTCCATTTATCATTCAAAATTTTAAGGTTAAACTGAGAATTAAAGTAAGATGTGTGCGTAAGGGGCATCTCGTAAGCCGCGTAGCTACCTTCACTCCATGGCTCCATCTCAGGCACATAGCCTTCGTCGTCAATATTCGGCTTTGTCACCTCGCCACCGTAGAATGTATAATTCCCCTGCTCATTCATCCAGTTAATGAAGTCATCACGCGTAGTCTCCTCTGTAAACGAACCGAGATCCGAAGAGCTACCCAGATACCCATCATTGAAAATCCCTAGCCTCCTCTTATTCGGCGAATCATTATCGAACGATCCAAACGCCATCTTGTAATGCGCTGGTGTCCTCACCGTAGCCGTCAGGTCTTCTGGCAGGACATCCAACCACTTATCTATAACCGCCTTGAAGGTTGAAGGTTCCGCATAAATACCGCTTACACTATGCATCTCGCCAAACGGACCAATCATCCCAACGTCGAGAGAGGTAATCATATCCTTATTTCTAGTAAATAGTGGTCCAAGCGACTCAATATGACCAAGGAGCGTATCAAGGGAAATAGGTTCCCTATTAGCATAACCACTCACATCATACGAAAATCTGAAGATTACCTTCAACCCGTACTTTCGGATAATATCTAGGATTTTATCAATAGATTCAACCTGCTCTTCGGTAATAGGCTTATCTTCACCAAGCCCATTTGCGCGACCAGAGAACGGGGAGAGGTTTACGCGAAGGTGAATAAGTGAAATATTATCATTCTTCGCAGTCGAAGCTACAACCTGAATATCGTCGGCATTGCCGAATAAATTCGTTTCCGGGTCAATCTGGATGTAAGTGGGTGTGTATAGACCTCTGTCAGGATTTGATAAGACTTGACGGGAATCAGCATAGGAAACCACCGAATCCTGATCGGCTAAATCATCCTCAACAAACTTCGCGACCGCCACATAATTAATCGTATTAGCATAATCACCACTAGCCAGATCACTTCCAGCGTTAACACCATAATATACCGTAGTTGTATCATTCTCAGGAGTTGGCAAAAAAGTCTCTTTCAGAACCCTAGCTTCGCCATCCGAATCAGGAACTGAGTACCATTCATTGGATCCTGCCCCGGAAGGATTAGTAATAGCCATACCCCAAGTATTTCGAGTTAACGGCCCAGCGAAAGTTGTCGAGGAAAGCCCCTTAATCTCATAACTAAAATCGTCAAATTCCTGCTCAGTTGTCGTAGTAAGATCTCGATTATCGGCATAGACACTAAGTGTATAACCAGCGTCAGTCGAATTAGTCACCTTCACCTGCTGCGAAGCCATTTTGTAGGTATCACCATCGGTAACATCTACCGAAATATCAAGCTGGTTCACAGAGATAGACAACATCTTATTGTCAAGTTGTTGCTGCAAATCATTCTTCTGGTCTGCTTGGCCAGTTAGAGCTAAGAAAGTCATCGCAGCCACAATCGGCACCCCAATGATTCCGATCACCCCCTTCTTCATATCAATCTGAACGCCAGCCCCTTTTCTCTTCTGTAATCTCTTTAAATAGAAAACCACCACAGCCACTAGACCGGCAGCTATCATCGCAATCGCGAGAGTCGGAAAAACAATACCAGTTGCGCCTTGGCCGCCCATCGTATTACTACCAGTATCGGGAATCGAAATAATCCCCGACTGGCCTTCCGCCGAAGCGTCACTATATTCCTCAGGAACTACGATTTCTTGCTCGTCGTCCTCGCCCGGATTAACCGGATCAACTGGCTCCACAGGATCGACTGGATCAGTCCCCTGCCTATCCTCAAAATTTTGGTTAAAAACCGAGATTACAAAGTTATTCACTGTTTATTTCCTATATTTATGTATACCTTTTATGCTTTTATAATACTCTGTGGAATAATATTTGTCAAGTTTCCCTACATCGTATATAATAATATGTATGTTAATAAAGAATACGAGCTTGCAGGGTATTCCAGTCCTTAGCATTCAGGCTGGCGGCCAGATCGGCACCGTCACTGACATCATCATCGATCCAGACTCACTTAGCATTATCGCTTTCAGAGTTCAAGGAAATGTTAGCCCCGGCAACAACATCTTAGATGTCACATCTATCCGTGAGAATTCATCGCTCGGCCTCATCATCGACGATACAGACGAGCTCGTCGCGAAGGATGACGTAGTTAGAATCAGCAAAGCAATCGACCTTAATTTCAAATTGATTGATCTTAAAGTTGAATCCAAAAAAGGCTCCAAGCTCGGCAAAGTCAACAGCTATACTGTGACCCCAGAAGACTTCATCATTCAGCAGATTATCGTCCGACGACCAACCCTCAAGTCCCTCATGGACCCAGAACTTACCATCTCACGCAACGAAATTGTCGAAGTCAACGATTACAAAGTTATCGTGAAGGACGAAGAGAAAGTATTGAAGCAACGCGCCGAAGGAGAAGATTTTATTCCAAACTTCGTCAATCCTTTCCGTAGTTCCGAACTTTCTCCTTCACCAGCTCGTACGGAAACCCCTGACGACACAGATACTGAATAAGCTTTCCTTCGTCATACTTTGAGCTCTTCCGCTTGATAATTTTTTCAATTTCATCATCGTCATCTCTCTGATTCAATACTTCATCGGATATTTCCCTGCTAACCCCCTTCGAGAAGAGCTCCATCGCAAGACGTTTCTTCGATACACCCTTTTTCACAAACCTATTCTGTACATAATACTCAGCAAACTTGCGATCATCCACATACCCCTTCTCAATTAGTCGTCGCACAATTTCTTCAGAAAAATCATATTTCTTCGCGTCACGCGTCCTCCTCTTACGCCTTACCAGTTCTTCGCCCCTAGAAATCGCCTCTTGGATCTCTCTTTCCTTCTGCCATTCCTTCTTCCGCTCCATCGCCTCGTTTTTCGCATCTCTGCGCCTAAGGTAATCCCTTAATTCCCACTCGCTTCGCGGTCTCACTAAGACCCACTCAAGCGCTCTCTGATAAGCCTTCCCGAATTCCGATGCCCTCTTATAATCCGATAATTCTTCATGAGTTATCACCTTACCAATCTTCAACTTAAAATCAACCACTTGTGAAACGTCCAGCGAGAAAGCATATTTCCCATTAATCGAAACGTTCACTCGATTCGGATTCTTGATACCGGATTTTAAATCTGTAACAGTAAGTAGGTCATTAGAACTATCGCGCTCCGATACTTCATCGCTAAGTTTAAATATCTCCATGGATTTCCAACCAAGCCTTAAGAAATATGAATGTCAAATCATCCTTCTTTAGTGGCTTCTTTGCATAAGTCTTACGAAATTCATCCATCTCATCGTAACTCACCCACCGAACCTCCGACACCTCCTGATCATTAAAGGAAAAATCCCCATCTCGCCCCGTATAATCTACCGCATAGATCCAGGCGAACCGATTCTTAAAGAAAGGTCTCATCGTCACAAAGTTCAAATCATCTCCGGAAATGGTCGCGCCAATCTCCTCGCGAGTCTCACGAATCGCCGCATCAATCAATGACTCCCCGAGGTTAATATGGCCTCCAGCCGAGATATCCCATTCCCCAGGATATCTATCGATACTATCCGCTCTCTTCTGCCATAGGAATTCCAGCCCACCTTCCTGATTCTTCCGATACAAGAAAATCACCGCAACTCCAACAATCAACGGGCTACCAGTCTCCTCAGGGTTCCCTAGCGCAGAATCCCAGCCGGCACCCTCAATCGCTTCACCATTCGGATGAAACACCTGCCATTTTTCGTCTTTATGCATCAACTCCAGCTTTCTCTCGAACCTTCGTCTCAATCTCATCCATTAGCTCTGGTTTCTCCCTAAACAATTTCTTCACCGCCTCACGGCCCTGCCCGAGAGTTTCGCCATTATATTTAATGAAAGCACCAGCCTTCTCAAGAACACCATATTGTACACCAAGATCAAGTACATCACCAGGCTTCGAAATCCCTTCGTTGTACATAATATCAAATTCCGCGGTCCTAAATGGCGCCGCAATCTTATTCTTCACAACCTTGATCTTCGTCCGGTTACCAGAAATATTATCCCCTTCCTTAATCTGCCCAATTCTCCGAATATCCACACGCACAGAAGCATAAAACTTCAAAGCATTACCACCGGTAGTTGTCTCAGGATTCCCGAACATCACACCAATCTTCATACGAATCTGATTAATGAAAATAACCGTTGCGCGAGATTTTGAAATAATACCAGTGAGCTTACGCATCGCTTGAGACATAAGCCTAGCCTGAAGCCCCATCTGCGCGTCACCCATATCACCGTCGATTTCCGCCTGCGGCACCAAAGCTGCAACAGAGTCCACCACAATTAGGTCAACCGCATTTGAGCGAACTAAGGTCTCACAAATCTCTAAAGCCTGCTCGCCATTATCCGGTTGAGAAATCAACAGATTAGCGGTATCGACCCCAATCTTCTTAGCGTATGCCGGGTCAAGCGCATGCTCAGCATCAATACACGCCGCTTGTCCACCCTGCTTCTGAATCTCCGCTATCGCATGGAGCGCCAAAGTCGTTTTTCCAGATGATTCAGGCCCATAAATTTCGATGATACGACCTTTCGGCCAACCACCACCTAGAGCCAGATCAAGCGACAATGAGCCAGATGGCAAAAGCTCGACATCCATCCTCGGAGTCTCACCAAGCTTCATAATCGAACCGTCACCAAATTGCTTCGTAATCTGCGAAATAGCCAGTTTTAGTGCTTCACTTTTTCCGTCAGTCGCCTTATCAGCCTTATCGTTTTTCTTGTCCACCGCTTCCTTTTTTGCCATAGTAGTATTACCTTTCTTATCTTATTATATATTATACCTTAAAAATTACCGTAGCGCTGATTTTTACAAAGAGCATCGACTAAGTCTAAACCAACCGGGTCGAAGCGCAAGCTCCATTTCAGCACCAATATTTACACATAACAAATCAGAATTCAACCCCACGAAAACACTCATGCTATAATTTGGCCTAAAGAACATCGTCTCACCACAGTTAACGGGCCACCAACCCCATAGCCCCATCCACCACTCCAAAGCAACATGTGCTACAATTATATATATGAGAATAAATGAAAACATCTTAATTTCTAGTCTAACCACCATGCGCCTTGGCGGACCCGCAAGGTATGTCCTCGAAATCGAACGCCCGGATGAAGTCGCAGACGCCTACGGCTTCGCAAGAACCTACAACATACCGACATTCGCCCTCGGCGCTGGCGCCAACACCATCGGCCACGATGATGGGTTCATCGGCGCAATCATCATCAACCGCATGCGCGGAATATCCGAGCAGACAGACACAAGCGGCACAACTCTCAAAATAATGGGCGGAGAAAACTGGGACACAGTAGTTGAATACGCCTGCAACAAAAATCTCACTGGCATCGAAGCCCTCAGCAAGATCCCAGGACTCGCTGGCTCAGCCCCGGTCCAGAATATTGGCGCCTACGGTCAACAAATCTCAGACGTCCTTGAAAGCATCGATGCCTACGACATCATTAAGGGAATCTACTGCACCCTGACAAAAGAAGATCTCGAATTCTCCTACCGAAAAAGCATCTTAAATTCCACCCAGCGCGGACGATATTTTGTTATCTCGATCACAATCAAGCTGAAAGAAGGCCAGATGCCCAGACCATTCTACCGCTCAATCGAGCAATACATCGAGGCGAACGATCTCAAGGATTATAGCCCCAAAGGCATCCGTGAAATCGTCACGAAAATCCGTGCGAGCAAGCTCCCAGATCCTCTCACCACGGCAAGCTCCGGCTCCTTCTTCAAGAATATTTACCTCACCGAATCCGAAGCGGAAGTCGCCGAGCAGAAAGGCTACCCAGTCTACAAGAATGACGACGGTATCAAGATTAATTCCGGCTGGCTCATTGAAGAAGCAGGGCTAAAAGGCGAACTCCTCCACGGCATCCGTGTTAGCGATAAGGCCGCCCTCGTCCTCATCAACGAATCGGCTACAAGCTTCAATGATCTAGCCGCAGCCCGCGATGAAATCATCGCCAAAGTCTACGACCACTTCGGCTTCTGGCTCGAGCAGGAACCAGTCGAGATAGTAAATCCATCCTCTCCACCGATTATGACACCAGGAGTAACCCAGTGAAATCCCTAAACGGCAAAGAACTTGCCGGCTTCATCAAGGAACGCCAGGCCCACCAGGTCAGAAGCCTCCCAGTCAAGCCGACCCTACTGATCATCCGCGACAGCGATAATCCTGTCATCGAAAAATACGTCAATCTAAAAATAAAATACGGTGACGACATCGGCATTAAAGTCACCAAATACGACGCGAAAGACCCCGAAGATATCAAAGCGAAGATCCTCGAAGCCAACGCAGATGACAAAATCAGCGCCATCATTCTCCAGCTCCCAATAGTCGACAAGTCAAAAACAGACGAGCTCACTAACCTCATCTCGCCAGATAAGGACGTCGACGGACTCGGTGAAAACAGTAGATTCGACTCAGCCACAGCAACAGCAATCAACTGGCTCCTTGCTGGCTACGACATCAAGCTAAAAGATGAAAAAATCGCCCTCATCGGAAGAGGAAAGCTCGTCGGAGCCCCACTATTTAAAATGTTCACGAATTCAGGCTACAACGTGACCCTATTCCATCGCGGTGATGACTTGACAAGTCTCATAGATTATGATATAATAATAACGGCCACAGGTGTCCCTGGTTTAATTTTGAATTCAATGGTTAAGCCAGGCGCAGTCCTTGTCGACGCAGGCACCGCCAGTGAAAACGGAGTCATTAAAGGCGATTTATCAGACGACATCTATAATCGCACCGATCTCACAGCAATCACTCCACACCTTGGCGGCGTCGGCCCACTAACAGTTTCCTGCCTTTTCGACCACGTCATCAACGCTAGCAAGAACGCTGACCGGTAATTTTCGACATATTATCAATATCATCGAGGGCATGAGTCAGCAAATGACTAATAAATCACTCTCGAATAAACATTCCTGAACCAGTCATCAGCTGGCCCAGCAGACATTAGTAGGACCAGATCGTCATACTTAACATGCTGACGAATTTTCTCTCTTAACTCATCATTCATCTCAGCCGGCTCCGCAACATTCGCATTACTCAGTCCAGCAATAAATTCCTCGGGCCGAATCACCGGAAGCTCCGGATTCTCTCGTGTAAGATAGGTCGGAAGCCAAAAAATCTTCGAGGCCCCAATAAACGCATCTTTGTACTGATCCTTTATCTCGTGTTGACGAGTATTTTGATGTGGTTGATAAACCACCACTACACCCTTCCGACCGTCAAGCTGAGCCTGCTCCCTGGCAATATTCATCGTTGCAGCAATTTCTTCAGGATGATGCGCATAATCCGAATATGCCCCATCAATAATTTTCTCCATCCTTCGCCCAGCCCCAGGAAACTCATTTAGAGCCGCCACAACCGCATTGGCATCCACCAGTGGAGTACCACCTCTTTCTGCTGCTTCATCCTGCAGCATCCTAAGTATCGCCTCAGCAGCAAAAACCGCATCGATCCTTCTCGCCTGCCCAGCAAGACGAAACATCTCTGGTCGAAAAACCACTTCAGTATTGTCGGTATATGCTATTTCCCCTTTATCATTAGTTTGAATTACCTTCTCGCACTGAGCCCTAAACTGCTTAAAGGCCATTCTGTAGGACTCGGGTGTCGGATATATATCTGGGTGGTCATAACTCTCAATTGGAATCACGGCCAACCATGGATGATATTTGAGAAAATTCTTATCATATTCGTCAGCCTCATAGATAAAATACCTGTCCTTATCATGATAAGCACCGCTAGATGCAAATCCCAATGTCGACCCAACAATATGTGAAACCGGCAACCCACACTTCAGAGCTCCCCATACAATCATCGCGGTAGTAGTAGTTTTCCCATGCGTCCCAGCCACCGCAACCATCTTAAGACCAAGCCTCGTCACCAGGAAAGCTGTAAAATCATCTCTTTTCGAACACTTAATGTTTGCTCCTCGCGCGAGCGTAAGCTCCGGATGATCATCCGAAAGCGCCGAAGTATAGACGAACCAATCAACTCCCCCTTTAAGCTTCTCGCTAAGAAACCTTCCGTCCTGCTCACCGATATAGACGTCGATACCGGCCTTAACCAGTTCATCATAGACCGCCCCCTGCGACAAATCAGACCCGAACACTTCTAAGCCTGCCTGCTTAGCCATTAGGGCCAACGGACCCATACCCGTTCCAGATATTCCAGACATAAATATTCTCATGATATAATATATTATATAATGAAAATTGATTCTGAACAAGAAATGCTTGCGTTTGGCGAAGCCCTTGCATCAAAACTTCAAAACCCATCGCCCCACGCGACCGTTGTTGAACTACTCGGTGATGTCGGGGCCGGCAAGACTACCTTCACTCGGGGCCTCGCAAAAGGCCTAGGAGTTAAGCAAGAAATCACTAGCCCAAGTTTCATCATCTCCAAAACTTATGCTCTCCCAGATAAGGGACACCTAGTCCACTACGATTTCTACCGTCTCACCGACCCAGGTCTCATGTCAGAAGACCTCTCAGAGAATCTCAACACGCCAACTAACGTCGTCATAGTAGAGTGGGGTGAAACCGTCTCAGAGCTCCTCCCAGAGGATCGCATCACCGTATCCATCAATCTGAACGATGACGGAACTCGCAACGTCACGACAACCCCACAGCTATAGTCAAATCGATATTCCCCAACCTATGATATAATTAGACCCATGAAATTATACCTAGATACCAGCACGCCCGAAACGGTCCTAAGATTAGACGATAAAGAATATCGCTTTGTTTTTGCAAACGACCTCGCCGAAGGCCTCCTCCGTTTTATCAAAGAAAAGCTAGAAGATAACCACAAATCATGGCAAGACCTCACCGAAATCACTTTCATGTCAGGACCAGGCTCATTCACTGGCCTTCGTATCGGCGCCACAATAGTAAACACCCTGTCTCATGAATTGAAAATCCCACTTAAAACTCACCATGGCGAGACGGTCCAGTTAATAATCCCTGATTACGGGCGCCCAGCAAATATCAGTAAACCGAAGAAATAATTGTTTACTTCTGTAAGCGTGATTTCGCCATATTCTTAGCCATAATGGCCGTAAATATCGTAAATACAACTAGAAGCGTACTCTCAATCGTCGCGATAATAATCAAGCCCTTAGAATTATCAGGGGTAAACACAGCACTGTCACCAAGAGGCGCAACATATGAAGGGTCACTCGGGTCATAGGCAACCTGAATACCATCCTCACCATTATCCGAAATCTTCGTATCAATCACCGCAAGGTTCATACCGATAAACTTCGCACTGAACGTAGAATCATCAGAATCCCTATCCGCGTGGAAGACTCTCACGATCGAACCACTATCCTTATCAACTGTCACACCGGAGAAAGCCAGAGTCTCACCATTAACAGAACTGAGCACTTCACCCTTATCATTAATTGTGAATACGCCGGTCATAGCGTCATGAATACCACCCATATCAAGAACAAGTTTATCCCCTACATATACGAATGTATCATCATCGGCCCTAATCTCGAACGTCTCATCACCAGACAAGAGAACCGTGAAAGGCACCGCAAAATTCATCGTGAAAAGATGGTTGTGGCCATCCTCATTTACGACATCGTTTTTGCTGAATTGAACCTCATCTAGAGGATAGAACTCTTTCTTCGTGAATGAGAACAAAGCATCCTCAGCAGAATACTCAAATTTCATCGTGCCAGCATAACTTTCACTCTTCCCATCAACAGCGGAGAACCACCTAGACATATCACTAAGACCACGGTTAGGTATTAATTTACCACCAAGCGCAATCGGTAAATATTCATTATCTAAATTAAAATCAACCATCCCCTGCTCTAGCGCCTTGTTGGTATAATTACATTCCGACCACTCAAATTGTCGCTCATTCACACGATCACGATTCATAACGTCGTAAATATTCACACACTCATCCATCTTCTGATCGAAGTAAATCACAGGAACAGATACAGGACGCCCATCCGATACGCCAGAACTAGCAAGAATAGCTGTCGGCGACCTAGAAATCGCGACCTCGGAAATCTCCTTGACCGTATTAGATAAACTAAGAACAGAAAACACAACCGCAAGGACGAATGCACTTAGTGCCACGCCACTAAATATCCGCATCTTCGTGTTTTTCTTCTTCATATTATGCCCCAAGTATAAGCCTTTTCTTCATAAAAATCAAGTAGTTTTTACCTCTTTCAATACCTTAGTAAGGACTACAGACATAATTAAGTCTAATACCTCGGCGGGAGTTCATGAGTGTAGGCGTCAGTGAGTCCGCCAGACTGGGCCATTTCAGCTTCTCTAGCACCCCAGAGATACAACGTAGCGTCATATTTCACGATCTCAGCTGGGATGATTGAGTTAACTCCAGCAGCAGCACCGTAGGTTCTGTTTAGCTTTAGGTTCTTAGCAATGATGGCACCGTTAATGATTAGCTGGTTAGAGTATTCTCTATTGGCTCTGTCTTCATCTTTTTCTACAGGACATGTATCAACATTACCATCAGCAATTAGTACTGCGTCAATTCGTCCTACATTGCAATTGATATTGATGTTACCTGTAGAGTAAATGATTAGCTTAGGAATGTCACTAAGTGCATTATATGGTCCACTTGTATATTGTAGATCAGAAGAGATAGTAACATCTCCCTTGTTCTTAACATGGATAATCTTTGTAGTACCTAGTGGGAGAGTTTTTGTAGCCTTGCAGTCCTTGTCTCGTAGTTCTCCTTCATTGTCACCATATCCTTCAGTGCTACCAAGAATAGTATTACCATTAAATGAACAATAGGTGGATTTTGAAGAGACTCCATTATTGATTAGAGTGTTAATGATGGAGTTTCTATCATTATCAACATTTGAAGAGCCAGAACCGCTGATTGAGCCTACAAAGCCATTTGCATTCTTACATGTACGTCCACCTGCTTTTAGTCCACTTGCATTAGCCATTGATAGTGGGCTTCTTAGACAGAAATCTAAGGATTCCTCATAGCTACCACCAGGATTAATATCCCCAGAAGCAGTGTTCTTATATGTAGGATTTGGGAAGAGACCGTTGCCGTAGCTAAAATAACCCATACTAGCACCAGAACCAAGTCCTTTCACATCACCAGTTGCAATAAGTGCTTGCTCTGCCCAGGAACCGAATACGTGTGTACCATTTGAGCTCTTGATATTGTATTCGTATCCGTTAATGGACTTCAGATTGTTCTTTATGCTGGTAGATGTTTCTACGTTTGAAGCACCATTGTTAATATATATACCACCACCCCAGACTTGCATGCTAGGCTTCTTAGCAACAGTAAAGCATTTAGCATCCGAAATATTCCACCTATCATTCCCCTCATCCAGTAAATTCGTGTCACTACCACTAGTCGATGGATAAATTGCGGCCGCAACACAAAACTCTGTACCAGCCTCAACGTCAGGAATGTTAAAGCTCGCTTTTCTCGATTCAACACTCCCGCTCATGTTACCATTCTTATTAAAAGTTTGAGGGTTCGTGTCATTAAATTCCTTCACCTGGCATACCGTCCCCCTGTATCTCCCGCAGAAATCAGTACCAGCAAAAAACCTTTCACCGCTAGTTGAAATACCTTCATTCTTCACAAAGCCAATCAACCTCATAGTAGTCGGAGCCGAAATCGTAGCATATGCTTCTGATTCATAGCCATGGTTGGTAGTCGTATAATTTCTCTTTTTCTTAATCGAAATCTCAGCAGTAACTTCATCACTTTCGGCGGCGTTGACAGTCTTCCTGTCATCTGGAATCGTCACGCCAGTTTCGTAGTTGTATGGAACAGCAAAATCAACTGTATCCGAAGCATTATCAAATTTCATCACAGCAGTGTTATATCCACCGTTTGAAGAACCGCTCTGCGAAAAGTTAATACTAGTTGGAGTGTACTTCGTATAGCTATCATAATTTGTTAGAGTCTGCTCCTTTAGAGTACGGGAAACATCAGAAGCCACGACTTTATAGGTACCCCTGGTTGGCTCATTTTTTTCCGAAGCATCCCCAGCATTGTAAGTGAACAGATGGCTAAGTACGCCAGTATTCTTAAATCCAGCTGAGTTACCTCTCTCAGAGGCACCATCATCATACGGCTTGACTCTGAATGCATTCTTCCACGAATACGTCGGGAAATGATAATAAAGTGCAGAAGATAATATAAGCGTATTAATCCCTGAGGTAGGCTTGATAGCATTACCAACCTTTAGTTTCTCAGCCTTAATATAGGCAGTGTATTGTAGTCTTGGTTTATAAGTTACCTGGTACCTAATAAGGTCTCCAGGCTTAGCATAGATTAGGTCATCGGTATAACTATTATATTTTGTCACGCTCTCATTCTTAGTCTTAATATCTAGAAGTGTATTATTGCCTTGTGCATCACCATTAGCCGAGATACAAGCAGTAACGGTTGTATCAGCCGTACCAGGCTTATTACTCGGTTTATATTTCAATGTCTCGCATACTACCATACCGGGATAGAGGGTGTAAGTAGTAGTACCCTTGGGTCGGATATATTGATAATCAAAACTATTAGGATCAGTTGTACCATGTTGAATATTGTCATTATTATCAATCTGGTTAACACCATTATGTGTCTCGTGCAAATTAGATTTAACAGAGACAACATAATCAGTTGTACCAAGACTACCAGACTTTATGATAGCATGTTGGAATGTCGCCTTACATCCAGAAGTAGCTGAACAATTAGCGATTACTGACTCAGTCTTTTCGGAAGTATCGTTGAACGAAAGGTAAGTTGTGCCATTATTATTATCACCATAGGTCGCAATGGCGCCCTTAAATGTAGACTCCTTAGCTTTAGCGCAGGCCCTAGCATAGACACTACTATTACTACTAGATGCCGGCTGAAAGTCAACGGAGAAACACTTAGATGCACCAGGCATAATGGTCACATCCTCGTTAGTCTCTTCTGATTTCCCATTAGCATCCGTACCAGGATCAACTTTAACCCAGTTGACATAATCGGGTTTTATGACTCCATCCTCTCTAATTCTGTAAGGGACTCTTGCCCTGCCCGAGTCATTAGGAGTACGTCTCAGACTTAATTTGAATCCCTTTTTAATACCATTATTGCCACTATCAAATTCTTGCACAACCTCCTTATTTGAGGCATTCCAACCAGTAGAATACCCGCCTTTCACATCAGCCTTACCTTGAAAATTAGAAATAATCGCATTTACACATTCTCCCACACCAACCAACTTACTATCTGGACCATTATTATTATAATAATACAATGTTTCACAAGTTGTACCCCCTGGCTTTATATAATAATTCTTAGAACCAGCATATCGAATAATGATGTTATCAAAAGAGTTCGGGTTAAAGGTGCCGCTCGCTACCAAAGTATTACCATTATATACATAATAGTATGCAGCACCATAACTACCAGATCTTCCCATAGCCTGCTGAAATGTTACCTTGCATTGTTCATCGTATTCACAGTTATTGATGTATTGAGTCTCTGAACCAGTACCCCACTTAGTACCAAGGTGTGTATTGTTGCCGGATTTGTCACCATACGCAGCAATACCACCATTAAATTTCGTCATCAAGGCATTAGCACACACCTTAGCATATTCCTTATTGTTGTCATCGGTAGAAACCTTAAAATTAATTGACCAACATAAGTCTCCAGCTCCAGGCGACAAAGTCCATGTGCCTCTACCAATTTCAGTCTTTTTACGATTAGGAAAAGTACGGCTTACGTACGTATCATCAAACTCTACTCCATTTTTAAATCTTTTATACTTTGAAGTCGTATTCTTCTGTTCGGCCTTCATTTCCAGTAAATATGTTGCAACCGCTCCAGAATTGTTACTATGAAAAGAATAGTCAACTTTCGTATTCTCTTGGACCCAACCAGTGCTAGCTTTTACATTATCATCCTTATCAAGAACCCTTGCCCTACCAAAGAACCCGAAAGCATCGCGGTCAATACAGAACCAACCGACATTATACGGGACATAGGTTACGTTAGAATTATTAGCCCACTCTCTATAGAAAGCCACAGCGGCAGCAGCCGTAATCGGCGTACCGTTTTTCAGAGTTCCAGCCGACATAGCACTCGAAGCATCACTATAGTCTAAGCCACCATTATTATAGTCAGTGTTTGCAGCAATACCAGTATGCCATTGTGCCGGCCCCCAATGGATATAGCTTGTTCCATAACCGTTCCAGCGTCCATCAAATCCATACGCAGCATACCAAGCATAATCATGTTCCTCACAGTAAGTACTTACAGAATAATTTGTCTCATTACCAACAATAATAGGCAAACCATTACTGTCAAGCGGCTGAGTCATTAAAGAATAGTCAAAGTATCTTACGGGCCCAGCTCTCCCATCAGCTTTATAGATGTGAAAGCTTCCTCCCCCATCAAAAGGGTTGCACGTCCTCTGATAAATCTGAGGAAAACTACAGTTAGTCGGTGTGCCATTAGGGGCCCAGTTACCAGTAGCCCACAAAGCAAAACAAGAGTCATAGACGCATATTGAACACAAGAAAATAATGGCACCAAGTAGACCAATCAAAAACTCGTTCTTGATCCTACTCTTCATCCGATTCCCTTATTTTATTTCTGTACTCTTCCAATAAGCCGTTATATTTCTCTTTAAATTCGGAATTACCACAGTCATTAGCGAGAGCGAACGCGACATTATAAAACTTCATCTTGGCAGAATCATCGTAATTATCCAGTTGTTCGGACTCGGTGATTCTTATTGCTTCATCACACCGTCCTTCCAAGCTAAACAAGATATTCCTCGAAAACATCAGGTCCGTAACAGAATTATAATCCCCTGCCTTCCTAGCGCTATCAATGGCTTTATTGTATTCCGAAGCAGCTGCATCGATATCAATAGTTCCATCAGAAAACTTAACACCAATACACCTAGTAATGTCATCAACATTATCCAGAGTAGTACAATCGTCCTGAACCTTAATATCAGCTGTCTCTTCTTTTATAACATTAAGTTCTGTCTCCATCCCATCCTCTTCCACTACTTCCTCAACTTCATTTTTATCCCTGGTTAAAGTAATAGCGACAATCATAATAATAATGGCGCCAATCAAAACACAAATAATAATATAGAAAATTTTACACGAAAAACCTTTTCGAGTTTCAAGATTGTTTCCCTCACCCTTTAATTCGTCCATGCATATATTTTACCACAACCATAATATAGAAATCAACAACAATGCACTAACTCACTACATCGCTAACACATTATATTTATAGAAAGATATACCAACTATAGTCAAATTTTACATCACTAACTGACGAGCGTGATCATGATCTAGCACCTCAGCGTAACTGCAAATATAATTAAGTCTAATACCTCGGTGGGAGTTCATGGGTGTAGGCGTCAGTGAGTCCGCCAGACTGGCCCATTTCAGCTTCTCTAGCACCCCAGAGATACAACGTAGCGTCATATTTCACGATCTCAGCTGGGATGATTGAGTTAACTCC
>JAZTXX010000007.1:0-8214 GCA_045636645.1 Candidatus Nanosyncoccus sp.
CCAATACCGGCATAGCTGTTGCTCGGGTTGATGCTGATATCAACATTGCCAGAAGTGGAGAGAGAAAGAGTGTAGCTGGCTGCAAAAGTAGGGTGAGAGTTAAAACCAAAAAAGAATGCCAAGAAAGGCAAGAGCAAAAACAAGGTTGGTAGGATAGACTTCTTTAGTTGGATTCTTTTTTTATTATTCCCTTTCCGGTAGAAAAACTCCAGAAAACACATTTTTGTATGACCTCTTTTTTAGTTTTGGTAGTTTTTATATTTTGGTTACTATTAACTTTGCGTAGCCTTTATAAGATCTTCACACTTATGTTTATAATACCTTATGTGGAGGAAGCTGTCAATAGATATTTTGCGATTTTAATCAACCTCCCAAACATATTAGACTTTTCCTGGTTCAATTTTAACATTATAAATAGGCTTTTTAACATAATTCCAGAAATGTATGATTCCTAGTTTATTTATTCTTTTGCTTTAAGCCGTAATGAAATCTAGTGGAAGTTTTAGTCATTAGCGTTGTGACGAATTATTAATTCGCATGTAATCTCATACCGATCTGGATATTTTTATGAGCTTTGTCGGCCCAGTGCTATCATGTGATAAGAGAGAATTTAGCCCCAACTTGGCCGCTTATCTACGGGGCAGGTGAAGGCACTAGGCTTACTGGTAACGCTAGACACATTCCAGTTATTAAGGACTGTCTATCAATATTATCTACACCAGAGAACATATAACTCATATTCGTTACACTAGAAGTATCCCACCCACTCGCACCATCCATATCGGTGAGATAGGAGGCGCCAGAGAACACACCATCCATATACTATACTTATGTTTTGGAAATGAGCCAAAACCTAAATTATCTCATAAACAAGCAACCGCCAGCCATTGTATAGCATTCATGCTATAATAATGAAAAGGAGCAAAATGAAATACGGAGGTGCACACCGAGTCAGAGGGGTTTCTGGCCTCAATCAGATCAATATCGACCTTAAGCCACGTCGTAGCGTCAGCGATGTCTACATTAACCAGAAGATGGATCTGACGAATCTATCGAAATACATCGAAAAAAAGAAATCCACTCACGGCGACCAGGACAAGAAAGTGACATATTTTCACGCATTTCTGACCGCGATCGCTAAGACCGTCTATAACCGCCCGAAACTCAACTACTTCATCGCTAACCGTCACCTCTATGAGCACGATAGAATCATCCTCTCGTTTGTCGCCAAGGTCAGCTTCGATGATCATTCCGAGGAGATGATGGTGATGATTCCAATTGACGGCAAGGACACAATCTATACCATCGGAGACAAAATCCGTCGCAAAGTCGAGAGTTTCCGTCAGAAGAAGTCCGACAACATCGACAAACAGGGCGCAAATTCGGCCATTGATTTTCTCGGCAAGCTCCCAAACTTTCTCCGCGTACCGATTGTCGGGCTCTTCAAGTGGACCGACAAGAAGGGTATTTTGCCCAGTTCGCTCATCGAGGATAACCTCTACTACAGCACAATGATTCTCTCGAACCTAGGCTCTATCGGGTGTGGAGCCATCCATCACAACCTAAACGATTTCGGCAATTCTTCTTCCCTTCTTACCATGGGTGAAATTAAGGATGAAGAAGTCATCGAAAACGGTAAAAAAACCACCCGCAAGCTCTGTGAGTGGGGCATGAATTTCGACGAACGCATCGCTGACGGATATTATTTCAGTAAATCCGCAAAACTTCTTCAGTATCTTCTTGCGAATCCTGAGCTTCTCGAGGAGCCAATCTCAAGCAAGGTTGAACTCCCCGAGATCCGAAAGTAGCGACTATCTCTTCTCTGAGAAAATCCTAATCTCGTGGTAATAATAGATATTACCAAGGATGAACAATCCAACGAATAGGAAGAATGTCCCGGTGATCGGGTAGAATAAATCTGCGGACTGCTCAATAATCGAGGCGAGCACTAATCCTAGCATTACGAGGAGTGCCATGAATGGCACGAAATATGCCAGAAAGAATACGGTTCTCCCATACAACGTACACGAAAAGTCCCATATCAATTGTTTCATATCCTTGATACTTAATTTATAAATACTCTTTTTTGCTGACATGTGTTCTCCTTATGCTTTAATTATAGCACATCACCTTATGTTATAGTTACGCTTCTATATTACTCAGCATCCTTGTCTTCCTCTGTGTAGAAGAGCACGCCGTCATAAGTATAGTATTCGTTCTTGCCATCAGCATTCTCGACAGTGAAATAGTGCCCAAAGAAGCCATCGACCTCCACATCCGCAAGAATCACTTTGCCGCTGTCTGCATCAATTACATCGCACTTATCGTCGCTAGTCTCCCCGGTCCAGATATTACGAGTTAGGGGAGCGGAGCGATAGTATACGTCATCGTATTTGAATTCCGTCAGAACCTTTCCGTCCTTATTCGCAACCGCATACTTGCCATCTTTGTTCTGGAGCTCGTAGCCACCTTCATAGAAGACGATTCGTGCGAAAGTCTGATCACTAATCTTACCACCACTGGTGTTAATCAGGTAGTATTCGTCGTCATCATCGGAAACGATCGCATGATGGAATTCGTTAAACATATCGTAGATTTCCTTGTACTCGTGATCAATAGCAACTGAGCCGTCAAGGTTGTAGAACATCGATTTTCCATCGCTATCGATTGCATAGAAGTCATCGAATAAGACCCCTCCAGAAGAAACGGACGAACCTTCCCCGAATTCTTTCACTTTCTCGCCGTTACGATAGATTTCGACCTTCCCGTCTTCGTTTTCTACTGCGTAGTTATTGGAGTCCTTCAACTCGAGATAAGAATTTACACGCTTCGTGACTTTGTAATCCTCGTCGAGTAGGGCCAGGTCATCACCATCATCGTAGCCGATCACGTGGTTGAGCTGGGTTACGCCGTAGAATTTAGTCTCATTGAGGTCATATAGCTTTCCGCCGGTGAACAGCTTGTATTTCCCTGTCCCTTCTGGACCATCCAGGCTCATTGATCCTTTAGAGTCATTTGATTCCTCGTGCTCCTCGAGCATAACAATCGAGCGATCCTCGGAAACGATATCGAACAAGTAATTCGAGCCCTCGAACTCAGCCAGAATATTACCATCTCTGGCGTCGAATAGGACATTTGAATTATTGTAGGAGAACAAACCATAATCTTCAGAGCTATGGACCTGTGGATCCTTCGCATTTTCAACCGCTGAAGTCTTGGTTATAAGCTTCCCGTCATAGTTGTAAACCATAATCTCGTCATTAACCTGAACAGCTAGGGCGATATTGCTGGAATCATTGAGAAATGTCTGAATATCTGAACCTTTCAAAACTTCCTTACCGGAGCCTGTCAGAAGAGAGTATTCCTTCGTATTGCCGTTTTGAGCGAGGAATAGACCGCTCTCGAAAGAGATGTCTCCATACTTGCCGAAATCTACCGACATTTTGCCGTCTTCTCTGATGATTCCGTATTGGTCATCCTTCCTCACCATCGCGTACCCGTTGACGAAGTTAGAGTAATAAGAATAATCATCATTGGTTAGCCTCTTCCCTTCCTTATTCCAGAGAGTATTCTTGCCATTATCGTAGATGAAGAATGAGTTAGAGTAGCTTAGCTTGCTTGTCTCGTCCTTAGGGTCCTGGGCCTTGAAGCAAAACAGTGTTACCAGTGCCCCGACAATAATAATTACGAGCGCCAGAATTAAGCCGATAATCAAGCCTTTCTTCGGACGCTTCTTTGTTGTCCCTGTGGTCGGAGTCCCAGAGGTAACGTCATTATTAGTAGCAGTAATCTTGGTCCCTTTAACCTCAGCCACATTACTCTCTGCAACCTTCTTCTCGACCGGCTTCTTCGTCTCAGTAGTCTTCTTAGTGTCGCTAGGCTTCCTCACCTCGCTAGTTTTCTTAATATCGGCTGGCTTTGCCGAAGATTTTTTAGTGTCAGACTTCTTCGAAGCCGCACCCGTAGGCTTTGTTTTCTTTTCTGCCATATTTACTCCCTTTATCTATTTAAATTATAGCACATTAGAGCATTCCGGCAATGCTTATTTTTCAAAATCAGCCTATCCATAGGATTTAGCATAAATAGCGAAACTCCCCTTCCGCACCCAGCAAGTAAGTCCAAACAAAAATCTCCCTCATGAGAGGGAGATTTTCTGTCAAGAATTGTCTTACTTGATAACCTTGGTGATAACACCAGAACCGACAGTCTTGCCACCTTCACGGATAGCGAAACGATCGTTGTCGTTCATAGCGACTGCCTGCAAGAGTTTAACCTTGAAGGTAACCTGATCACCAGGCATGACGATCTCCTTATCGGCTGGAAGCTCAACTTCACCGGTCACATCAGTGGTACGGAAGTAGAACTGAGGCTTGTAACCCTTGGAGAATGGAGTGTGGCGTCCGCCTTCCTCTTTCTTCAAGATGTAAACCTGTGCTTCAAATTCAGTGTGTGGAGTGATTGTGCCTGGAGCAGCGATAACCTGACCACGCTCAATCTGATCACGCTCGATACCACGAAGGAGAAGACCAGCGTTGTCGCCAGCTTGACCCTGATCGAGAGTCTTGTGGAAGGCCTCGATACCGGTAACGACCGACTTCTGGGTTTCCTTAAGGCCAACGATTTCAACTTCGTCATTGATCTTGATGACACCCTGCTCGATACGACCAGTAGCGACAGTACCACGACCCTTGATTGAGAAGACATCCTCGATAGGCATGAGGAATGGCTTGTCGAGATCGTGCTCAGGAACATCGAAGTATTCATCCATAGCAGAAACGAGTTCCATGATAGCGTCTTCGTTCTCTTTGTCACCTTCGAGAGCCTTAGTGGCGGAACCCTTGATGATAGGAGCGTTGTCGCCATCGAATCCGTACTTGTTAAGAAGATCACGGACGTCCATCTCAACGAGCTCAACGAGTTCAGGATCAGCAAGGTCCATCTTGTTGAGGAAGACGATGATCTTAGGTACGTTCACCTGGTGAGCAAGAAGTACGTGCTCACGAGTCTGAGGCAAAGGACCATCATTCGCAGCAACTACGAGGATAGCACCATCAACCTGAGCAGCACCAGTAATCATGTTTTTAATGTAGTCAGCGTGACCTGGCATATCGACGTGTGCATAGTGACGCTTCTCTGATTCATACTCCTGGTGAGAAGTTGCGATGGTGATACCGCGAGCCTTTTCCTCAGGGGCATTATCAATTTGATCATAAGCGACTGCCTTGTTAACATCGGAAGGAAGGCGCTTTGCGAGAACGTTAGTAATCGCAGCAGTTAAAGTAGTTTTACCATGGTCAACGTGACCCATGGTGCCGACATTGATATGCGGCTTGGAACGGTCAAAATTTGCCATTCAATCTCCTTTTTATTATTACGTTTGGAGCGCTAATAAAAACCAGCTCCAAATCTCTACCCTATTATTTTAATCTATTTTGCCCGACTTGTAAAGAGCTAAATTCCACAAAAATAGGTGGCTCATAAGAGCCACCAGTTGAGGGTTGCTAAAATGATTTAAAAGCTCAGCACCGGAGCAACCACAGAAAGCAGTTTGTCCTTCAGGAATAACCACACACCTTCGGTGTACTGTTTTTTCAGCTTAATGTTCTGCTCGTAAGGGAGACCCCAGGCATCAATAGCGCTGTATCTGATCATCTCCAGCTCCTTCTGTCCGCGCTCGTCGTCACGATACATCACGGAATTTGCATCGTGGTTAATCCAGTACTGAACCATTTCGATCATTTCATCATTCATAGTTACATATCCTCCTTATAATGTGCTTCGGGGACGCGCCCCAACTAAAAACTGCGTGCGATTAATTATAGCACAATCATTAAGGAGTGTCAATAAGTAAAATGGGTGTTTTTCCCGGTCCACAGAGGCCGACCCCTATAGAGGAAGTAAAAAGGCCGCAACAATTTGCGGCCTTTCATAGTATTAATGGTGTGGGGCAGGCTTCCGCCTGTTATGCTTACGCACCTTATCGCACTCCAAAAGCCGGCCAGAAGACCAACCCTCAAAACGCTCCAAGGGCGCATCCTTTAATGCCCTTTCTAGCGGGCGAGGACCTCTGAATGGGTACGGGTGGCCACTCCCATTCTATCCTGTATAACTCAATTCCGAGCCTAGGGGAGACCATAGCCTCCAAGTCTAGGCTGTCAAATCGATAAGGACGGATACGGACAAGAGCCCGAGAGAACATAAGTCCATTGATAGGCTGGCCCCGAACTCCCCCCGAAAGGAGTACAGTCTATCAAGGCACTTCTGACCACGGCCATTTTTTCTTCGGGAAAAGAAAAAATGAAAAGACTTTGGAATCGTTGTCCAGATGGTCCAACGATTCATGCTAACAAAGTCTTACCATCACCACTATTAACGTACAGTGATGCCCACACAATACCTTAATTATAGCACTAAGAGTCAATTTTGTCAAGAGGTAAAAGGCTTATTACAGAGGTAGCATTAGTCAACCGAATAGAAAAGGACCCGCCTGCATCAGCTAAGCGAGTCCTAATCTAGCCATGTTTTGGCGGGCGCGGCTACGACTGGGTAATCTCAACCAGATCGGCAATATTCTGCGGCTCAACGCCTTCAAGAGAGTAAACCGATGTTTCACGGTTGCTCTGAAGGCCAATCGGCAGAGCGTTGCCGTCATTGTCCTTTAGGGTTGTCGACATCGCATCGGTGAAGAATAGTCTCCCCTCTGCTACGTAATCCCATTTTCCGTCGTTTTCGATGTCGACGACGGAGAAATCACGGATGTCGCTCCCTACAAGGCCAATTCTTGCAGTGAACTGCAAGATGGAACTCTTGATTACCGGCTTTCCTCCCGTGTCAAGCGCTTGAACCGTTAGTGCATCACTCGATATTATGTCAAGTATCTGGTTTTCAGCCAAATCTTTCCATACATCGTTGATGTATTGGAGCCTGAACGGTGTCGTCTTGACTTCGAATTTCGAGCCGTCAGCCTGGGCTATCTGGACGTCGAGCGTGTAGTTGCTCCCGGTACCAAGAAGCCCTTTGACTGCGCCAGTGGCCGTGTAGGCGGAGTCCCAGAATTCAGGGATGTCATTTGCGAGCTTTCGCTCGGTAATGACCTTCTCGGCCTGGTATGCGGCGTCAGATAAATCTGGCGTCACATTGCCTTCGCCACAGCCGGCAAGGCAGACAGCAGCCACAATTGCTAAAACTACGAGTAACATAATTGTTTTTGTTCTTGTTCTTCTCTCTTTCAAAGTGTCTTCCTCCTTTTATATAAAACAATCAACAACTAAGGCTGCCGGTGTTTTGACAGCACTCAGCCCGCCACCTTGGTGGACTGGGTGCTGCCAAAATCTTCAAACATAGCTAGATATTAAAGAGCAAGGGACTACAAGCCAGCCCATCAATGCAAACGTACTCATTATAGCATATTATCATTAAATAGTCAATACCAATACAATATTTTCAATCAACCTCCCAAACATATTGCACACTTTCGTATAATTAAGAAAGGATGTTAAGAATGGGGGGTAGAACCATGCAAAAGAAACAACAGCTCATCTATGGAGCTAGGATTAGGCTGGGTTGGTTTATGGAGGCAAAACGACTTGGCTCCGTAACAGAAGCTTGCAAAAGATTAGGTGTACCAAGGAGGACCTATTATTATTGGTACAACAGGTGGAAGAACAATCGTAAAACTCTAAAAAGCCTTATGGATCAACCACGAACGCCTAAGTCTCATAAAAACGATCCAGATGAGGAACTGGTAAGTCTAATAATACAACTTAGACTAGGATTAATGTATGGAGAGAACCAGTTAAAGCTTATCTTAGAGAGGGACTATAGAGTAACCATATCTGTGCATGGAGTCCATAATATTCTTTCTCGTGCTGGACTACTAGAAAAACGCAAGAAAAAAGCCCGGAAAGACCGGAGATTGAACAAGTATCCTTATAAGCCGGGCGAACTCATGCAAATGGATGTTAAGCATTGGAAGCGCTCGGCTTACCAATATGATATCATAGACTGCTGCACTAGAATAAAGTTCAAATTTACCTATAAATACTGTAATGCAAATATTACTGTAGATTTCCTAGAAAAGGCTGCCAGATTTTACGCTCCAGCCTTCAAGATTAAGTGCATCCAAACGGACAACGGAACCGAATTCACTAATAACCAGCTCAGAGAGAATTGGCTTAAAAAGCCCAAGCTGTCGCCTGCGGAGAAGTGGTGCAA
>JAZTXX010000008.1:0-11294 GCA_045636645.1 Candidatus Nanosyncoccus sp.
GAGACAGTTCGGTTTATATCCGGCATGATCGTTAGGAATTTTGAGGAGATTTGTCTCTAGTACGAGAGGACCGAGATGAACGCACCTCTAGTGTACCGGTTGTGGCCACCTGCTGCATCGCCGGGTAGCTATGTGCGGAAGAGATAAGCGCTGAAAGCATATTAAGCGCGAAGCCCACTCCAAGATAAGGATTCCCTAGGAGACTCCAGAAAGATGATCTGGTTGATAGGCTTTAAGTGGAAGTATGGTAACATATGGAGCTGAGAAGTACTAATAGGTCCATCGCCTTTTTATGTTCCATGTTCTCATTATAATTTCTTGCCTTTGCGGCGACGCGGCAGGAAGTTTACCGCGAGAACATGGGAGACTTAGCTAGCAAACGGTGTTTGAATGCACTGAGCGTCATTAAAATCTTTGTTCACCTTATGGACATCAATAGTAATAATAGTTGACGCTGTTGTTACGATTTGGTGCCCATAGCGCTGGGGAAATACCTGTTACCATTCCGAACACAGAAGTCAAGCCCAGTAGCGCCGATTATACTGCGAAAGTGGGAAACTAGGAAGGTGCCAAATTATCAATTAGCCATCCTTTACGGGATGGCTTTTTGCTTGCCTTGTGATAGGATAGAGGAAAAACCCGATCATAATGATCGGGTTTTGTTGGCTAAGGCTGATTTGGGCCTTATGTTGTGGGCAGGCCAAGATAGGCTTTCTGCTCTGGTGTAAGAGTATCAACCTTGATATTCATTGCATTTAATTTGGTTTTTGCAACGAAGTAGTCGATATTCTCGGGAATATCATAGATTCTGTTTTCCAGATCCTCTCTGTTGTCTAATAAGAATTTGAGACCGAGAGTCTGGAGCGAAAAACTCATATCCATGATTTCTGCAGGGTGACCATTGCCGGCCGCAAGGTTGACGAGCCTTCCTTCGGCGAGAACGTTAATGGTTCGTCCATCCGTAAGCTTGTAGCCTGTGATACCTGCACGGCGTTCGCCGATGTTTTTGGCGATCTGACTCAGATGAACCAGATTAATCTCCACGTCGAAATGTCCGGCATTAGCCAGGAAGACATTATTCTTAAGGAGTCGGAATTTCGAGTAAGTGAGAATGTCTTTGCATCCTGTCGCTGTAATGATGTAGTCTCCGAGAGGGGCTGCATCGCTCATCTGCATCACTTCGAATCCGTCGAGGTTCGCCTCGATGGCTTTGACTTGGTCAATCTCCGTGATGATGACTCTAGCGCCCATTCCGCGGGCTCGCATCGCGATGCCTCTTCCGCAATAGCCGTATCCGGCGATTACGACTGTTTTGCCGGCAACGAGCGTGTTAGTGGTGTGCATGATTGCATCCCAGACTGATTGTCCTGTACCGTACTTGTTGTCATAATAATGCTTACATTTGGCGTCATTGACGTCGACCATTGGGAAGGGGAGTTTGCCTTCTTTCTCGAGAAATTTGAGTCGAAGGACTCCAGATGTGGTCTCTTCACATCCACCGATAAGGGGCCATTTTTCTTCGTCCGGGAGATTAAGGTAGCTCTCCATCAGATCGCCGCCGTCATCGATGATGAGATCCGGCTTGTTCACGAGGACCATCTTCAAGTGCTCACGATAGGTTTCTTCGTTAACACCGTGAATAGCGTAGACATTTACTCCGTAATCTGTTAATCCTGCCGCAACGTCATCCTGTGTAGATAATGGGTTGCAACCTGTTGCGAAAACTTTGGCGCCCGCATTTTTTAAAAGTGTTGCAAGGTATGCTGTTTTGGCTTCCATGTGGATAGACATACCGATCTTTAGGCCAGCGAATGTCTGGTTATCGATTAATTCCTGGCTGATGGTTGTTAATGCCGGCATGAAATCCTTAACCCATTCGATCTTGCGTCGCCCATCAGGGATGAGGTCAGGGTCTTTAATGATTGACATATAATCACCTCCGATAATTAATGTACAAAAACAGTATAGTTCCTCTGTTAGTATTATAGCATAGAATGAGACTAATAGGGGTGCAATAGAGAGGATATGTGTATATGGTGCGATGGACTGTGCGAGCTTGACATTTTTTGGGATTTCGGTTATATTGGAAGCATAAAGGTTATACAAAAATAAAAAAGGAAAATTTTAATGAAATATGCAAAAGGTAAACTGTTATCTGTGTTTTGTCTTTTTGCGGCATCACTTACGTTTTCACAAGGTGTTTTCGCGGATAACCCGTATGGGATAGATTATTCTAGCGGTGAGGTATTCAGTAATAATAATATCAACATAAATCCAGCTTTGGTTGATGATTTATCCTTGTTGATTAAAGGAGATGATGGTGCAAGTACGGCTTTGAGTTATCATTCGGATACAGATGATATGTGGCAGACTGGATATATTAGTGATGGTACTTCTGATAATTGTATGCAGGTTAAATACTTTAAGGTTACAACTACTACCTATGACCTTAGTCAATCGAATACGTATTTTACTATAGCTAATAATAAGTATGAAAGTAGAATTAAGTTTAATAAGGTCGTTTTAGAAGATATGACTTTGGAAAATGGTAAATTTGTTCCAGTTGCAGTTGACCCAAGATGGGGCTACATATATGTTCCTTGGTTGTTCTCTGATGCAGGGTGTTCAACAAGTGTAGAAAATGTTACGCCTCCTAAAAGGGATAGTAATGATAATGCTTTTGTTGAGATGGATATTAAGCTATACGATAAATCTACCCAAGAAGTATTTACATCAAATGATTTGTATTTCGGTGTTACCGATATTGATTCTGGACAATCGATGAAGATTCTAAATGAAGATAATTTATTAAGTAAAGATAATATGTACGCGCTTTCTCTGGATTCTCTTAAGAATGAAGTGGATAATGGGCTGAAAAATAAGTTTTCGTCTTCTGGGCATTATATTATTTCGGAATATAATGCTACGACTGGGGATACAGTGACAAGTACTAATATGGCGAATGTTTATGTTAAGGTAAAAGAAAGCGTTCAGAGAGACGGTCTAAAAATAGTATTTGGTTATGCTTCTCAAGCTGGCAGTGCTATTCAGTATTATGCAAAGCAATTTAACGTAAAATACATCTCTGATAGTAATGGTAAAATAACCGGTATCTCAAATGAGGATGTGATATCTGGACATAATCCAGTTGGGTCTGAGGAACAACCTAATGACAACTATCGGTTTAAATATTGGATTGCTGACGTAGATATCCGATTGGATGACGAAACGGTTATTAGGGCGGGTGAACCTGTAACTCCTGAACAGATTAAACATGTTATTGTGGATAAGGACATAGAGTTTACCGCCGTTCATGAGACAATCGAGTCAGAGGAAGCTGAGGGAAATGAAAAAGTCGATGATGAATCGGGAGAACCAATAAAGGTTCCAGACACTGGTGCTTCGACGCAAGGTCTTAACGCGACACACATTGCTTTACCTATCGGTATTGTTTTGGTGGTTCTTTCATGTGGCGGAGTTGTCTATCATTTCGCTAGAAAAAAGAAGGTTGACTTTAGAAAGTAATATTAATAAAAATATAATCTTAGGAAAGGAATAGCAAAAAAATGGGTAACAATAAAAATACATTTTCAAAGTTAGGATCTTTTAGGAATTCTGGTATCCTGGCTGGTCTAGCGATTGCTTCGATAGGTGCTTTCGGAGTTGGCACTGGTAATAGTGTTAGCGCTTTGGAACCGTTGGAAAATCCGACGATTAGCCCTGTCTATCAACAATATCTTAATGATGTTGGTGCTGGTCGGGGTAGTGAGTGGAAATTGGTCCCGGATAAATATGTTTCTCATGCTTTTGAGGCTGGCGGTAAGGGTGGAACACAATTGCCTGAATCTTATAGTTTAATTGATGCTGGTTTTGGAACTGCACTTAAAAACCAAGGTGGTGATTCGATATGTTGGGCTTACGCAACTGTAACCGCGATGGAGTCATTTATAAAGAAGAATGAAGGGGTTGATGTTGAGCTGTCTGCTAAGCAACTTGATTATATCACTGCTTCAACGAAATACGGAAGAAAAGCAAAAGATATGTTTGGCGTTCAGCGTGAGCTCGGTAGCGCCGGAAACGCTATTCATTCCGCTGTAGGTCTTAGGAGTGGAAGCGCACTGAATAAAGAAGATGCTTTTTTTGCAAAGCTTAAGGCAAATGATTCTAATTTGAAAGGCTATAACAGCCTCAATGAGGTCAATAACTATGGCACTATGTTCAATTTTCCTGCATATAATCACGAAATGTCTGAAGAGCAGATCCTTGGAGATAAGGCAGAGTATCTCATGGACGGATTCACATTCATCGATGAAAATGATCCTGATGCTATTTCGAAAATCAAGGAAGCAGTTTATACGAAAGGAGCAGTTTACGTAGGCACTTATGCGCCGGGGATTGAAGACTGTTGGGATAGCACTAATAAGACTATCATTGATAGAGGTCTTAGTACCTGCGGTAAGGAAAATGGCCATGCTATGGCAATAGTGGGATGGGATGATGATTATACCTATCGCGTTCCTGGAACAACTACCGACAAAAAAGGTGCCTTCCTCTTGCAAAATTCTTACGGAAAGAGCTCTTTGTTTGAGGATTACGGTATGACGGCGGATTCCTATATGGAGGTTTTACAAAATATGGGAACGCTTGATGGTAAAAGTCAAGATGAGATAAACGAGATGAAGCAAAATGTCACTCAAATTATTAATAATTTTGATGCCTATGAGTATATCCATTTAGGATATGATTTTGAAAAGTCTAGTGAGAATGCTACGATTTCCTTAATGACGATTGATAGCGTTAAGAAGAATGATTACGATAGAGTGTTTGATGCGACGGATGCGACTGTGACTGTTGATAATGGTAGGCTCGTTTATAGCGTTCATTCAAGTGATGTTTATGAATTGTCTTCTGTCGCGCTTGAGTTCTTGGCTACTATGACCGTAAAGGTTCCTTTTGCGGTTGGTATAGATTACGATGGTGACCTCAAGAGTGACGTGGCAGGTGAATTCGTTTACGATGCAGGTGAGAGTGGTCGCAAAGTTATAAAATTTGACGATCCGGTTGTTGTGGATGGTGATTACAATATTATCGTTGACGCATATTCTCTTTCGTCGAAATATAATACGACCAATTTTGCTCTTGTAGAAGGCAACGATTTGGTTATTTCACCGATTGTCTATGCTAACAATGTCGAAGCCATTGCCGTACCGGATACTGGTGCTTCGACGAGTGAGTCTTCGGCCGCGAAATATGCCGGGATTGTAGCTGTGGCTATGTTGGTTGCGCTACCTATTATCGGGACGGTTGTTGCTAAAAATAGGAAGGCGTTCCATAGAGTAAAGTTTAACCGTAAGTAGTCTAGTTATACTTGCAATAAAAACCGACCCTCTAGAGGGTCGGTTTTTATTGATTACTCCTCGGTGGTTTCCTCGATAGCGGAAAGGAGGGAATCTTCGACATTTTGTTTCTTCTTCTTGGCGGCCGGTTTGCTTAGTTCGATGTCAATATCGTAGTCTGTGAGCTTAGAAGCGAGGCGGACGTTCTGCCCCTGCTTACCAATTGCGATTGATTGCTGCTCTGGGGAGACGAATACTTTGGCCTTCTTGCCATCGATTTCGACTTTCATGATTTCGGCTGGGCTGAGGGCTTCGCGGATGTATTCAGAAGCATTGTCGCTCCAAGTGACGACGTCGATTTTTTCGCGTTCACCGATTTCGTTCATGACTGCTTGAACACGGATGCCACGTCCACCGACGAAGGTTCCGACTGGGTCGACGCCTGGGACAGTCGACATGACGGCGATCTTGGTGCGCCGGCCAGCTTCACGTGCGATGCCGCGGATTTCGACTGTGCCGTTCTCGAGTTCAGGGACTTCTTGGCGGAATAGGCATTCGATGAAATCTGCAGAGGCGCGTGAGAGGATTAGCTGTGCGCCACGGTCGCCTCGTTCGATGTTCTTGATGAACACTTTGATACGCTTACCAACTGAATAGTGGTCGCTGTCGATCTGCTCGGAGCGAGGCATGATTCCGGTGGCACGTCCGAGGTCGACACGGATGAGTTTTGGCTCGACGCGGGAAACTGTTCCGGTGACGATTGTGCCAACTTTGTCTTCAAAGGCTGAAAGGACTGCGTCGTTCTCGGCTTCGCGGAGACGCTGGATGACGACCTGCTTGGCGGTGCCAGCTGCGACTCGGCCGAAATCTTTCACGACAAATTTCTCTTCGACGATATCGCCGAGCTTGGCGTCTTTACCGGCTTCTTTTAGAGGGATTTCGGTCGATGGATTGTAAGCGAGATCGTTCTCGATGACTTCGCGGGCAACGAATACGTCTGCTTCACCGGTCTTGGTGTTCAAGACAGCGCGGACGTTCATGTCGCGGTCACCGTTGTCTTTTCTCCAGGCGGCGGCGATTGCTTGCTCAATTACATTTAAAACAGTGTCCTTTGGTAGGCCTTTTTCTTCGGCGATGATATCAACCATTGCAGACATTTGTTTTAGGTCTAGGTTTTCCATATTATTTCTCCTTGACGATTGGGTGGTTGCTTGATTTTGGTCGATTTTACACACCTTCGTCTCATTAAATTAATTAAAAAACCGCCTCTATCTCAAGAGTCGGTCAAATCTGTATATATCTATTATACCACACTTTCTGAAAAAATGGAAGAGCTGGATGCTTTAGCTTGTGTCAGATTTAAATACGGACAAAGTGAGGGAATTGAAGTATAATAGAGTAATGAATGGAATAATGGAGGGATTAAATGAGAGGCAGAGGGAGGCTGTTGCGTGCTTGAGCGGGCCGGTCCTGATTCTTGCTGGGGCTGGTTCTGGTAAGACGAAGACTTTAACTCATCGGATTGCGAACTTAATATCTCATGATGTGCGGCCTGACAGGATTCTTGCTGTGACTTTCACGAATAAGGCCGCGAGGGAGATGCGCGAAAGATTGTGGAGGCTCGTGAATGGGGAGAATGAGCCACCGCGAAGTTTCATGCCTTATATGGGGACGTTTCACGGGATTGCCGTGAAGATCTTAAGGATCGAATCTGACGCGCTCGGGCTTGATAAGAACTTTGTGATTTACGATATGGATGATCAGGTTTCGCTGATTCGGAGGATTATGAAGGAGCTTAAATGCTCTGATAATAAACAACTGAAGCCGAAATCCATTCAGGCGATTATTTCTGGCGAGAAGAACAAAGGGAATGGCCCAGAGGAGTATGAGGCTGGGGTTTTTTATCCGAATCAGAAGATGATTGCGAAGATTTTCTATCGATATGAAGAAGAGAAGGCTAAGGCTTCGGCTTTGGATTTTGATGACCTCCTGCTAAAGGAGCTTGAGCTGTTCGTGCAGCATCCGGAAGTGCGTAGGAAATGGTGCGAGAAATTCCAGCATATTCTAATTGATGAATATCAGGATACGAATACGATTCAATATAACATTGTGAAGCTGCTCGTGAATGAGCAGAGGAATATCTGCGTGGTTGGCGATGATTGGCAGTCGATTTATTCGTGGAGAGGGGCGGATTTTACGAACATTTTGAATTTTGAGAAGGATTTTCCTGGGGCAAAAGTTATAAAGCTAGAACAAAACTATCGTTCGACTGGGAACATTCTAGAGGCGTCGCAGAAGATTATCAATGAGAATAAGACGCGGACGGAGAAAGCTTTGTTTACTGATGCTGGGAAAGGGGAGCCGGTTGATATTGAGTCGCTAAATGATGAGAAGGGGGAAGCGAATTTTGTGGCTTTGAAGATTCTGAATATGCAGAACAGTTATCCGGATTTTGCGGACTTTGCGGTGCTTTATCGGACGAATGCTCAGTCGTATGCTTTCGAACAGGCGTTTATGAATATGCATATTCCATATAAGATTGTGGGCGGCGTGAGATTTTATGATCGGAAAGAGGTTAAGGATGCGCTCGCTATTTTGAAACTTGTGACGAATCAGCGGGATAAAGTGAGCTTGGCGCGGGTTGTCTCGAATGTGTTGTCGGGAGTTGGTGAGGCGTCGCTAGCGAAAATTCTGGCGGCGATGGATCATGTTTCTGGGGTGCAGCCATTGTTTGATCCGGAAGTTGTTGATGCCCTGAAGATTGGAAAGGCAAAGAATGGGCTCATGAGGCTAGTGGGGTTCTTGAAGAAGGTTAATGCTGAAGATAATCCGGGCGAGATAGTTAGACTTGTGATTGAATATTTTGATTTTAGGAGTTTAACCAATGATGGGACGCCGGCCTCGGAAGACAGGATGGGAAACTTGGAGGTGCTAGCTTCGAATGCTTCAGAATACGGTAGTCTCGAGGAATTTTTAGCTGATGCGACTCTGATGTCTTCAGCGGATGAATCGACATCGAAGAATTCGGTGACGTTGATGACTCTTCATGCAGCGAAGGGGCTGGAGTTTCCAGTCGTGTTTATCGTGGGGATGGAGGAAGGGCTATTCCCGAGCGGGCGAAGCGTGGAGTCTGAAGACGACCTTGAAGAGGAGCGAAGGTTGGCGTATGTTGGGATGACCCGTGCGATGCAGAAGTTGTTTCTGACTTATGCAATGTCAAGATTCTCCTATGGGGCACGAAATTATAATACTCCGTCGAGATTCTTGATGGAACTTGGTTATAATCCGTATGGGATGAAGGGGATTGGGGGAGTTGGCTATGATGGTTTTGATGTTTTCGAGGATTTTGAAGAATCAGATTTTGATCCGTTTCCGAGCGACGGTCCGGTATTTGAGTAGGCAAGGGGGGCTTAGCAGGTTTTTGAAAATCATGTATAATAGATGTATGAATAAAAAAAGTAAAATATTTAGGTATGCAATAATATTGCTGATTTGTCAAGTGTTTACGGTTCCTGGGTTCGTAATTCTTGGCGGTAGCGATGTGTCGGCGGATGAAAACGAAAAGCAGTCGAATATTTCGCAAGTCAAGTTGGATTTGATTTCAGATCATTGTGATTCTATTCGTGAGAAATTGAAAAATATTCAGAAGAATGATGCGAGGGCGAGGGTGTATCTTGGTGCCCACTATGAGACTATTTTGTCGAATTATATTACGAAGCTTAATCTGAAATTAGTCGAGAAAAGTGTGTCGAATTCTGAATTGATCGAAAATCAGAATAAGTATGCGAAGGCTAAGGCTACTTTTTCTGATGATTATATTAAATATCAGAAGGACTTGGAGGAACTTGTTGCGATGGATTGTAAGTCTGACGCGAAGGCGTTCTATGAGAAGCTGTCTTCTGTTAGAAAGAAGCGCGAGGTGATGGTGCAGGATACTTTGAGATTGTCGAAATATATTTCTGAACATAAGAAGCTTGTTGGCGAGCTTAGAGGGAGGTTGTAATGGATTCGGGTGATAAGAAGGTTACGAGGAAGAATAGTCGTGGTGCGCGTAATCTCTTGATTATGGGGATTATTGCGATCGTTTTGGCTGTCTCGACTACTGGAGTGTCGTTAGCTATTTATCATAATTCTGGTGATATCTATTTGGATCGTTCGAGGCCTGGGTTCTTGCCGGACGAGGAAGAAATCGAAGAAGAGGGTGAAGAAGTGAAAAACGAATACGATTTTATGGCTGATGGGGATGTGACACCGGATGGATTAAAAGGGTATCTTGAAAACCTCGAGAAAGAAGAGGAACAGATTAATGCTTACGAGAAGCCGTTTGATAGTAAGGTTCTGTCGGATGAGAGTCTTGGGATAGTGAAAGAAAACGCTGAGTAGTGGGCGTTCTTGGTTTAGGGTGTGGTTGTAGAGATCGATAATCCCAAATATGAATAGAATTTATAATGCTTGTGTTAAAAAAATACTTGTGCTAGAATGAAGAAAACGGAATTAGGTTTATTTGGGAGATGTCATCAGGCATGGAAATAAAGTTAAGTGAAGGTGATAAAAAAGACGCAACTTTATCGTTAAAGATAATAATTGGCTGCCTTGTTGTAGGCGTTATCGTGCTTGTTGTGGTGAATTCAGTGCTGCTTTTTAGGCCGAAAAATGAACCCGCTAATGAGAATGAAGAAGATATAGATTTTGCGATGGAATATGTTAGTGAAGAAGGGAAGGCTGGCGTTGTAAAGCATCGAGAGATAAATGCAAAAGTTAATGAATTGAGAAATAGCTCCTCCGTTACTCCGAGTGATATCACGAAATTGTATCAACCTGTTATTGATGAATATATAAATAGTAAGGATATCCAGCATGTCTATATGTATATTATGGAGCAGAAAGATGTTCTAGTATCATTTGATTTTAAGCAAGAGGCTCTGGACGAATTAGAAAAGGTTGATTTTAATATGTTCGATGCTTCTGATCGGTATCGGCTTTATAGTGCTGTGATTGATTTAGCTTCCGAACTCGGGAAAAACGACGTACTTGCTAAATATGAGTCTCTGAAAGCTGGCGTCAAGGATGAGTATGAGAGGTCTTTCGCTGGTTCTGAAGGTGCTGCGAAAGAGTACGAAGCAAAAACTAAAGATGCTCCGGTAGTAGAAAAGAGAGGGGTTGAATGAGCAAGAAGGATTTAAAATGGTTTTTAGTTCCTGCGATAGTTGCTTTTTTCGGTTTAGTATTTGCTAACGGAGACGCCTCGGCGGCATATGTTAACTCGTATAATATTACTGGTCATACCGATTACACAAAGGCTGATGGTTCGTTAGGGACAACTTTTCATGTTACATTGAATTTTGGAAGCGATTGTCCTGGCTGTTATTTTAGTGGTAATATGGATTGTATTACGCCAGGAGCTGGATATACGACTAATGAAACCACTTCTGGGCATGCGATTTACGGACCGTATTATGATACGACAAACTATCCTAATTGGGGAATATATACTTACTATATATATGGGATGGATGGCTATCAAAGTATGAGCGGAACTATATATAGACCTTTTTACCAGATATTCTATGATGAGGGTGCTCATACTACGATATCTAGTTATAGATGGAGTGGAGTTGGTGGGGCGAGTTGGCTGTCCGATAAAAGCTATACACATATTGGTGATAAACTGAGCGCTACGGCTGTAGCGGATGACGGTTACTCTATAAATACTTTTAAGATTAATAATACTAGTTATGAATTAGGTAAATTCTGGGGCGATGCGAACCATAGTTTTTCTGCTGGATGGATGAATTATACGATTCAATCTAGAGCAACAAGGAATTCTTTCCAAGGACGGGCGCGAGTTAGTGAGGGTAATTCTATTGGTAGCAGCCCGACTAGTACTGGTTTTGTGAACTCCAATAAGACAGAGACTCTATCTATGGACAGTACAAATAGTGGAAAAAATGCGACTTT
>JAZTXX010000009.1:0-33435 GCA_045636645.1 Candidatus Nanosyncoccus sp.
TGCATGCGAATCGCTAGCATTTTTTCTCCTTAAATTAATAGTTACTATATTTTAACGTATTTTTGCTAAAAAATCAACCCCTGAACTTATGTCCAGGGGTCAAACAATCACTCTCCTTTCTTCTCCCTTTTACGAAGTCTGAGCTGGTATTTACTCTCCAGCTCAAACGGCGACAAGATCTTGCCTTTTTTTTCGCAGTGGTTCTTCAAGTAATACTTATAGCAATCACGGCGATCCTCGTACAAGGCAAGGCCATTGAGGTAAGAATTCTCGTCCGGCATATTAAAACCGAATCTTGTAGCCTGAAGCCCAAGCCGTTTGAATGCTTCCCTCGCCTGATTTACATAATATTTTAGTTCTACTTGGTAATATGCCGGGCTCCTCTGGTATGCCGTTGCCACTGCTTGAGCTTTCGGGTTATTATTTTTCAGGTTTTCAAGCATCTTGAAGTGGTAGCCGACATTGCCACACGCCTCAATAACGGCGCGAAACTCGACGATATACTCTGTCTTCGAAGGCATGAAACGGTTTTCAAACTCTTCTTCCGCCTCCTCAAATGGATTTTTCAATCACAACACCCCCCTTTTATCTGGATAATGATTTAAATGTACTACTAATGTCTAATTATATCACAAATTAATCAAAATGTCAATGATTACCCCTGTAATCCATCCAGTGAAACTCTCTAACTCTAGGGCTATCAATCTAACCGGAAATAACACACCTTAAAAACTACTTCTTCTCAAGAGCGCGATATTTCTTCACACCCTCGCGCGCCGCCATTGTCTGAGCCTGCTGCTTCGAGTGACCGACTCCAGTCCCCATCAGTTTATTCCCCACATAAATCCCGACCGTAAAAGTCTTGTCGTGGTCCGGACCATCCTCCTTCAAAGTCCTATAAACTGGCGTAATCCCATCAATCTTCTGAGCAAGCTCTTGAACATACGACTTCGGATCGCGCCACGACCCCTCTTCAAGAATCGAATCAATCTTTACAAGGATATGCTTCTCGATAAACTCTTTAGCCTTATCATACCCCTGGTCTAGATAAATCGCACCAATCACCGCCTCGAAACAATCCGCAAGAATCACATCGTGTGCCCGCTCCGAACCGTGCTTTTCACCCTTCGATAGCCTGACAAGAGGCTCATAGCCAAGCTCCTTGCCCGCGTCACCAATCGACTCGGTCCTAACCAGCGCCGCACGCAGAGCAGTCATAATCCCCTCTGGCTCATCGTAGTTCCGGAAAAGAAAGTCAGACGATACTAGCTCTAGTACTGCATCGCCCAAGAATTCCAACCTCTCGTTATGCTCATGCGCCGACTTATGTTCATTCACATAACTCCGGTGTGTAAGCGCAACGACCAGAAGGTTTATATCATTAAACGAAAACCCCAGCTTCTCCTGAGCAAATTCTTGATATGGTGTTGTATCCATTATTTCCTCCTTTAGTCAATTTATTTCACAGATGACTTCACAGATTCGGCCAATTCCACCCCTGTATTAATAGTCACCTGCACGTATTTTTTTCTTCGCAATCAACATCAATTTCTCGATATCTTCGTACTCAATCGCTTCAAGAGCATCAGTAAACGAGAACCATTTTATCCCCTTCATCCACTTCTCTGGCTCGAGCGCTTCGTGCGCATCGAGTGCCTGTACCAGATATATCTGTGTCGTCATCAGGACGAGCTTATCCATCCGACGATACTTGAAATGGATCTTCCCAAGCCACGTCAAAACAGAAATATTTGATAACCCAGTCTCTTCTTCAATCTCCCGCTTCGCTGTCATTTTAGCGGTCTCACCGGGCTCAATATGACCCTTCGGGATAGTCCAACGCTCTTTCGAATCTTGAATCAACAAGATTTCAATATCTTTCCTATCTCTAGTAAATCGAAAAATAATCCCACCAGAAGTCGGCTCCCTCACAATTGACTGAATAGTAGCCTTCTTGCGAAAGACTGCTGACTTAATCTTATCAAGGGCTGATTCTTTGATCCGCTCCTCAGGCAAAGCCTCAGGAACTTTAAGCTTTCGCCTTGCCGTCGGCTCTACCGGCGGATTTATTCTTTGATTCATCTTTTTCTTCAATTATCCCGAGCTTCTTGTAGGCAGTACCGAGCACACCATTGATAAATTTCGATGAATTCTCGCTACCAAACGCCTTCGCGAGCTCTACAGCTTCATTAATAGCAACCTTCGGAGGAATCGTGTCACGACATTCCGAAAGTTCATATAGCCCCATCCGCAGGACATTTCGATCAATTGCCGAAATCGAGCTAATCGGCCACTCTGGCGCCATCGGAGCAAGAGCAGTATCAAGGGTCCCAAAATTCTCTGAAACCTTATGCGCAAGATTGTACACAAATTCCGTGTCACCCAGCGCTTTCTCGTATGGCTCAATATTCTTCGCAACTATAATGTCCAAATCGACTTTCGGATCGTTTGCGAGGGTTCTTAGTTCATATTCATACAAACTCTGTAGAACAATAACTCTACCTAAATGCCGATTACTTGCCATATTGTTTAAATTACTTTCCTTTTTTAACGTTTTTAACTGTTTTAACTTTGAGGTTAGGGGTCTTCTTCTTAGTCTCAAATGCTTTCACAGGTGAAGTCTTGTTCACTCTCCGTGCCAGCTCAAGCCTAAGATGACTCCTACGAAGTCCAGTCTTGCGTGGACTACTTTGTTTCTTAGGTTCAGGCATTTTGCTCCTTAGTTTTAATAGATAATTTTATCTATTCTATCACTTTTATTTAAAAAAATCAAATTCCCTCGCAATATCGCCCTCAAACATCAAAATAGGCCCGCTCTCTCGGGCCTATCTTGGTTCCCTAGTCGGCATAAATAAGAGCTTCCTTCTCCGTACAGAAGAAATGAAATCCGGTCGCAAACGTCTCGTCGGTTCGATCGAAATCAGTGATTTTAATCTTATCGCCAACCCGATAAACCGTAGATTGATCGAATCCCGAAACACCAATCCTCTCGCCATAGAAATCGCCAACGATATCAACGACTATCGCCCGACTCGCGCGACACGGTTGATGATAATTACCTCTCACCTCCGCACTTTGCGGAATCTCGGCGACAACCAAAACGTTTCCAGCACAAAGCTTATAGACCCTCGAGGGAGGTTCAAAGCTCCTTCTCCAACGAGGGTTGTTTTCGAACTTCTCCTGGATTTCTTCAGCCTTCTCTTCGATGAATTGCTCGAGCATGAGACTCCATTCGTCATCATGTTTCTTATCATCGATCACTCGGCAAGCATTCTTCAGAATCTGCAAAACAGCAGGATTGTTCAGGTCCCATCGACGCGAGACTGCCCGAACGGCGGCCAATTTCGTCTCGTATTCCCGAGAGCCAGCCATATTCATCAGCATAACGGAGCTGAAGTCCCTCCTAGCTAAAGGCTCGAAGACATATGACCACATCAGGTTTAATTTGGTATCCATTTCTACACACCAGTTGCACTTCTTAATCATCCTCTCTATCTCGGCCAGGTCATTCGCCTGCCCAAGAAAAGCCGCCAAAGTATCCTCATTGAAATCATGGATACACTTCAGCATCTTACGATACGGAATGTTTCTCCTGTTTAAGAAATTGAGCGCCGGCTCAATCAGAACCGGGCCATAAGCTCTCATCCGATCATAGAGATGATTCTCGCCGATACTAACCTCGCCACTCGCAGCAAAAATCCCAGCCGCCGGAACCACATGATATGGATCAAACCGCATCTCGAAGGTGTCATCCGGATAAAGCCACCCGAGAATCACGTCCTTCGGGATAGGCTTGTTTGTCAAACCACGAGCCATCGAGAGTTTTGTCTCAAAACTATCATCACCCTTCAATACATCGTTAATAAATTCCAATGGAACATTCTCACACTGCGAACAAAGGTTAATCGCCACCTGACGATCAAACAATTTCCCCTCAGAATAAGCTCGCAAAATCGTGTCAAATCTAATAGGCTTACTACTCATTTTATCCCCCTTTCTAAGAAACCAATATTAATGTCCCAAATTCTATCTATAAGCTAGAAATATCACAGATATTTATATCATAAAATTAACACTAAGTAAAGCTAGCACAAGCTAAGCCTATACATCGCAATACCGGCAGCCACAGAGACATTAAATGACTCCTTCTGCCCTCTCATCGGTATCTCCACGAACAGATCAATTATATCATGGAGCGAATAATCAATTCCATGAACCTCCTCACCAAGAACCAAAACAACTTTGTCGCCAACAATAGACCCCAATCTGTTATCATCCAATTTATAGAGGTTGGGGCTATCGATATTATTCTCCAGACCTACAACCTTCCACCCCTGTTCTCGTAGTTTATTTAAATCTATTATTATATCATCAGACGAATAAATATCTAGCATGTCTTCTGCACCAAGCGCTGTTTTGTGTATCTCCCGATCCAGCTTATCGCGAAGATGCGGCAAAAGATTCTTGTCGTGGGCTCTCGGTGTATACCCAGATAAAACTACTCGCGACACCCCAAACCCCTCCGCCGTCCTAAGAATCGCCCCAACGTTATAACAAGACCGAATATTATCAAGCACAAGTATCATTTTCATAAAAATATGATATAATATTTTCTATGAAAAAGCAAATCAAGGACACCGAGAGTCAGGCTACTCTTTCTCTCCCTGAAATACTCGAGCTTCTAAAATCCAGCAATGTCGCTATCGTCCCGACTGAAACCGTCGAGGGCTACGCCGTTTCAGTTAATTCGAGCTCCGCAATCAAGAAACTAATGGAATTAAAAGACCGCTCATTTGATTCAGGCAAAGTCTTCACTCTCGTCCCTGAAAGCATCGATGCCATCGAGAAGTACGTCGTCCTCTCAGACAAAGCCAAGACCCTCATCAATAATCACTTCCCAGGCGAGCTCACAATCATTTTAAACAAGAATCCTCAGTTCAAGAATTTCTATTTCGACCACTTCGACTCAATCGGGATTCGCCTGCCTAATCACCCCTTGTTCGAGAAGCTCCTTCCCGAGACCGGGCCACTCCTCCTAACCTCCGCCAACCCTCGAGGCGGCACTCCGAGAACCTTCACAGGCCACCTCCCTTCGACCATCATCGACCTGACTCAGACTCCACCGAAGATCCTCCGCCAAGGCAATCTAAGAATTGATCACATACTAGATAGCTAACGCCCGCCGATTAATTCGCAACATCGATTCGTGCTATAATATCCATATGGTTAAAGTATACACAACACCCACCTGCGCATATTGCCACGCACTGATGGACTGGTTAGAATCAAAAGGCATAAAGTACGTCGAAATGGACGCCACGAAGGATGAATCAATCAAGACCGTCCCAGTTACAGAGATTAACGGCACCCGAATCGTCGGTTTCGATCGTCCAGCCATCAAGAAGGCCTTAAAATCAATATCCGACTAAGCCTAACGGCGAATAAGCAGTAATCTCTAAGAGGTTGGAACTTTTTTCTATTCCACAAAAATATGGTATAATATTATCTAATATGGAAAGATACAACCCTCTCAAAATCGAACAAAAATGGCAGAAAATCTGGCAAGACACTGAAGCCTTCAAGGCGACCGAGAAACCAGGCGAACCAAAAATGTCTGTCGCCGAGATGTTCCCATACCCATCTGGCGCCGGACTCCACGTCGGACACGTCCGAAACTTCACTATCACCGACGTCTTAGCGAGGTTCTACTCCCAACAGGGGCTTAACGTCCTCCGCCCATTCGGCTACGACACTTTCGGCCTTCCAGCCGAGAACTACGCAATCAAGACTGGCACCGCCCCACAGAAATCAACAAGAGATAACATTGACAACTTCAGAGAACAAGCCAAGAAACTCGGATATTTCATCGACTGGTCCCGAGAGATCAACACCTCCGATCCAGAATACTACCGTTGGACCCAGTGGTGCTTCCTGCAGCTTTACAAGAAAGGCCTCGCCTATCAGAAGGAATCATACCAATGGTGGTGCCCAATAGACAAGACAGTCCTTGCTAACGAACAAGTAGAAGGTGGCTGTTGCTGGCGCTGTGGCCACGAAGTCGAGAAAAAGAAAATGAAGCAATGGTTTTTCAAAATCACCGAATACGCCGATGAGCTCCTCGATGAGATCGACAACCTCGAATGGCCAGAGAAGATTAAAACCATGCAGAAGAACTGGATCGGCCGTTCCGTCGGAGCCGAAATAGACTTCAAAGTAACTGGAGCCGACACTACTGAGGCCACCTCGAAGAAAGTAAGCGATAAGTCCAGCTTCCATAGCATCAAAGTCTTCACTACTCGCCCAGACACAATTCTTGGCGCCACATTCCTCGTCATCGCACCAGAGTATCCGGGCCTCGAATATCTCCTGACCGACAATACTCGCGACGAAGTCATGAAATATAAATCCGGCGCTATCAAGAAGTCAGAAATCGAGCGCCAGGAAAACAAAGAAAAAACTGGTGTCTTTACCGGCTCCTATGTCATCAATCCTGCAACCAAGGAGAAGATCCCAGTCTACGTCGCCGACTATGTATTATCAGGCTACGGCACAGGCGCTATCATGGCAGTCCCAGCCTATGATGACCGCGACCGCGAATTCGCCGAGAAGTTCAAGCTTCCAATTGTCGAAGCAGAATTTGTCGATCGTGATCTGTATGGCGAAGCAAAAACCACCTATCACATGCGCGATTGGCTAATTTCCCGCCAGCGCTATTGGGGTTGTCCAATCCCTATCGCCTACGACAAGGAGGGCAATCCGCACCCAATCCCTGAAGACCAACTTCCGGTCCTTATTCCTGAAATCGAAGATTACCAGCCAGACGAATCCGGCCGCTCGGCTTTAGCCAAAGCCACAGACTGGCTCAAAGTCAAGATCCCTGTGACAGACGAGAAAACAGGCGAAACCCACCTCGAAGAAATGACCCGCGAGACCGATACTCTGGACGGCTACGCCTGCTCAAGCTGGTACCTCTGGCGCTACGCTTCACCCCATAACAAGGAGTACGCGTGGGATCCAGAAGCTATCAAATACTGGGAGCCGCTAGACTACTATGTCGGTGGCGACCACGCTGTAGCACATCTCTTATACGTCCGTTTCTGGTGTAAATTCTTCGCCGACGAAGGGTATCTTCCTTTCCGCGAGCCAATCAAGAAGCTCCTCTACAACGGCTACATCAATGCACCAGACGGTAAGAAGATGAGTAAATCCAAAGGTAACGTCATCGATCCACTCGATGTTATCAACGACGGCTACGGTGCTGATACGCTCCGAACCTACGAAATGTTCATCGGCCCATATAATATGGATGCGATCTGGGACCCACGTAGCGTTGGCGGCGTCTACCGCTTCCTTAATCGCTGTTGGAATCTTCTTACAGATTACATGAAATCCCCAGACACCAAGCCTAAGTCTAGCACCACAACCATCCGTCATAAAACCATCAAGAAGGTGACTGAGGATATCTATAGGCACAATTTCAACACCGCCGTCTCCGCGCTAATGGAATATGTTAACGAACTATACAAGTCTGGAGTCTTAAAAGAAGATTTAATCACTCTTGCGAAACTCCTAAAACCCTTCGCGCCGCACTTAGCCTCAGAGATGCTGGAACACCTAGATTCCGATGACGAATGGCCAAAATGGGAAGAGAAGCATCTCCTCTCCGACACTGTCGAGATAGTTATCCAGGTTAACGGCAAACTTCGCGCTAAACTCACGGTTGATGCCGCCGACTTAGAAGACGAAAAGAAAATCACGAGCCTCGCCCTAGCAGACGATAAAGTCAAGAAATTCGTACCATCATCCCCAAAGAAAACCATCTTCGTCAAGAAAGCAAAGCTTTTAAATATCGTAATCTAGCTTACTCCACACTATCCTCATCAATAGAACATAGATGTCTAGTCTATTTCACATTGTTTTTGTCAATAACGTTCTGGTAAATCTCCAGAAACCTATCAAGTGTTTTTTCAAAATCATGCCCTGAGGCAATTTCGAGTGATTTTTGACCAAATTCTTTTTGAATCTTCTCATTCGACACAATCTTAACTATCGATTTCGCAATCTGGTCAACATCCCCAGGCCTACAAAGAAATCCGTTTACGCCATCACAGCATACTTCAGATACTGCACCCTTATCGACCGCAATAAGCGGGAGGCCAGTCGACGCAGCTTCAATTAGCACAATCCCCTGCGTCTCAACCTCAGAACCAGTGACGAATACCGAACCAGTCTTGTATAGCTCAAATAGATCATCCGAGACAATCCTCCCAAGAAACTTCACAGACGATTCGACCCCCAACCTCTTAGCTTCGTTTGTTAGCCTCAGACGATCTACGCCGTCACCCACCACAACAAGCTGAAGTTTCGGAACTTTCAACCGCGCCTTGATAAAGGCCTCAAGAACTAATCCAACCTGTTTTTCCGGGTCAACTCTACCCACGTATAACACTACCGGCTCCGTAGGCGAAATCCCGTACTTCTCATAAATACCCTGCTTTGCCTTCCCTGGCTTAAACTTAGAAATATCTACTCCATTAGAAACAGCCTCCATCGGCACACCTAGTTCTCCACGAGACAATAAATTCTCAATCGCCTGCCGCGTCGGCATAGTCACATAATCACTCTTACTCTGACGATTACGAAAATAAGAATATAGCAAAGCATTAACAGGCTTCCTTACCACACCGGGAATCCTGAGTGGCTCAGTCAGGACCTCCGGCTGGTTATGTTCAGTCGTCACCACTGGGATTCGATGCCTCCTAGCATACGACACCACCGACAGGCCAATCGGATCAGAGACCTGCACATGCACGACATCAGGAGAGAATTTCTTCATCGCCTTCTTCACTCCTCTATACGGGAAAACCGACACATGGAAACCATGCTTATAAACCAGTCGCGGCCATTTTATACCGAGTTTTTTCTTCTTCTCAGGCACCGCATGAATCTGGTCAGGATAAATCTTAGCATCGACCGAACGAAGAAAAACCGTCTTGACCCCATCAATCATCCTAGTATAGCTCTTACCACTGTGCGAAGGACAAATCACCATCACCTCATGTCCGCGCTTCACCAGCCCAAGCGCCAGATTATGCGAGAACACCGCTACGCCGTTAATCTGTGGATAATAAACCGCTGTCGCAATTAGAATTCTCATAATAATTCTCTACTTATTATATATATTGTATCACAAGGTCTAGGTAAGCATTCTACAAGCTCTTGGCCTTGTCGAGCTGAGGATCCTTCATAGAATTAATATCATCAAAAGACCTCTCAACCTTCACATCAGGCTCAATCCCTGTCTTATTAATCGAACGACCCTCTGGAGTTAACCACTCAGCGGTCGTAACCTTCAAGAGCGAGCCATTAGACATATTAAATAGTTGCTGAACCACGCCCTTACCATACGTTGTTTCGCCCACGATCGTGGCCTTCTTGTAATCCTGTAATGCACCGGCAACAATCTCTGATGCAGAAGCGGTCGATCCGTTCACGAGTACAATCGTTTTCATATCCTTCAAAATAGCTTTACCAGAACTGGATGAAGAAGTCGAATCACCGTCATGCTTAGATTGCTGCCTCAAAACCACCTTACCATCAACCCAGAGACTGAGCAGATCCTGCGCACCAGTCACGTAGCCACCGCCATTGTTACGAAGATCAAGTATCACTTTCTTTACACCCTTACTGCTAAATTCTTTTGCAAAATTCTGAACTTTTGTGCCAGTATCCTCATCGAACCGCGTAACGGTTACGATTGCGGTTGATTTATCATATTCAACATAGGCAGATACGTTATTAATCGTTTCACGCTTCATCTTGAATTCCTTCTCTTCACCATCGCGCACAACTGTGATCTTTACCTCAGTGCCAGCCTCTCCACGCACCTTGTTTGAAATCTCCTCGGAAGAGAGATTATAAACCTCCTCATCGTCAACTTTATAGAAAATATCCCCTGCGAGAATCCCAGCTCGTCGCGCCGGATTATCCGGCAAAGTACGAAGCACTCTGACATAGCCATCTCTAAGCCCCATCTCAACACCAATACCAGACCCTACATTTCCATGTAAATCATCGTAGAAATCCTTAGCTCGGTCCTCCTGCATATAGGTCGTATAAACATCACCAAGCGCATCAACGAGTCCTTTCTTGGCGCCTTCAACAACCTCATACTTCGAAATTTCACCGTTATAAGAAATATTAAGTTTATCATAGACCTCATTCAAGCTGGACCAATCAATCTCGGAATCACTCTTCTTCCCCCCAAGATAAGGAGCAAATCCTCCAAAAATCGAATCCCAATTTAAACCAACGAGGATACCAATCGCAAGCGTAACAACAGACATTATTATCGCATTGCCAAGACCTATCTTATTCTCGCCCCACTCGGGCTTATCTATGTACTCTATATTTTCGCTCATGTTTATAATTATAACACAGTTTAGCTGCTTAGAATTTGGATTTTATAGCTTTCACTAGAAATGAATATAGTTATACTGCCAGACTTCACCAGCACTAATCGTACGTGCACCGAAGTCACCATAATGCATACTACCAGAATAAAGGTAAGTAGCATAGGCATTATTGTATTCAGTCACATTAATTGAGCCGTCAGCGTTAACACTCTCAACCCAAAACACGTGCCCGTACGGATAGCCATCAACCTGCCCGATCGTACCAGGTGCAGGACTGTGATCAACTCGATAGCCAGCAGCCCTTGCGCCATCATCCCAAGAATAAGCATTACCCCATCCCACAGCGACACCGTAGGATTCATAAGCCTTCCAGCCAGCATAGCTTACACATTCACATACGTAACCACCAATCTTATGCCAACCCCATGCATCCTCCCAATAGGTAAGGTATGCATCCTGACGCTGAGGGCAATCACCCTGCCAAGGGTAAGTATTTGCACCAGTATAAGCACTACCGTGATAGAGCTCAGGGTGGGCCTCCTGCTCCGCTTTCTCGGCCTCACGCTGCGCCTTCTGTGCAGCCTTCGCCTCCTCAGAATAAGCTTCTGCATCATTCGCGTATTTTTCAACAAGGTTCTGCTGCTCAGTCCTCTTCTGAACAAGCGACTGCTTAGCAGTCTTCTGCTGAGCTAGCAACTCCTCAACCTCGGCCTTGTCGGACTCTAGCTGCTCTTTTGCTTGCTTCACGGAAGCAGCAGTAACGCTAATCTGGTCCTTAACAACCGCGCCACGTGCGGCTTTTTCGGCAAGATCAGATATAGAACTGGCGCCGGCAAGAATCTTAATCGGCTCAGAATCAGGCTCAAAATGCATATTGATCAGAAGTTCAGCCAGAGCCTCCTGCTCCTCAACCAACTTCTTCTCGGTTACTTCGATCTGGTTTTTAAGCTCCTTAATCTCAACCTCAGTCTGGACAATCTCAGCTTCTTTACCAGCAATCTCCGCGTTCAATTCATTGACGCGCGACTGATAAGCGTTAGAAGTTCTTGCGGCAGCTGCCGCGTTCTTGGTTGCTCGCTTCTCCTTCTCAACGGCCTCACGACATGCCGCAGAATTCTGGCAAGCCTTAGAAATTGCACCAACACTATGAATCATAACGATATTGCCAAATCCAAGAATAGTAATTAGTATCGAAATTCCGATTTTCTTTTTGAAGTTTTTGTTCTTATGTGCAATCATAAGCACATTGTAACATATCCCCCAGGAAAACGCAAGAGTTTTAACAGATTTAAGTCTTGTTCAGATACCTTGATACAGCAAGCCTCGCTGAGACCCTACCAATAATTATCCCCATAGCCATAAATGCAAGATACACAAGAAGTAACTTGTTGGACTGTAATACATCAAGAATTACATTAACATCGATCCCGTAACCCGCAAGTTTTGGGGCCATAAACATAAAGCCAAAATACGAAGCAGTAGCCGCAATCACGCCAGCAATAATACCACAAATCTCAGCCTCAACTAGAAATGGACCACGGATAAAATTCTTCTCCGCGCCAACCAGCTTCATCATGTAGATTTCTTCTCGCCTCGAGAAGATAGCCATACGAATAGTCGAGAAAATAATAAGAACTGAAATCACCAAGAACACAATCGCAAGAATTATACCCCCAGTCCTCGCAATCCTCGCCCAAGAAGTAATCGTCGCAATTTCCGCCTGATTAACATCATAAGTTGGAGCCTTGCTCTTATCGACGTAAAGCTTAAATTCAACATCATCCTCAACGAGAGACTTAATACTAGAAAGATCGTCAACATTATAGACTTTAATACGCATCGTCCCTTGCATTTTCTGAATCATTAAAGCAGTCATCTCGTCATCAAGGACGTTTAAGACATCGTCACTGTTCTGATTCTCGCTCAGGAATTTCTGGTACTCTTCTTCGGAATTAGATGCTTCTACAGATCTCACATTCGGGTCACTCTCCACGCGCTCTTTCAGCTTATCTAATTCTTCAGAGGTTAGCCCAGGCTTCAAGTAGACAGTAATATCAATCTTATCCTTCATCATCTCGGCCGTACTCGTCAAGATGACACTTGCAACAACCGTCACGAATAAAATAATGAGGGTAATAGACATGACAACCGTCGCAGCTGTCGACAGCCAGATATTTCTCCCGAAACCCTTTGCGCCATACTTAGCAATCCTCGCTTGAGTACGAACCGGATGCTTCTTTCGGGTCTTCTGCATCGTCTTCAAGCTCTTCCTAGTAACCTTCTTCAGCTTTTTTTCTTTGCCTGCCTTGTTTTGATTTTCTTCAACCATTTTTATACTATCTTCCTCCTTCGATTCTTCCCAGAATTATCTGTGCGCTTTAAATCGCCCATATCAACAACTTCAACCTTTCTAGCTGGCTCTGCCGGCGGACGACGTAATGCGTGACCAGGTGTCTGGACAGTGCGAACCGGAGCCTTCGGAACAGGCGTTTCGTCAAGTTTATAGATACCGTGGTTCTTCTGGTCGTTCACGATCTTGCCATTCTTCAAGGTAATCACCCGTTTCTGCAAATTATTGACGATGTTCTCGTTATGGGTTGTGACGAGAATAGTCGTACCAAAATCATTAATCTTCTTAAGAAGTTGAATAATCTCGTCGGTAGTAAGCTTATCGAGGTTAGCTGTAGGCTCATCAGCAATCAGAATCTTCGGCTGACGAGCAACACTCCTGGCAATTGAAACTCTCTGCTGTTGGCCACCAGAAAGCTGATTCGGGAATTTCTTTGCTTGATCTGATAAGTCAACCAACTCGAGAACCTTTGGAACAGTCTTTCTAATCTCCTTCCCACTCATCCCTGCAATCTCAAGTGCAAACGCCACATTTTCGTACACAGTGCGCCTCGGCAGAAGCTTAAAATCCTGGAATACTACGCCAAGCCTCCGGCGATAGCCAGGGATATGGCGTTTCTTTACATAATCAAGGTCAATCCCGCCAATAATAATTTTCCCAGAATCTGGACTCTCTTCTTTCGTAATCATCTTCATGAGAGTGGACTTACCCGCGCCAGACTTTCCTACGAGAAAGACGAATTCATTCGGCTCGATATGAAGAGAGACCGCATCAAGCGCCGGTTCAGAATCACCTGGATACTGCTTAGTAACCGAATCAAGTAATATCATAAATTCATTTTAGCATAAGAATAAATAATTGCAACCAAGTTTACTTTCAAAATCTACCGAGAGACGCAGCGAACGTTGTAAAAGTTATATCGCTCTACGCCATATGCAGGCTCGTAGCAAGTGCCGCTACTGTGGTCCGGACCAATAGCACAGGCATGGCCATATCCCCAAAAGTCCGAACCAGTCCAATAGCCTTGACCAATTAAATAGCCAGTCCGCCTACTAGACAGAAACAATGGCGCGTGCCAAGCGTTGGGAAGAGTGTCATAGTAATAGGTAAAACTATACAACATGATAATATTTTCATATTGATATGGGTCAATCAAGGCCCATCCAGCAGGACAGATAGATTGATCGACTAAGTCATACGTGGTTGATTCTCCTTCTATTGTCCATTCTCTATCACGGCCATTACCTATATCTTCGGAATTATTTATTGCTACCGCAGCATTCCAGTTATAATAATTACCGATATGCTCATGCGGATTACCGCTCGTCGACAAAAAGCCACTATCACCTCCTTCATAATAGTCACCCAGATCATATGAATAAGGATAATAAGTTAGACTTTTAAACTGGTAACCATTATTAACATCTTCAATGGAGCTTTTGACCGTAGAAGAGGCGGGCAACCAAGCCTTATCCTGATACCGACCTAGATTCCGGTTCCAACCAAGATCGGTCGTAGTATTATCATATATCACACTACCATCAGTTTTGATATCATGGTCTAGATTTTGCGTCATCCAGATATTCCCATCCTTAAGCTTGGATACGCAATAAGTCTTGTTATCACGCTTATCGACCAAGAAGTATTGCTTATTAATCTCCATATTATTAAGAATATTATTCTTAATATTCGTGACAATATCCTGCATATAGGTTAGACCCGGCACAGGAGTAGTACAAAACTCAGGCTTAATAATTGTCGAATCATCAATCACTACAGGTTCAGTGTACGGATGCACCAATATATATTTAACCTTACCAGAATAGGTCCCAGTTTGTTGATTCCCAGATATATAAGAAGCATATGTAGTTGTGAGTGAAGCACCTTCTGTACTTATATCAATATCACCATCCGGAACATCCGTAGTTGAAGCCCGATATGCGACTTTCGTGTAGGAGTCAGGGATCTCCTGATAAATCGAGTAGTCTGGGTCCCCCACTGCCTTATCCTGATCGATCTCGCTCCCGGCAATTATCGGGGGGTATTTCGCGTTATCATCATCGCTATCGCCCAACTTAGTCACAGCGGTGAGTTTCATCGACCAGGCTGATTCATCCTTCTTCCCCACTGGACCAGTAGCCGTACCGGTATGTATATAACCTTCCTCGCCCAACTCCTCGTTTGAAAGAATATTGTTCCCAATTATGTCATTGGTAAACCCTACGGCATAAATCGCAAAACCTTCCGCATCATTACAATAGGCCGTCAGAGTAGTAGTACCAATATTGGCTATATACTGTCCAGCATTAATTCTCGAAGAGTGAGAATCCTCCCCTGAGCTCGCGATAGAGCAATAGGGTGAGACGTTAAGCGTAACGGTATTCACCGGAGACTCATCCGTAGCACCTGTACCACTAGAAACCAAAATCATCCCAGACAAGATAACGACCATCAGAGGAAATAGCGCCACTAAAAGCGTCTTATCGAAACTAATTTTACTCCTCTGATCTTTCATAATAATGCTATGCTTAAATCAATAATAACTGTTTTAAAGCTCAATGTCAATATAAACATAGCCATAATGACATAATAATTATATACCACAACTATCGAAGATAGTCGGCCTAAACAGTCTTCTCGATATGGAAGGTGATATTCTTAGCATCCTGTCCTTCGGGCTGATAAATCGCCCCAGGGCTAATCTTTGCTCCAGGATACTTCTGCTCAACTTCCGACAGGACCTCGGCGTAAGTCTTATCAGTCGTAATTGTAAGATCCTCTCTCTTCGTCTCGCCAAACACTTTTTTCTTGTCAGCCCTTGAAAGCTTAATAATTTCATCAAGACAAATCTCAAATCCAGCTACAAATTCCGCAAGCTTAAACTGTCCCTTCACTGAATTCTTCAATTCGCCCACAACGCCAATCAATACTCCATCAACATAGACATCAGCTGAACGCTTCGGCTCAAATGGTTGGTTAACCGACGAAGAACCTTTCATCGGCACATATTCAGCAACGAGCCCAATCCCCCGAAGGATAGTTTCAAGGTATTTTTTAGCCTTATAGAATGCAGTGCTCCTACCCTTCCGTTCAGCCACCACAAATCCGAACGAATTCTTCCCGTTAGGGACTTTCTCATCATTGACACCAAAATCTTTCTCATAGACCTGGTTAAGTTCAAACATCGCAAATCTTTCAACCGGCAGTTTTTCGTTTACATACGCCTTCTCGAGCAAACTCGGCACAATTGACTGTCTAACATATTGAAGCTCCGGCGAGATAGAATTTACAATCTTGTACGAATTCTTTCCTGATTGCCCAGCCTTCATAAGAAGCCTCTCGCTCACGAAGCTATAGGTCAGAACCTCGTTCGCACCAAATCCAGCCATCAATCCACGAATCTCTTTCTTAAGCTCCCACATCTCATTGAGTTCAGCGGTTGCATGAAGCGGCAAAACCGGTGAAATGTTATCAAACCCATTAAGTCTTCCAACTTCCTCAATGACGTCTTCCTTGATATGTATATCGGTTCGCCATTCTGGGACAACGATATCAAGGTTATCACCATCACCCGAAACGATAAATCCAACATTCTCCAAAGTATTCTTGATTTCAGACTTACTATATCTAGCCCCGAGCAGTCCATTAATTTCAGGTGTTGTAATTTTTACAACAATCCCCTGCTCATCACTCTTCATCTCGTCCCCAACAGCAGAAACCCGATACCCAAGATAAAGCATCTCGGCACACATCTTGGCTACAACTGGAGTCTGACAAGTCGGCTGACCCTTAGTGAATCTCGTAATAGCCTCAGAGAAAATTCCATGAGCCATCTGGGTCTTTCGCAAATTGTACAGGCTAAACGTCGCTGATTCTATAATAATATTCCTTGTCCCCTCGTCAATCATCGTAGACTTACCACCCATCGCCCCAGCCAGGGCTACCGGCACATCTCCAGAACAAATCACGATATCGTTCTCATTTAATAGTACTTCAGAATCGTCCAGTAAGACAATCTTCTCGCCCTTCCGCGCCAACCGCACATTAATCACCGGGTCATCACTCTTCCCGACTTTAACGAACTTGTCGTAATCAAATGCATGAAGCGGTTGTCCAGTCAGAAGCATCAGATAGTTAGTCGCATCAACAATCGGACTAATCACGTTCACGCCAGACTTAGAAAGCAGCGTATCAACCAGCGTCAAATATTTCTTCGTAAGCTCACCGTGTTTTTCGAGCACTATGGCAGTATATCGGGGACAAACGGCGCCGTCAATCGAGATTTTGACCTTCTTAAGCCCGCTATCCTTAAAAATCTTCGAGACCTCAGATTGGACCGAATCAGTAAAATAAGGCTCATCAAACTTCTCACCCAGAATTCCTGCAACTTCGCGCGCAAAGCCAACAATCCCAAAAGTATCCGGTCGATGGGTTAAAGACTTATTCTCGATTTCGAGCACCAAGTCACATAGTCCGAACACGTCACTGAGCAAGTCACCAGGCTTCGCAGACTCCGGATTAATTTCAACGATTCCGGAATGATCGTCGCCAAAATCAAGCTCATCAGCCCCGGCAAGCATCCCATTCGACTCAAACCCTTGCATTTTACGCTTGCCGATCACGAATGGCGCATCTTCGTGTACTGAAGCCGGCACGATTGCACCAGGCGCAATCCATACCGCAAGCATTCCTTCGCGTACATTTGGCGCACCACAGACCACTTGAATCTCTGACTCACTTCCAGCATCAATCATGCATTTAGTTAAGTGTGTATCAGGAATCTTCTCACAAGAAACTACTCGAACAATATATATATTGTCATACTTATGCGTCTCATCAATCACGCCCTCAACTTCAACCAATCGAGCACCAATCAGGCGAATTAATTCCTCATCAGAAATATCCTTCGGGATTTTAACGTATTTTTTTAACCAATTTAGACTAATTTTCATTTTAAAACTCCCTTAAGAACTTAAGATTACCCGACTCGAAATACCTCACGTCTCCTAGCCCATACTTCAACATCACCAATCTATCAATTCCCCCACCCCAAGCAAAACCATGGTATTTGCTTGGATCAATCCCTGCCATCCTCAAAACATTCGGGTGAATCATCCCGCAACCTAACATCTCAAGGAAATCACCTTTCTTACCGCCCAGAGTCTTAGGCTTCTCAATCATAAATTCGAGTGACGGCTCAGTAAACGGAAAATATCCCGGCTGAGTCCTAATATTTAACTTCTGACCATAATACTTCTCGAAAAACTCTCGCAGAATACCGAGCATCTGCCCCATATTGCAATCCTCTGATACATACACCCCTTCGCATTGATAGAAAGTGTGCTCATGCGTAGCATCAACATCCTCATTACGGAAGACCCTTCCAGGCACCACTACCGCGATAGCCTTCCCCTCATCAAGGTGGGATTTATAGTCCTTCAAGACCCTATGCTGCATGGTAGAAGTATGAGCCGGCGGAATCAATCCCTCCTCAGTCCTAAACGTATCATAGCCATCCCTCGCCGGATGCTCCTTAGGAAAATTCAAGGTATCAAACATATGATATTCATCATCAAGCTGACGAGCCTCTCGCACATCGAATCCCATCATCTGATAGATCGAGATAACTCTATCAAGCTCCATCATTAACGGATGCCTAGAACCCATCTCGACAGGATACAACTCGGGCAAATCTTCATTCACACCAGACCAAGCCGTAATATCAATCGGCTCAACCTCAGCGTCGAGCTTCGCTTTCTCGGCCTCTTCGATTCTCTTCAAAATCTCCGCCCGTTTCGCGTTAATCTTCCGCCCAAACTCTGCACGCTTATCTGCTGCAAGATTCCGGATATTAGAAGCTTCAAGGTTAATCTTCTTTAGCTCTTGTTTTAATTCTAAAATATCAGACATATAATATATTATACCTCTAAACCCATCTTTTTCCTAGGATTTTAATATGGAGCAAATTACACGGCGAAGCTACGGTTTCTAACATCAGCATACGAGATAGCCCGCGGAAGTACAGGATCACCGGCCAGTGTATTTTCATTGTCGTACCGGAGAGTTTTCTCAACTTTAACTACCGGCTCACCGAAAGCATATCTAGTGGAAGGATCGTAATTTGCGACATATTCAGCATAATCGACTAAGTCAAGAATTGCCACCACTGTATCCTTCGTTAAGCCAGACTTTCTCGCAAGGATACCTTCGTATGAATTATCAAGTGGATGGTCTTCACGATACTCGTCTACGAATGTCGCAACAGCAGATTTCTCAATAATCCCCATTGATTCAGCAAGCGATTGGTCCTCGACAAACCTCTGGAAATACTTCGCCTTATTCCAGCTTGAAGACTCCGAAGCATATGTTTCTTTCATACTCTCATCGGCTCCTTCGGTCAAATTAGACTGAACAGTGTTCCCTGCTACGCATGATTCACCACTTACATATCCGATATTGCTTAAAATCTGAGTATTAGTCACAACATCCACAACATCACCGAATACCGGAATCGCCCCAATCGCAGAGTTCGCAACCGAATCAACTGTCGAGTCACCAGACTTCACCGTCGCCCAGTCACCAATTTCGTTTCCGATATTCTGATCTGCAATCCCAAATGCCGACTCACGCTGATCGCAGTAAAGGATATACTTTGCGAGCTCTGAATCACCAGCAATCTTCACATTCTGGATATCACCATCAGAAGTCTCTCCAGAGAAATTTTTCACTGGGAAATTCTCATCACTGTCAAGATACGTAATCACATCTGCTGGGTCAACCTCTGAAGTAGACATATCGGTAATTGTGTAAGGATTACAGAATGCATCACCAACAGCACCAATCGAAGCGAGGTATGGACATGTGTCTTCGTAATCCTTCTGCGTTGGTAGAGTCTCGGCCACATTGAATGCCTTAGCTCCAGGTGTCAACGACGTGATTGACGACGAAATCACCGAACTACTCGTCGCCAGAGCTCCCATTAGCGACCTCGTCGTCTGGAACCCCATAAGTTTAGTTAGGAATGTCCCCATAAACGTATTCTTAGAAGTTATATCGAATGGACTCAGGCTCTCTCTTTCATACCTTGCATTCTCCGCAATCACATCCTCTCTTGCCATCGCAAATTGTTTATATTTGTCATACGTTGACAACGAACCGCCGTTCGCACGGTGTGTATTACCAAGATACATATTTGCCCCAGACGTCAACGCATTACCAAGGTCCTCTCCGCCAATATTCGTTATGAGGTCTCGCGTTAATGCTTGTGAAACAATCGGAGTAATGATCGAAATAACTGCCGCCACCGCTACACCAATTGCAATACTAAGCGCTACACCTTTCGCAATCTTCGCTGCTAGCGGAGCACAGGCAGATGCAGACATACCGAAGGTAAATGCTGCACCAACTGCACCAAGAATACATCCAGCAATCTCGATCGCGGAAGTAATTGCTGATACCATGTTGGATACAACCTTCGCAATCGCGCAACCTTCATACATCGCCATACTTGCGCCAAGCCCACCAAGAATCCCCTTGATACTACTTGATATATTAAAAGTCTTCACACTTGCATCATTAGGATCAACCGCAGTACCACTATATAGCCCACCAACTCCGCTAGACTGCATTGCACTACGAGTTCTCGTGACATTGTCTTTCTCGGATGGTACATTTGTACTGACGTCCGAGCCATTAAGCGAGAGGGTCCCGACCGGACTATATGTCGCTTCCTTCTGTTCATTCAGGGCATTTGTGAAATCATGGATTGGGGTATCATCACCAAATCCAGCCTTCGTCTTATCAATGGTTTCAAAATAAGCAGTCGTCAGGTTGATTATCTGTAATGCCTCAGCCGCCGTTACTAGAAGGTTGATCGAACCAACAACGTTTAGAACCGTGCAGGCAATATTCGCCCCCTTCTGGACCTTCCCAGAGATATCATCGAGCTTCGTTCTGACGGTATCGGCAGTCATATCGGCACGCGAGAACTTGCCACCAGATGAATCTGTACCCTCAGTTACTCCAAATGAATTCTTGACCGCTTCGCTCTCACCCTCTTTCCCGGTCATATTAGTTGGCGATGGAGGTTCCTTCGAACCATTACTGCCTGGAACAATCTCGCCACCGTCAACGGGCCGACGAGTCGAATTTCCATCCGCGTCCTGAGCTTCTTCGTCCGCTCCTTTCATCTTCGCGCCACCATCCTCAATCGTTCCGGTTCTTTCGGCCAGAATCTCCTGTGCAACCGACTTAGTATTACCGGCTTTAGCCGACTTCACCTTTTTTTGGAAATCAGCGAACATATTCCTCGTCAGATTATTACTTTGCAAGAACTTCACCGTAACTTCACCGAACCACCCCGCAATCGCCCCTCGCCAAGTCATCGAAGCCGCATTATATCCATGGAAAAAGTCGGAGTTGGCAGAGTACATATTGTCAAAAGTAAACGCATTGCCTCCCTTAATCTTCCCGATATCAGACTCATTCATTACAATGATTTTCGGAGTATCGGTACCGTCATCAAACTTCAAAACACCGACCCCTGAACCTTCAAAATCTTTAACGTATTCAATGCCCTGCTGTTTAAGCTTAGCCGCCTGTTTCTTCGTTATACTAAATTTCTGGTGATCACCGAAAATCGTGCCTTTAGACGGGCTCTTCACACGACCAGAATCCATCTGCAATCTTAAGAAGAAATTGGATCTCTTATTTGCGGACGACTGCATCGAATTGAATGACTCAGTAAACTGAGCAATCAAGCTAAACGGTTGAAATGACTGAAGGCCGGTGAGTATCCCACCAGCAACTGCAACAGAAATCAAAATCGTAAAAATCGGACCGTTTTTCTTAATAAAAAGACCACCTCTCCTCTTCCCTTTGTCCTTCTTCTGGCCACGACCATTTTTCCCTCTATTAGAGGCATAAAACCCCCCAAGCCCTTCTTCGGCTTTCCTAGCTTCATCAACATTATCACCGCCGCTATAAAACCCTCCCTTAGAAGCATTATTCTCAGCATCCGCTAGACTCGAAGCCTCAGAATTTCCTTTCTCATTAATATGGTCACCCTTCAGACCTTTCGGCTTGTCACCCCCACCAGTACCACCGAGAGCGGCGGGACGAATCGCCGATTTCTCGGAGTCTCTTACAACGTTACTAGAATTGCCTTTCTCATCACCCATATTAATATATATTATATAACACTTATGCTATTTTTTTAAAAAATCTTTACGAATTTTACATAAAAACAATATATAATATCGAAGCGATCGCAAGAAGTATCAGTATAATCCAGAACCATCCAGTCTTGCTGGACTTCTTAAGATTCTTGAGGTATTCCGAATCTTCAGCAAAATCGACATCCTTCTTGCCGCCATCCTCGCCAGCAGTCTCCAGAGCCTTAGCACGCAAGTCGGCATTAATCCTCCTAGAGAGTTCATTATTATCATCATTCTGTTTATTTACAATTACACCCATATTCTTTCCTAAATAAATTATTAACTTTTTTCATTATAGCATACATTTTCGTGATATAATAATAACAATAATATTAAAGGAGGAAAAATGGCGACGAAAAAGTCGAAGACGTCGACTAAGTCTACAACTAAGACTAAATCGACTAAACCAAAAACTGCCGCAAAGTCTGTCACGAAGTCAGAACTCGAGGCTCCTAAAACAAAGACCACTTCCGAAAGCACCAAGCGTGAAGAAGTGATTGCGGGTGGTAAAAAGAAATCCTGCTTCTCCGGATTCTTTGCACGCAAGTACGAAGAGAAAGAAAGCATCCTAACAGTATTTAAAAACCATAAGTTCTACGGTGCCCTACTCGGTGAAATCATCGGAACTATGCTTATCGCATTACTATTCTTCGCGATTTCATTGATGGGTATTGCGAACGTTGCAACCTACAGCATTGCAATTATTGCCGTGCTTGTCGCAATCTACGCATTCTCTGGCGCCTGCCTCAACCCGCTCATCACGGTCGGTATGATGGCAACTCGCCGTATGTCGGTTATCCGCGGCATCATGTACATCATCGCTGAAGTCATCGGTGCCTGGCTCGGTTGGCTGATCTTCAACGCCTTCCATCTTGCCGGCGGCGAAACCGCTTACGAGATCCCAGCAATGGCAGCAGTCGCAGAAAACGGTTTCTGGATTTCAGCCTGGATTGAGATTCTCGGCGCAGTCATAATTTCATTCTTCTTTGCACGTGCATTGAAGTATAAGAGGAGCGTATTCACCTTTGCTGCAACCGTAGCAGGTGGTCTAGCACTAGCTGTCGTGATCGGATACGTTGTTTCGGCTGCTTTTCTCAGCCTTAACAACAACTTCATCTTCAACCCAGCAGTTGCAGTAATGTTCCAGATTTTCCCAACTTCTGGTGAAAACTTCGGAGAAATCCTCGGCGGTATCTGCCAGGCTCTCTCCCTCTATGCAATTCTTCCAATGATTGGTGGCATTGTCGGATTCTACCTTTCCGACTTCACCGCGAAACTTTCAGGCGAAGAATAGAATACAGAATAACCCCTCGCTATATGCGAGGGGTTATTTTTTTGCCTAAAGATATATATATATATATATATTAATTCTTCGGGAAAAGGGGTTTCTCAGGTGGAACAATCTCGCCTCGAAATACTTCTTTGATTTTCTTTGAAGTCCCTGGAAGAAACGGGCTAAGCTCAAGATTGGCCTTCAGGAGATCAGAAATCAATGACTCAAGACATTCCGTCAGCTTCTTGGTCTCACCATTCTTTGCAAGGCTCCAAGGTTTCTCGTCATCAATCCTCTTATTGAGGTCCTGGATCTCGCCCCATACCACATCAAAAGCCTTCGAAAATTCAAATCTATCCATATGCTCAAGATATGCATCACTAAGCTGGACATTGCTATCAGCTAGTACACTAATATCATTCTTGCTCGCCAGCGTTGCAAGGCGCTGAACAAGATTACCAAGGTCATTAGCTAGTTCATTATTGTAAGCCGCATCATACTTATCCCAAGTGAAATCAGAATCAGCAAAAGTATCAATATGCCTCAAGAAATAATACCGAAAAGCATCAATGCCGTACTTATCAATCACTTCAATCGGATCTACGACATTCCCTATCGACTTCGACATCTTCTGGCCATCAGCAAGCACCATCCCATGCGATACCAATACTTTCGGAAGTGGTAACGATAACCCCAGTAGCATTGCCGGCCAGATAATTGAATGAAATCTCAAGATATCCTTCCCCACAAACTGCGCTGCCGCTGGCCACCATTTTTTAAACTCTTCGTCATCCGGGTAGCCAAGCACGGTAATATAATTCGACAGTGCATCCATCCAGACATACATCACCTGCGAGTCATCACCCGGCACCGGCACCCCCCAAGTCAACTGCGAAACCGGTCTCGATATCGATACATCTGGTGATTCTTCGAGAAGTTTCAGCATCTCTTTCTTTCGAAACTCCGGCAAAATCAAGATCTCATCGCTCTGGATGGCTTCGCGAATCTTATCCTTAAAATCGGATATCCTTAAATAATAATTCTCTTCTTTAAGCTCCTCATACGGCTTCTGATGATCGGGACAAACACCGCCATTATCCTTACATTCCTTCTCAGTCACATATCGTTCGCACCCAGTACAGTACCACCCTTCATATTCCGACTTATAGATATGAGGCGATAGCTTATTCCAAATCTCTTGCACGCGCTTCTCGTGCTGCTCGTCGGTCGTTCTCACGTAATCCGTATATTCAACATCAAGTTTCTTAATGAAATCCTTGAACTTCTGGACATTACCATCAACATATTCCTCTACAGGAACACCGAGCTCAGTAGCCTTCTTATAAATCTTATTACCATGCTCGTCCGAACCTGCCTGCATCCGCACTTCGTCACCCATAAGTTTCAAATATCTCGCATACACATCGGCAAGACAATAATCCACCGCATGCCCAATGTGTGGATCCCCATTCATGTATGGAATTGCTGTAGTAATATAAGAATTTTTCATAAATATATTTTACAATATTTCTAGAGATAAAACAAGCCACCCGAAGGGTGACTTGTCAGAATCCGAAGAACACTTTATTGAGCTGTACAGGTCAAACTGATACCGTCCATGAAATCTGTAAAGAAATCCTCCATATATTTCGCAACTACATCTGGAGAAACTTTCAAAGTACCATCGGCAGCAATATATTCACTCTCTTGCGCTCCAGTCCCACCACTATTTTGAGAGAATAGTTCATCATAAGTCATCTTCTGGGAATCGTTATACGGCTCACCATCACTGCTCACAGCAGAAACGCTATAGACAACCGAATCGATCTTGTTATCCTGAACAGCGATATTGAATTCAACTTCTGCAGGAGATGCCAAACCATCATTAGCATAAGAACCCTTACAAACAATTCCAGAAACATCATCAGTTAAATCAACATCAGTGCCACCAGTGTCAGTAGGCAAATCACTATCATTAGGCTCATCAATCGGCTCGGCAACCGTAGGACTGTTAGTCGGCTGGTTCTGGGCACTATTATCACCACCACTCACCTGCATTATCAAGAAAACTACTAAGCCAATCACAATCAACGCCAATACAGCAACGAGGGCAATCAGCGTAGTCTTATTAGTCTTCTTTTTTGCAGGCTTCGTAGGATCACCGCCTGCAGCTGCATCAGTCTGACTAGCTGGATCGTTGAAAGAAACGCTTGGAGTCTGAGGGTTCTTAGTTTCGAATGGATTCCCAGCTGGAGGAGTCGCACCGTCACCAGTACCAGCCGCTCCCGCGGCATCCGCAACAGGCGCATCGGCAGGGCCAGAAACAGCTGAACCGATCGAACCAGGAACTGGATCAGCGGCCTTCATTGGGGCCTTCAACTCTTCCTCAACTGGATCAGGAGGAGCAGGAGCCTCTGGCATCATAATTGGATCAGTTGCTGCCACACCTACACCTGATGGTTGAAAAACAGGATTTGCAGCTCCCGCGCCCGGGTTGATTACTGGGTTCACTGATGCGGTTGCACCTGGAGCTGGTACACCTGGGGCTGGTGCCGCTGGAGCTGGTGCCGCTGGAGCTGGTGCTGCTGGAGCTGGAGCTGGAGCCTCAGGGGCTGGACCAGCAGGCGCAGGACCAGTAGCTCCACCCGCAGGTGGTGTTGGTGTTGGTGTTGGGTTAGTTGTCGGATCCATTTCTTTATTCCTTCAAAATTAAATTATAATATATGCTTATGTTTACATTATAACACAAATTTAAAATGTTAACACAAGTTACAACAACTAGCCATTATCTAATTTCTCGAAGGGACAAATAATTCATATAGCCTAAACTTATTATTATGGCACTAATCCTAGCGACCGCTGAATCCACCGCCACCACCCCCGCCGCCGGAGAACCCTCCTCCGCCACCGCCGGAAAATCCGGAAGATGAACCGCCACCAGAACTACTCATCGTTGTAGCTGTCGATACATATCCGGCAGTATTCCTCATCATTCTCGATAATTCGGCCGCAGTAATTCCGGCAAGCAAGTAATCAGGCTCCTCAATCTCCTGAACCTCACAATAATTTTTCATCTCTGCCAGCCAGCTCTCCTCAAGCCCGAACACCGCAGCGTAAGGAAGAAGTTTCTCGTACAGCTTAACCGTTCCCTCTGGTGTTTTATCGGCACCCTTCACGCTCTGGAGCACCTTCATCCTCTCTGCCTCAGCCATCTCAATATACATTTTCAAGCCGTCCATGAATCTAGACTGCTTTAGGCCCTCTTTCGTATGCATTACGACCTTCACCCACTCATTATTCAAGATCGCCCAGATAATCACCGTGACCCCAATCATAGATAAAGTTATCGGGTAAAATTCCTTGCTATACATCATTATGCCACCAATATTTTGCGAAAATAACGACGTATCAAATAACATACTGACCGCCATTATGCCAAGTACAACTATAGCTACGAATGTAAAGATAGCATTGGAAACAACCTTAGAAAAGCCACTCCTATTAGAGTACCCAAATTCATACTTTGATTCGACGAGTTTATCCTTCTTCAAATCCTTCACGATCGTCTCTTCCATTTTCCTCTTTTTGCCGACTAATGAAGATGTCGCGGTCCGCCTCTTTAATTCAATCTTCATACCATCTTTAATAGCTCCACCGCCATTAAGAATCTCTAGAAGATACGTCCCCTCAGGACCAATCTGCTCCGACTTCTCAACAATAATGCTCCATTTCTTCTTATCTTCTTTCTTGAAAGATATCTGGTGCTTCACCACCATCTCAAGCAGCATCGCGACCTTCGCGTCACGCTTATCGCCGATGTAGAGCTCTGCCATCTCACCTAGACTATAAGTGCTATGCGGCTGAAATTCAGGCTTCACGAACATCCCCTTATAATAGCTCCTCTTATCAGAGACTTTCTTAACCTTCTTCACCGAGAAGTAAATCCTAAGGGCGCAGAGCACCGCAATCGCAATCATAACCCATAGTAAGATATAATTCTTATCAGGCTCAGGCACCACAAAACTACCAGACTTTAGTTCAACATCAAACGTCAAGTTCTCGCCAGGAGCAAGGTTCTTCGATACAAATTTCACCCCATAATCCTTCTTGGTGATCTCACATCTCTCGCTACCTTTTTCACCATACTTACCCACATAGCACCAGCTTTCGCCAGTCCAGGTGTCAATATCATCAAAATGCAGCCTAGCTGTTACCGATTCAAACTTCTGACGAGCACCATTCCCATTAGTATCCCAGTACAACTCCTGGAAAATCCTCCCTTCAATATTGAATTCCGTGACAACTTTCGAGAACTCATATTCGAAGACATAGGTCTGCTCACCAAGGACATATTCATCCGTCCCAGTACACACATTATAGTAGTTCCCTTCTTTCTCGATACTATAAATCGGCTCCGGCTCGCCATTTCGCGTGAGAGTCAGATTCCCCTTATTGAGATTCGGAAGAGTCACATTTACACCACCTTGATTAGTAAAAGAAATCTGTCGACAGATACCCTTATTCTGCTTAAAGTCAGGAAAAACAGCCGTAACACTCTCCCTAACCTTCAGGTGCGAGACCCCTTCCGAGTCTTTCGTAAGATAGTAGTCTCCCGTAAAATCGCTAAAATAAAAATCGTTCACACCCGCATTCACAGATGGAGCGATTAAAAATGATAGTAGTATTGCAATAAAACCTATATATTTCTTCATAACCTAATTTTATCATAATTAAAACGCTTATGTTATAATATATACTATGGATAACAATAAAATTATGATAGTTGGCACTGGTAATGTTGGGGCGTCCATTGCTTTTGCCTTAATCAACCAACGCACCGCAGTCAACGAAATAATTTTAACTGATATCATCGCTAAAGATGCCGAAGGTGAAGCGATGGATCTAAGAGACGCGCTCGCAGCCGCTCCAAGCTATGTCAAGATTAGCAGTGGTACCTACAAGGATGCAAAAGATTGCGACATCGTCGTAATCACCGCTGGCGCAGCTCAGAAGCCGGGTGAATCACGCATGGATCTCCTAAACAAGAACGCCAACATCTTGAAGGGGATGATCGAGCAAATCATGGATTCGGGCTTCGATGGTATCTTCTTAGTCGTCACCAATCCGATGGATGTCATGACCTATCTCACGATGAAATATTCCGGCCTCCCAGCCGAAAGAGTTATCGGCTCAGGCACAGTTCTCGACTCCGCCAGACTTCGCGTTCGTATCGCAAACTATCTGAATATCAATCCAAAATCCGTTCACGCACACCAGATCGGTGAGCACGGCGACACCGAGTTAACCCTCTGGTCACTTGCAGACGTCGGCGGACAGAAGATCACGGAGGTTCTACCACTAGTCGTAAGAAAGGATATTTCCGATTTCGTCAAAAACGAAGCCTATGACATCATCGATAAGAAGGGTGCGACTTACTACGGCATCGCAACCTGCGTCGCCCAGATTATAAACTGTGTCTTAAATGATGAGATGCGCGTCCTTGCAGTCTCATCATATGATCATTTCAGTGATACATCATTCGGTTTCCCCTCAGTCGTCGGTAGAAAGGGCGTCATCCGCCGCCTAGACCTCAAGCTTAGTGAGCACGAAGGGGTCGAACTCCAGAAATCAATCAATTCCCTGAAGAAAGCTATCAAATCAATCAAGATATAATTAATCTATTGTAATGATTGCATGTAGAGCATCAGCTCTTCTTTAAGGAAATCATCCTTAATCTTCTCAAGCTCCGCCAAGAATTTCGGAGCTTGTTTCTCTAATCGCTCATTCCGATACTTCTCGTATTCTTCCATCTCGTGCTCAGATAGACTCTGCGGATAATTCCGGCCCTTATAATGGAGCAAGAGCTCCGGGAGTCGTGAATCGATAAAATCCGGGTGAAAATCAGCCAGTTGATTCTCGTTCGCATTCCTCACGGCTGAAACTTTAATCCTGTCAGCCTCGTTCAAGAAACCATCATATAACGCCGCCTCCGGCTCCACGGCTGGCGGGAATTCTGGGACATCCTCATACCTCTCCCTCATCTGCTCAGCAAATTCTGGATGCTTCAGGAGAACCTCAAGGTTCTTCTGGATCTGATCTTCTGATAAACCGATTTTTCCCCACCCGTCACTAGTATCGAGCACATTCATCGGCGCGACCGCCGGGCATTTATTAAAACAAAGCTCCTTCACGACCGGGAAGAATGAATTAGGCTGGTCCGATTCCCTAGCCTCACTTAGGATATCCTCAAGATTATGTCTTAAATCGTAAACTAACACATTCCCATTTCTTCCACTAGTCAACGGAATCACTACTGTCGTCTTATTGTATTTCGATGAATATCGCCCAGACGCATAGACGAACGGCTTCTTGTTATCAAGGTTTACAAGTTTCTTCACTTCATTCTTCGCCCGCATCTTATATAAATACTCGAAAAGCTTCGATTGCTTCTCACGAATCAACCTCGCAACCGCGATCGTCGCATAGACATCTGAAAGCGCATCATGTGCATGTTCATGCGAGACACCGTTAAGCTTTGTAATCAGCTCCAGGCGGTTAGTCGGGACCCCATCTTCTCGAAACGGCCACTCAATCCCTTCCGGCCGAAGAGCCCTAGTCAGTCGCACAACATCAAGAATATCCCAACGACTCCGTCCATCCTTCCATTCCCACTCATATGGCTCATAGAAGTTCCTCCAGAACAAAGCCCGCATAAACTCATCATCGAACCTCACAGTATTATAGCCGACTGCAACCGTATCGGGTGTGAAGATCTCTTCAGTTGCATACTTACAGAACTCAACCTCGCTAATTCCATCCATCAGAGTCTGCTGAGGGGTAATCCCAGTAACTTGAATCGCGAACGGACTCGGTAAAGCATCATCAGTCATCTTGACTAAGATATTCACTGGCTCACCAACAGGCTCAAGCTCAAGCGTGGTCCTCTGACCCGCAAATTGCATGATCCGATCATCCCGGGCCCGGAGCCCAGAAGTCTCTAAATCGTAAAAGAAGAATGTCTTCATATCATTATCTCCATGCTTTCATTCTATCACGATAGATTAGAACATGCCTCAAATACAGATCTATATATTATTTAGATTCAGTAGCAGCGCCATTCACCACTTCATCGTAATCCATACCATACATTGCATACTGATAACGCATATTGGCTTCTTCAAGTTCAGCAGTTAGACTCTTTAGGGGGTCCTTCTTTGCGACAGCCATAATAATGAAACGAATTGGCTTATTATAGCCACCACAGATCTCCATCGAATCTCCATAAGCGAGCTCGGAAGAGATCGTGATCTCACGAATACCACCAATCTTCATCCCTTCTACACCGACCCCCCAGCCTTCAACCAGGCCACGAGATGGGTCAATCGCGCTCGCAAATGAGGTTGGGTTTTCTGGATCATCAAATGAAGAATCAAAAATCGTCTCATCCGCACACCAACCTACATAGTAGGCGAGATAGTTGTCGTCGGTCACTTTGTCGCCAGAGCCTTCCTTAAGATCGCGCTTATCAACTCCACCACCGTTAGCTGATGCCTCATTATAAGCCTTAATTTCTGACTTGTATTTCACAAACTTATCAAAGTCACTCTTCGTCGCATCCTGGAACTTCTTCGTAACTTCATCATACTTAGATTTGTATTCGGCAACCTTAGCCTCATCAACCTTCGGCTGTTCAGAAGACGTGTTAGATGATTTGCTTCCATTTAGTATGATTGCAGCATAACTAGCAATAATTGAGCCGAGCATCAAAACAGCGATTATGATAATAACTACTCTCTGCTTAGTACTGGTCTTTAGTTCTTTTTCTTCCATTTCAGAATAACTCCACTTATTATTAGGATATATTATAGCACAAAAAAGCTCCCAGAGGGAGCTAATTTGTCCAAATTGGCTTATTCGGCCTTTTTCTTTGGGCGCTTCAAGAGTTCAACCTTCGTAAACGAACCGCCGGCCTTCTTGATAGCTTCAACTGCAGAGCTTGAAGCAAACTGAGTCTCAAGTTCAATCTTCGACGTAAGCTCGCCGCGGGTGATAACCTTCACCTTCACGAATGGTGAAGAGATCAGTGATGCTTCCGCGAGTTTATAGTTATCAACTTTGCCTGAAAGCTCATTCAATCTATCAGTATAAACAACTTCCGCCTTTGGATGAATAGATTTGAAACCTTTGAGCTTTGGAACAGCCTGCATGATCGCACGCTGACCGCCCATGAATCCTGCCGGCATCTTGCGATGACCAGAGCGGGACTTCTGACCCTTTGTACCACGACCAGCGGTCTTACCCTGACCAGCCGAGATACCACGACCCTTACGGGTTGGGCGAGTATTCTTATCTACTACTAGATCATTGTATTTCATTACTTATCCTCCTTCTTTGTAGTAGCTTTCTTAGTAGCCTTAGTTGAGGATTTAGCTGCAGTCTTGGCCTTAGTTTCAGTCTTAGCGGCAGTCTTAGTAGTCTTTGTAGCCTTAGCTGCCGTCTTAGTCTCAGCCTTCGCTTCGGTTGTCTTAGCTGCAGCTTTCTTAACTGGAGCCTTCTTCTCTGAAGTTGCAGCCGCGTCGGTCTTCTGAGAAGCCTCACGAGGAGTCCTCCCTTCATAGCCGACCCATTCACTACGTGGAGTCTGCTGGCGAAGACCCTCAATCACTGCATAAGCAATGTTGACCTTGTTGGTCGAACCAAGCGACTTAGAAATCAAGTTCTTCACGCCAGTAAGGCCCATGATGGAACGGACTGTGCCACCAGCAATAATACCGGTACCTGGAGCTGCTGGCTTCATAAGAACGTCAGCACCAGTAATCTTAGTTCTTGTTTCGTGGCAAATAGTTTCCTTGTCCATATTAAATGTGACCATGGTCTTCTTCGCCTTTCGCTCAGCCTTCGCTACAGCTGTCGTTACGTCGTTACCCTTGGCAACGCCTACACCGACCTTATTCTTGTGGTTACCAATAGCAACCAAAGCTTTAAATCTCATTCTTCGACCACCAGCCACAGTACGTGAAACGCGATCAACTGCAATCGTGATCGAATCATATTCTTTCTTACCAGCATCTGCACGTACACGATCTCGACGATTCCTGCGGTCCATTCGGCGACCGGAGATATCACGAGACTGCTTAGTTGCAGCGACTTTATCCTCCATCTTAAGAGTGCCGGACTTATTAATAACTCTTGGGGCTTTATTGTCAGTTTCAGCCATAATTAAAACTCCAATCCTTCCTTACGCGCCGCATCAGCGAGTGCCGACATGCGTCCAGCGTATAATTTAGTACCGCGATCAAATACTACTTTAGAAATCTTGGCTGATTTTGCCTTCTTGGCAATTTCAGCACCAATCTTCTCGGCCTTCTCGACCATAGTACCGGTTATCTTGCTACCAACGGTAGAAACATAACACAAAGTAGCTTTCTTATCATCATCGATGATCTGCGCGATAATATTCTTATTTGAAAAATGCACTGAAAGACGTGGTCTCTCTGCGGTACCGTGAATTTTTGCACGGGTTCTCTTAGCTCTAAATACCTTATTCATTATTTCTTACCCGCCTTTCCTGCCTTGCGAAGAATAACTTCATCAGCATACTTGATACCTTTACCCTTGTAAGGTTCAGGCTTCTTTAGCGAACGGATCTCCGCAGCAACCTGGCCGACCTTCTGCTTATCGATGCCAGATACGGTGATTTCCATTTTGTTAGTGGCGAGCTGAACGCCCTCTGGAGCCTTGTATTTCACAGGATGTGAAAAACCAAGCGCCATTTCGATCTCCTGTCCACCACCTGATAGACGGAAACCTACACCATTAACTTCTAGTTTCTTCTCGTAACCCTTGGTCACACCAACAACCGCGTTGTTAAGCAACGCACGCTGCAAACCATGCCAAGCACGAGACTTTGGTTCATCGTTCTCACGGGTGACCGTGGCAACGGAACCTTCAACCGTGACCTTAGTCTTCGGCTGTACCGGGACGATGAGCTGACCCTTCGGGCCTGCAACAGTAATCTCGCTGTCGCCGACCGTAATTGTCACTCCCGCCGGAATTTCGATGGGTTGTTTTCCGATTCGACTCATTTGTCTCCTTAACTTTTAATATTACCTATAATTATATCACAAAAAAGAGGTAATTTCAACCTCTTTTTTGCTGCCTAAGGCAAAGCCATAGCAAATT
>JAZTXX010000010.1:0-41809 GCA_045636645.1 Candidatus Nanosyncoccus sp.
CCTAACACTCCTAAGGACGAAGATGCCGAGAAGAGAAACGCTGGCGACGTCGTCACTCCGCAGGGTCTAGATGAAAACGTTACACCGAAGACAACCCTAGAACAAGACCAAGCTAACTTTGACGCAATTCGTCAGCAGCAACAAGAAGACGCTGCTAGAGCCGAACAGGCCGCACGTGTTGCCGCCGAGCAGGCTGCAGCTGAGCGGGCCGCTGCCGAACAAGCCGCAACAAGGCAACAGCCGGAACAAACTCCAGCTCAGGTAGAGGCTCAGAATCGAGCCGATGAGGCAAGTAGGCAAGCAGCTGAGCAGGCCGCAGCTGAGCAGGCCGCGGCGATGAGGGCAAGTCAAGCCCGAGCCGCCGAAGAAGCTGCAAGGCAAGCCGAGCAGGCCGCCGCGAACGCCCAAGCCTTGGAGAATTCTCAGGAAGCTATAGATAACGCAGACGCGACAGCTGACCAACGCGCGAGCATAATTAACAATGGAGATTTTTAATAAAAGGAAAGGAAAGTAATGAGAAAAACTCTTCTAAATAAAACCAGGGTGGCAAAAGCAACTAGCCTAGTAGCAGTTCTAGGCCTCACTCTGGTTGCTCTTGGATCCAACGCCTCAGCTTGGGGTCCAGAGCGAACAACCTATACCAATGAAAAACCTGCAGACTATGCAACCTTTAACTCCATCACTAATAACGTCGCAGTAGGTGATGAACGAAACTTCGTGAGAGTGCGAGAACTCGGTAAAGACGACACCTATACGGATGAGGTCGAGGTCACGCCGGGCAAAGAATACGAAGTATATCTCTACTACCACAACAACGCTGCAACCAACACTAACGAATCAGGCTACGGTGTCGCGACTAATGCCAGAATGGCATCTGCCTACCCGACTAAGCTAATGACTGGTGAGCGTGGCATGATCAGCGGTATTTTATCCTGGAGCTATGTCACTCAGACCAATAACAACCCGCAGGAGGGTAAAGTCTGGGACGAAGCTTATCTCACTACTAAGACTGATGGCGTAGTACTCCGATACAAGACCGGCTCCGCGAAGATTTTTAATTCCGGGGCAACCAACAACTCCGTATTACCAACGATGCTCTTCACCGAAGGAGGTACTCCGCTTGGATTTAATAAACTAGCTGGAACTCTCCCAGGATGCGCCGAGTACTCTGGGCACATCACCTACACCCTAGTAGCAGAAAAAACCGACCTATCTATGGAAAAACTCGTTTCAGTAGATGGTGAAAACTGGGCCAAGGAAGTTACGGTGAAGCCAGGTGATTTTGTAACCTACAAGGTTATTTTCAAGAATACAGGGAACACCAAATTTACCAATGTAATCTTCACCGATAGCCATGACGAAGGATTATCGCTTCGTCCTGGTAGCACCAAAGTCTACGACATGAATAATGCAGATGGAAAAACAATCGACGATATCATTGATATCAGCGGTTACAATACCGGTGATGCCGATGCGGGTGCGCTAGTCCAGGTGATCTATCAGTCACAAGTTAGCTGGGACGAGTCAGTCTGTAACAAGTCGCTCAAGAACACCATTAAAGTCGCGTATAATTCCGACCAGGAAAAAACCGACGATGCGACAGTTCTCGTAGCATGTGACGAACCAGATGACCCGGATGACCCAGATAACCCGAGTGGCAAGACTTGTGCAACTAATCCAGAAATGGAAGGCTGTAAGGAACTCCCGAACACTGGTCCAGTCGAGATCATCATGGCAACAATCATCGTAATCGGTATCGGCGGTGGCGGCTACTACCTCTATCGCACCAACAAGACCTTGAAGACTGTCGAGGAAAATGTTGCAGGCAAGGCCGACCTATCCGATGCAAAACCAGAAAAGAAAACCGACGCTGACAAGCCAAAAGAAACCAAAGAATAATCTAACATAGTCAGCCAAGTGAACCCCCGCCCTCAGGTGGGGGTTCACAAATCTCTAGAAATATGATAAAATAATACAAATTAATAAAGGAATGATATGAAAAAAGCAGTCATTTTGGTCGGCGGGAAACAATACCTCGTCGCCGAAAAAGAGACCCTACGGGTGGACCTCCTCCCGGCAGGCACCAAAGAGCTCGAACTTGACGCTTTACTCGTAATTGACGGTGACAAGACTACTGTCGGTACTCCTACGGTAAAGGGCGTAAAAGTTTCAGCTAAAGTCAAAACGCCCGAACTAAAAGGCGACAAGATCCGCGTAATCCGCTACAAAGCGAAGAAGCGCGTTCACAAGGAAACTGGTCATCGCCAGAAATACAGCGAGATTGAAATCACGAAAATCGCTTAAAGAAATCTACCTAAATAGCGTGCCTTATGGCACGCTATTTGTCAGTTCAACTACACCCAGGCCTCCGCTCAAGTTTCTAGATACTTTTCCATATTTATGCTATAATCGTTAGTGTTATGGTGAAGGTAATTTGTGTAACTAATCAGAAGGGCGGGGTAGGGAAAACCACTACTGCCGTGAATTTGGCATATTATCTCGCCAAGGATAAGTTCCGAACTCTTTTAATAGATTTTGACCCCCAGGGCAACGCTACATCGGGTCTTGGCTTTGAGAAGAATGACAAGAGCCTAGGCGGCACCATGACGGAAGTGATTCTTGGGGCTGCAACGCTTAGTGCAGTGATTCAACCGACCAAATACAAGAATCTCTCTCTCGCTCCTACAACTCCAGAGCTCGCCAACGCCGAAGTCGAGATCACCTCTCAATCTAAGAAATTCACCAGGCTCCGTGATGCAATTCGCACCGTCGCTGATAACTATGATTACATTATTATCGACTCTCCACCCTCACTCAGTCTTCTGACCGTTAATGGCATGATCGCAAGCAACTACCTCCTTCTCCCAGTTCAGACCGAGTTTTATGCCTTAGAGGGTGTCGCACAACTTCTCGAATCAATGAAGCTTGTCACGAAACAAGCCAATCCTAACCTCAGGCTTCTAGGCGTTCTTGCGACCATGTATGATAAACGCACCAGCCTTTCCGCGCAGGTCTATAACGAGATCAAGAAGTACTTCAAGCAACTAACCTTCAAGACCACCATCCCTCGCAATGTCCGAGTAGCCGAAGCCCCGTCTCATGGTGTCCCAGTTGGCGCCTACGACAAGTTTAGTAAAGGCTCCAAGGCCTACAAAGATTTCACGAAAGAAGTAGAGGAGAGAACCAAATGAAAGGATTAGGAAGATCATTTGAGAGTCTCATCCCGACTGAGCTCATCGACGAAGAGTTTGATCCTACAGCAGTAGAAGACAAGAAAGAAAGTCAACTTAAAGAAATCAAGCTTGACGACATCATCCGCGACGAGGACCAGCCTCGACGCAATTTCGATAAAGATGCTCTCGAAGCCTTGTCTGCTTCAATCAAGGAACACGGAGTTCTTCAGCCAATCGTCGTCACGAAGGAAGAGGGGAAGTATAAGATCGTTGCCGGCGAGCGCCGCTGGCGCGCCAGCAAGCTGGCAGGTCTGGATAAAATCCCTGCAATCGTCAGAACCGTCGATTCACAGAATCGTCTTGAGCTCTCAATCATTGAGAACGCTCAGCGTGAAGATGTCAACGCCATCGAGCTCGCTACAGCCTACGCCAAGCTTAAAACCCAATTTAATCTCAGTAATGAGGATATTGCTGCAAAGGTAGGTAAGTCCGAGAGCACGATCCAGAACACTTTGAGGCTCCTTGGTCTCCCAGACAAAGTCAAGAAGATAATGATTGAAGAGAAACTATCCGAAGGCGTCATGCGCCCACTCATTTCGCGCGATGAAGCAGTCATCGACAAAGTCCTCCCGAAAATCATCGAAGAGGGTTGGACCTCACGCATGGTCGAGAGGTATTTTGCCAGCACCAAGAAGAAGTCTAGCGCTGCAGCCATTAAGCGCGACGCCTACCGCAAGGATGAGGACAAACTTACCGCGAAGTACAACACCCCGGCCGTCATCCGTGGCCGCTCAATCACTTTCAAGTGTAAGAACGAAGCAGCCCTTAAAGAGTTGATCAGTAAGCTCGCCTAGGATCACAAGGATAAGTAGGGCAGATGCGCCCTTCCGTGGCGAGCATCACCCTTTGATTAGTGTCACCTCATTAATTAGTGCTATAATAGTCTTATGAAAGAGAAGGACTCACCCCGCATTGAAAAAGCGGTCGAGATAGCGAAGAAAGCCCACGAAGGCCAGCTTCGTAAAACTGGCGAACCCTACCTTGTCCACCCATTGGCGGTCAAGAAAATTCTCGAAGAATGGGGTATGGACGAGGATACCATCATTGCCGGAATCCTTCACGACACAGTCGAAGACACCGACCTTACCCTAGAAGATATCAAGAATGAGTTTGGCGAATCAGTCGCCTTTCTCGTTGATGGTGTCACGAAGCTCTCGACCGCCCGTAACGGCATGCGTGACATCGACACCTATCTCCCAGCCACGAAAGACAACTTCCTTAGACTCATGATTGCGCTCGGCGATGATATTCGTGTCCTCATCATCAAGCTCGCCGATCGCCTCCATAACCTTCGAACCCTTTCCGCCCTTCCGCCCGACAAGCAAAAGAAGATCGCGAAAGAATCCCTCGAAGTTTTCGCTCCGCTCGCCGACCGTCTCAATATGGGGCGCCTCCGCGTCGAGATGGCAGACCTGTCGTTCAAATACGTGGACCCCAAGCGTTTCGATGAACTAAAAGATCTCATCGAGAAGTACAACAAATCTGCCGAGAAGTCCCTCAAGAAAATCGAAGAAGAAGTCGGCAAGGCCCTCAAGAAAGAAAAAATCAACTTCGAGATATCCGGTCGCGTGAAGTCAGTTTATTCACTTCACAAAAAACTCGCAAAACACAACCAGAACATCAACGAAATCTACGACCTAACCGCCCTTCGCATCATCGTTGACGACATCACTGACTGTTATCTCACCCTCGGCATCATCCACTCCCTCTATACACCCATGAACGGTCGTATCAAGGACTACATCGCCATGCCGAAACAGAACGGTTACCAGTCCCTCCATACTACCGTCATCACCAAGGATAAGCGCATCGTCGAATTCCAGATCCGCACCAGAGAAATGCACGAATACGCTGAGCGAGGTCTTGCCGCTAGCTTCTATTACAACGAGCAGAAGCTCACCGAAAACTACAAAAAAGGAAAAATCGAACACCTCCCAACCAACCTTCTCTGGATTACTGAGCTCCAGATGACCGCCGCCCGCCTCCGCGAAGGCAAGAAAGTCGATCTAAAAAAGCTCAAAATCAACCTATTTGCAGATAAAATCTTCGTCTATACTCCTAAGGGTGATATTATCGACTTACCGAATGGCGCCCTCCCATTAGACTTCGCTTATAAGCTCCACTCCGAGATCGGTGACCATGTCATCGGGGTCAAGATTAACGGCAAGATGAGCAACCTCAATAAAAAACTAGAACAAGGCGACGTCGTCGAAATTCTCACCTCAAAAAACCAGACTCCGAAGCAGACCTGGCTCGATAAAATCATCACCTCACATGCTCGCTCAAAACTCCTCCATCGCCTCAACCGACCTCGTTCAACTGAGAACTCCAAGAAGAAACGCAAACCCCGTAAAGACTAGACAAAAAATGGAGCCGATGGCAGGGATCGAACCTGTGACCTGCTCGTTACGAATGAGCTGCTCTACCAACTGAGCTACATCGGCACCACAGTGTCATAAATTTACACTTGTTCCATTATAACATATTTGTGGTATAATTAAGAAAATAAAGGAGAAGTTTTATGGCTAAAGTCCCAAAAGCCGAAATCATCAAGCGCCCCATCGAGAAAGTCGGCAACGACCTCAAGACAAATGCGTGGACGGCGATCATCGAATCGCTTGCCTTGATTGTTCTCGGTGTTCTTTTTCTAGTCCTGCAGGATACCATGCTGCAGATCTTCGCCTACATCCTTGGTGCATTTCTAATCGTTAGGGGTGGGTTCCAGGTGATCGAATATTACATGGTCAACGGCCAGCGCGACTTCTTCAATAACAGTCTACTCTCCGGAGTCATCTCTATCCTAATCGGCATCGCTGTGCTTCTTGTTGGCAGCGAGATCGCGAACGTCTTCCGGGTCGTCCTTGGTATCGCAATCATCTATGAGTCTCTTGTTCGCATCAATTTCGCCACCAAGCTCGCAAGCGCTAAAATTCCAGTCTGGAAATACACCCTTGTTCTCGCCCTCGTCATGCTTGTACTTGGCATCTTCATCACATTCTACTCAGGAGCAGTCATCACTCTCGTCGGATGGATGATGGTTATCACTGGCATCATTGGCATCGTCGGCGACGTCATGTTCGTGCAGAACGTTAATCAGGTCGTAGAATCTCTCACCGAAAGTAAAAATGAAAGAAATTAAAGAAGATTTTGTTAAACTATATCAGAATGAGCGAGGAATCATTGTTTTCATGATTCTGAATCTCCTTCTATCTATTGCGCTCATCGTTTTTTCGTTCACCCATATGAACCCAAGCGGTTCAGTGGTGAAGGTAGGTTACGGTGATATCGGTGGTTATCGTGATGGTGGCTGGTCAGACATGCTAGCTTTCCCACTGCTAGCCTTAGCCTTCGGCCTCTTACACGGAATTCTAGCTGTTCGAATTTTTAGAAAGCGCGGTGGCGGCATGGCTAAGTTTTTCCTGATCACCACGACGGCCCTGATTCTAGCAACATTCCTCGTGCAGATACGCTTACTCGGAGAAGGATAATGCGTCAAAATCTCGAAATTCCTCAAGGGAAACGAAAACCTCTCTATCGATTTTTAGAAATATTACCAGGACTGATATCTTATGGGGCAATCATCCTCTTGTTTCTCTTGTCATGGCTCAGTCCGGTTGCCGGAGCAATCTACCTCTTCTTCCTAATCTCTACAACTTTAGTAAAGGCTGTCGGTGTCGCATATCGCACGATTCAAGGGTACGAAGTAATCAAGCGAGCTGGTCGCGTCGATTGGCATCAGCGAATGGAAGATCTGGAGCATCCGCACGAAGCTTACGAAAGGCTCCATTCCAGAAGTAGTAGCAGCTACCATTACGAGAAGCACATCGAGAATCTTAAGATGATGGTCGCAATGGAGAAGGAATACCCCAAGCCATCCAAGATCTATCACGTCGTCATCATGACCGCCTACAACGAAGGAGAAGAGGTTCTTGGACCATCCATTGAAGCTGTCAAGAATACAACCTTCCCGAATGACAGGATCATCTTCGCGTTGGCCTACGAGGCTAGGGGCGGCGAGCCAATGGCGAACACCGCAAACGCCCTTGCCAAGAAATACAAAGGCGTTTTCAAACAATTCATGCTGGTTGAGCACCCAGACAACCTACCGGGTGAAATCGTCGGGAAGGGTCCGAACCTGACCTATGCTGGCCACGCTGTCGCAGAATACGTAAATGAGAGCAGAATACCGATCGAGAATGTCATTGTCACTTCGCTTGATAGTGACAACCATATGGCACCAAAGTATCTCGACTCCGTTGCTTACGAGTTTATCACTCACCCGAATCGCCAGAGATTAAGTTACCAACCTGTTTCATTGTTCATGAATAATATCTGGGACGCTCCTGCCCCTTCGCGCGTGATCGCCGTCTCCAATTCATTCTTCAATGTCATTTCCACTATGCGCCCGCACCTTCTTCGCAACTTCGCCTCCCATTCGCAACCTCTGCAGGCTCTAGAAGCTATGGACTTCTGGAGTAAGCGCACCATTGTAGAGGACGGCCACCAATATTGGCGCAGTCTTTTCTTCTTTTCTGGCGATTACAGCGTACTCCCGATTCGCATCCCAATCTACCAGGATGCAGTCATTGATGAGACCCTCTGGAAAACCATTAAGGCCCAGTTTGTTCAGGTTCGACGTTGGTACTATGGGGCTTCAGATGTCGCATATGTCGGCACAAGACTCTTCTCCAGAAGGGAAAACCGTATCATGCCATTCTGGAGACTCTTCCCGAAATTCTGGCGCCTACTTGACGGCCACATCACACTAGCAATCCTCGCCCCAATTGTGGCGTTTGGTGGTTGGGTGCCAATGATCATGAACTTCTCCTCACACACAATGGTCGCCTACAACCTGCCAAATATCGTGAGCGTTGTCGAGACATTCGCATCAATCGGCTTGATTGTTTCAATCCTCGTCTCCTTCCGCATGCTCCCGAAGCGTCCAGCCAAGTATAAGAAGGGCAAGAACATTTCAATGCTTCTCCAATGGATTTTAATGCCGGTGACCTCTATTATCTATCAGTCACTTGCGGCATTCTACGCCCAGACCCGCCTAATGCTCGGTCTCTATATGGAGAAATTCGACGTCACAAAGAAGGTCGTCAAATAGTATATAATATTTGTTCAAAAGTGAAAAAACAGATAACTGACAAGAAACTCCGGGACAAAAGATTTCGGAGAACTGAGGAAGCAATCATCTTGGCGTTCTTCTCAGCCAAGGAGCACCTCTGTCCGGAACACATCATCAAGATAGCCCACATCTCACGCTCGACCCTCTATCGTCATCACAGTTCACTCCAAGATATCGCCCCAGACTACGAGGAATACATAATGAGAAAATATCGGAAGTTCCTGAGTCGCTACATCGTTAATGGGAATATGAACCCCACCCTTATCTATCACCGAATCCTTGTATTTATATCAGTCCACCGTATATTAATCAAGTTTCTCCAAGAATTCAGCAGCACAAATGTTGTCGAACAAATGATCCTCGAACTGACACCATTGATCGACGCCCCCGAACAATTTAATGAAGAAACCGCGTTCATATATTCAAAAGAAGTGTCTGGAGTGATTGAAAAATGGGCCAGTAAAGGATTCGATAAGGAAGGGATCACACCGACTGTTCAAAAAATTTGTTATCTCACAGAGACTGCGTCTCGTCGACTAAAACCTCTTACGATTCGCAAACTATGATACAATAAGAAAAAGGAGCATCACCATGACGAAGTCAAAGGTTTACTATACAAAACAAATTAGCTCAGACAATCTACAAAAAGTATACAAGGCACTTGGTGTTGAGCTCACGGGTAAAATCGGCTTCAAAGTAAGTACTGGCGAAGACGGAGCCAAGGGCTACCTTAAGGCTGAACTTATCGGTCCATTCGTGAAATCCCTAAACGGCACTATCGTTGAATGTAATACCGCCTATCCAGGCGCCAGAAATAAGGCCTCTGATCACATGGAAGTTGCCAAGAAACATGGCTTCACCTCTTTTGCGGATGTCGACATAATGGATGCCGATGGGCAGATCAAAATCCCAGTAAATAAAGGGAAGCATCTCAAGTACGATCTAATAGGTAAGAATTTTGACAACTATGATGGCTTCGTAAATCTCGCTCACGGCAAGGGGCACGTCATGGGTGGTTTCGGTGCCAACCTTAAGAATCAGTCCATCGGATTTGCCTCCCGCAAGGGTAAAGCCTATATCCATTCCTGTGGCAAGACCGAGAGCCCGAAACTCTGTTGGATCTCTCGCCATGAACAAATCGACTTCATTGAATCAATGGCCGAAGCAGCCACCGCTGTAGCCGACTATCTTAAGGAGCAGAATAAACCGATCATCTATATTACGGTAATGAACGCTCTATCTGTTGATTGCGACTGTGCATCGAATCAAGGTGACCCGGTAATGGAGGACCTTGGTATCGTCGCTTCTCTTGACCCGGTCGCCAACGACCAAGCCTTTATCGACTTCATCTGGTCCTCAGATGACCCAGGCGCCCCTGAGCTGAAGGAACGTATCGACTCACGTCTCGGTCGTGAGATTCTCCCTTACGCCGAATCTCTCGGTCTCGGTAGTACGAAGTACGAACTAGTCGAGATTTGACGAGCTAGACTATTAATCTAGACCCCCACTCACCCCATCCCAAGAAGGAAGAACACGTGATATTAGCTTTAATCTCTAATCTGTGATATAATTAACCACACGGGTGATTAGCTCAGTTGGCTAGAGCGTCTCGTTTACACCGAGAAGGTCGGGGGTTCGAGCCCCTCATCACCCACCAGCACAATAATACCCCGAAGGGGGTGTTTTTTATGTGTAGCAGAGATAGTCTAGGCCCCACTTACCTACCGGATAGGGGCAACTAGGGGGCCATTTTACGGTCTTGCATTCTCGTTTATGCTATGATAAAATCAAATTACTACAAGGTCACATAAACAAAATGATAAACACAAACACACGATTAGGTTGTTTTCTAAAGACAAAAAGTTTTTTTGTGAGTATTACGGCTACCATTCTTATGGCCCTTTCTTTTGTTTCATCTTTGTTTTTTACTAATTTCGCTTCAGCTACAGTTTACTCTGCTTCAATCAGTACTAGCGGGGATATTAATGTTACGACATCGGAAGATTCTGAGACAATAGACCAGAGTAGGGTTAATATTGTCACGAATTGTAAGGCAGGATACAATCTCGCCCTCTCTACCTCTACAGTCACCAACAATCTATACCTGGATAACGACGCAGAAAATAATTATCCAGGGCAGTTCTTCTCAGCCAGTGATGGGGTATCCGCGCTGAAGCAATCTCCTGGTACCTGGGGGTTCTTCTTCTCGCCAAACCCCAACTTTATCCCTACTATCGACAGTGTATTCTTGCCGGTACCGACTTCGAACGATAACCCAGCATTGATCAGAAAGAGTAGCGAGACGGCTTCAGAAGACAATATCAATGATCGGTTTATCGTCTACTATGGAATCAAAGGTAGCCACACTATACCCAATGGTATGTATGGACTTGCGAAAAACCAATCCGGTGCAAGCCAGCCAGGCGATGTTGACCAATTAAACAGCCTTGTTTATCAGCTCACCGTCGACCCTTCATGTCTCGTCGAACTAAATGTTCATTACGACGCCAATGCGGGCGAAGATATCGTAGAGAACCTCCCTACAGAAGATGACAATATAGTCGACAATGAAAACAATATCGTTACCCTGTCTGACAAAGTTCCTAGCAGGAGAGGGTACACATTCACCAGCTGGAACACGAAAGCGGATGGTAGTGGCGATAGTTATGCTCCAGGAGATTCAGTACAGACAGATACGTCTATTACTCTCTATGCCATTTACGAAGCGGCTTGCACTATCACAGTGAATCTGGATGAACATAGCCATTCTGTCAGCTTCTACAATTCTAATCATGGTATCCAAGAAGTGGTAAACCCAAACACCGGTAGCGAATCATATACTAGCACAGTCAAGCTCTACAGTGGTGAAACGTACGATATCACCTCCACATTTGACATGGGCCACGAATTCTCATCATGGTCCACCACGCCGAGTGGCACTGTCGGCGATGCGCTATCTAAGGCAACTACATACACGATTAAGGATGCGGCTACCCTGTCGCTCGTAAGTCGCCCAGTTGGAAGCGTCCTACTTCCGGGAGAATCTCTCTATCATTATTATATTCCGAGGGACGTTAAGGCCCTCCGTATGGCTGACGCTCTCCCTAGTGATTTCTCTCCGTGGTATGATAACACAGTTTCTACCGAAGACTCTGAATTACCGACCTATATCTTCTACGACACTACCGATGGTGCCAATATTCTTTACTTCTACTCAGAAGCGGATAAAATCTATATGAACAAGGATTCTAGCTATGCCTTTAGCGATCTTGAATATCTGCAAGATATTTCAGCTCTCTCTTCTTTGGATACTTCTGGAGTAGCGAACATGAGCCACTTATTCTATGATACCGACTCCCTTGATAATCTAGATGCGATAGCTAATTGGAATACTTCTAATGTGACGGATATGAGCTCCCTATTCCACTGGGCACCATCCCTCCCTAATATAGACGCGCTAGAGAACTGGGACACCAGTAGTGTCACAAACATGAGCAACATGTTTACTGCTTCTGGTATCACCAACATTGATGGAGCCGTCAACTGGGATACCAGCAGTGTAACCGATATGAGTTATATGTTTGGTGATGAGTACTATGATAATTTCAGATCACTTCTCACCAATATTGACGGCGCAATCAATTGGGATACTAGCAACGTTACAAATATGGAGGGAATGTTCAGTTATAATAATTATCTCACCAATATTGACGGCGCAATCAATTGGGACACTTCCAAGGTGACAAATATGTTTAGGATGTTCCAGGAGTCAGAATATCCACTAGGAGTCCTCTCACTTACAAACATAGATGGTGCCGCAAATTGGGATACAAGCAGCGTAATAAATATGTCTGAGATGTTTAATGGTGCCTCCTCAATTACTAATCTAGACGCCCTGTCAGACTGGGACACAAGTAGCGTGACGAACATGTCTTCCATGTTTGCTGAAGCCACATCTATCACAGATGCTTCCGGTATCAATAACTGGGAGATAAATAACGTCATAGTTGATAGTGGCTCAGGGCAGAATAACTTTTACCATATGTTCAACCGAGTCGGTGGGGAAAACTCTCCAATCCACCCTGAATTTACCAAACGTGCTGGAACCTGGGATACCGAGGGCACCTTTATTCTAACTCATATAGTAACCGTCAACATGGATAAGAATACTAGAAAAATCATATTCAGTAACTCCGGATATGGCTCTCAGGAATTAGTAAACCCGAATGCTGGTAGTGGGGCATACACAGGGACGGTTGCCATTAACGAGGGTGTACATTATACCGTCACTCCTACCTTCAATACAGAATACAAGATTGGCTCTTGGTCCACATCAGGACAGTGCACCATTGAAGATAGTAATTCAGCTACTCCCACCTACATCATCACTAACGATGCCACGCTTTCAGTGACATCTCGTGATGCTAGTATTCTTGTCAACTATGACGGAAATGGTCTCTACTATAACAATAATCCTTCTGACACCAACAACCAGATCCGATACATTGAAGGAGCAGCAATAGCAACCAAATATTCACACACAGCAAACGTCAGTGATGAGGGTATAGCTAACGGTACATACGAAAACAATCTAGATACTACCGACGTAGTTACTATAGATGGTGCTACTGCACTTAATGTAACAATCTATTACGACACAGATTATTACGGTGATTGGGTAAGCATCTATCAAACCCCATTTTTTATAGCAGATTACAACGACACATCAGCTTCCGCTATTACTGGCAATATTTCTAATAAACTAGCCGCAACGAAAAGCGGTAGAACTACAGAATATTCAACGTGGTATTCCAGGAACTACACGATAAATGGCGACACTGTAAAATTCCATTTCAGGTCTAACTCCTCTTCGAACTACTACGGTTATTATGCCGTAATTACCGCCGACACCACCATGAAGCCTACGTCTGGCGAATATGCGATCCCATCTACACCACAACCTCATACCTTTCTCGGTTGGAGTGAAGACCCAGATGCCACCACCCCTACCTACATGGATGAGGCGGATATTATCGCGAACACTAACTACACCCATTCAGATAGCCCAGCGACTCTCTACGCCGTCTATGAATACCGTACTGTTGTCAGCACCTTGCTTCCAGGCTCAATTCTCAACAGGGCAATTGATGCACTAGCAGCAGAAAATTCTGGAAAGGTCAAGGCTTTGCGTATGGCAGACTCTCTTCCAGGTGATTTTGTGCCTTCAAGCGACAATACAGTCTCTACCGAGGACTCCGATAAACCAACCTATATTTTCTACGATAATACCGATGATGCTGGTATAGTATACTTCTACTCTGAGGCAGAAGAAATCCATATGAATAAGAATTCGGAAGATGCTTTTCAAGACTTTGAGTATCTTCAAGACATCTCCGCCTTATCTAACTGGGATACATCTAACGTAATAAACATGGGATATATGTTCGATAATAATACCTCCCTCACCGACATTTCAGCCCTCTCTTCTTGGAATACTAGCAGTGTAACATATATGGAAGGTATGTTCCGGAAAGCCACATCCCTTACCAATATAGACGCACTAAGCGACTGGGATACCTCCAGCGTGACATATATGAGGAGTATGTTCCTCGGCGCCTCCTCCCTCACCGATATAGACGGCGCAAGCAATTGGAATACCTCTAGCGTGACGGATATGGGTTATATGTTCCACGACGCCTCCTCCCTCACCAACATAGACGCCCTAAGCAATTGGGATACCTCTAGCGTGATAGATATGGGTAGTATGTTCGACGGCGCCTCCTCCCTCACCAACATAGACGGCGCAAGCAATTGGGATACCTCCAGCGTGACATATATGAGGAGTATGTTCTACGGCGCCTCCTCCCTCACCAACATAGATGGCGCAAGTAATTGGGATACCTCTAGCGTGGCATATATGAGTTATATGTTCTACGGCGCCTACTCCCTCACCAACATAGATGGCGCAAGTAATTGGGATACCTCTAGCGTAACAAGCATGAAATATATGTTCTCTTGTAATACCTCCCTCACCGACATTTCAGCCCTCTCCTCTTGGAATACCGGTAATGTCACTGATATGAGCGCCATGTTTGATAACGTCAGTCTACTTACTGATATAAGCGCTCTATCTGATTGGGATGTCAGCAAGGTGAAGAAGATGGGGGAGCATGATATAGGAAACCATTTGGTGCCACGCGGTATGTTTTCTTATACCGGAATCACCAACTTAGACGCTCTAGCTAATTGGAATACTTCTAGTGTAACTAATATGTACAGTATGTTCTGGGGCGCCTCCTCCCTCACCGATATAGATGGTGCAAGAAAATGGAATACTTCTAATGTAACAGATATGGGTTGGATGTTCGCAAGGACATCGATCACTAGCCTAGACGCTCTAGCTAATTGGGACACCTCTAACGTAACAGACATGAGGTTTATGTTCGCTGAAATCACGCCCCTCATTGATGCTTCGGGTGTTGACAACTGGGATGTTAATGCTGTTGAAGTTACAGCTGAGGCAGATTGGATCGATACGAATTACTTCTATGGAATATTCAACGTTGCCGACGGTAGCTCCACAAACCCAGTCCACCCAGAGTTCACGAAGCGTTCTGGTACGTGGGATAGCTATGGTACATTTATACCATCAGATCGCACCATAACCCAACAACAGAATAATTCTACTGTAGGAACTTCTGGTCACGATATCAGCAACGCTATCGCAAACATACTGTCTCAAACGATTGGAACATCAGGAGAGTAAAACTTCATTAAGGGGCTTTGATAGCACAGGAAATTGCCGAGACTTTCTGTGCTATAATAACTAGAACAGTGGAGGAAAAATGAGTAAGAAACTTGAAAAAACCAGCAGTGCACGCACAGACAATGTACTATCAAAGGATAAATCTAATAAGACCAATAGGCAGAAGTTGTCTCTCGGTGCCAAGCTCGACTATACAGTGCTTTTCGTTCTGAACTTTGCCGGGATGGTGCTAGAGCTAGTCGCATCAAGGCTATTGTCGCCATATTTCGGTAATTCGAACTTCGTCTGGACTGCAATTATTGGGATCATATTACTAGCCGGGAGCCTCGGCAACATCTTCGGGGGCAGGCTAGCCTCTCTTAAGCATTCAAGATACGTTATGACTATCCTCCTCGTATTCACTGCAATTTATCTCGCAGTGACTCCGCTCATCGACATCCCAGTATTAAGCGGAATTGCCGGCCAAGGCTTCGGAGTCCAGCTATCAGCCGTCATCGGCAGCATCATTTTCTTCCTGATCCCCGCAACGATTCTTGGCAACATTACACCGCTAATCATGAAAGAATATATCCCGTCCAGCAGTGATAGCGGCAGGGAATCCGGCCGAATCACCGCAATCATCGCTATCGGCAGTCTTCTCGGCACCTTCGCTGGAGGCTTCTGGATAATCCCGGCAATCGGCACCAGGATGATTTTCGTCCTGCTCTCAGGTATAGTAATCGTCTCCGCACTTCTTTATCGCCCGTTCGAGGGAGGCATCAAGAATCTGAAAATGGTCGTCGGAGCCATCGTCGCTTTCCTTATATCTATCGCCCTGGCCATTACCTCAGGGGTTGTCGTATCGCAGAGTGAAGTATCCACTAGCTCTGAGACCGGCATCAGCATCGATACGGAATACGGCCGCATCATTGTCGAAGACGATGAATATGGTGGCGAGCAAGTAAGATTCTATAAACAGAGTGGAGCATATTCGTCCGCGACCTTCATCGATGAGCAGAAGAAATACGAACTAGTTTTCAAATACCTCGAGAAATACAACACTATGTTCAAGTATCTCAACGTCAAAAAAACTGCTATGATCGGCGGTGCTGCCTATCAGTACCCTAAGTACTTCATCTCAAATTATCCGGATAAAACCATGGATGTCATCGAGATCGACCCCATGTCTACCGAGATCGCTAAGCAGTACTTCTATCTCAACGACCTCATCGAAGAGTACGGCACCGATCGTATCGGACTCTATAACGAAGATGGCCGAGTCTTTATGGAGAATGGCGACAAGAAGTATGACGCTATTTTGAATGACGCTTTCTCAGGCGAGGTCCCTGTTGGTACTCTAGCGACTGTCGAAGCGGTTCAGGCAATTAAATCAAGACTGTCGTACGGTGGAGTCTACATCTCAAATGTTCTAGGCTCCATCTCTGGACGAAATAGTCGATTCGTTAAGTCAGAGGTTAAAACCATGAAGCAAGTCTTTCGTCATGTCTACATCCTCCCAGTCTACGACAATGCTCAGAAGAATCAGTTTACTAACTGGATGGTTATCGCCACAGATAACGATAGCTATAGACCGATGAACGCTATCGATATCAAAGAGAGCTCAGAAGATATCATTCTAACCGATGACTATTGTCCTATCGACGCTCTCATCTCAACCGGATATCACGATCAGTAATCGCCCTAGTGAGCCTAGACGAATCAACTTTTTTGAGACATATGTCTCAAAAACCATAGTCCTAAAATTTCTTCTCAGCCTAGTCATGATAAAATTCATCGTATGGAGGAGAAAGGAATGAAATGTTAAAAGTCGTAATTTTTGATAGTGGATACGGGGGAGAGAGTATCGCTGACCGCCTGTCTGAGGAAATACCAGTGATCGATGTTATCAGGGTGATAGATTGGCGCCACGCAAAAGAGATTCAAGAAAGCGCCAAGGAAGCTCGCAGCTTCGCCGAGGAAGCTCTCAGGCCATACATCGGGAAAGTTGATCTTATTATTTTCGCCAACTATCTACTATCAATCACGAGTTTAAAATACTTCGCCAAGAAATACGAGAACCAAGAATTTCTCGGTTTAGGTCTCGAGAAGCCCTGTACTTTCGTGAAGCGAGACACGCTAATTCTTACAACCCAGGCCATCACGAAGACCTTCACCTTCAAGAGTTTTATCTTCGGACTAAGGAATAAAGCCAAGGTCCTCACTCTTGAGGATTGGCCAGCCAGAATCGATGACGGGGAATTACAGTTTGATGAGATCAAAGAAGTCATCCGCTCCGGCCTCACGTCCCCAGATGGTTCACCCGTTGACCTGATCCTTATGTGTTCGCAATTTATTGATATTGCACCAGAGCTCAAGAAGGCAGTAACAGGGAACGTGCAAATCTGCGACGGAACCAGGGAGATCTTCAGTTCCATCTACAAGAAGCTTCACCTGCGTGGCGGCTCTGGACGAAAACTAAGGTAGCCTCTACTATTCTACGAAGGTCAGAGTCTCTGGAATCATTTCCCGGGCGGATTTCGTATTGTCTGACTCAAGTTTGACGGTTAGAAGCACTGCATAAATAGCGCCGTTTTTCTTCGTCGCGAATGCTAGCATATTATCGCTGGCTTCAGCGCGCACCCAAGTCACGCCATTAACGGTGTAGTTCTGGTCAGTTACCTTAAGGTTAGAAGAAAGCTTCGAGATGTATTGAGTTGGGCTACTACTACTCTTCGTGTTATAGACTTTTACCTCTGCCCAGCCATCATCATCGACTAGATTGTAAGTGTAGACACCCTTGTCGGCGCTCCCTTGTTCGAAATCGCTTGGCAGGCAGAACTCTAGTTTACCGACCTGAGCTCTGGTATCGTCATAGCAGGTCACCCCATTCTTGGCGGTTCCAGCACCCCCTTCGTCAGTTGGTTTCGGGTCGTCCGAACGATTACCCCGCTTATTAGCGCGTTGAGATGATGAGTCGTCTCTGATAACATTAGAATTACCGCCATCTCCGAACTTGATCACCCCAGTAACTAGGAGAATTGCAAAAACAACCACAAAGCAAACAAGCACCGTACTGAGCACTGCAATCACGATTGTCTGTGTATTGGTTTTTGCCTGTGGCTCAGAAGAATCTCCCCCCTGCTCCTTGGTTTCAGTGTTTTTAGTGGTTTCTGACTTCGTCATGGGTCCTCCTCTTTTCTCACATTATAGCACATGGGGTATGATAAAATAAGTATATGCATATTGAGCTATCTGAATTCTACGCAAGACTCGGTACGATCGCTCTGATCCTTGTACTCGGTTTTTGCCTCGGTAAATGGAAATTGATTAGCACCACGACCAACAAGGAGCTAACCAACCTCCTCCTCACGATTTTTATGCCAGCCTCTCTGCTGATGGCCTTCCCATCGGAGTATAATGAGGACTCTATCAATCTCTTCTCCTCAGGGCTTGTTGCCGGCATCCTTATCATGCTGATGCTCGTAATCCTTTCAAGGATAATATTTAATAAATGGTGGTTCAAGGGAGGTCTCCGCTACGAATCTCAATTTGCAATGATTTTCAATAACGCAACCTTCCTAGGCTATCCAATCGTCGCCAACACTTTTGGTCAGACCGGCATAATCGCCTACTGCGGCTTCATCATCGCCTTCAACTTAGCCCTGTTTTCATACGGTATCTGGCTCTTCGAACACAAAATCTCCGCGAAGCTCTTAAAAAGCATCGTCACCAACCCGAACATCCTAGCCGTCCTGCTTGGTATGATCTTATTCCTTGCGAACATCCACTTGCCAGTATTCGTATCTGATGCGATCGGGTTTGTCGGCAACGCAACCACTCCTCTCTCGATCATTTGCATCGGGTTCATGCTCTCTCGCGCTGACTTTAAGACTATTTTCAAGAAGTGGCGCCTCATGGTTACGGCGCTAATTCAGCTAATTGTCGGTCCAATTGCGACGTATTTCCTCCTCATCTGGCTCAAGTTTCCAATTGAAGTTGTAAGCGTCTGCACATTGATTCAAGCTTTGCCCACTGCTACTTCGCTCGGTCTCTTCGCCACTAAGTACGGCGGAAACAACATCGAATCCTCTGAGCTAGTCACCATTTCGACCATCCTATCAATGGTCACCATGCCAATCATGATCCTAATACTTCTGTCATAATTGGCATTTTAACTCGAGCCCCAGGATTAACCGGATGGGGAAAATATGCTATAATATCCAAAATAAATGGAGTCAAAATGAACGATTTAGAGAAAATGAGGCATTCCTTAAGCCATGTCCTCGCCGCCTCGGTGCAAGAACTGTATAAAGACGTCAAATTCGGTATCGGACCAGCCATTGACAATGGTTTCTATTACGATATCGACTTCGGAGACACTAAAATCTCCGACGCCGATCTTCCGAAGATCGAGAAGAAGATGCGTGGCATCATCGCGAGAAAGCTCACCATGACGAAACGAGTTGTCTCAAAATCTGAGGCCCTCGAGTGGGCAAGAGCCAACCATCAAGACTACAAGACCGAGCTCATCGAAGAGCTTCCTGAAGACTCCGAGATCTCTTTCTATGATATGGGTGAAGTATTTACCGACCTATGCAAGGGTCCACATATCGACGACCTCTCCAAGGCTGGACCATTCAAGCTTATCCGCGTCGCAGGCGCTTACTGGCGTGGCGATGAGAAGCGCGAGATGCTTACTCGCATCTATGGTGTTGCATTTGAAACCGATGAGGAGCTTGGAGCATTCTTGAAGCAACAAGAAGAAGCGAAGGCTCGTGATCATCGCAAGCTTGGTGCACAGCTTGATTTATTCTGTTTCTCGAACCTCGTGGGTTCAGGGCTGCCACTCTTTACTCCGCGCGGCACAATTCTCCGCGATCTCGTCAATGATTTCACCCAGAGTTATCGTTTGAAGAACGGCTACAAGAAAGTCTGCATCCCGCACATTGCGAACGTAGATCTGTACAAGACCTCAGGCCACTATGAGAAATTCCCAGAGATGCTCCAGTTTGTGTCACAGGAGTCTGGCGACCACCTAGCCATTAAGCCGGTTTCTTGCCCTCATCACTCTCAGATTTTCGCATCATCCCCTCGTTCATATAAAGACCTACCGATTAAATATCTTGAAACTACGATGGTTTACCGTGATGAACGTAAAGGTGAACTCGGCGGCCTTTCAAGGGTTCGCTCAATCACACAAGATGATTCGCACGTTTTCTGTACTGAAGACCAGGTTGGCAATATCTTCGGTGAGCTCATCGAGGCCGCTAAGGACCTCTATAAAGTGGTCGATATGAAGCTCCGTCTCCGTCTGTCTTTCCGTGATGATGGTGACGGCTACATCGGCACTCCAGAGATGTGGGATAAAGCCCAGAACGCCATCAAGGACATGGCCGACAAGTATAAAATGGACTACTTCATAGGTGAAGGCGAGGCCGCCATGTACGGGCCGAAAATGGACTTCATGGCCGTGGACGCTCTAGGCCGTGAGTGGCAGCTTGCAACTGTCCAGCTAGACTACGCCATGCCAGCCCGCTTCAATCTTGAATATACAGCAGAAGATGGTTCGAAGAAGACCCCAATCATGATCCACTGCGCGCTCATCGGCTCAATTGAGCGATTCCTGAGCGTGTTTATTGAGCATACCGCCGGTTGGCTTCCTATGTGGTGTGCCCCAGAAAATGTCCGAATTCTTACCGTCAATGACCAGGTTATGGATTACGTTAAGGATATCACTGGCGTACTTGACGGAATCGTCCTAGATGAACCGCTTCCAGATAACAAGATCCGCTACAGCGTAGACGATTCGGCTGACTCACTCGGCAAGAAGATTCGCCGCGCCACCGAGATGAAGATTCCAGCAGTCCTCATCGTAGGCCCGAAGGACGCCGAAGAGGGAATCGTCTCAGTTCGTCTTCGCGACCGCGAGGAGAAGGTCAAGCTCGCCGAGCTCGCAGACTTCCTTAGAGGAATCTAGGCAACCGCCAGGAGTACATCCTCGTGAGTAGAACCATTCCGACAATAATTATCCTCGGACCAACTGGCTCCGGGAAAACAGGCGTCTCAATCAAGCTCGCAAAAGAGATCAACGGGGAGATCATTTCAGCTGATTCGCGAGCAATATATAAGGGGATGGATATCGGGACAGCTAAACCAACCGTCGACGAGATGCAAGGAGTCCAGCACTTCGGACTAGACCTAGTAGAGCCAGGCGAACGCTTCACAGTGTCCGATTGGAAGACCTACGCCGAAGCAAAAATTAAAGATATTCGTGCCCACGGAAAGGCTCCAATCATTGCTGGGGGCACTGGATTATATATCGACGCGCTCATCTATGACTATAAATTCAAAGGCCCGACCGGCCAGAAGGTTGGCGACTTTGAACAAAAAACTTGTTCAGACAGAACAGAGGTCAAAGGCGATTATCTCATTGTCGGAATTAAGTGGCCAAGTGAAGAATTACGCTCGCGTTTGAGACAGAGAATCGACCAAATGTTCTGCCAAGAATTATACGAGGAGGTAACAAAGTTAGTCGAGACCTACGGGTGGGGAAGCGGAGCCATGAAGAGCGACATATACGAATTTGCCTGGAAATATTTGCAAGGCGAATTGACGTTGGAAGAAGCCAAACAGAAATGTTTCTACGAAGACTGGCATCTCGCGAAGCGCCAAATGACTTGGTTTAAACGAAATCCAGCAATCGTCTGGCTTGAACTTGATAAAGTATTTCCGTTCGTCATAAATAAATTAAAAGAACCATAAAATTTACTAACGACTTTGTTATTTTTTACGAATTCGTGCTAAAATAAAGTATAGAATGAGTAAAACTGTAAACACACCTACCGAGAAGCTATTCGGCTCTAAGACTAGAGCCAAGCTACTGAAGCTCTTCTTCGAAAGCCCAGAGAAGTCTTTCTATGTCCGTGAGATGACTAGAGTTATCGACGAACAAATCAATTCTGTTCGTCGCGAGCTATTGAATCTTGAAAGTATCGGCATCATTAAGAATGATACCTTCGACAACAAAGTTTATTATTCAGCTAATAACAAGCATCCATTCTGCCGACCATTGGTCGAGATTTTCTCGAAAAAAATTGATTCACTTGGTGAGCAAGAATCCACTGAAAGCACGTGGGAGGACTATTGTCGCCCAGTCAAGAAGTACTTGAAGGGCCTCATCGTCACCAACCGGCTTCCTGGTCAGGACGGCATTGACCTCCTGATTATCGGCAACGACAAGACTAAGAAGCTCACCCGCTGGGCAGAGGTAATTGAGAAGAGGCTGGGGAAGCCGATCAATTATGTCATCATGGCGCAAGATGATTTCACCTACCGTAAGAGTGTCCGCGACCGCTTCATCACTGATATTTTCGATATGGAGATCACAGAGATTATCGATCCAGAGAAATTAATCAAAGAATAGGAGTATATATGTTCGAGATAGAAAGCAAAAGTCAAGACGAAATCACCATTTCCACTAAAACCACCACAATAAAATTCGACATCGCCGAGTCTGAAATCGACGCCGGTCTCGCCGTCGGTAAAATTCACGGTCCAGGTGAATTTGAGATTGGCGACATCGCCATTCGCGGCATCCAGACCGAAAGCAAGAAGACCATCTATGATGCCGAAATAGGTGGCGTTCACGTTGGCATCATCGGCGGCATCGAGGAGAACCTCGACGACATCGTCGCGGACATCCTCTGCACCTCATCCATCAGGGCTATACGCGAGATCGAGCCGAAGCTCATCGTCTCCATGGGCAACGTCGATGCGATGGTTTCCGACCTCAAGCTCACCGCCCGCACCGAGAAGAAACTCAAGATCAAGAACCTCGACTCTCTCCCTGCGACGAAAGAAGTGGTGGTATTAAACTAGAATGAATATTAATCCACTATATATAATCATCATCCTGATTATTTCAGTTGGTTCAATTATTCTGCATGAATTATCGCATGGCATCGTAGCCTACTGGCTCGGCGACCACACGGCGAAAGATGCCGGGAGACTCTCCCTGAATCCAATCAAGCACATCGATCCATTTATGTCGATCCTCGTTCCGGTAGTGCTATTCATGATTGGTGCGCCCGTTTTCGGTGGAGCAAAGCCGGTCCCTATCGACACCAGAAACCTCAGGTGGCGAGAATGGGGAATGGCTCTAGTAGCACTCGCCGGACCGTTTACGAATCTCATTATCGCATTTATCTCGTTTGTAATTGGCCATTTTACAGGATTAATCTACGGTTCTGGCGGTGAACTCCCTGAATTCATCTTCGCGGAGCTAGTGGTCGTAAACCTTGGTTTTACAATTTTCAACATTCTGCCAATCCCTCCATTAGACGGCTCTCGCCTTCTCTATGCAATCTCTCCAGACGGAGTGAGGACGTTTCTGCTCTCCATCGAGCAATTCGGCGTCATCATTGTGTATATTCTCATTCTAATGTTCGGCCCGGTTTTCTCTGGGATCATGTCCGGTGGCGTCGATGGCCTACTGAACCTCTTCTACTTGGTCGTCGGTTCGTAGTATGGTATAATTAAACTAGCCCTGTTGGCAGCATGATTTTCCTGAATAATCATGTTATAGGGATTTCGTGGCTTGCACCCGTGGGTGTAACGCATAAGATTTTACCCACCTTGTATATATTACGGGGAAAACAGGCCAACAGGGTCATTGAATGAAAAGGTGGGCATGAAGCAAAGAATTCGCGTAGTAGGAATAATCAAAAACGATGAGGGGGTATTAGTTTTTAAACGCAGCCGGAGTCGCACAGAGGCGCCGGTTTTTTGGGAGCTTCCCACCGGCAAAATCAAGTTCGGCGAGCAACCAGAGGAGGCCATGGCCCGATCCCTGGCCGAGTACACTGGACTCGACGCCACCTCTGTTAAGCTTCGAGACGTTATCACCTTTCTCGCCCCTGAAGGGTCGAGCCAGATCAGTAACCTATACATCGTATACGAGCTGAACGTCAGGGGTGACACCAAGCCAACCCCTAGAGAAATCTACACCGCCTACAAGTTCATCAAGGACTTCTCGAGCGCAAATATCCACCTGACCGAGACGAGTACATCTGTTATCGAGATCGAGGAGGAGAAGACCTCCCCGAGCCACGCCGCTTCTAGAGACACCGCTAATGCGGTCACCGTTAATGTCGATGGAGCGTCGCGCGGCAACCCTGGTCCATCTGGTATCGGCTACGTGATCCACGACAATGCAGGTAAAATCGTCGAGCAGGGCGGAGAATTCATCGGCTTCGCCACCTCGAGAGTCGCCGAGTATTACGCTATGAGAAAGGGGATTGAACGGGCTATCGAGCTAGGCTATAAGACCGTCAGATTCATCGCTGATAGCTTGATGGTCGTTAACCAGCTGACAGGGGTTTTCTCTATCAAGAACCACGACATCATCCCAATTTACAGGGATATTAAGCAGAAACTGGACCAATTCGAGGCAGTTTCGTTCACTCACGTCCCACGCGCTCAGAATTCTATTGCGGACTCGGAAGCGAACCAAGCCATAGACAATATCCTGAAAAAGAAATAACAGGGGTAGAGTATTGACTTTTACCTCATGAAGTGGTATAATAGTACCTATTATGTCATACAAGGACGAGGCAAAAACCAACCTGGGCATCATCGGCTCCACCGAGCGAGTTAATGTTGCTGGGATTGAAGATATCCCGGCCAAGATCGACACTGGTGCCGACTCATCTTCTATCTGGGCGAGCCATATCCGCATGGATAAAGATGGCACCCTGAATTTCCGTCTGTTCGATGAAGGCAGCCCGTACTACACCGGCAAGGAATGCAGCCGGAAGGACTACCAGGTAGCCGTCGTCAGAAGCTCCTCTGGCCACGAACAGATTCGCTACCGCACCAGGCTCAGGCTCGTCCTCGGTGGACGCGTTATCAACGCGCTTTTTAACCTATCAGATCGCAGCAATAACACCTTCCCAGTCCTAATCGGCCGCCGCACAATTTCCCGAAAATTCATCGTAGATGTATCAAAGAAACGTGCTAATATTAAATCAAACAGCTTCAAAACGAAGCGAATTCAGAGACAGCTAACCGCAGATCCGTACGAATTTCATCGTCAGTACATTGAGAAACGTACCACAAATCTCGATACCGTAAAATCAAAAACAGAAAGGAGCCTCGCATGAAACTCGCAATTCTATCAAACGGTAACGCCAACTATTCCACCAAGCGCCTAGTAGAGGAAGCCGAGAAGCGCGGCCACGAGGTGAAGGTGGTAAAGTACAAAAACTGCTACCTCTCTCTCGACGATAAGCACCCAGATGTGTATTACAAGGGTAAAAAACTCGAAGGATTCGACGCTATTTTGCCACGCATCTCAAATAATATGACCAGATACGGATGTGCGGTGGTGCGCCAGTTCGAAATGCAAGGGATTTACACTTCTTCCACCTCTGTAGCGATCACGCGCGCTCGTGATAAACTTCGCGCCGCCCAAATCCTAGCAAAATACGACGTCGATACCCCTAAAACCCTAGTTTCACGTAACACCTCCGATATTGACGATCTTCTAGAGCAAATCGGTCTCCCTGTAATTATCAAACTGGCCTCTGGTACTCACGGTAATGGGGTGATTCTCGCTGACACAAAGAAAGCTGCCCGCTCCGCCCTTCAGGCCTTCTACCTCTATAATGAAGATGGGACCAACATCTTACTACAAGAATACATTAAGGAGGCCGCCGGCACCGACATCCGTGCTTTCGTAGTGGGCGGCCGAGTCGTAGCATCAATGAAGCGGGAATCACTCGATGACGACTTCCGCTCAAATCTCCATAAAGGCGGCCTTGGCACCCCGATTAGACTAACCGATCAAGAGAAGAGAATGGCCATCAAGGCCTCAAGAGCTATGGGGCTCCATATCTGTGGCGTAGACCTGATGCGCTCCGCGCGTGGCCCGCTAGTTCTCGAAGTTAACGCCTCACCAGGGTTCGGAATCGAGAAAGTCACTCGTCGCGATGTAGCCTCGAAAGTCATCGAATACATCGAACACAATGCCCCACGCCGTAACGGCAAAGACCGCATCGGTGCTTAGTGTGGTATAATATGGGGGAGCCTGAAAGACAATCGCTTGCAAAAGAGGAAAGTCCGGGCAACATAGAGCAGGGTAGTCGCTAACGGCGACCGTCCGTAAGGATAGGGAAAGTACCACAGAAACAAAACAGCCCCTTTCGGAGCAATGGTGAAAAGAGTGGGGTAAGAGCCCACAGCACCCCGTAGTGATACAGGGTGGAGGCAAACCCTACCTGTTGCAAGGAGTGCTATCAGCCCTGGCTCGGGGACGCACGCTTACCGCTAGAGCGTTGTAGCAATACGACGTCGAGATAGATGATTGTCAGTTCGTGTTTCGCGCGAGCTACAGAACCCGGCTTACTGAAGGCTCATTATCAAAAAACCTCCCGAAAGGGAGATTTTTTGTTCTAGCTCACACCAAAAACCGACCACTACGGGTCGGCCTTGGCTTTTGTAGACAAATTATTTGTTCGACTTCTTCTCAGCTCTAGCCTTAGGACTCTCAATTAGCCCCTTCTTCTTGAGCGTACGAAGCGCCGAAGTAGAAACGTTGCATTTGATCTTCTGACCGTTGATAATCAGGGTTCTCTTTGAAACGTTTGGCTTGAAAACTTTACGAGTATGGCGCTGGGAGAACGAAACGTTGTGGCCATACATCTTGCCTTTACCGGTAATTTCACAAATCGCCATCTTATTTCTCCTTCACTGCAGTTACAATTGCTTTAAACGCCTCAGGATTATTGACAGCAAGATCAGCCAGGACCTTACGGTCGAGTGAAATATTCTTGGCCTTCATACCAGCGATAAGCTGCGAGTAGGAAAGACCAAGCTCACGAGAAGCGTTGTTGATACGGGTAATCCAAAGGGCACGAAGATCGCGCTTGCGATTACGACGATCGCGATAGCTGTAGGACAAAGCCTTGATAACGCCCTGCTTGCCGAGACGATAGCTGCGGCGGCGGTAGTGCTGCATCCCCTTGGTTTTGTTCAATAATTTCTTGTGTTTCGCGTGTGCCGCGACACCTCTTTTAACTCTCATGACTAGACCCCCAATGCTTTCTTAATATTCTTGTTGATTTTGCCATTAATGGTAGCGGCAGTTTTCATGTTGCGCTTCCTGGCCTTAGACTTCTTAGCGAGAATATGATTCCCGAATGCCCGCTCACGGACTAGCTTACCAGAACCGGTAATCTTAACCCTCTTAGCGGTACCTTTATGCGTTTTTAGCTTTGGCATAATAGTATTTCCTTTATATTAATAGTTAGTATTATCCCCCGAAAAGAGCGACCAGCGGACCGTAAAAGCAGGAAAACGCTTCTTCCGAACCCTTACTGGTTATTTCTTGCGAACCTGTGCCGACAGGTTGCGTCCGTTGAATTGTGGCTTCCCCTCGACTACGACGCCCTCACCGAGTAGCTCGACAACCTTGTCCAGAAGGCTTGAGCCAATCTCCTTGTGGGCCATCTCGCGACCCCTGAAGATAATCATAATCTTCACACGGTCCCCATCGTCGAGAAATTCACGCATCTTACGAACCTTAATGTTAAGATCGTTATCGGAAATCTTAAGGCCAATCTTCATCTGCTTCAGCTCGGATTGCTTCTCTCGAGCCTTCTTGCGATTCTTAGCCTCTTCCTTCATCTTTTGGTATTGGTATTTACCCCAATCGATGATTTTAACGACCGGTGGATTAGCATTCGCGGCAATCTCCACTAAATCCACACCCTGTTCCTTCGCGAGAAGTTGGGCATCGCGACTCGACATAATACCGAGCTGCTCTCCATCAGAACCAATTACGCGTACCTCTGGATAACGAATTTCACCATTTAACCGGGTACGTGACGTTGTTTTTATGATATATCCTTTCTTCTCTTGAATTAACCTGATATCAATTATATCAAACTCTAGAGGAAAAAACAAGAGTAAAATCAGGAATCTCTCCTCCGATAAGTCAACGCCTCCGCCAGGTGATTCCGGCTTATGGCACTGGAGCCTTCAAGGTCTGCAATCGTCTGAGCGACCTTGATCGTCTTAAAATAGCTTCGCGCCGATAGACTCAGGCTCTTCGACGCACCAGAAAGAAGCTTCTCAGCGCCAGGCTCAAGAACCAGTTTCTGAGATACTTCAAACGACGAAAGAGAGCTATTGTAGCAACCCTCCCGCCGATATCGCTCGTACTGCCGCATAATCGCCCCTGTAATAGTATTTTTTACAACAGTATGTTCATCTGTTGTATTAGCGGTAGAGTTCCTTAAATCATGGTTCTCAACCTTCTCGACCACGATGTTCATATCTATCCGGTCAAGCAACGGCCCAGAGAGCTTCCTCTGGTAATTCCTGATCTGAACTTCTGTGCATCTGCACTTATGAGTAGGGTCACCGAGGAAGCCGCAAGGACAGGGATTCATCGTCGCAATCAGCATGAAGTCCGCCGGAAATACAGACTTATGGCTAGCCCTAGAGATTGAGATGACCCTGTCCTCTAGTGGCTGCCTCAGGGATTCAAGCACTTGACGCGGGAATTCAGGTAGCTCATCAAGAAATAAGATCCCTTTGTGTGCAAGAGATATTTCTCCAGGTATTGCCCCAGCCCCACCGCCGATAACGGATATGGCACTGGTAAGGTGATGCGGAGCCCGAAAAGGCCTGGTTCGCACCACCTCATCTACAGATAACCCAGCGATTGAGTGAATCTTCGTGACCTCAATCATCTCCTGGGGCGTGAGCTTGGGTAGGAGGTTCGCAGCGGCTCTAGCCAGAAGGGTCTTTCCGGCCCCAGGCGGACCAGTAATCAGGATGTTATGATGTCCAGCAATCGCAATCTCCATCGCCCGCTTCGCGAGCTTCTGGCCCCTAATATGGTTAAGCGATGGCTCGTCAGTCTGCTTCTCAACCGACTCATCACTATGTTTCGCGAGCGGCTCGTCAATTTGCTTCAAGGCTGACCCCCCACCCCGCCTCCTAGTAGCTTCAATCTGCATAGCCTGGCCCGCATCAGGAAGCGTCACCTGGCCCTTAAGGGCAAGATACAACTCTCTTAGGGATCCCGCACCGAAGATTTTAACCCCAGATATCAGCGAGGCCTGAGCTAGATTCCTCGTCGGGATGAATATCTCCTTGTACCCAGCCTTCCTAGCCGCCTCAACGATGTTTATGATGCCTCTAACCGGCTTTATCTCGCCATTTAAGGACAGTTCACCCACGAACGCCCTCCTTGCCGTGTCGGCGGGTATCAGCTGCCCAGAAAGCGCCAGAATCGCCAGAGCGATAGGCACATCGAGATAGGCCCCGTCCTTCTGGAGTCCAGCTGGTGCGAGATTGATTGTAACCTTGCAGGCAGGGAAACCAAACTCTGAATTAGCCGTCGCACTCCTCACCCTCTCCTTCGCTTCGCTCACGGTCTTATTGGCCATTCCGACGATATTGAAAGTCGGAAGCCCACGATTCTTGTCGCCCTCAACTTCAACCAGTTTTCCATCAAAACCATACGGCACAATTGAATGAATTTTTGCGATCATGCGACAATAATTATCACGAAAAATTCCAGAATTCAACCCGCCAGAAACGCTTATGCAATAAATAAGCAGAAGCATATAGTATTATGTCAGCGGCCCATATCTGATACTACCGCACAAAAGATTTTTCTAACAGATGGGCTGTAGAATCCAATAGATAAAGCTGTGGAAAACTCCCTCAAAAATGTACAAAAAAAGTACGAAAAAAGTGTTGACATAACCATTTACAGCCTATATAATAGAGATAGCTTTTGAATAAAATAATTATTCAAAAGGCCAAAATAAAAATTTAGCCAAAATAACTCCACACTCTACGAAAGACCGGTTTTCCTCGCAGTTACCGGTCTTTTTCTTGTATATAGCAATTCAAAATGAGGCAAAAAGATCCAAGAAAAACACAAAAAATCGCCCTGCCAGGCGATCGTTTTTTGTCAAATGTTGGTGGAGCTGGGGGATACTGCCTCCCCGTCCGAACCATCACTGGGATATCATTCTACGCACATAGTTTTCTGTTTCATCTCGGCATCTCCTAGCAGCTGCAGAAAACGAAACTGCTAAGCACCATGGCTAATTTTCGAGCTATTTCTCGCCAATTAAACAACCTTATTCCCGTAATATGATAATTCCGATCCTACGGAACCTTAGACCGGAACCAGCCTACAAATAATTAGGCATAAGCAGGCATGTAAGCAACATGCGCTGTTTTTGTGTTTTTAGCACTTATTAATACTTACGGTATTCAATCGGTACGCCTGATATCTGTTAATGACCCGTCTAAGCTATGTCAGCCCCGACTGTTGTTAATTTTACCATAACTACCTAATAAATACAACATCTAAGAACAAAATCCGCCCCACAAACGACCAAATGTTGTAAAATTCACAACATCTTGAACAACTAATTAGAACAGGGAAGAAATAGCTTAAATGTTGTAAATATTACATCAATAATCCTGAACAAATCTATTGATTTTTTCGCAATAATATGCTACACTAAAAACAGTCGAGATGACTAAACAAAAACTCAAAACAAAAGGAACTTTTACAAAATGAAAACAGGCAAAACGTAATAGTTGGCGGGCGAAAAGGTAATTTCTAGCCATAAATTACAAATCTAGGAATTACCTAGAGCTCCGCCAAAATGCCCAAAAGATATAAATATCTAAAAGAGAATAACTAAGTTAAATATTGAACTGGTATTTAAGGCAGTTAAGATCAAGTCAGATAAACATATCAATAGGGCAAAACAGCGTAGAGCGCGTAGTAGAAACTTTCGTTAGCACCTTCCCAAATAACAGAACGAAAGAAGAAGCTATAAGGACGATGCTTCACCTAGCGTGAAGCGGTCAAAAGGGAAAGCGCAAGGGGTTGCGGTCAATAGTTAAGATTTTAGAGCCGGATAACCCCCCGCTCCCTCCCTATATTAAACAAAAACACACAAGCACTCTTGGGGGACTAAACCATCTATGATACGAATACTATCTATGGTACAATATGGTTATGAAGCATAACCGCATCATCTATATTTTTAGCATTATTGGACTCGCAGCTTTAATTTTAATGCTAGCATTTACATCTCCTACGGAAATTGGCCCGTTAGGAGTTTTGTTATTTTTTACAACAATGTATGTGGTGTCACTCGGAATCATGACGTTCCTTTTCCAAGCCTATTACCAAGTCGCCCTGAAGAGGAAAACCATGTCCAACAAGGATCGATTATATGCTGCAATCTTAGCCTTCGCACCAATCATGGTGCTGATGGCTAGATCCTTCGGCGCAGTCAATCTCTGGACCATCAGCCTTATCGGAATTTTCATCATTTTAGCGGAATTTTTAGTGTACAAAAGAGTCTAAAGTGTGCTAAAATAAGCATATGGATAATGGTCAATCCGCTCGAGATAACGGAGCTCAGCCGTTTTTTACTACTGGTGCTGGGTCGAATTTTGAGAACAAGAATGATTTTGAGGCGGAGAAGAACCTAAATTCTGACAACGCGGCCGCCGCCTGGAATGTCACCCCTAACCGTGACCCCAGGAGCGTAGGTAATACTGCAATCTTCTCATCTGAGGGTATCCAAGGGCCCCCAGCCAACCGAATCCAAGGGCCCCCAGCCAACCAAATTCAAGGGTTCCCAGCCAACCAAATCCAAGGGTTCCCAGCCGCTCAAACACCGGAATTCCCAGCAGGCCAACCAGTAGTCGAAGCCCCTGAAACCCCACTAGTTCAAGCCCCAGAAGCCCCAGGAACCCATGGCGAGGCCCCATATGAGCGCATCGAGAATCTCCAGGCTAACCCATATGTCAGTTCGATGGAAGGTTTCGCGAACCAAGCCCCGAAACTTGGCGAAATCGTTGACCTCTCGAATCCGGGCATGCCTCCAGGGTACGATGAGACCCCTAGGGCCAAGACGAACGCAGGCGAAATATCCGCAAAAATTCGCGACGAAGATATCAAGACAACTAACACCCTGTCACCGCAAGCTGAAGCAGAGATAGAGCGCTCGTTGAAAGAACTGGCGGCTGACGGCGACATCGCTAAGTTTACCAACAATATAAGGAGGCTGAACCAACTGAATGTCAAGAACTCCTTTGGAGTGGAGTTCTAAGATGTCGAAGAGTCAGTTAATCGTGAGCACGATCGCAAATACAACCACGACTAAAACCATAAATCATATCTGTTTCTGTATTTTTTACAACAATAGAACGAGCCAGAGCTTAGGGAGGGCCATCTGATGAAACCTTGGGTGGCGATTCTCCTGGCGATTGGCGCTGTGTTCATCGTGTTGGCGGTGTTTTTCTCCGTTAAACTGGCGAAACTCCGCAAAGCGAAGCGATATGAGCGTGGTCTCAAGATGGTCCCATGCCTCATCCACCTCCCTCCATCAACAGATGATATCGAGGTCGGCAGCAGGGACAAGCGTGATGTCACGAATGAAGCGGTCTCGCAGGCACAGGTCATGTATTCGATCCTCGCCTCAACCTTCAAGAAGGGGCTCAAGAACAAGGTCTATGGTCAGCGTCACATCTCCCTAGAGATCATCGCGAAAAACGGCTTCATCAAGTACTACGCAATCGTCCCAGCGGTCCTCATGGAGACCGTTAGGCAGGCAGTCCAGTCAGCCTATCCGACCGCAAGAATTGAGGAAAAGACTGAAGAAAACATCTTCGAGGATGGCGGCAACATCGACACCGTCTCTGGGGCCGAATTGATGCTCGACAAGGAATCATACCTCCCGATCGCCACGTATGAGGAGACGAAGCGGGACGCCCAGATGGCAATAATTAATTCATTGTCGAATGTGAGCAAGGGAGAAGGAGCGGCTGTACAAATTTTGTTCCGCCCTGCACAAAAAAAGTGGTCTAACAAAGCCAAGACCTACCTAGAAGACACACAGAAAGGGAAGAAATCGGGTTCATTCGGTAGTGGTGTTGGAAATTTTGTTATGGACGTGATGCGCGCCCCTTGGGAAGTCCCGTCCGATCACGATAAGCCCGAAGATCGCGAAGTCGTCACAAACATCAAGCAGGACGAAATGACTGCTATAGCTAACAAGATGAAATATCCGGCCTTCGAGACACTTATCAGGGTAGTTGCCAGCTCCAAGTCGAAACCCCGCTCGGACGCGATTGTCGGTGGAATGGTCTCTGCCTTCGCTCAGTTCAACTCTCCAGAACTCAACGGCTTCAAAGTGAACATGCTTAAAGACCAGCGTAAGCTTGCTATCGACTACGTTTTTCGATTTTTCCCTTTAAGAATTAAATCGAACATCCTAAACAGTGTCGAACTTGCAAGCATTTTCCATCTCCCAGAGCAGAATTCGATTCCGAGCTCACAGGTTGAGCGCCAGCTCGTCAAACAGGTGGATGGCCCGGCAAAGGTGCCAACCGAGGGTCTATTCCTTGGTACAAACGAATTCCGTGGCGCCAAGAAGCCGATTTATCTCCTCGAGAAAGACCGTCGTCGCCATATGTACGTAATTGGTCAAACCGGTATGGGTAAGTCCGTCTTCCTCGAGAACCTGGCCTTCCAGGACATGTGCGACGGTAAAGGCTTCGCCTTCATTGATCCGCACGGTGATGCTGTCGAAGCCCTCTTAAAACGCGTCCCAGAAGAGAGAATTGACGATGTGATCTATTTCGATCCAGCTGATATTGAGCACCCGGTCGGTATGAATATGTTCGAATTTACCTCTGAAGATCAGAAGGACTTCATCGTTCAAGAGGGAATCAGCATGCTACAGTCTCTCTTTGATCCTCAGAACCAAGGCTTCTTCGGCCCTCGTGGTCAGCACATGTTCAGAAACGCCGCCCTTCTCCTCATGTCTGACCCAGACGGCGCAACCTTCATCGATATCCCTCAGTGTTTCACCGATCCAGAATTTGTTAAATACAAGCTAAAATACGTGACGGATAAGGCAGTCTACGACTACTGGACGAAAGAATTCCCGGCCTCCCAGAAGTCCAGTGATTCCGGTGAAGTTACTACCTGGTTCGCCAGTAAATGGGGTCCATTTATCGCGAACACCATCATGAGAAACACCCTCGGTCAGGTCAAATCAGGCTTCAATATCCGTGAAATCATGGATAATAAGAAAATCTTCCTCGTCAACCTTTCTAAGGGTCGCCTCGGTGACATCAACGCTAATCTCCTCGGTATGATTTTTGTGATGAAGTTCCAACAGGCCGCCATGAGTCGTCAGGACATCCCTGAAGATGAGCGCCAGGACTTCTGTCTCTATGTCGACGAGTTCCAGAACTTCGCCACCGACAGCTTCGAATCAATCCTATCTGAAGCCCGTAAGTACCGCTTGAATCTCATCGTCGCCAATCAGTTCATGACCCAGCTTACAGAGAAAATCCGTGAAGCCCTGCTCGGCAACGTCGGTACAATCGTTTGTGGTCGTATCGGTGTTACGGATGCAGAACTGATGGTTAAAGCTTTCACCCCGACCTTCACCGCCGAGGATATCACAAAAACACCAAACTTCGCCGCCGTCGCAAAGGTGATGATGTTCGATATGCCTTCCGCTCCGTTCACCATGAATCTGCCGGCACCGATGGGTGAACCTAATGACGACCTGATGGAATCGCTCAAAGTATACTCGGCCACGAAGTACTCTAAGACTCGTGACGAAGTCGAGAAGGAAATCAAGGACCGCTGGTCCAAGGCCGATCGGGCCAAGAAGGCGGAGATGAAAGAAGCATCGTCTGAGCTCATGAGAGGCCCTGAGAGCCATTCTGACAAAAAAGACGCTCCAGGTATGGGTATTGGCCCAAGTGCGCCTTCTACGGCCAGCAGAAAGCCTGAGAAAGGATTTTTGGATGACTGGATAGCCAACAATCCGCGTCCGACTCCAAAACCTCTCCCGAAACCCGAACCGAGGCCCGAACCGAAACCCGAACCAAGGCCTGAACCAAGGCCTGAACCGAAACCCAATCCAACCCCCGCCCCGAAACCAAAACCAGCTCCGGCCCCAACCTCTGAGCATAAGCCAGTTTCAACCCCTGAGCATAAGTCAACCCCTGCCCCGAAGTCCGCGCATAAGCCAGCCCCAGAGAAGCCAGCCCCAGAGAAGCCAGTCATCAGCATGATTAGTACCAACTCACACAAGAAGCACCACAAGGACGGCGAGGCAGTTTTCCATATCAGGTAACCCTTGAATTTTCTCCTATATAGGTGTATACTAGGGAGGTATATTTAAGAAGAGGTAAAAAATGGCAGGACATGCTGAAGAATATGATTCGTCCGAAATTCGCGTGCTCGAAGGGCTCGAGCCTGTTCGTTTACGTCCAGGAATGTATATCGGTTCCACAGGGTATGACGGGCTACATCATCTGATCAAGGAAATCGCCGATAACTCCATCGATGAAGCGATCGCAGGTTTCGCAAACAAAGTAGAAATCACCATTCTAACAGATGGCGGTATAAGGATTGACGACAACGGTCGCGGTATCCCAGTCGATATCCACCCCAAGACCGGCAAGTCAACCCTCGAGACAGTGCTGACAGTTCTCCACGCCGGCGGTAAGTTCGGCGACGGGGGATATAAGGTTTCATCAGGTCTCCACGGGGTCGGTTCTTCAGTTGTGAATGCACTTTCAACTCACATGACAGCCGAAGTTTACCGAGATGGCAAGACCCATCACATCGAGTTTGACACCGGTAAGCCGACCATGGAGCTTCAGGTCACGAAGGGTTCACCACGCGAATCTGGTACCTCTATTACTTTCTATCCGGATCCATCAATCTTCAAGGAGACCACTACTTTCGATTATAACTGGGTTTCCAGCTATGCCCGCCACCAAGCCTATCTTACAAAAGGGATTCTCATCACCGTCAAGGACGAACGTACGGGTGAGAAGGAGTCCTTTTATTTCGAGGGTGGTATCAAGAGCTATGTTAAGCGCCTTAATAACGGCAAGGAACTCCTCGCCGACGACATCTTCTACGTCGAGAAGCAGGTCAAGGACACCGGCGTAGAGATTGCTCTCCAGTATAATGATTCATATTCTGAGACGATGAAGCCATTCGCTAATAACGTTCTTACTCCTGATGGCGGTATGCATGTGGTCGGCTTTAGGACCGGTCTCACCCGCACAGTGAACGATTACGCCCGTAAGAACGGCCTCTTAAAAGAAAAGGAAGACAACCTCACCGGTGACGACATCAAGGAAGGCCTCACCGCCGTAATCCTGGTCAAGCTACCAGATCCCCAGTTTGAGGGCCAGACCAAGAACAAGCTTGGTAATCCAGAGGTGAGAGGCTATGTCGATAAGGTCATGACCGAGTATTTCGGCTACTACCTCGAAGAGAACCCAGCAATCGCGAAGAAAATCATCGGTAAAGCCACTTTGGCCGCCCGCGCTCGCAAGGCCGCCCGCGCCGCCCGTGATAATGTTATCCGTAAGGGTGCATTTGAAGGTCTCAATCTCCCAAGCAAGCTCGCCGACTGTTCAAGCCGTGATCGCTCAGAATGTGAGCTCTTTATCGTAGAGGGTAACTCCGCTGCCGGTTCCGCAAAGGAAGGCCGTAACCCACAGATTCAGGCAATCCTACCACTAAGGGGTAAAGTCCTCAACACCGAGCGAGCTCGTCTCGACAAGATGCTTGCCAACCAAGAGCTAGTATCGTTAATCAAGGGTCTAGGAGTCGGAATTGGCGACCAGTTTAACATTGACGGCCTCCGCTACGACAAGATCATCTTCATGACCGATGCTGACGTCGACGGTCTCCATATTGCAACTCTTCTTATGACATTCTTCTTCCGTTATATGCCACAGGTCATCGAGGAGGGCCACGTCTACCTGGCAAAGCCGCCTCTGTTCGGCCTAATCAAAGGCACAGGGAACACCCGTAAAATCGACTATCTCTACGACGAGGTCGCTCTCGAGAGCAAGCTTTCCGAGAAAATTGCCGAGCGACGTAGTAACGGAACTAAAATCGACGAATCCCAAGAACGCTTCAAGCAGGCCGGCTACACCGCGCAACAACGCTTTAAGGGTCTTGGTGAAATGGATGCCAAGCAGCTCTGGGAAACCACGATGGACCCGGAGAACCGTATCTTGGTCAAAGTCCACGTAGAAGACGCCGAGAAAGCCGACGCCGTATTTACAAAACTGATGGGAGATCAGGTCGAACTCCGTAAGAACTTCATCCAGGCCGGCGCCGCATCAGTTAACCTAGATGATCTGGACTTCTAAGGAGGAACTATGAAAGACGACAAGACAAAACAAGACAAGAACCTAGATAAAACCCCAGAAGATCTAACTCCGGGGGATGCGACTCTGAACGCACCTGAAGGAGACACATCAGAGAGCCCTGCAGTAGTAGATGGTATCGAGATAAAGCCTGTCGAGCACACGATGGAAGACTACTTCCTCCGCTACTCGATGTCGGTGATCGTTGACCGCGCCCTTCCAGATGTCCGTGACGGTCTGAAGCCGGTGAACAGAAGAATCCTCTACACTATGAACAAAAACGGCTGGAAGGCCCCACATGCGACCGTGAAGTCAGCTCGTATCGTCGGTGACGTCATGGGTAAGTATCACCCTCATGGCGACTCCTCTATCTATATGGCGATGGTTAATCTAGCCCAGCCATGGAAGATGCGCTACACCCTAATTGAAGGCCAGGGTAACTTCGGTTCGATGGACGGTGATGAACCAGCCGCCTACCGTTACACCGAGGCCCGCATGGACAAGGTCGGCGCTGAACTTCTCACGGATATCGAGAAGGACACGGTTGACTTCCGTGATAACTTTGACGGTACAGAGCAAGAGCCAGTAGTCCTCCCTGCAGCCCTCCCGAACATCCTCTTGAACGGTCAGATGGGTATCGCTGTAGGTATGGCAACAAATATCCCCCCACACAACCTCGGGGAGCTCGTCGACGCGACGGTCGCACAGATTGACGACCCAGAAATCAGCCTCGATGGCCTCATGAAGCACGTGAAGGGCCCGGATTTCCCGACCGGTGCTGAAGTATATGGTGGTGCACCGATGAAGCAGGCCTACGCAACCGGTAAAGGCTCTGTCACGATTCGCGCAGTTACCAGCATCGAAGAGCGCAAGAATGGCCGCTACAACATCGTTATTACAGAAGTCCCATACGGTATGAGCAAGGAAGGGTTTATCGAGAAAGTCCGTGAGCTCGTCCTAGCAAAGAAGCTTGACCATATCGCTGACGCCAGAGACGAATCAGCCCGTGGCAAGATCCGTATCGTCGTCGAGCTCAAGAAGGACGCCTTCCCGAAGAAGATCCTAAACCAGCTTTACAAGATGACCGGACTCCAGACCTCCTTCCACTACAACATGCTAGCCCTAGTCGATGGCGTCCAGCCACGCATCCTCGGTCTCAAGGAGATTCTCGGCGAGTTCATCAAGCACCGCCAGAAAGTCGTCCGTCGCCGCACCGAATTTGAATTAAAGAAGGCAAAAGAACGTGCCCACATCCTGGAAGGCTTGAAAATCGCCTTAGACAACATCGATGAAGTGATCAAAGTGATCCGCGCTTCCTACGATGACGCCGACAAGCAGCTCATGACCAAGTTTGGACTATCAGAGATTCAGGCTAATGCTATCCTCCAGATGCAGCTTCGCCGTCTCCAGGGTCTCGAAAGAGATAAAATCGAAGAAGAGCTGAAACAGCTCCATGAACTCATCAAGAAGCTAGAAGCAATTTTGGCAGATGAGAATGAGATTCTCCGTGTAATCAAGGAGGAACTTCTCGCCCTCAAGGATAAATACGGCGATGAGCGTCGCTCGAAGATTATCAACCATGAGGCAGGTAAATTCTCAGAAGAAGAGCTCATCCCAGAGGAGGAAAGTGTCATCTTACTCACCGCTGAGAACTACATGAAGAGGGTTCCTCAGACCGACTTCCGCAAGCAGAACAGAGGTGGTAAAGGAAAGCGAGGCATGACCACGAAGGAAGAAGATGTCATTGCCCAGATTTTGACTGCGAATTCGCACGATTATCTACTATTCTTTACAAACCAGGGAAGACTCTTCCGTTTGCGTGCCTACGAAGTCCCACAGGCCTCTCTAGCCGCCAAGGGTACCGCCGCTGTAAATCTCCTCAACATGCACCCAGAAGAGAAAATCACCGCGATCATCAAACAAGGTGAAGCAGGCGCCGATGGTTACCTATTCATGGCCACCAAGAAGGGAACCATCAAGAAGTCAGCAATTAAGGATTTCTTCAATGTGCGCAGTAACGGTCTCATCGCAATCAAGCTCGATACGAACGATGAGCTACGCTGGGTTAAGGAGACCACCGGTGGTAATGACATCGTCATTTCAACTTCTGCCGGTCAGGCCACGAGATTCAACGAGAAGGAAGTCCGCGCTATGGGTCGTTCAGCAATGGGCGTCCGTGGCATGAGGCTTCGCCCGAAGGACGAAATCGTAGGTATGGACGTCATCACTGATCCGAACCAGAAACTCATAGCTGTCTCTGCTAATGGCTACGGTAAAGCCACCTTAGTTTCGAATTTCCCACCTCATAAGCGTGGCGGTGTAGGAATTAAGGTTGCTGTCGTAACAGATAAGACTGGGCCAATCGTCGCCGTTCACACTCTCGATCCGCTCGCCAAGGAAGTCATCATGATGTCTACCAAAGGCCAAGCAATCCGAGTTGCCGTCAAGGAGATCCCAACCCTTGGCCGCGCCACTCAAGGCGTCCGCATCATGAAGATGAGCGAAGGAGACACTGTAGCATCTCTTGGTATCGTCCTCCCAGAGGAGGAAGACAACAAGTCTGATAAGTCCACCAAGGAATCAGCCAAGCCTGAAGCTACCGACAAGGCTCCAAAGACAACCAAGAAGTCTTAAATCCTCTCCTAGGCTCTTAGAATCTAAAACCCCCGCCAACCAGGGGGTTTTAGATGGAACAATAAGCCTAGGCATTTTCAGAATAACGCTCATGCAATTTTCTAGCACCCTAAGAGGTTGAAAAATAATTCACTCTGTGGTTATATTCCTCACTAATTAACTAAGAGGAGTATTATGAGAAAATTCCCGAAGCATTTATTAGGATCATTAATTATCGCAGCATCGTTCATTCCGACGGGCCAGACGTTTGCCAGTATAGAGGTAAACGACACCACATGGTGGTCGACGAAGGAGATACTTAAGCTTAACGCCGACATTGACGATGAGAGGAAAGAAACTTGCCAATCCACGGATTTAAACTGTATTATCAAGTTCAACGACGAACTGTATAATAGGGGGCCGAAGTATCGCGCTCTCAGCAGACTATTCTCAACATTTTTTTGGGTCACCTCAATTAATCCCGCAGATGAAACTGTCAAAGTCCTTTACATAGACGAAAATCTCGGCGCAAGACACATAGGGATAATCCACAAACAGCACCTGACCGGTCTCCACCTCAGCTGGTTTGAGGGTTCAGCTGACCAGATCTACAACTTCAACCGAGAGGAATTCTTGAGTGGTCGCATTCCAGGGATCCATGTGATATACGACGCCACCTCTGAAGAAAACGGCGAAAACTGGATTCCAGGCTGGAAAGAGGTCGAATTGCCTGCAGAAGCCCCAGGGCTCGCCCAGAACAGCTCAGGGATAATCGCCGTAGCCCTCGACGCCATCGAGAGCAATCTTAGAGGATTCCAAGACTACTCCTCTTGTTTTGACGACCCAGATTATACCTCTGGAGCAGAGTGTAGACTTATGTTCTCCGCAGATCACGGATATCGGTTCTTCGTGCCACGCCCAGAGAGTACAGAGCAAGAAGAACAGCCAGAAGAAGTTAAGCCAGAAGAACAGCCCAAAGAAGTTAAGTCGGAGGAGCAATCATCAGAGGTAGACCCAGAAGGGCTATCCGAAGAGACTATATTGGGAAAAGAGCAATCAGGAGAACCAGGACAGGGAATCAAGGTATCTACAAAGCAACTAGAAGAGGCCACCCTGCCCACTGTGGACAATAATCTATCGGTACGGTTAAGCCTGGATCCTGCTGAAGGTCACCCAGTAGGGCTAGCTACTCTAGCCAACACTCAGGAGGGGTCTGCTTCCTATGTTGACGAGAGCCCAAGAAGCCAATCATCACCGAAGGGGAGTGAATCGGTAAATATTCCGATGCTCGGTGATCGTAGGATGTGTTCAGAGTTCCCGTGGTGGATTGTGGTCCTATTAATTTGCGCAGACGTCATCATAATGTGGCTTTTCTGGCCAAATGAACGCAAAATCTCAAAAAAACCGAAAAAAGGTCTTGACAAGAAAAGAGCCATTTGATAAGATGGTATCAGTCTAAAGCTGCGGGGAGATTTCTTACGACACTTTAGAAATATTTTAACAATTTAGTTGTGCAATTAATCATCGTCAGTTTATTTTTATGTTGAGTTTTCAAACTTAAACAACAATAATGGAGAGTTTGATCCTGGCTCAGGATGAATGCTGGCGGCGTGCCTAATACATGCAAGTCGAGCGGTAACAGGGCTTCACCGTTTCCTTGACACACCTAGCGCATAGATCGTAGGTTGGTTCGATTCGAGGGAACAGTGAAGCTGCTGACGAGCGGCGGACGGCTGAGTAACGCGTGGGAACGGACCCCAAACTGAGGGATAACGCACCGAAAGGTGTGCTAATACCGCATGTGATCTTCGGATTAAAGCTTTCGAGCGGTTT
>JAZTXX010000011.1:0-46805 GCA_045636645.1 Candidatus Nanosyncoccus sp.
CGACCTCCTTCAAGTGGCAAGGCCCGATCGATGCGGTGGCGTGTGAGGGGTATCTAGGTAAACCGATGTCTACGGTCCCTATAGAGATAAAGCTTAAAGAACAGAAGCAGGAGTGTGGCACTATTGTGCTCGGATTTTTGAAGAATTTGGTTAGCCAGATTGAATCTGGTACTCCCGTAACGATTGCAGTGCCGGCGTGGCTGCGCGGTAGTGGCGAGTATTCTCGCTTAGATATTCTTGACGAAATAGATAAACTGGGGTATAATGTTAATAATAAAACGCGTGAGGGGCTTCTTTATCATCGTAAAGAGCAAATTGTCGCGAGAGATATATTAATATTAAGGAAAAAGTAAATGTCACATGTTAAAGCTGGCGGTACCGCCAAGAATATCCATAACAATGCTGGTCAGCGCCTTGGCGTGAAGCGTTTTGGTGGACAGAAAGTTAAGAATGGTGAAGTTCTGGTTCGCCAGACAGGTGCTACGAAAATTGCTGGCCCTGGTACTTATATGTCACGCAATTTCACCATTCATGCTGCAAAGGATGGTGTGGTCACCTTCGTGAAGACTAAGAAGACTCATTTCTCCGGTAAGTCTTTGCCACGTGTCCGTGTAGAGGTTCGCTAATACTACTTTTTGACCTATTAAATCCACCACATATGGTGGATTTTTTCTGTGGTATAATATCTTTATGGTCACAAATAAGCGAAAGTGGTTCTCTTTTCGGACGGTTCTTTCTGTTCTGACTCTTATTCTTGTTATATATGTAGTCTATCAGAATTGGCCAGATATTGTTGAGACTTTCCATCATCTCCGTGAGGCGAATGGGTTCGTATTGATATTGCTTATTCCTGAGCAGCTTTTTATGTATTATGCTTGTGGCCAGATATTCTTCTCGTATCTTCGGAATAAACGAGATGTTAAGAAGTTTGAGGGGAAGGAGATCCTGAGGATTTCGACTGAGCTGAATTTCGTCAACCATGCGGTGCCGGCGGGGGGGATTGGTGGCTTAGCGTTCTTGACCTATCGATTGATGCCTTACGGGGTGACTGCTGGGCAGGCGAGCTTTCTCTATGTTTTCCGATATGCTGTCACTACTGTGGTCAACTATCTACAGGCTTTGATTGCAATTGCTGTACTACTATTTCTTCATCTGATTCCGGATGAGGCATATTGGATCATACCGGTTTCTCTGCTCATGAATATGAGTGTGTTTTTCTTCCTGTGGTTTGTGATTTTTGTTGCGAGCGACGTTAAAAGAATTGATAAGTTTTCGAGGTTTGCATCTCGGGTGATGGATTTTGCTGTTAGGACTGTGACATTCGGGCGGAAGCGTTCGCTTGTTAAATATGAGAAAGTCAATAGCTACTTCAGGGACATTCATGAGAGTGTCGTGATGGCGAAAGAGAATAAGAGGTTTCTTAAGAAGCCTTTAGTCTGGGGGGTAGTATATAGTTTTTGTGAGGTTGCAACGTATTGGATTGTGGCGATTTCGCTTGGCAGGCCTGAACTTTTGCCGTTTATTCTTGTCGGCGAGGCGATTGGGTCGGTGTTTGATGGGATTGTGCCTTATGGATTGTACGAGCTCGGTATGGCTGGCGTGATGATCGCGCTTGGTGTTGATTTTCCAACGGCGACGATTGTCACTGTGATGACACGCGTGATCACACTTCTGTTCACTATTGCTTCAGGTACTTATCCGTATTACGAAGCGATTAGAGGTAAGAATGAATCCTAGTTTTACTCCGACGGAGTTTATCGGTGCGGTTAATCAGACTCTGGAGTATGCTTATTCCTCTGTTCTTCTGGTTGGTGAAGTGTCGAGCTTTAAGGTTAATCAAGGGAAGTGGGTTTTCTTTGATCTTAAGGATGATGAATCGAGTATATCTTGCTTCATGACTGCATGGAACTTGAGGATTCCACTCGAAGATGGGATGAAGGTTGTCGTGAGGGGTGTGCCGAAAATGACGAAATGGGGAAAATTCTCGTTTACGGTTGATGCTGTGAAGCCGGTGGGTGAGGGTAGTCTCAAGAAGGCTTATGAAATGCTGAAGAAGAAGCTTGCGGCGGAAGGGTTATTCGACCCGGCGAAGAAAAGGCCCCTGCCGAGAGATCTCACTAAGATCGGGGTGATTTCTTCGACTGGAGCAGCTGGCTATGCTGATTTCATTAAGATTATCAATGCGAGGTGGGGTGGAATGAAAGTTGTGGTTGCACATACGCAGGTTCAGGGGATGGATGCGCCAGATCAGATGATTAGGGCTCTAAGATATTTTAATGAGAGGGGTGATGTTCAGGTGATTGCGGTGATGCGTGGGGGTGGAAGCGCTGATGACCTATCCTGCTTTAATGATGAGAAACTTGTACGCGAGATTGCTGCGTCGAAAATCCCGGTGATTACTGGTATAGGTCACGAGGTTGACGAGTCGCTTGCGGACCTTGCGGCTGACGTGAGGGCTTCGACGCCATCAAATGTAGCCGAAATGATTACTCCAGACCGTGCGGAGGAACTTGCGAAGATTCAACGTCTGAGGAGACAGATGCTGCAGGCAGTGATGCAGAAAATTGACTTGTCTAGAGATAACAATCGGCAGAAGGTTGAACGGATTTCTCATGGGGTGCTCACGAGGTTCATTGAACCAATGGTGGCTGCGAACAAGAAGAAGTTAGAGGATTGCCTAGGTAAGATTCTGGAAGAGGAGCGAAGAATTAGTGAGGTGATTAGCCAGAGGCTGAAACTACTTGAGGTTTTAAACCCGGAGAAAGTCCTAAAACAAGGCTATGCGATATTATCCGGAAAGATTTCTCCTGGTAATGTTGTGAAAATTACAACATTTAAACAGGAAATTGATGCTGAGATAAAAAAAATTACAGAAAGGAAGTTGAATGACTGAAAAACAAAGTTTGAATCAAAAAATTGAAGATCTGGATGGGAAGGTCGAGTGGTTCTACTCGGATGAGTTTGAGCTTGAGAAGGCTGTACCGAAGTACAAAGAGGCAATTAAGCTGGCTCGTGATATCGAGAAGGACTTAAACGAACTTAAGAATGAAATAGAAGTTTTGTCGGAAGATTTTACTAATTAACATTAACTTTATGGTATAATAAGCTTATGGATAACGGACAGATGCCTCCGATGCAGGGTATGCCCCAGATGCAGGGAGTTTCTCCTCAGCAGAGCATACCGCCAGTACAGAATGGCTACCCCGGACAGCCCTATCAGGGCCCTAGTGGTATGCCAATGGTTCAGCAGGTTCAGGTGATGCCTGAGCAGAAGAAGGATATAGGCGGGATTATCAAGATTGTCGTGATCGTGATTTTGTCACTAATTGCTGTGACCTTCATTGGGTTATTTATCTGGATGTTTACCCGTTACGATGAGGTTAGTGCAGACGTGGACGCACAGATCGCTGAGGCGGTGCGAATCGCTAAGGATGAGAGGACTACCGAGTTAAATAAGAAATTCGAGAATGATGAGAAATATCCTTATAAGACTTTTGCTGGACCAGTTGATTATGGTGGGCTAAATTTCGAATACCCGAAGACTTGGAATCTCTTCGTCGAGAAAGATGCGGTTAACGGTGGTAATTTCTCGGCTTACTTAAATCCTGGGCAGGTTGATCCGATTTCGAATGAGAACATTAATGCTCTCAGGGTCGAAATCAGGGATCAGAGTTTTGATCAGGTTGTCGACGAATACAAAAAATATCTTGACAATAAGAAGAGTGAGCTGAATGTTGAGACTATCGAGATGTATGGCGGGACTGGTAATTTGTATTCTGGGGTTATCCCTCGTACGGAATTTAGAGGATTTATCCTAGTCTTCAAGATTCGTGATAAGACAGTTCTGCTTCAGACTGATTCGGTCTTATTTGAAGAAGAATTTAGGAAGCTTATTGAGACAATTAAGTTTAACGAATAATTCTATCATCTAATCTGCGGTTGCTGGCGTCTTCCATGTGCTATAATTATTGGTATGGAGATGGAGGTTGACGGAATTTTGGTGGTGGCGCATGAATTGAAGGCGCCACTCGCGGTAATAAGACAACTTGCTCTTTCTCTTGATGAGATGGATAGTAAAGGGGAGCATATCCGTTCGGAGATGGTTAATGTCTCCGACAGGGCGTTAAGGCAGGTCAATGATTTGTCGAGGATTAGGCGTCTTGAGGATGGACTATTCAAGATGGAGCCGGTGGCTGTGAGGGAAGTGTGTGATGCGGTGAGCCATGAGCTTGGCTATCTGTTCAGAGGGGACAAAAGGAAGCTTTCGATTAAGTATTCTAATCGATCGAGGCTTGTTACTGCGAATCGTGAATTGCTTTACAGTGTGATTTATAATTTCCTGCTTAATGCGATGCATTACTCAAGTGATGATGGACAGACGAAATTGATTGTGAAGGATTGTCGCGACAGGGTTAAAGTTCAGATTAGGGACTATGGTCCGGCTTTGCCGATAGATGTCTGGCGTGAAATGAAGAATGGTTGGGTCGAGAAGCCTTTATCGATCGCCATGCGTCCTGGGTCGTCAGGTCTGGGGCTCTTTATCGCTTCAAGGTTCTCGAGATATATGAATGCGAATGTCGGGGCGGTGAGGCATCGTGATGGGACGAGTTTCTATGTGGAATTACCAGTTTCTAAGCAAGCGAGTTTATTTTAGATGATTTTTGTGATCGATGACGATGAGGTGATGGCTGAATGCGTCGCGAGGGCGACCGGGAAGGAATGCTTGGTCTTCACTAATGCAATTGAGGCGATGGGCGAGATATCTTCTTCTGTGATGCCCGAGATGATTTTTCTCGATATTCTGCTTGATGGGCCGGATGGATTTACCTTCCTTAATGAACTTGTGTCTTATACGGATACTGCCAGGATCCCGGTCGTTATAGTGACATCTCTTGAGCTTGGCCAGAAGGATTTGTCGGCGTACGGAGTGGTTCAGGTGCTAAACAAGGAGAAGATGAAGCCTGCCGATATTAGGAGATTAGTGGAGCAATATGCAGGATAGAGATACGAAGACATTGGGTTACGTACTCAGGCGCACAAATTATGGTGAGGCGGATAGGATTCTGAATATTATTACTCCGCTTGGGAAAGTCTCGGCGATAGCGAAAGGGGTTAGGAAAGAGAGGTCGAAGCTTGCCGGCGGAGTTGAAATGTTTACACTAAGCGAATATAACTTCCATAAGGGGAAGAGCGAGCTTGCGACTGTGACTGGTGTAAAAATGAAGAAGTATTATGGCGAGATTGTGAAGGATTTGGCTAAAATGGAGCTTGGCGGTATGATTCTGAAGATGGTTAATTCTGCTTCAGAGAATTCTGATAGCTTGGAGTTTTTTGATATTGTTGACCAGTCTCTTAAGGCGATTAATGACGGTAGACCGCATAAGCTTGTAACTGGATGGTTCCTCATGAACCTTCAGAGGGCGATAGGTGAAGACATCAATCTGTTTCGGGATAAGAATGGGGATAAACTTGTCGAGTCTGAGGACTATGATTGGGACTATGGAGATTCTTGTTTTACCGTTAGTCAGAAAGGGGAATATTCAGCAAATGATATTAAGATGCTGAGGTTGGTTGTCACTGCACCTCTCGAGGTTGTTAGTCGGGTAAAATGCTCCGATGAGATGCTTAGCAGGGTATCTAGATTTGCCAAGATAGTGGCCAAAATATGATATAATTATTATAGTAAATAAGGAGATAAAATGGCAGATTTTAACAAGGTTTTGACGCCTGGTGATTATGAAAAAGGCGAATTAAATGTAGTTATCGAGATTCCAACTGGCTCCAACCATAAGATTGAGTGGGACCGTGAGCATGCTTGCTTCATGCTTGATCGGGTTGAGCCTATTGCTTTCGCGAAGCCATGTAATTATGGATTTATTCCTCAGACTTTGGATGAGGATGGTGACGAGCTTGACGTCTTAATGATTACTGAGCAGCCACTCACTACTGGTATCTGGATGAAGGCTAAGATTCTTGGTGTAATGAAGTTTGTCGATGGTGGCGAAGTTGATGATAAAATTATCTGTGTTCCTGCTGACGACCGTAACAATGGTGACGCTTACAATACGCTTGAGGATTTACCGGCTCAGACTCTGAAGCAGATTGAGTACCACTTTAATCATTATAAGGACCTCAAGAAGCCTGGGACTACTGAAGTGAAGGCGTTTGAGGGAATTGAATCGGCGAAGAAGGTTATTGCTGATTCGATTGAGCGATTCGCTAAGAAATAATTATTTATAGATAAAAAATATCCACGGATTATTCCGTGGATATTTTGTTGGTTTGTTATTCGGTCTTGGTTTCTGCTTCGACTTCTTCCCCTGATGGTTGTTCTGCGTTGTCGTCAGTGGTATCTTCGGTGTTCTCTTCTGCTGGATTCTGTGCTTCGATCTGCTTCTCAATGTCCTGTGGGGTGAATGATGAGTACTCATTCTCGAGGGCGGTCATAACGACATATTTACCCTCAACTTTGAGGTAATTATTGATATCTTCATTACTGACGGCGTAGACCACGGCGAATTGGGCTCTAATCTCGTCCTTGGCGTTACCAGCTTCTTCTTCGCTTTCAAATTCGAAGTAGGTGTCGAGGCCAGTTATGGCGTCCTCGGTACGATGGAATACTCGATAGATTTTCTTGACGTTCATATTAACTTCTTCTGAGCCGAAAATATCTTCCTTGTCGTAGTCTAGAACGATTTTCGAAGAATCTGTAGTGAAAAATGATTCTCCGCCAGTTACAGGACTCTCTCCGCGCCTTGCGACGGCGATTGCGAGCACTACGATAATGATAACTGCAACAATTATTGAGCAGATACCGATAATCGTACCCTTATTGTTATTTTTAGCTGGTGTATTAGCCATAATAGTCTCCTTTTATGGAGTTATTATAGCATAAGCTTTATAAATTGGAAATACTAACCCTAGCTTGTTCTGTGGTGTCACGGTCTCGTACTGTGACGGTGTCGTCTTCTAGGGTTGTAAAATCAATGACTACACATTTTGGGGTGCCGATTTCGTCTTGTTTGCGGTACCTCTTGCCGATATTGCCAGAATCATCCCAAGTGACAAAGGTGTATTTCGCTTTAAGTTTGTCGTAGACTTCTTTAGCTTTCTCGACTAGTTCTGGCTTATTTTTAAGGAGTGGGGAAACGCAGAATTTGTATGGAGCGATTCTCTCTGGGAGTTTTAGGACCGTGCGTTTCTCGCCATTGACTTCGTCTTCGGTGTATGAATTTGTGAGAACGGCCAGGAAGAGTCTCTCGACTCCGATTGATGGCTCGATGACATGTGGAACGAATGTTTCGCCGGATGTCTTGTCGCGGTAATCCATCGATTTCCCGGAGTTTTTCGCGATGTTCTGAAGATCGAAATCGGTGCGGTAGGCTAGGCCCATGAGTTCTTCTTCGCCATTAGGATAGTCAAACATGAAGTCAATTGTGCGCTTGGAATAGTGGGCGCGGTCTTCGGCTGGAACTTCGAGATCGTGAATTCTATCATTACTTAGACCTAGGACGTCTTCAAGGAATTCATGATGTAGTGAATGCATGAAATCGAAACTTTCTTCCCATGAATCTGGGTGAACGAAATACTCGATCTCCATCTGGATGCATTCGCGATCACGGAGAATGAAGTCGCGTGGGCTGATCTCGTTACGGAAGGCTTTACCCTGCTGGGCAATACCAAAGGGGATGTTAGGATAGATTGTATCCACAACGTTCTTATAGTTCGTGAAAATACCCTGGGCGGTTTCTGGACGGAGGTAGGCTTTATTCTTGTCGGCTAGCTCTGCGTCGTCATCTGGTAGGACCGCACCGACATGAGTCGAGAACATCATGTTGAACTTGCGAATTGGTCCCCAGTTCTCCTTGCCGCAGTTTGGGCACTTAGTGTGGGTTTCGAGGAATTCTTCAGTTGTGACTGATTCACTTATGCCTTCGGCGATTTTGTCGGCGCGGAAGCGTGACTTGCATTCCTTGCATTCGACTAATGGGTCCGCGAATGTTGAGGTATGTCCGGAGGCCTCCCAGGTTCTAGGGTTCATCAGGATGGCTGCATCGACACCGTATATATTGTCGCGTTGATCGACAAAGAAATTCCACCATTCGTTCATTATGTTTCTTTTTAGTATGACTCCTAGTGGGCCGTAGTCCCAGGTTCCGGCGAATCCGCCATAGACGTCTGAGCCGGGGAAGATGAATCCACGACGTTTACATAGGCTTACGATATCTTCTAACTTGTTCATAAGATATATTATACCATATTAGATGCCGATGAGCATCGGTGGTGATTGTGGAGGTTATTCTGTGGCAGTAGTGATTATTTTGCGTTAGTGGCGGTTATTCTGTGGCCCAGAAATCTTCTGGATTAGAGACGACTTCGATGTGGATATTTGTGACTTCTCCGGTTTGGAAGTTCTTGGACTGGAGGTTCTTAGTCTGGACTTCTTCTTCGCCGATGACGATGCCGTTCTTGGCGATTTTTGTGGCATAGGAGAGTTTGTCGCCGAGTTTCTTTGAGGTGAGGACGGTAGTAGTGCTGTGGCCTTTGCTTCGGAGCTTGCTTGCTACGCTGAATGCCTCGTCGAATTCGTGCTCAGAGACTGGGATGATGGCGTAGTCGAGAAGACTCTGGACTTCTGGAGCTAGGAGCTTCTCTTCGTTTAGGACGTAGTAGAGTCTGGTGAGGCCGATGGAGCCGCCTACGCCAGGGAAGGATTTATCTGTAAAATTACTTGCAAGATTCTCGTAGCGTCCGCCGCCACAGACTGAGCCAATATTCCTGTGCTCTGGGAGGATGAATTCAAAAACCGTTCCCGTGTAGTAATCGAGGCCACGGACAATTTTCATATCTGCTTCGATCAGATCTGATAGCTTGACGGTCTCTAGTAGGTAGAGGACCTGGTCGAGCTCTGTTACGCCTTCAAGGAAGGTCTGGTTGTCGATATTGAGCTTACTTAGTTCAGAAGCGACGGTCGTGCGATCTCCGTGAAGTTCAATAAATGATACTATGATTCTGACGATTCGTTCTTCCAGGCCGAGTTCCTCAAGGCTAGTCTTGGTCTGCTCCGGAGTGACTTTCTCGGCGTGGTCGATGATTGAGATTATTTCAGTCGAATCTTCCTCGAGTTCAAGGTGCTCGAGCAGGCCGGAAATGATTTTGCGGTTACTGATACGAGCAAGGACTGGAGTATCTAGATCGAATGCGGTAAAAGTTGCGAGAAGGGTCGAGATGACGTCGGCGTCGTAGGCGATTGAAAGTTGCTCGCGTCCAATAATGTCGATATCGCATTGGTAGAATTCGCGATAGCGTCCTTTCTGGGCACGTTCGCCACGGAAGTTCACGCCGAGTTGGGAAACTTTAAAAGGGAAGGTTAGGTTGTTCTCGTGTTCAACAATGTAGCGTGCAAGTGGGACGGTATGATCGAATCTCAAAGCTTGGTCGGCTGACTCGACGGATTTGTCTCCAGTCTTGATGAGTTTATAGATCTGCTTCTCGGTCTCACCTCCGGCTTTCGCGAGGAGGATTTCGGTTCGCTCGATGAACGGGGTTTCAATTTCTTGGTAACCATTGAGATGATAGGTCTTCGAAATGGTGTTCTTGAGATTATTGAAGACTGCTTGTTCGGCCGGGAGTAGCTCTTGGGTGCCAGAAACTTTAGAGGTGTTGATATTTTTCATACTTTTCATTATATCATAGATGTGCTATAATGTATGATATGGTTCTGTAGCTCAGTTGGTAGAGCAGAGGCCTGAAGAGCCTTGTGTCGCTGGTTCAAGTCCAGCCGGAACCACCAAATTTTATATGAGTCGGCATTTTGGCCGATTTTTTAGTGGTAAATCTTGTTAAGTACCTTGTAGGTTCTAGGGTGCTATTTTATACCGATTTTGCACGAAAAATGGGGTAAAAACGGCCATTTTATCCCTGTTAAATCGTCTGTTAATACCCTAATTACGAATTAACACATGCCAGTGGAACGAACTTGTGATTTTACCAGCCTTGTCAATGCAATCTTCAACCTGAAAAATCTTAATAATTTCAAAGTCTTTAAATAGTTCCAAAATAAGATCATAGTCAGCATAAAAATGCGGAATACCATTTTCCGGGCCATCTTCGACCCTTATCTTTGTATTCTCATCTACTATTGGCCAGTCTTGTTGAAACCCCCAAGTCTGTTTCGAGCCTAGCGTCAAATAACATTCTCCATCTTTTCTTAGCACTCTTTTCAATTCTAAAACTATTCTCTTCATTCCGGCTGTATCTGTATGTGAAATAACATTACGGCAATAAACACAATCGAAACTATTATCTGCATATGGCAAATCTAGCATATCTCCAACTTCCAAATCGACCTTGGCATTTGCTTTCAAAGCATATTCTTTTGTCTTATTAATTGATGTCTCGCTCAAATCAAATCCAAATACATTAAAGCCGGCTTTTGCAAATTGGACAGTATGTCTTCCGAGACCACAACCTAGGTCCAAGAAATCCTTTTTTCCTTGACTAAGCCAACGATTTATAAGATAGTACGATTCTATCGCGGGTTCTTGCCAGTAGCGTTCGTGGTCGCCTTTCACTATATCCCAGTTCCATGCTTTAGAATCTATCATTTTAGCTCAATTTTCTTTTTAATTTCTGGCTTATCTAAATAATCTCGGTATTTTGCAGGTATTTGCCTATAGAGCGAAGAAGCACGGCCTTTCACTGGCATCAAGATTTTGCATAGTTTGTTTTCTTCAACCAAAAACTTCACCATTTTGTAATAATCGCCGTCGCCAGAAACTAAAATAACCTTTTCAAAATCTTCATGCTTGTATAATTTCTTCATTACCGAGAAAACTATATCGGTATCAACATTGCCCTTTTTTACCGATAGAAACTTTGGGCTGTGTTCACGAAAAACTAGAATAAAACCAGCCTTCTGAATATTATCATACATTTCAGAGTAATTATTGTCTATGCAACCAAGAAAATAGTATGCTTCATCAACTCGGTATTTTTCTTTTAGATAAATGCGAAACCGTTTTAGTCCAACCTTCCAGGAAGGCTTACTATCTACAGTGCTATAATTTAGATTCTGTGCATCTATAAAAGCAATGTTTCGCAGTTTTTCCATATCTAATATTATACTACAAAAAAGAGGGATTTGCTTAGGTATTTCTCCGTTCGCATTACCCTCATCGTAATACATTCATATTATAGCATACTTCTCCATAAAAAACTAGACCATTTTAGCAAAATTTTTTAGCCTCTCTTGAATGTCCTCTCTATGGATTGTTAATGCTTGAGCAATTCGCCCCCACCAGAAGGTATATAAATCGGATTTTTTGCCCCTTTTCTCCCTGTAAAGTGCTGTTAAGTACCTTACAAAGTTCAGGGGCATTTTTTTTGACGATTTTTCGATAAATTCGAGCCATGGATACGGTTCTACCTCTATAATTTTGGCTGTTAATACCCTTCCATTCTGGTCTTTGCCAATTTCGCGTTCAACGAGCTTCGCACATGGTCCAATTGACTACAAAATTGCCCTGCGTTCCCCCACTGACATGGCGGATTGCATTTGTTCTTTCGCTCCCCTCAACGTGGTTAATGTTCTCCCTACAATCTCATATCAGTTTTGGTCAAGCTCTTGAGCGTCTTTATTTACTTGCTTAACTTTCTCAATCTTATCTCGCAATTCTTTATCCTTAGCCTCATAAACTTCATCCTGAATCATACCTTTAAGACTCATATTTAGCAGTCTATTGCGGGCTTTTTCAAATTCTTCTAGCGTGGAATGTTGCATATTGGCAATATCATAACGCTCTTCAATCTCTTGCTTATGTAAACGCTCCAATACTTGCATAGACCATTCATATAAGACTGGATGAATAGTATATTTATCGAGCAATTCATAGATTTGCTTAAAGGCTTCTTCTTCGGTAATACTACCACTCATCGTACATTTTCTAGTAGGACTTTTATGAGTACATTTGTAGTAAAAATGGCGATTAGTTTTACCGTTCCTAAGTTTTCTATCATGAGCTTCAGCTATGATTGAACAGCCGCAACATCCACAAACCATTAAGCCTTTTAATTCATAGTTTTCTGAGTTTACTTTGACTTTCGGCTTAAGATTGTGAACAATAGCATACTTACTTTTCATTCTTTGTATGCGGTAGTATTGTTCTTTGGTAATCATTGGCTCCCACGCTCCGTCATGCAATACGGGCGGATCTTCCATATCGCGAACCTTACCCATATAGAATGGATTTGCAAGTATATTATGTAGCGAGGTTAGCCTTAACGGATTACCGCCACTTCTAAGCCTCTTAACTGTTCTATACCCCCCAGTCATTATTCAAAATATCCAGTAGTTCTGGAACGGTATATGCTCCTGTTAGATATAGCTCAAACATCTTCTTTATCAACGGAAAACGTTCGGGGTCTTTTACGATTATTGGGCGTTTAGTTGGTCTATCCCTATCATTTAGATAGCCTTGCGAGGCAACGCTATTAAATTCGCTACGTTTATTCTTAGACAAAAAAGAAATTCAATAGGGAACATAACAAAGATGACAATGCTTTATTATATATTGACGTAATTGGATTTATCGGTAAAGGTATCGATTTTCTCTTTAGCAGTAGCCTCACTTGGTATAGAATAGTAAATTCTATATTCATAACCATCATCAAGCTCTATAGGTACCCAATTTGGGTTTTTATTCTTGCTCCAATCAGAATCACCTTTTTGGCGTTCAATAGAGTAGTCAACAGATGGCCTATTGCTAGATTTATAATTAAAACTAAATATTTGGAGTGTTGCGCTCGTTGGCTGTTCTATGTCATTTTCTCCAAGATACTCACAGCGTAATATGGAGGTGTAATTTGGTATTTTTATCTTATATCCCCACTCCTCGATATATAGGTAGTCATCTACAATCTTACACGTATTCGCTTCTTCTTCGGAAATAGCTACATTGGTTCCCATATCTGGAGCAAGTTGGTCTTGTAAATTGGATACTTGGTTTTGCAGGGCAGAAACTTGGTCCTTATAGTCATTGATGGTATTCGCTTTGTCATTTAGTTCCAAAATCCCATAGACGCCAAACCCAATACCGCAAACCGCAACAATGCAGGCAATGGCAGTAGCGATTTTTAAGACATTCCCACTTTTTTGTTTATTGTCTACTACTTGGGTCATTGGTACGCCAGCATCTGTATTTTGTTCCATTAAATTTCCTTTCTAAAAAACTTATGCTTCCATTATAGCATGATTTAATTTATTCCTAATATCTTCCTTATAAATTGTTAATACCCTAACAATTTGGTTAACTTTTATTCGAACCAAGAGCCAATGTTTTAGCTCTCTACTTTATTGATAATTGCAATTTTCTTCTGTGGTATATAGGTTAATAAAGGTTTTATGGTATACTGACCCCTATTATATTAGCTATGGTTTTGACGATATAATTCATCTTTCTTTGCATTAAGCGTACTGCCTAGGTCATAAAAATAGCCATCCGACCTAACAGCCAGGACCGTCAAGTTCCAGTGTCCATTATCCAGTCCATCAACTTCGACAAAATACACTACATCTTCTACTCCATCAAGATCGTATACATTCAACTTATCTACATTATAATCTTCATACGGAAAAGCATATTCTATCGAGCCATCATATTGTTTCAAAAACAATATAGCCAAATTACCGCCATTTCCAAAGCTTGCTAAATATGCATTGGTTATCTGACTATCAAAATCAATTTTGTATTCTCCAGCTAGACCAGAGTAACCCTTAACAGTTATTTCTCCCCTATTGTCTTCAGTTTGATGTAGTAATATTCCTAGTTCGGGCTGAGATATATATTTGTAACCTTCAGCGCAGCCCATTAGACATTTTGATACATCTATTCTTGATTGCCTAGAATTATATGGGGCAAAATCAATAGCTAGTCGTTGCGCTGAATCACCCTCTTCTGTTTTAGTTTCATTGTCTTCATTAGTAATGGTCTGACTTTGAAAATTTGATATTTGATTTTGCAAATCTACTATTTGATTAGTTTTATTACCTGAATTTATAAGCTCATAGACTCCAAAGCCAATCCCACAAAACCCCACAATACAGGCAATCACCGTAGTAATTTTCCAACCCTTTCCGTCTTTCTGCTTGCCACTATCTATAACGGGTGTATTAGTAGTTGTACCTTGTTCCATCTCATTCCTTTTTTTAAACCTTATGTTTTGATTATATCACATTTATGGTATAACTTTGTCTGCAAATCTTCTCTATATAGTGTTAATACCTGCCTAATTCGCCCCCACCAGATTATATATGAATCGGCATTTCGGCCGATTTTTTAGTAGTAATTTTCTGTTAAGTACCTTATGAGTTCTAGGGTGCTATTTTGTGCCAATTTTGCACGAAAAATGAGACAAAAACTGCCGTTTTGCCTCTGTAAATTCGCCTGCTAATACCTTAAACAATTTGGTCTATTCTAATAAGTAAATGATAAAGGAATAATCGCAACAATCATTGCGGCTTTAAGTACTAAACTGATGATAGATAGCCATCGTAGACTTGTTTTTAATCCTATGATACCAAACGCAATGGATACAATTGTTAGGGGGATACCTAATGACCAATAATACATAACCATAAGCCACCAAATCGCACCTGGTCCGTTTTTGTTTATACCACCACTGGAGACTATATAACAATCAATCCAAATAATCATTGTAGTTGTGGTGGCCAAGATTGAAAGGATCGACCATACTTTACGATCTTGCTTTCTCTCTCGTTTTATTTCTACGGTAGTTTCTGGTGATAATATGTCAGTTGTAGAATAATTAGCATCCTCAGCCTTCATGGCGGGATTTGATGCCTGAATAGAATCTGGGTTACTTGTTTCCCGTGAAGGAATTGTGCCCTGATTTTTTGATTGCAGAATTCGTACACCTTCGACTATTGCCCAAATATATGAGGAAACTGCTAGATATAGTAATAACATAGTTATTCCAATTACATTAAAACAATTGCTATTACGATCGCATAATGTATTAGCTATAATATTCGGGGCCCAACATGAAACAACTATGATTATATGGGCAACGCCTTTTCCGTATTGTTTTAGTATGAAATTATGAATCCCAAATATGCCAGAGAATGGCAAAAAGGCAAAAACTGCAGCCGTGGTTAGTCTTGAATTGCTAAATTGATTGTTGCTATTCCTGCTCATTGCGCCGTTTACTTTAGATGTTGTAGAGTCATTCATTTTGGTCCTCTTTCGAATATCTTATATTTAAACTTGAGAATAGTTTTCGGGGATTTACGGGATTCCAGACAGTTTATTAGCTTACCTTTCTATTAAGCTTATGCTCCAATTATAGCATTTCTGGTTGAAATATGGTATTGCTGACCCTCCTCTTAAATAAACTTGCGAATATGCTTTTGTTGTTTCCGATTAATACGCTTGCGCAATTGTGTGTTATTATAAATTTCATCTGGGCGATGGCTGAATTGTGATATATAAATGAATTTTCAGGAAAGCTTTGTGGGGGGGCGACTGACTCAGGAAACGTTTTCTTCTGAGGACGATGAAAATACCCCCAGCTAGGCTGGGGGTATAGAATGGGGGAATTAAACTCTTTCTTGAGGGCTCTTTGAAGAATAAATTGAAACAACAGCTTTTTTTTATCCATTTTGCTAACAGCTTATTATCCTCATATCTTTTTCTTTACCAGTTTTCTGAATTGTTCTTAGTGACAGTTTGGTTTATTCTTCGAGGAAACCCTCATTAAAAGAGTTAAAATACATCTGCCGGAGGCAGAACAATTATATTATAGCACTAATGTATTAATTTGTCAATACTTACAGGGGTCGGTAGACTACTTCCTAGTGCTTATCTTGATTTGTAGAATTTTGCAATCATTAGGTCTCGTTTGTTTGCAAAACAACCGCTGTAGCTCTTGATATAGCCTTCGCGGCTTCCCTCATCGGTGATAAAATCGGCGATTTTGATCCAGGTGGGCTTTAACTCTTCGGCGAGCTCTTCTTCCGTGTAGTGCGTGTTAACTTTCTTGTCTGGAGAGGCACTGAGAACAAAATTGATATTCTGATCCCAGTGATGATGATTCTGGAGGTCTTCACGCTTCTCGATCAGGTAGCCAAGTATCTTAATGTCTTTTATCAGATATCCGGTTTCTTCCTCGGTTTCTCTCCTTAGCGCGGAGATGATGCTTTCGCCTTCTTCGATTCCGCCACCGGGTATTTGCAGATAACCGTATTTCTCGGATTTAACGATGCAGAATTCGTCGTTATCATTGTGCAATATGACGCGGACGCTGAACCTGGTTTTACCGGTTTTCTCCTTAGGGTTATTGAAGCCGAAATCCTGATCGGAGATTTCTCCAATCTTCGTCCAAGGTCCTTGGCGTTCGCTCTTCGTGGCGCTATCAGGGAATAGGATGGTCTCGTTCATAGGAGTATTATACCACTTTTAGGGGTGGCTTTGAGTGGGCGCGCGAAATTTATGATTATTTTAAATAATGTGTTATAATATAATGAAGCGAAAATGTTGAATTTTGGCTGCGGCTCCTGGATTAGTCCAAGGGTCGGTCACTCGCTTAAGAAAGCGATGTGGGCGGTTAGCTCAGTTGGCTAGAGCGCGTCTTTGACGTAGACGAGGTCACAGGTTCGACTCCTGTATCGCCCACCATTATTGTTTCGCTTTAATTAAAAATTTGGGTCGGTAGCTCAGCTGGTTAGAGCACGGGCCTTTTAAGCCCGGTGTCGAGGGTTCGAGCCCCTCCCGACTCACCAAGGATACGAATAAAAACCAAAAGCTTGCTTTTGGTTTTTTGAGTGTCCGCAGGTGAGGCAGATTTTTGTGAAACAAAAATCGTACTCACCATGCAATTGCTCCAGTTGGAGCATTTTTGTTTGGGAACAAAAATCCCCTCTATTGGGAGGGGATTTTGAATCGCGTTAGAGATTATTTCTTCTTGACAGTATTCTCTGCGATATCTCTGGTATTGCGCCAGATCATGATGAACATCATTGCGCCTTCGTATGCTATGCGTATGATGATTGGGCCAAGGATAAGGCAGGCGATGAAGTATAAGAATGCTAGACCACCATAGAGGCCGAAGAGCCCGAGGAAAGTGAAGGAATAAAGGACCACGAAGATTGTTGCAATATAATATACAGCCTTGAGGATTCCTTCGATCCACATGATCTTGAAGGATAGGAAATCCTTAAGCCACTTAGCAAACTTGCCTTTTGGTGCAGTCTTTGATTTAACAAAGAGGAAGTAAATTAGGATACCTCCGATAATCGCGAGGATGAGTGCGATTGTACCCCATACACTTGTGCCGGCAGCAGTGCCAAGGGTGGCGCTAGTTACGCTTGATGTGTCACTTGAAGAGGTTATATATCTAAGTATATCTTCTTCTGTCATTTTATAACTCCTTATTTTATATTGCCTTCATTTTATCATACTCAGGGTGTTTTGGAAAGATTTTTGAAAAAAGATTATGTTTGCGACGCGGGCCTAGCCATTATATAATATGTTTATGAATAGAGTTCCATTAGCCGAACGTATGAGGCCGAAGAAGTTGTCAGAGGTTCTGGGGCAGGACGATATCGTTGGGGATGGGAAAATTTTGACGGAGATTGTGAAGAAGGGGGAGCCGGTTAATTTGATTTTCTGGGGGCCACCTGGCACAGGCAAGACTACGCTCGCAAGGATTCTTGCAAAGGAGTTCAAGGCTGATTTTGTGGAGATTTCAGCTGTGACTGCTGGAAAGAAAGATGTCGAGGAGGTGGTGGCAAGAGCGAGAATTAATTGGAATTTGAAAACCAGGACGATACTATTCGTTGATGAAATTCATCGGTTCAACAAGGCCCAGCAGGATGCGTTCTTGCCGCATGTCGAGTCTGGGCTGATTACTTTGATTGGGGCGACGACTGAGAATCCTTCGTTCGAGGTGATTTCGCCGCTTCTGTCTAGATCGCGAGTGGTTGTTGTGCGGGCGCTCTCAAAAGATGCGATTATGGAGGTTTTGAAGCGGGCCGTCAAGGAAGAGAAAGCGACGAAGAGGGTCTCGAAGAAGGCGCTTGACTACCTTGCTGAGCTGTCTGGTGGGGATGCCAGGAGTGCTTTAGGTGATTTAGAGCTTGCATTGTCTCTCTCAGATAAGGTCAATGAGAAGATTGTGCAGGAGGCTGCTGGGCGGAAAATGCCTGGATATGATAAGAAGGGCGATAATCATTATGATACGATTTCGGCATTCATCAAGTCTATGCGGGGGTCGGATACCGATGCGGCGCTTTATTATCTTGCGCGGATGGTTGAGGCTGGGGAAGACCCGAAGTTTATTGCGAGAAGGATGGTGATATTCGCATCAGAGGATATCGGGCTCGCAGGGAATGGGGCCTTGTCTCTCGCGACTGCTTGTTTTCAGGCGGTGGAGCGAGTCGGAATGCCGGAATCTGGCCTGATTCTGGCGCATACCTGCGTGGCTCTTTCGAAGTCGAAGAAGAGTCGTGATTCGACTGATGCTTGGTTTAAGGCCCTAGATCTGGCTAGGAAGACCAGGGGTGAACCGGTGCCATTGTGGCTTCGAAATGCTCCAACGAAACTGATGAAAGACCTGGGCTATGGGAAGGGCCAGAAGTGGGAATCCGGATTCCACCTCGACAGAAATTATCTCCCAGATATTATTAAGGACGAGAAGATCTATAAGAATACGATGAAGGGCTAGCGGGGCTAGCTTTCTAGTCCTGCTTCGAAGAACATCAGGACTTTCTCCCAGTCTCCTTCCATAGTGAATCCTGAACTGACGAACTTGTTAAATTTAAAATATGGCATGCCGTTGGTTAGTTTCGTGGATTTTAAAGCATTCTCCTTAATCTCATCTAGGGGATCTTGGTTTGCGATGCAAGATTCGAATTCGTCGCCGAGGCCTACTTTCTTGCCGATCTTGGTCCAGTAATCTTGGTCTTGGTTGTTTAGCCTAGTGAAGCCACTCTTGCCGTCATCTCTGAAAAAGTCGTCCCAGACTGTCTTGACGGCTAGATTATAGTAATCCCAGAATTTACCTTCGTTCTTGGCGCAGTAAGAAGCGATTGCTGAGTATCTGGAGTGGATTGGGTTTGACTCGCCGTATTCGTATAAGAAGTCAGAGAGGCGAACTTCGACCAGGATGTCATTGTCTTTGATGTATTGTTGGAATTCGTCTTCGTGCTCGATGATTGCATTCTCGAAGGCTAGGCAGTACGGACAGACGAGGTCAGAATAGATGATGAAATAGTTCTTCGCGTCGAGATTCCCGACAGTCGTGTCCTTATCCCAGACTATTTCTGAATTTGATTGTTTTGAGGTCATACTGATGATGATTGAAGCTACGACTAGAGCGACAACGGCTACTATGCCGATAACGCTAAGAATTTTTTTCATTTTCCTCCTTCTTCTGCTTTCTTTTGAGATATCGTTCATTAATAATTGTAACATATGTCTCGACACCAAGGCGCTTCAAGGAGAAGATTGCGACGATTACGGCTAGACAGGTGACGATTGTTGAGACGGTTCCGACCACCGCCATCCCGCCGGTGGAGAAGATTGCGCCAAGGACAGGCGTAAGGAGGGTTGTACCGCAGGTAGGGCAGCCGGCCCCAAGTGCGATCAGGCCGGTGATGAGGCCGGCGCTTCCGAGGTCTCCGGTGTTCTGCTCTCGCTTCTTCTTCCAGAGGAGAGTGATCATGCCGATGAGAATCCCCTGAAGGAGTGAAAGGATGAAGACTGGGAGCCAGTCGAGGAAGGCCTGATTGAAGCCGAAGATTGCGAGGAAGTTTTGCCAGAGGATCTCTAGTCCTCTAGGAAACCCGAGTGCGAACATTAGGTCGAAATTTGATGTGCCGCCAGATAATAAGTGCATCAAGAGACCAAAAAATACAAATGCTGGGATAAATCCGCACCAGAAGCGCTTTTCTTTAGTCGCAAGCAATATTCCTTTGCCGGCTATGGCAAAGTCGTCGAGCCATTTCCTCCAATTCATATAAGCATTATAACATAATAAATGGCTGTTATGGTTAAATATATTACAACATAATTCTGTTGATTTGCAAGAAGGGGGTGTTCGGTTTTTGTGATTTACCCCTGTAATTTTCTTGAAAATGCTTAAGATATTAGAACATAATTATTTTCAAAAAACAAGGTTGACATGTATTTCGGCTATGCTAAAATAAGGGTAAGGTTCGGGTCAAGCTCCGACGTTGAGAGGGATCAGAGCCTGGGAGTGTGTAGCGTATTATTATAGATAGTATTGCTACGGGGGATATTAAAATGCAAGCGTATTATTGAGGGTAATATTGCTGCAGGAGAAGTAGCGTGTTGTTTTGGGCAATATTGCTACCGTAGTCAGTGTAGCGTGTTGTTCAAGACAACACTTGCTACAGTGGAAATGGACGTGAACTTATAGATTTCATCTGTTCATTCCCGCAGGGTGGAGAGTGTAGAGCTATTTTGGTTAATTTGGCCGCACCACCTAGAAATTAGTTTCATAAGAATCCACTTGTGGTGGATTTTTATTTTTATCGCTCTTATGATATAATTGTTCGCATGGAGTTATCCACAAAACCAAAGCAAGTACTTGGGTTTATTATAACTGCGATTTTTGCGGTTGTTTTTGCTTTGTTTTTGGGGCTTCACACTAGGAGTACTTTCGCTGAAGGGGAGGAAGAGACGGGGGTATACGTCGAGGGTGAACCTAGGTATGTGACTTTCTATGATGACGGCTCGAAGCTGACGGTCAAGACTGATGCACGGACGGTCGGTGAGGCTATTTCAAGGTTTGAGATGATTTTGAACGAGGGTGACAGGGTTGAGCCCGGGATGGATACGGAGATTAATGCCGATAATTTCTTTATTAATATATATCGGGCGCATCCGGTGATTGTGCAGGACGGGATGAAAGAGAAGTACTTGATGACCTCGAGCTATGATAAGAAGACTATCATGAAAGAGGCCGGGGTTACGGTTTATGATGGCGATGAAATTGAGCTTGTGCCGAACGAGAGTTTCTTAGAGACAGGGGTGGCGAACGTTTATAGACTCACTCGTAACGGTGGTAGGACTGTGACGGTTGAGGAGGAGATTCCGTTTCCTGAACAGACGGTGAAGAATTACAATCTTGAGCCGGGGACAAGTGAAGTCCAGCAGCTAGGCGAGGTCGGGATGAAGAAAGTTTCTTATAATGTGCTTTATGTTGATGGTCAGGAAGTCTCGCGCGAGTATCTTGGCGAAGAGGTCGTTAGGGAGCCGGTTCCACGTGTGACGGCGATTGGGGCTAGTGCGATTGAGATGCATCCTCTGACACCTTCGCGTGGAGCGCAGGTTTACACTATAACCGTGGACGGGAGAACGATTGAGAGGAAAGAGACCTTCTATGACTTACAGATGTCTGGCGTGATGGGTGCGGCTGCAAGGATGTGCGGTGTTTCTAGTATTTATACGATTCGGGCTGATGGGGCAAAGGTTGATGCGGATGGCTATGTGCTGGTCGCGGCGAACCTCAATAGGTACCCTAGGTGCTCGATTGTTGAGACGTCTCTTGGGCCTGGTAAGGTTTACGATACCGGTGGATTTGCGGCGCGTAATCCTGAGCAGTTCGATCTTGCGACTGACTGGAGCAACTGGGACGGTAGATAGGGAGGATCGTCTCGGATGAAGAATAAGAAATCACTAGGACAGAATTGGCTTAAAAACAGGGCTATTTTGGAAGAAATTGCCGACTTGGCTGGAGGGGTTGGTGTAAATGGTGGCGGGAATATTGGCGCGAATGAAAGCGTGGATGAAAGTTCCGAAAACAGGTTATGTATAGAGATTGGCCCGGGGCTTGGGACTCTGACTTCGTCTCTACTCAAGAGGTTTGACAAGGTGATTGCAGTGGAGTTTGATGAGAGGTTGGCTAGTAACCTGCCGAAATCTTTTCCTGGGAAGAACCTTGAGGTGATTAATGACGATATATTAGAGTTTGATTTTAATATGATTAAGGGGCCGTACACGGTGGTAGGCAATATCCCCTATTACATTACTAGCCCGATTATCAAGAAGGTTCTCGAGACGGAGAACCGGCCGGAGCGGGTGGTGCTACTGGTGCAGAAGGAGGTCGCAGAGCGAATTGTTGACGAGAAAGAGACTCAGTTGTCGTTGTTTGTGAAGAACTATGCGGAAGTTTCGGCTGGGCCGGTGGTTTCGAAGAATGAATTTACTCCGCCACCGAAGGTTGATTCTCAGGTTGTAGTGATGAAGTTAAGGGGTGAGAAAAAGGTCGGTGACGAGGTGTTTAGATTGATCAGGAGAGGTTTCTCTTCGCCAAGGAAGAAATTATTACACAATCTCGCAGGGCTGAAATCTGAGAGCGATTTGAAGTTGGCGCTAGAGAGGAGTGGCGCTTCTGCTGACGCGCGACCAGGCGACCTTAAACTAGAGAACTGGGCGAAGCTCTACCATGAACTAGACGACATGAAATCAAGTGATTAAAGATTTTGACGAATGCGAAAAAAAGGTGATATAATAAGCTCAATATGTTAGATGTGAAGTTTATCAGAGATAATCTGAAATTGGTGGAGAAGTCTACTAAAGAAAAAGGATATAAGATTGATATCAAAAAGATATTAGAGCTTGACGATAAGAGGAAGGAGGTCTTGTTCGAGGTTGAGGCTCTGAGGAAGCGGCGCAATGAAGTTGCCGGTAAGATGAAAGGTGGGAAGCCTTCGCCTGAATTGATTGCGGAAGGAAAGGAAATCAAGGAGAAGCTTTCGGAGAAAGAAACCGCGCTTTCATCTGCCGAAACAGAGCTGAATGCGATTCTTAAGACTGTCCCGAACGTGATATTTGACGACGTTCCACTAGGGGGCGAGGAGTGTTCAGTTGAAGTTAAGAAGTGGGGTAAGAATCACGAGAAGGGGGTTGATCACTTGGACTTCGCGGTTAGTCGTGACTGGGTTGATTTTGAACGGGGAGCGAAGGTCGCTGGTGCGAAATTCTACTACCTGAAGGGCGAGTTAGCCTTGCTCGAGAATGCACTCTTGCAGTATGGACTATCTAAGGTTCTGGAGCACGGGTTTACATTTATGACGGTGCCGGATATGGTCTCTTCGAGGATATTGGAGGGTTGTGGGTTTAATCCTCGTTCGAGTGAACAGTCTGACGAATATTTCATCGAAGGTGAGGATCTTGCGATGATTGCGACCGCGGAGATGCCACTTACCGGATATCATATGGATGAAATTATTGATGAAGATAAGCTGCCTCTATGTTACGCTGGGTATTCGCCATGTTTTAGGAAGGAGGCAGGTACTTACGGTAAATATACAAGGGGTCTATTCAGGGTTCATCAGTTTAATAAGCTTGAGATGTATATATTCTGTCTTCCGGAGAAGAGTAAGGAGATGCACGAGAAAATTCTAGCGATTGAGGAAGATATTTGGCAAGGACTTGAGGTCCCATATCACGTGATCAATATTGCGGCGGGTGACCTCGGAGCGCCAGCGGCGAAGAAGTACGATATGGAGTACTGGTCACCAGTGAACCAGAAATATCAGGAGATTACGAGCTGTTCGAACTGTACGGATTTCCAGGCAAGAGCAGTTAACTGTCGTGTGCGACGAAAAGATGGTACGGTTGAATTTGTCCATACCCTTAATGGTACGGCGATTCCTCTAGCGCGTGCATTGGTGGTAATGCTTGAGAATTTTGCGACAGAAGACGGTAAATTCAAGGTCCCGAAGGTCCTGAGGCCATACCTCGGTGGGAAAGCAGAGCTATAATTTAAGGATTTGTAAAAAGGAAGGAAAAAATGATAGAGAAAATTGAAATTAGTGGAAACGGATACAAGATTGAGGAATCTTTCAAGAAGTATGCCGAGAAGAGGATCGGGAAGCTCGATCGCTATTTACCGAAAGGCTCGAAGAAGGACGTTGTCTGTAAAATTGTCGTCTCGGAAATCGGTAAAGGTAAATCGGATAAATTTGAAATTTCTGCCGCGATGGAGACTACTGGCGGGAAGGTTTTGGCTGCTCGAGATGAGTGTTCGAATATTTTTGCGGGCGTTGATTTAGTTGAGGCTAAACTGCTTGGACAGATCCGTCGATACAAGCTTGAAGTTCAGCCACATCGCCAGAAGAAAAGCCTAAAAACCCTCTTCCGTCGTAAGGGATAGTATGGTACAATAAGGGGTAGATTGGAGTTAATATTTTATGTCGAAAAAAACAGATGCGGCTGCAACGGCTAAAGTTAGGAAACCTGCAAAAGTAAAAAAAGAGAAGAAGCCGACTGACAAGTTGGCTGACAAGACTGCTCTGACTAAGTTTTTGCAGGGTGTGTTTGGTGATGCTCAGAAGAAGATTTTGAAGCGACTTTGGAAGAAGGCTCAGGAGATTACTGATCTCGAGTCGAAATACGAAGCGATGAGCGACGAAGAGCTTCGGGGTCAGACGGAAGTTTTCCGTAAGAAGATTGATAAGGCCTTGAAGACCGACAGATTAAAAGAAGCCGAATCTGAGACCGGCAAGGGCAAGAAGGCCAAGAAGAAGGCCAAGAAAGAGGCTGATGACACGAAGATTTTGAACGAGATTCTGCCTGATGTATTTGCTGTGGCTCGTGAAGCTGCGAAGCGTGTGATCGGGCTGCGTCCTTATGATGTGCAGCTGATTGGTGGTATGGTTCTTCACGAAGGGTCAGTGGCTGAGATGAAGACCGGTGAAGGTAAGACTCTCGTGGCGATGCTTCCGGCATACCTCAATGGCTTGACCGGGCGCGGTGTGCATGTGGTGACAGTTAACGATTACTTGGCGCAGCGTGATGCTGGTTGGAATGGTCCAATTTATGATTTTCTTGGTCTATCTGTAGGTGTTATCATTAACGATGCCTCATATATTTATGATGCTGAATATGAGAATGATGAGCACACTGATGAAAGGTTCCTACACTTGAAGCCTTGTACGAGGAAGGAAGCCTATGCGGCTGATATTACCTATGGTACGAATAATGAGTTCGGGTTTGATTACCTGCGCGATAATATGACTAGTGAAGTGCAGTACTTGCGTCAGAGGGAATTGAATTTCGCGATTGTGGATGAGGTTGACTCGATCTTGATTGATGAAGCAAGGACGCCGTTGATTATTTCTGCGCCAGCAGGAGACAATCCTGAGTCTTATTACCAATTTGCTAAAGTTGCGAGCCGCTTGGTACCAGAAGATTATATTTTCGATGAGAAGCGTCGTTCGGTGACCTTGACTGATAAAGGTATCGATAAAGTTCAATCGATATTGGGTGTTGATAATCTATATTCGACGAAGAATACTCGTCTCGTGTATCACTTGGAGCAGGCGATTCGAGCAGAAGTCGTATTCAAGCGTGATAAAGATTACGTTGTGACAAATTCCGGTGAGGTAATCATCGTGGATGAGCACACTGGTCGCTTGATGCAAGGCCGTCGTTATAATGAGGGGCTTCACCAGGCGATTGAGGCGAAGGAAGGCGTTGTAGTGAAGCAAGAGTCGATGACTCTCGCGACGATTTCTTTCCAGAATTTCTTCCGTTTGTACAAGAAGTTGTCGGGCATGACCGGTACAGCGTTTACCGAGGCGGAGGAGTTCCAGCAGATTTATGCGCTTGATGTGATTCAGATTCCACCAAATCGACCGATTGCACGTGTGGATAAGGACGACTTGATTTACAAGACCAAGGCTGGTAAATTGAAGGCTATTGCTGAGGAGATTCGCAAGTATCACGAGAAGGGCCAGCCGGTATTGGTGGGTTCTGGTTCGATTGCAAATAACGAGGAAATTGCAGCTTATCTTGATCAGTATGGACTTCCTTATGAGATCCTTAACGCGAAAAACAACGAGCGAGAGGCGGCGATTATCGCTAAAGCTGGTGAGAAGGGTGCTATTACGCTTGCTACCAACATGGCTGGTCGTGGTACGGATATTAAGCTTGGTGAGGGTGTTAGAGAGCTCGGTGGTCTAGTAGTGATTGGCTCAGAACGTCATGATTCACGACGGGTCGATAATCAGCTCCGTGGTCGTGGTGGTCGCCAAGGCGATCCTGGTACGACTCAGTTCTTCGTCTCTTGTGAGGATGACCTGATGCGCATCTTCCAGGGTGATCGCGTGAAAATGCTGATGACTAGACTCGGTGTTGATGAAGATATGCCGATTCAGACCAGAGCTATTTCGAAGACTTTGGAAGCTGCTCAGAAGAGGATTGAGGGATTCAACTTCGATTCACGAAAGAACGTGGTTCAGTACGATAACGTGATTAACCGTCACCGTAAGGTCGTCTACATGATGCGCCGTAAGATTCTGATGGGCGACGATATTTATCCTGAGATAAAGCGATTGATGCGTGACGAAGTGAAGACTTTGACGGAGTTTTCCTCAAGAGTTAATAAGAAATTTGACGAAGAATTCAAGGCGGTATTTGATTTCGATGACGATTTGATCCATGGGATTGGTTTGAAACGTAAGGAGAAGGATCGTGCGAAGTTGGCTCTTGAGGCGATTCAAGAGGCCTACAAGAAGAAGGAAGAAGAATTTACCGCTGAAACGATGCGTAAAGTTGAGCGAGAGGTGTACCTCAAGGTTCTAGATGCACTATGGATGCAGCACCTTGAGAATATGCAGCACCTACGTGAAGGAATTCACTGGCGCTCAGTCGGTCAGCGTGATCCGTTGGTCGAATATCGTAGTGAATCCCAGAAGTTGTTTGATGGCCTACAGAGGAATCTCCGCGAGGAAGTTCTGAAGATTCTACTTACTATTACTCCTTCTGAGGCGGCAGCTGATAATGCGATGGATGGCGAAGAGTATGAATCAGAGCTTACTAAGATGGCGGAGAATCAGACTGAACGTGGCGTGAACGAAATTTCGAGGGGTGAGAAGAACCTAGACGAAGAATTTAAGAAGAAGTCTTCGAGAGCTAGAGTTGTTCCAAGGAGAGCATCTAGCAAGAAGGCCGGGTCGAAAAAGAAGAAGAAAAGTCATAAGCGTAAATAATCCCAACGTGTGTGGTGAACTAATCGGTGGGAAAAGCGAGGTAAAATGAAACATTCCGTAGAAGAAATCACTCTCGAAAGTGGAGCGAAGGGGCTTCTAGTCGATATTCCTGGCGCAAGCGTGATGTCTACTAGGATTCAGTTCCGAGCAGGAATGATGTACGCGAAGAATAAGAGTGTTTATGAGATTCCGCACGTGGTTGAACATCTTGCTTTTGGCGCGAATAGTAAATTCAAGGATGAGCAGGCGTTTGAGGCGGAATTTACCAAGAACGGGGCGTATCACAATGCCTGGACTTCTGATATCTCGGTCTGTTACGAGACGGAATGCGCTGATTTCGAATGGGAGAGGATTATGGATCTTCAGCGCGCCTCGATCTGTGAGCCGAAATTCAACGAGGAAGAATTGAAGTCAGAGAAGGCTAATGTGCGATCCGAGCTGACTGGATATATGAATGATTATTATAGACTACTCTGGCCGCGTGTGCAGCAGGCGGTGGGTGAGGACATTTTGGATCTGCCTGAGAGGATCAAAACAATTTCGAATATCGAGATAAAAGATATCAGGGAGCATTATCGCCGTACTCATACTGCCAAGAATATGATGTTCGTTATTGCCGGGAAGATTCGAGGGCGGAAGCACAAGATTATCCGCACGCTCGATGAGTGGGGTTTAAAAGAAGGCGAGAAATTCGAGGTGCCGATTACTGACCTTCATTCGTCAGATGCAGTTTCAATTCGTCGTAAGGATGCATCGAATATTACGTTCGGGTTTTCTCTTGTGACGCCTCGTCATCTCGATCCACTTGAAGTCTTCACGATGAACTGTTTAAATCATATCTTGAACGGGACAACCAATTCGAAGATATTCGGGGCAGCCAGGAAGCGTGGACTGGTCTATGGTATGGGCTCATCGGTGGCTTCAAATGCGCACAACTCTTACTGGGATTTCGACGGTGAAGTCAATCTTGAGAACGCTGAGGAGCTATTTGACTTAATCCAGACGGAACTGATGAAGACGCTGAATGGGGAAATTCTTGATATGGATTTCCTGGCGGCCAAGTCGTACGCAATGGGGCGTTTCCAGATGGGTGCGCAGACGGTTGGTCAGATTGCGGATTACTATGCTGACCATTATTTCACAAATGAGACGGTTGAGAGGTATGATAATATGCCGAATTTAATTAAGTCGATTGATAAATTCAAGATGGTTGAGCTGGCGCGGGAGTTTGCTGGTTCCGGTGTGAAGGGGTTTGCTGCGGTTTCATCGGTTGAGAAGGCATTTATTTCGGATCTTGAGAGCAGGTTGAATTTTTAGAGCCAAGTTGTTGCTTGACTAGGGCCTAGGGCTCAAGGCTCAAGGAATATAGCCTAAGGCTTAATGGTAAAACTACTTATAGCCTAGGGTCTGAGGTCTAGAGTGGTGAAACTTAAGACGTCTTCTAGACTTCGAACGGGAGGTTTTTATAGCCCGGGAGTTTATTGTGGTAGGCGTGCTTTAACTCGTCGTAGCTTGCGACGCATTCGAATGGTTTAATTACTCCGTCTTTGTTGAGGAGCCCTTTGAAGACTTCGGTTAGAGCTGGGTCTTCGAACAGGTCGTGTCCGAATAGCTGATATTGTTCGCTTGGTTCGATAAAAGGGGCGAATAAGAGGAAGGAATTGGCGCATTTTGCGCACTTGCCGCACCATTTTAATTCACGATTATTGGCCGATTGTTTGTAATTTGCCTGGTTGCAAGATGAGAATTTATGGCCGTACTTATTCCAGCATTTGCTGGCAAATTTCTCGGCGATTTCGAGTTCGTTGTAGTCGGATAGGATCGAATTCATTTTGATATCAGTGGTGACATTCTTGCTGATGTATTCATGAAGTAGGTCTTGGGCTTCAGAGGTCTTCGACCACTGATGGTTGACCGGTAGGTCGCCGATGAAAGTGTGGGGTTCGAGACCTTCGAGACCGATACCGAGTTCAATAGTGTTGAAGCCACTCAGGATTGCTTGAATTAGGGCGATGGCTTGATTGATCAGGGTTACGGGGACGTGACCATTTAGGCCTTGGGCGTTTCTTAGGGCCTCCGTATCGACGAAGCGGCGAATAATCAATGGGGAGTCGAATGAATCGATGATGCTAGGGTAACTTTCTTGCGAGGTAATGTACATAGCCTTGAAAGCGTGGTTCTGCTCGCGGATGAGCTCGGTCGTAAGAAGAGAATCCTTGCCGCCGCTGACGAGGATGAGTGTCTGGTTATCGGTAGGGGTGTGGGTCGCCATACTCGTAGCGTCGTTAGCGCCGGCAAAACTAGCGAGATCTTGGCGGGTGAGCTGGTTCTCGAAGGCGAATTGGCTGAGGCCTTCCTGGTAGATTCTGGTGAAGAATGCGGCTTGCCCTGGAGTGATGCTCGCCTCTAACTCAACGGAAGCAGTTGGCGCTGCCTTGTAGTAGGAGGTCCCGATAATGATGAAAGCGAGAAATAGGGCGGAATCTAAGGTATCTGGATTATACTGAGATGAGCTCGGGGCGAAGTCGACTCTCTCAGTGAACCTGTGGTCGTCTTCTCCTTGATAATGGAACTCTGCACGGCTTGTGGCTTTATCATAGTTATAGTTTAGAAACTTGAAGCTCATTGTAAATCTCCTACGATTTGCTTAAACTGATCGCCGCGATCGTAAAAATCTTTAAACATGTCGAAACTTGCGGCGCCGGGGCTAAGTAAGACGACCGGATTGGCGTTAGAGTTCTGGGCGACTTCTTCGGAAATGGATTTTGCAGTGAGAATTGCGTCTTTATAATCGTCCTTCAAGATGAATTTATCCGTTGGCTCGTTCTTAGAAAGTGCATTCTTAGTCTCGCCGATAAGGACTGCTTTAACGAGGTTAGGGGACTTAAAAATCGCTTCTTTATGAGGGTGAAGGTCTAGTCCGCGATCCTTTCCGCCGGCGATTAGTACCACTGGTCGGTCGGGGAAGGACTTTAGGGCTACTTCTAGCGACGGGGAAGAAGCAGAGAAAGAGTCGTCGTAGTAGTCGACACCATTAACCGTTCGGACAAATTCGAGGTGATGAGGGAGACCCTTGAAATTCTTGAGAGCTCCTTCTAACTTGTCATAGTTCGTGGTCAGGAATTCATCTAGTGGCTCACGGAGGAAGGCGGAGACGGCGATGAGGGCCGCTTCGGCGTTTTCTTTGTTGTGATCACCGGGAACCTGGAGAGAGTCTAGTAGCTTCTCGAGAGAGCCAGATGGGCTATCGATTGGGTATGGGAACTTGTGGCCGAGGCTCTTCTCGGCTATCTTAACGGAATCGGAGTTATTCTTGAAATAGACGACGTTGTCATCGCTGGATTGGTATGCGGCGATATGGCTCTTAGCCTCGACGTAGTTCTCGAAAGTTTTATGGACGTTGAGGTGGTCTGGCTCAATGCGGAGGACGATTGCGGTCTGAGGGGACTTTTCGAGGTCCCAGAGCTGAAAACTGGACATCTCATATACTACAACTGAATCCTTAGTTAGCTGGTCGAGGACGTTAATTGATGGTTCGCCGATGTTGCCGACGAGGTAGACATCGTAGGATAGGGCTTCAAGAATTGATTTGATAAACGAGCAGGTGGTTCCTTTGCCTTTCGTGCCGGTGACGCCAATAATCGGGCAAGGGCAGTGGTCGAAGAAATATCTTGTAACGCTTGATTCGTTCGCTAGATTCAGGGGTGGGATTGAAGGGCTGCGGAAAACGTAGTCGTAGCCGGAATAGTCGTTCTCGCGGAATTCTTCAGGGGTGAGATTCTCGAATACGTCGAACTTTACCCCTTCATGGTGAGACTTGAGGTAGTTTTCGATAGCCTGGCCTTCTTTACCGTGGCCGAGTAGTGCTACTTTCATATATTATTAATTATATCACGGGCTTCTGGGACGGAATGGGTTTCCATGAGTTTCGCTCGGAGTTCTTTCGCTCCAGGGAAATTATTGATGTAAATCTTGAAAAAATGCTTCAAGGGCTCGTAGGGAGGGGCCTTGGGCTGGATTCCATTTGTGCGGCGGCTATTCTCCGAATAATTATCTAGGAGTTCCTCGTATAGATCTAGGTGCGTTCTAAGGAGTTCCATCAGCTCATCCTTGGTGGGGGTGTGGTCGGTGAAGCAGTAGGGGTTCTGGAAGACGCCGCGTCCAATCATGAACCCATCAACCTCTGGGTATTCCTCATGAAGTTTGAGGGCGTGAGCGCGGTCCCTAATATCTCCGTTAATGATCAGTTTCGTTTCTGGGCTGATCGTTTGGCGGAGCTTGATGATTTCAGGGATTAGTTCGTAGTGGGCCGGGACTTTACTCATTTCCTTCTTGGTGCGAAGGTGTACGGTGAGAGCTGCAGGATGTTCTTTGAGGAGTGTAGAGAGCCATTCTTGGTATTCTTCAGGGTCGGACCAGCCAAGGCGGGTCTTGACGGAGACTGGTAGGTCGGTAGAATTCTTAGCGTTATTGAAGCATTCAACGGCGAGATCTGGTGTTTTTATCATTGCGGCACCGCCGCCAGCTTTATTGACGTGCTTGTCTGGACAACCAAAATTAAGATCGATACCAGAGAAGCCGAGGGATGAAAGCGCGGATGAAATCTCCGAAAAATGCTCCGGGTTTTTACCCCAAATCTGGGCAATGATGGGGTGGTCGGTCGGGGCGACTGCGAGGCGTTCTAGGGCGTTGTGGCGGCCCTTCTCCGATGCGTAGGAGGAGACATTGGTGAATTCCGTGAAAAACAGATCTGGGCGACCGGAGCGGGCGATAATCTGTCGAAACATGATATCGGTAACGCCTTCCATTGGAGCCAGGATAAGGAATGGTTTGGGTAGTTCTTGCCAAATATTCATAATTATGTTATTATTCGTATAACTTATCGCTATATTATAACATTTTTTAGCGATAGATGGAACCGGAATCTGCACCATCGAAAGGGGGAATAACAGATGCAGAAGTACTTTGTGTTTATTGGCGGTATCACGATGTCGTTTAAGGTCTCACGAGCTGACTTCTCTCCGTACGTCGGAGGAAACAAAGAACTTGCGAAGACGCTCGTGCAATTCGACCCGGTGAAGCGATTGGTGACTGTGGATGATTCCACAGATGAACAATATGCTGTCTGGAGTGGTATTCACGAGTGTATCTGCTGCACTAAAGAGTTTAGTTCTTTGGCCCCTGAAGTCGAAGATCCGCTCGATCGGTGTGGCTCAATCGACTTAATGTTAATGTCGAAAATGAAAGAGCGGCTTCGGAGCACTTACAGAGAAAGTAGAATCACAATGTTCGACACTCTGCTTAAGTATCACTTAAGCCCGCCGCTTAAGGAGCAATTTGAGCATAGCTTGAAGCTCCTGAGAGATACACGTCCACCTGGCACTAACCCTGGCTCCTAGCCAGGGTTTTTCATGGTATAATTAGGGTGCTCACGCCACACTTCGGTCACTGGCGATGAGAAAAGTTTTTAGTCGCGCGAGGTTTTGTCATTTAGTCTCCGTGACCAAGAGCCTGCTAAATTATGGGCTCGCATAAATGACTCTAATAAATCTAAATTTAAAGGAGTCTTTTATGAAAAACTTTAACAAAAATAAAACAGAACAGGTCGAAGTTATGGCTCTGTTCGGTTACGAGATGACGCCGTGTCAGCCGCTTACTTTTCGGCGACGAGGTGAGTCTGAAACCGAGGTCACAGAGTTGCTCCGCACGCAGATTCGTTTTGCCGGCGGGGTGGCACTTCACATCTTCGACGTGCTCGTTGGTCGGGATCAAATAACACTCGAGTTTAACTCGCGTGACCTATCCTGGCACCTCACACAATAGAATTAGCCCCGAAAGGGGCTTTTCTATTATCCGAATCTAGACGACGTATAATTTTTATGCTAATATGTAATTATAGTGAAAGGTCATACGATGCTAAAACAAACAGACAAACCACTTATTACTACACTTGGCTTGGTATTATTCACCGCACTTGTCGGGGGAATATTGTCATCTACGACCGTTACTGCGGATGATGCGCCTTCTAGTATTGATGAGGTATCCATTTCTGTGCCAGCTTCTTGTACTATATCTGGGACCGGGAATGCTTCTCATACGGCCGAGATCAGTAATGGTCTATACGTTAACAATATAGGCTCTACCACCATGAAGGCTTTCTGTAACGATGCTAGTGGGTTTTCTGTTTTTGCTATTGGCTATACAGGGGATATTGCTGGTAGCAATGTTTTAACAAATTCAACATCTGGAACTTCGCACGACATTAATACGAGCACTGCTACGGGGCCTGTAGGTGGTGTAGATAATTCTGCTTGGGCTATGAAGTTAGGGAAGGTTACTACTCCATCACCCGCCTATCCTGTAATTCTCGCGGGAAGTAGTGATGATCCGGATTCTAGCAACACTACAGATTATTCTGCCTATCAAGAGGTACCGAATACTTATACGAAGGTGGCCTACAGAACAAGTGGCACAGACATTGGTTCTGGCGCCGAGGGGAGTACCTTTACTACCACATATGCTGTTTATATTTCTAAGACCCAGCCTGCTGGTACCTATACTGGAAAGGTTAAATATACATTAGTGCATCCCTATACGGAGCCGGCGCCAGTGGAAATCATCCCGCCCACTTCCTGTAATACGCCCGTCCCTAATGTTACCTTCATGCAGGAATTGTCCTCTATGGATTCGTCACAGCTAGCCTCATTGAAATCTAGTCTAACTACAGATGCTCAATACTATTTGGCGGATAATCGTGACAATAAGTCGTACTGCGTATCGAAGCTAAAGGATGGCAATATCTGGATGACACAAAACTTAGATCTTGACATTGATTCTAGTAGAACTTACACTCCTGCAGACACTGATATCCCTACAGATTGGACACCTATAGAGTCAACACTTGCTACCGGTGAGACCAATTGGATACTAACTTATCAAAGTGGAGACACAGGTTACGTCGAAAGCTTAGTAAATAACACCCCACAATCATATGATCCAGGGGGTAAGATCTGGGATGGCGTTGTTGGGTCCGGGACGACCTTAGATGATATGAATCAGGGGACTAATCCCCACTACCATATCGGAAATTATTATAACTGGATGGCCGCGGTGGCGACAAATGATTCGAGGTTATTCACTAATAAAATCGATGTCAACCAATCCATCTGCCCTGCCGGTTGGATGTTGACAAAGAGTAGTGGTGTCGGTTCTTTTAATAGTTTAAGTTCGCTCTATGCACGCTGGACCGAAAGTGTATATGATGAAGAAACCGACGCTTGGTCAATCCCCGAGCGCCTACCTGACCAGTTGTGGGAGTCACCTGTCTACTTCACGATGGGAGGACAATGGATGGGAGACTCGTGGGATGTCTCTAACGAAGGGTATTACTGGACACCGAAAAAGGATGATAGTGGGGCATCGAATTATTTTGTTTCTCAATTCTTTACAGAAATGTCCTCCCCGAACCATTACTTCGGTTTGAGCGTTCGTTGCGTTTCTCGTTAATATCGAGAGGATATAAACAATAATTCGTCTAGGCGGCGATAATATCTTGGAGTTGATTTGCTATATATCTCCAATATGGCAGACGTATTGACATGGTATGGATTATGTGATAAAATTCGCGTCAATAAGGAGTAATCCTTAAGAAACTTAAATTAGAAAGGGGGGATTAAATGTATACTCGAGCAATATATGAAGGAAATGACACGACTCTTCAGAGCATGGCCTCTTTCAATATTAGCCAGGACGCTTTAGATGTTGTCGAGAAGATGGGGTCGGAACGCTTCATTATACTCGCAAGGCGTGGTGATATTGTCGACAAGTTAGCCACTCAATTTGTGGGCTGGGTAATGGATTGCCCTGAACTTGCAAGAGACTATCTCTTTAAGAATATTCCTCATGCGGAGATCGGCGACGAAACAATACAGCTCAACGGTATAGCTCTCAATATGAGAATTAATGACATGGAGGGCCTTATTGTTCTCGCTTCTCAATGGTATAACCAGGCGCCAATGATGATTCATTTCATCATCGAGAAAGCTTTGGCCGATACGGATGTTCGCAATGAAAATCCGTTTATCATTGGTGTAATCGAGAATTACATCAAAGAAGCTGTTGATGTGGCGAGATATGCCGAAATCATTTAATTCGGAAAATCCCTGGGCGTAAGGTCCGGGGATTTTTCATGGCTTGTGATATAATTTCTCTATGCAGGAATTAGTAAAAAAACTTGATAACCTCAGGGATGAATTTCTGAAAGTCTATGAGAAATTAGAGATTGATGAGAAGTTGAAGCAGGTCGCGGAGCTCGAGAAGCAGGTGGCTGAGCCGGATATCTGGAAGAATGTTGAAGAGGCGACCCAGAAGAATCAGGAACTATCGAAGCTGTCGGACGAGGTGCAGGAGTGGGAACTGATGAGTACGCAGCTGGCTGACCTTAAGGAGTTGATCGAGATATCTGACGATAGCCTAAAGGACGAGATTGATGGCCAGATTGGGGCGATGGAGCAGAATTTTAATGAAATGAAGAAGGCTCTTAGATTCCAGGGGCAGTATGATGCCAGTAATGCGATAGTCCGAATCACTTCTGGGGCCGGCGGGACGGAAGCGATGGATTGGGCTTCGATGCTTGAAAGGATGTATCAGAGGTTTTTCGAGAAGAAGGGGTGGAAATCTGCTTGTCTTGAGCGGGTCTCTGGAGAGGAGGCTGGCATCAAGACTGCCGTGTATGAGGTGACTGGCTCAAATGCGTACGGCTGGCTGAAGTCCGAGCATGGTGTACACAGATTGGTGAGGTTGTCGCCGTTTAATGCGAATAATCTGAGGCAGACCTCGTTCGCGTTGGTTGAGATTCTGCCGGTGATTCAGGCCGACTCGGATGTCCAGATTGACGAGAAGGATCTTAGGATTGATGTATATCATGCCGGCGGTCATGGTGGGCAGTCGGTTAATACGACAAATTCTGCAGTCAGGATTACACATCTTCCGACTAATACCGTTGTCGCAATCCAGAATGAGCGCTCACAACTCCAGAACAAGGAAAAAGCGATGGAAATTCTGCGTGGCAAGCTGGTACAGATGCAGATGGAGCAACACGCTGAGACGATTGGTGAGTTGAGGGCTGGTGAATCGGCCGGCTGGGGGCAGCAGATAAGAAATTATGTGCTTCAGCCATATAAACTCGTGAAGGACACCCGAACCGGCTACGAGGAGACCGATCCAGACGCGGTGCTAGACGGGAAAATTGACGGATTCATTGACACATACCTAGAAAATATGTTATAAGCATTGATTTATTTGCGCTTCTGTGATAAACTTATTCTTACTTTGTGCTATGAATGATGGTACAAATGCAACTTGAGAATTTAAAGAAAGACTTTGGAATCATAAAAGGAGGTGATTTCGTGAAAGGCTTTTTAAAGAAAGTGGCTGGTTTAAACATCAGTGATCAGGCATACGGAATGCTTGCGGCGATTGGGCCGAAAAGATTCAAGACTTTGAAAGAGATTGGAAGACTTCACGATGAGATCTGGGAAATGTTAATAAAATGGATCATTTCTGCCCCTAAGGCTGCCAAGAAATTCGTCCTTACGCACTGTGCAGAAGAATTTGACATTTCCGAAGACGGGGATGATATGCTGCGGTATGCGTTTTATTCCTTGTATGTCTCGGAAGTTGAGGGCCTTATCTTGGTCAGCGAAGGCTATTTTGAGAAGTCCAACGAACTTACGAAGAAGATTTTCAATATCCTGAAGAATTACAATTCTGCTTTTCCGGGGTATCCGGAAACCATTGAGGATGTAGTTGATGGATGCCTTAATGAAGCGGTCGAATTTGCTGGCTATGCTGGCTTGTTCGATTAATTATTCAAAGTAACCCGTAAACGGTCTTTTTTAAATTCATTTTCATAAGGAGGCGCAAGCCTCCTTTTTTATGCATCTGCAGGAAATAAATTTTCAAGGTCGGCAGGATCTACAAAATAGGGGTTGGCAAGAGAAGAATTTTGTGATAAAATGTAATAGTTATCTAGACATAAGGAGAGGTCCTGATCTCACGGAAGGAAACCAGCCTAAAAGTCTAGTTATTTACATGTAAAAATTATTAAAAAATTGCGAGAAAGTTTTTGCCTGTTGTACAGAGGCAAAAATGGCAATAAATAAAGGAAAGGAATAGGATGCAAGTCATTCTCGGCACCAAAATTGGTATGACCCAGATTATCGGCGAAGATGGCGTAGTTACTCCAGTGACTATTCTTCAAGCCGGTCCGTGTGCAGTGACTCAGATAAAGACTGTCGAATCAGATGGTTATAATGCTGTGCAAGTGGGCTACGGTCAGGGTAAGAATCTGAGCAAGTCGGTTTCCGGCCACGTCAAAAAGGCTGGTGAAAATATTAGTCCTAAAGTCCTGAAGGAATTTCGCGTTGAGGAGATTCCTGAAGGCATGAAACTTGGGGATACTCTAACGGTCGAAAGTTTCAAGTTAGGCGACAAGGTAGCAGTAACAGGTACAAGCAAGGGTAAAGGCTTCGCTGGTACCGTGAAGCGCTACAATTTTAACGAATCTCGTAACACTCACGGTTTCAAGGGTAACATCCGCCGGGTCGGTTCGATTGGTTCGATGTATCCACAGAAGGTTTGGAAGGGTAAGAAGATGCCTGGCCGTATGGGTCATGATCAGGTTACCGTCAAGAACTTGGTGGTCGCTTACATCGACACAGAAAACAATCTAATCGGTCTCAAGGGTGCAGTACCTGGCCCACGTAAAGGGATTGTCTCAGTAGAGGGAAAGGAGTAATATGGCGACACTAAATAAAGATATTTTCGGTCTTACAGTTGAAAACCATGAGCTCGTGAAACTCGCTTATGACACATATCTTGCAAACTCCAGGAGTTCTCACGCTAAAACTTTGAAGCGTGGCGAAGTTCGTGGTGGTGGTAAGAAGCCATGGAGGCAGAAGGGCACCGGTCGTGCACGCTTTGGTTCGACTCGTAACCCGATTTGGCGTCATGGTGGTGTAGCATTTGGCCGTACCGGTAATGAGAACTTCACCAAGAAGATTTCGAAGTCTGCGAAGCTTCTCGCTGTGCGCCAAGCTTTGTCGATGAAGAATGCCGACAAGGCGATCTTCGTGCTTGACACTGCAGTTAAGCTTGACGGCAAAACCAAGTCTGCTGTGAAGGTCTTGAAGGACATGAAGCTTGAAGGAAAGAACGTTCTCGCAGTCGCGAATGAGAAGACTCCAGAAGTTTTGCGCTCAACCAATAACCTTCCAAACGTCAAATTGGTTCGTGCAACTTACCTGAATGTTTTTGATATCATGAATGCTGACGCGATCGTGTTCAGTGAAGATGCGCTTAAGGCTACAGCTAAGTGGCTACTAGGAGAGGAGAAGTAAGATGGCAGCAAATGACAACACCAATATCGAGCTTCACTTACTCGAGCCACGCGCTACCGAGAAGAGTTATCTCGAGCAGACCAATCGTATCTACGTTTTCCCTGTGAAAATGTCGATGAGCAAGCAAGAAATTGCTCGAATGGTCGAGAAGGAATTCAACGTCACTGTGACTAATGTTCGCACATTGATCCGTGATGGTAAGAAGACTAGATACAGCAAGGGCAAGCACGCTTATCCTGGGATTACTCATCGCAAGGATAGGAAGTTTGCTTACGTTAGATTAAAGAAGGGCGACTCAATCAAGGTATTTGATGAGCCTGAAGATAATAAGACCAGCGCAAAGGATGCCAAGGCCGACAAGAAGGCTAATAAGAAGGCTGACAAGAATGCAGGTAAGGAGAAGAAGTAATGGCTATTAAACAATATCGTCCGATTACTCCGGCTCAGCGTCAGAAGACGACGCAGGACTTCGATCAGATTACGACGAAGAAGCCGTTGAAATCGTTGACTAGAGCTAAGAAGCAACAGGCAGGTAAGAACAACCAGGGTCGCATCACTGTGCGTCACCGTGGTGGTGGTGTGAAGCGTCACTATCGTATTGTGACCTACAAGCTACCAGCTGACCTGACTTTTACTGTTGAAGAGATCGAGTACGATCCAAACCGTTCAGCTCGTATCGCTCGAGTGAAGGATGAAAACGGTACATATTATTATGTGATCGCTGATACCAAGATGACCAAGGGTACAACTTTCAAGACTGGTAAGGAGATTGAAGTCGAGACTTCAAGCCGCATGCCACTCGAGAATATTCCTGTTGGTACTTTCGTTTACGCGATTGAATTGCAGCCTGGTAAAGGCGCACAGATGGTTCGTGCTGCTGGTACTCAGGCACAGCTAATGGCTAAGGAAGGCGGCTATGCAACCCTCAAGATGCCATCTGGCGAGGTCCGCAAAGTCCTAGTTTCCTGTGAAGCTTCCATTGGTACAGTTTCGAATGAACAACATCAGAATATCAAGATCGGTGCCGCAGGTCGTCGTCGCCGTAAAGGTATCCGCCCAACAGTGCGTGGTGTCGTGATGAACGCGACAGATCACCCACACGGTGGTGGTGACGGTGGTCGTCACGGTTCTGGTAAAGCACCAAGAACTCCATGGGGCCAGCTCACGCTTGGATATCGTACCCGTCGAAACAAGAAAACTAATAAGATGATCGTGCGCAGTCGCCACGAAGGAAAGAGGAGATAATGTCTAGGAGTCTAAAAAAGGGTCCATTTGTGGACTACAAACTCGCGAAGAAAATAGCCGCACTTTCCAGCGAAGATCGCACCGTAATTAAAACTTGGGCACGCCACTCTACAATTTCGCCTGAAATGGTAGGTCGAACTATCGCCGTTCATAACGGTAAGGTTCACGTTCCGGTGTTCATTTCGGAGAATATGGTCGGTCATAAGCTTGGTGAATTTGCGCCTACTCGTAAATTTAAACGCCACGGCGGCAAGAAAGCAGCTGAGGCAGCGGCGGCGAAAGGAAAGTAAATTATGGCAGAAACGTATTTTGCACATGCATATGAAAAAGGAATCGATTCTCAGCCAAGGAAGACGAATGTCGTCGCTAGCTTGGTGAGGGATCGCTACGTGGCTGATGCTGTAGTTATTCTAGAGCACACCCCTAGGCGAGCCGCTCGCGCAGTACTTAAGGCTGTGGAATCAGCTAACGCGAACTTACTCAATAATTCGAAGGTCTCGATTGATCCTAAGTCAATCAGGATTGCGAGGATTTTTGTGACAAGTGGTACCAGGATGCGCCGCTACAAGCCTGCATCAAGGGGTCGTGCGTTACCGTATGAGATTATCAGTAGCAATATATTCGTCGAGGTCGCCGGCGAAGAGAAAGTTAAAAAGGTCGCTAACGATGCTACCGCGGATAAAAAGTCCGGTAAGGTAGAAGCGAAGAAGGAGAAAAAGTAATATGGGTCAGAAGGTTAATCCCATCTCTTACCGTCTCCAGGTCAGCAAGGACTGGTCTTCGAAGTGGTTTACTCGAAAATCAGAATTCCGTCACTGGCTGGTGGAAGATGTCAAGATTCGCGAATTTATCGAGAACCGTTACAAGGCTCGTCCGACGATTGCGCGAATCAATATCGAGCGCTCCGCAAATCTTACTACGATTACGATTTTGACAGCGAAGGCTGGTTCGGTGATCGGTAAGCAAGGCGCCGGTATTAACGAGCTGAAGAAAGAGCTCGAAAAGATGATTGAGGGGCCAATTCGCATCAACGTCGAAGAGGTCAAGAAGCCGGAACTCAACGCTAAGCTAGTTGCCGAGAACATTGGTTTCCAGCTTGGTAAGCGTATGAATTTCCGTCGTGCAGTGAAGATGGCGCTTGCTTCAACGATGAATGCCGGAGCTAAGGGTGTTCGTATCGAGGTTGCAGGTCGTCTTAATGGTGCAGAAATGAGTCGCCGTGAGAAGTTTATTGATGGTTCAGTACCACTACATACTCTTCGCGCGGATATCGACTTCCACTGTCACCACGCTCAGACGATTGCTGGTATCGTCGGTGTAAAGGTCTGGATTTATAAGGGGGAGAAATAAAATGGCTATACTACTACCAAGAAAACTAGCACATCGCAAGGTGCGTAAAGGTAAAAACGGAGGCGTAGCTACACGTTGTAATACTGTGGCGTTTGGTGAGTTCGGCTTGATGTCGCTTGATAATGAGCGCATCACTTCGAGGCAGATCGAGGCCGCTCGTCAGGCGATCAACAGGTACGTTAGGCGTGGTGGTAAAGTCTGGATTAGGATTTTCCCTCATACACCTGTAACCAAGAAGCCACTTGATGTTAAGATGGGTTCCGGTAAAGGTGAGCCACAATTTTACGTAGCTAAAGTGAAGGCTGGCACAGTGATGTTTGAGATTGCTGACGTGACTGAAGAGCAGGCTCGTGAAGCACTCCGACTTGCTTCTCATAAGTTGCCGGTGAGATGTAAAATTTTAAAGAAAGAGGAGTTTTAGGATGGCACACACTTTGATTGGAACTGTGACAAGTGAAAAGCGCGATAAGACCATTACCGTCTCGATTGCTAATCGAGAAACTCATCCGCTTTACCGTAAACAATACACGAAGACTCGTAAGTATACGGCTCATGATGAGAAGAACGAAGCTCACGTCGGGGATCGCGTACAGATCAGTGAGACTGCACCGATTTCTAAGACCAAGTCTTACACTTTGGTGAAGATTATCGAGAAGGCACGTGGCACAGTTGAACTAAAAGAAGATGTTAATAAGGCATATGAGGCTGAGAAGATTGGGGCAGACGAGATCGCTAAGGCGAAGAAGGCTGCCGAGGCTGCTTCTGAGGCTGATGAGGCTGCTGAAGCCGCCGATAAGAAGGCTGAAAAGCCTGAAGGGGAGGAGGCATAATGATACAGCAAGAATCAAGACTCAAAGTCGCCGACAACTCTGGTGCTAAGGAGCTTGGAGTAATCCGAGTACTCGGTGGTACAAGAGCTAGGTATGCACGAGTTGGTGATATTGTGACTTGCTCGGTCAAGGAAGCTTCACCAACCGGTAACGTTAAGAAGAAGGCTGTGGTTCGCGCAGTAATCGTTCGTACCGTAGCACCAATCCGTCGTCCAGATGGTTCAACCATCCGTTTCGACGAGAATGCTGCAGTCCTCGTGAATGACGATAAGACTCCGAAGGGTACACGTGTTTTCGGGCCAATCCCAAGGGAACTACGTGATCTCGGCTTCAACAAGATTATCAGTTTAGCACCGGAGGTACTCTAATATGGCACAGAATTTGAAGATAAACGACAAAGTTTTAGTAATCTCTGGCGATCATAAGGGTACTAAGGCTAAAATTGTGAAAATCGATCGTCAGGCTGGTAAGGCCTGCCTTGAAGGTGTCGGTCTGGTTGAGCGACACATGAAGAAGTCATATCTTAATCCTGCTGGTGGCAAGAAGACTGTCCACGTAGGAATTGATTTGTCGAATTTGAAGCTGGTCGAGTCTGCAAAGTTCGAGAAGACTGATCGTAAGGCTGACAAGAAGGCTGATAAGAAGGCTGACAAGGCTAGTAAAAAAGACGCTAAGAATAAGAAAGGAGCTAAGTAATGGCGGAAAGCAAAACGGCTGCTAAAGCTTCTGAGACTAAGGCTGCGACTGCAAAGAAGTCAGCAAAGTCCGCGGACGCTAAAGCACAACCACGCCTCAAAGAGCTCTACAACAACGAGTTGAAGGCGAAGCTGATGAAGGAGCTCGGTCTCTCGAACATCAGCCAGGTGCCTGAACTCAAGAAAGTTGTAGTTTCCTGCGGCGTTGGTAAGAAACGTGAAGACAAGCGCTTCACTGAGACGGTTGAACTGACACTCGCGAAGATTACCGGTCAGGTTGCGACTTCACGTCTTGCAAAGAAATCGATCGCATCTTTCAAGATTCGTAAGGGAATGGGTGCGCCAGTTGGCTATCTCACGACTCTACGCAACGACAAGATGTATGAATTCGTGGATCGTTTGATCAATGTGGCTTTGCCACACGTACGTGATTTTCACGGTGTGAGCCGCACTGCATTTGATGCACAGGGTAATTACAATCTAGGCCTGAAGGAGCAGACTGTGTTCCCAGAAATTACTTTCGAGGACGCATCAGTGCTTCACGGTCTTGAGATAACATTTATTATTAAAAATGGTTCAAAGGAAGGAAGTCTAAAATTGCTAGAACTCTTCGGAATGCCGTTTGTGAAGGAGGCTAAGTAGTATGGCTAAGAAATCTGCTGTCTTCCGAGACGAAAAACGACGCAAAATGTACGAGAAATATAAAGATAAGCGCGCAGCTCTGAAGGCTGCTGGTGATCTGGAAGGCTTGCAGAAGCTTCCACGAAACTCCAGCCCAACAAGGCTTAAAAACCGCGATATGCTCGATGGGCGTCCACGTGGTTACATGCGCCGATTCGGGTTGTCTCGTATCAATTTCCGTGAAAAAGCAAGCAAGGGTGAAATTCCTGGTGTAACAAAGAGTAGCTGGTAGGAGAAAGGAGAGAATTATGTCATTACAATCAACAGACCAAATTGCAGATCTAATTACGCGTATTCGTAACGCTGTGATGGTAGGTAAGAATGAAATCCTCGTCCCTACTTCAAAGCTGAAAGTTAACGTGACTGAAGTTCTTGCAAAGAACGGTTATGTGTCTAGTTACGAAGTGATTGACGGTAAGCCACGCGGCGTGCTGAAAGTCACAATCAATGAACCGGGCGCTATGGCTAAGATTAATGAGATCTCGAAGGTCTCGAAGCCTGGCCGTAGAGTCTATTCTGGTGCTGACGAGCTCCCAGTGGTGAAGTCTGGCCGTGGTATGGTGATCGTATCCACGTCTAAGGGCCTCATGACTGGCCGTGAAGCGAAGAAGAATCGCTTGGGCGGCGAAATCTTAGTGAAAGTTTGGTAAGATTTAGCCTTACAAAAAACCACTCCTTGCGGGGTGGTTTTTTGTTGTTATTTGTCGCCTTTTTCCTTGGCGATCTCCAAATCTAATCGCAGGCTTGAAATAGTATTTCAGGTGAATAAATTCGAGATGTAAACTTGAGTTGCGACATTATATTCGGCATTGCCTTCGGCGGCTAGGTTGTTACTTTTGGTAAAATTGATTGCCTGGATGCGCCGTGGAGTGAACCTATCCAGTCGGCCCATGCCACAAGAAGCGTAGTGAGGTCTAGGAATACTGCGACTAAAACTTCCAATTTCTTTTCTTTGAGAAATTTTTTAATCTTTCTGAATTTTTCTCTAATCGATGCTTTTATTTTTACCTTTTTACTGTATGGTATTATTTTTATGATAAAAAAGTTGGTCGGCTGTGTCAAGATTTTCAGCGGGAGCGTAGCAAAATTAGGGGTAAAAGTTGTTTGTAAATTATGCTTATGTTTGGAGATTTTGCTATTTTATGGTAAAATAGTTGCAATAATGTAGATGATGGAAAGGGTGATGATCTACGTATTTTACAGAGATAAAATGCGTACAAAAAACAACTAGCCATGAGAAATAAGGCGCGAAAAGTTTTAAGCAAAAAAGCTTCGAGAATTATAGCATTGATGCTTTTTGATATTTTTTCGGTGGTGGCGGCTTCGTTTTTGGCGCTTCTTATTAGATTTGATTTTCAGCAGGTCCCGCCGCAGTTTTTGCAGACGGTGACGCATTATTTACCGATTGACTGTTTGGTCGTGATAGCGATATTTTCTTTGATGGGGCTTTATACCTCGATCTGGAAATATGCTTCCATCCCGGAACTAATCACTATGGTGGGGTCCTGTGTGGGGTCGGGATTAATTATTTATATCTATAAACATATGTTACTGCTGCCTTCGCCGCGAAGTTTTTGTTTTATTTTCGTGGCGATTTTGATATTTATGACTTGTGGGGTGAGGTATTCTTATCGAATTGCTAGGACGATAATTCATTCTTTGCCAAGCAAAAATCACACAAAAAATGTGATGATTGTGGGTGGCGGTGAAGCGGCCAGAATGTTGATCGACGAAATGCAACGTAATGGGGAATATAAAGATACTAGAGTACGTTGTATTGTCGATGACAATAGGCAAAAGCGCGGCACGAGGATTCGGGGGATTCTGATCGTGGGGGATCATCATCGGATTCGTTTGGCGATAGAAAAATATGCGATCGATCAAATTATTATCGCAATTCCGTCGGCCAACAAAGAGACGATCGCCAGGATTGTAGAAGAATGCCAAAAGACCAAATGTGAGATTAAGATTTTGCCGTCAATGTATTTGACGATGAATCAGGATACCGAAAATATTATCGAGCAGGTTCGGCCGATTAAATATGAGGATTTCCTCGGGCGGGATCAAATTGTGGTAAATAATGATGAAATTACCGATAATTTGACCAATAAAACGATTTTGGTGACGGGCGGTGGTGGCTCGATTGGTTCGGAGCTTTGTCGGCAGATCGCCAAGGCGGGGCCGAAACTTTTGATTATCTTTGATATTTATGAAAACAATGCGTATGAGATTCAGCAGGAACTTTATCGCAACTTCCCGGATCTTAATTTGCAGACGATTATTGGGTCGGTGAGAGATCACGATAGGCTGGAAAAAGTGTTTAAGGAGTTTCGCCCGGAGCAGGTGTATCATGCGGCGGCGCATAAGCATGTGCCTTTGATGGAAGTGAGCCCAAATGAGGCAATTAAAAATAACTGTCTTGGCACTCTGAATACGGCGAAGTTGGCCGATAAATATGGGGTGAAAAAATTTGTGCTAGTGAGTACGGACAAGGCGGTACGACCGACCAATATTATGGGTGCGTCAAAGAGAATTTGCGAAATGATCGTGCAAGCGTATGATAAAAAGTCCAAGACGGATTATGTGGCAGTGAGGTTTGGGAACGTACTGGGTAGTAACGGCTCGGTGATTCCGCTATTTTTGAAACAAATTGAAGCGGGTGGACCAGTCACGGTGACACATAAAGATATCACGAGATACTTTATGACGATTCCGGAGGCAGTGAGTTTGATTTTGCAGGCGGGGGTGTATGCTGAGGGTGGTGAAATATTTGTGCTGGATATGGGCAAGCCGGTAAAAATTTATGATCTGGCGAAGAAAATTATTCGTTATAAAGGTTTGGAGCCGGGTAAGGACATCAAAATTATGATAACGGGGCTTCGTCCGGGTGAAAAATTGTATGAAGAAATGTTGATGGACGAGGAAGGTTTGAAAGAGACGCCGAACAAGTTGATATTTATTGGAAAACCAATTAAAATTGATAAGAATTTCTTGAAGGATCTAAACGGGTTGATTAGCTCGGCTGAGAAAAATCGTGATGATATCAAAGCGAAGACGGCGAAGATTGTAAGTACATATAAGGCATCAAAGAAAAATGTATAAGTATTTCTTTAAACGGTTGATAGATATTGTGTTGTCGCTAGTTGCGATTGTAGTTTTGATTATTCCAATAATTATTGTGTCTCTTATGATTTTGATTACGGATCCGGGACCGATATTTTTTAGGCAAAAAAGATTTGGTAAAGATAAAAAATATTTCAAGATTATTAAATTTCGCACTATGAAAGTAGATACGCCGGATGTGCCGACGGATAAGTTGAAAGATCCGGATCAATATGTGACAGGTATCGGGAAGGTTCTTCGTAAGACTAGTTTGGATGAGTCGCCGCAGATTTTTAATATTTTTGTGGGGCAAATGAGCTTTATTGGGCCGAGGCCGGCACTTTGGAATCAAAAGGAGCTGATTCGGCTACGAGATAAGACTGGTGCTAATAGTGTGCGACCGGGACTGAGTGGCCTGGCACAGATTAAAGGTCGTGATGATATACCAGAAAAGAAAAAAGCA
>JAZTXX010000012.1:0-7595 GCA_045636645.1 Candidatus Nanosyncoccus sp.
GGATAATAAGAAGGGGGAGGGGCTCGACGCGGTTTATTCTGAGGTGAAGGATGGGGGGGTGGATATATTGGTTGGGACGCAGACCCTAGCTAAGGGGTTAGATCTCCCCCGCCTAGTGACGGTTGGGGTGGTGCAGGCGGATGCTGGGCTGGCTCTGCCAGATTACATGGCGGAGGAGCGGACATTTCAGCTGCTCACCCAGGTGATTGGGCGTGTGGGGCGAGGTCATAGCGACAAGGCTGAGGTGATAATTCAGACCTACCGGCCAGAGCACCCGGTACTGAAATTTGCGACAGATGAGGATTATTTGGGGTTTTATGAATACTCGATCAAGCATCGGAGGAAGTCTGGGTTCCCACCGTTCAAATTCGTGATGAAGCTCGAGATCACGATGAAAACTGAGGCGATAGTGGTAAGGAAGGTGCGCGAGGCTGCGCGGAGGCTGGGTCGGGATGGGAGGCTGACGATCTCCCCGCCTCAGCCGGCATTCCATGAGCGGACAAATCGTGGGTATACCTGGCAAATTATTCTTCGGAGTCGTTCGAGGAAGGCGCTTCTCGAGGCGTGCGAGGGGCTCGACGCGAATTTCAAGGTGACTTTGGACCCGCTTGGACTACTGTAGGGGTCAGGTGATAGCATAAGTAGTATTTACAGGGGTGGAAAACTGTGCTATAATAGAGGTATGGAAATTATTACGACGCCAGATGCGCGCCTTAGGGAGAAGTCAGAGAAAGTCCGCGAAATAGATGACGAGATTCGTGGGATTATTGCTGACATGCGTAAATTGTCCCTTGATTGGGAGAAGGAACACCCTTATGAGCTCTCGGCCGCGATGGCGGCACCTCAGATGGGGGTCTTGAAGCGGATTATCATTATCCGCGATGATATGGAGAATAAGAAGAATGATACATTTACTGCACTGATTAATCCAGAGGTGATTCGGGCTGAAGGTAAGGAGAAGCGAGACTTCGAGGGGTGCCTTTCGGTGCCGTCTATCTACGGTATGGTTCCCCGGGCGACCAAGGTACGCGTGAAGGCGAAGCTTGAGGACGGAACAGAGGTCAGAATTAAAGCGACAGATGAGCTCGCGAGAACTTTGCTGCACGAGATTGACCACTTGGATGGGGTGCTTTTTATCGACCATATCAAGGGTCAGTCTGATGCATTCTATCGTATGGACGATAAGGGCGATTTGACCCCCATCAAGGACTACGAGAACGAGATCGAGAATAACCACGAACTCTGGGGCGAGGATTAATCTACCAGGCTAACGGAGGTGAGATGACGGAGATAAAAGAGAAAATCATCTTTTTCGGAAATGGTCCGCTGGCGGATTATACACTGGCGGTCCTTGAGAAGGAGTGCCAGGTGATTTTTCATGCAAGAACTAAGGAGGATTTGGAGGAAGCCTGCCGCCTGAAGCGGGAGAACAAGGGTGCCTATGGAGTGCTGGCATCGTTCGGCATCCTGATCACAGAGAAGGTTCTAGATGTATTCGAGCCGGAGGGGATCCTGAATATCCACCCTTCCCTCTTGCCAAAATACAGGGGTGCTTCGCCGATCGAGAGCGCAATTCTCGCCGGCGACACTGATTTCTCGGTGTCGGTAATGAAGCTCGCTAAAGGGATGGATGCTGGGCCAATCTATCACCAGGAGACCTTGAAAGCATTACCGCTTTGTAAAAATGATATTTACAAGACTTTGGCCGAAACAGGGGCGAATTGGGTATGCAAAAACCTTGGAAATTTGCCAAAACCGGTTTTACAAAATGACTCGGAGGCGTCATTCTGCGGGAAATTCGACAAGTCGATGTCGCAGCTCACGCCCGATACAGATACGGCCGAGCAGACTTTTCGGAAAATCGTGGCTTTCTCTGGTTTCCCGAAAGCGAAATATGACTTCTGCGGCGTAAAATGCATCGTTTTAGAAGCGAAGATACTAGAGAAGGGTGAGAGGGCGGAGATCACGATTCCCTGCGCTGATGGACGCGAGGTGGCCGTGATCCTTCTCCAGCCAGAAGGGCGAAAGCCGATGGACGCGAAAGCATTCCTTAATGGCTACGCGAGAAAGTAGGTAAATTATCTGGTGCAAACAAAATTCATATCTAGATAAGCTTGGCGCGGTTGGCGCGGATTTCTTCTTTTAAATCGTCAATAGTGCGAGAAACAATTTCACGATAGTCAGGGCGATTTTTCTCAAGCCATTTTGCGGCCTCGGCAGGGTCAGTGATCATATCAAACTCATTGAGCTGGGTCTCAGTGAGGCCTCTACTGATGCGTTCGCCGACGCGAATCTCGAGTTCTTCTTGGATGTAATCTAGGAATTTCTGTTTCTGGTCTTCCGGCATGGCCGTAAGCCCCATTTCCTGTAAGAATTTTTCATCTAGCTGCATTGTTTCTCCTTATGTATATTCTAGCATAAAAAGCTCTATTCTACCGCAATATGGGTCGGCGAAGTGGGGGCAGCTGGCGAAGGACTAGTGAGTGGGGTTGGAGCTTCAGGGGCTGGAGCCGACGGCTGGTACTGGTCTGTTATTGGGGTCGGATATATCGTCGAAGCCTGTCCGCTACTGGGCGGAGTCGAGGCATCTTCGAGTGGAGTTGGGATATCACCAAGCGGAGTCGGTTTTACTTCGAGTGGTGTTGGTTCATTTTCGAGCGGGGCGGAATCACTAGCGTGCGGAGTCTTCGGCTTTTCTTCGCTGGATGCGGATAATTCCCTTAAGTCGTACGCGGTCGATCTTGAGAGATAATACGCCGTAATACCTAGAATGATTGCTACCGCCCAGGACAGATACTGCAAGACATTGACGCGTTGCTGCATGGCGAGATCATCGAATTCGATGAAGGTCGTGATGATCCAAATGATGTTTGCAAGAGAAAGAAGACTGAATGAGACTGGCTTCAGGAACCTGAGAACCTTCTGGTTTTCTTTAATATCGAGGATTACTGCCCCACCAAAAGTGAATGTCACTATACTTGGCAACAACATGACAATCTTATATATAAGAGTCGTTCTGATGTAAGTGGCTGGGGCTGAATAAGACGAGTATGATGAGGTTGTCGAATAGACGCTCGTGGCATCATATTGTGAGGCCGTCGACGGCGATGTGCTAACCGTCTCATACATCGGTATTATTTGCCAGAAAACAAGAGAGAGGAGGATGACAGCCAATACTCCAAGGATTAGTGTTATTAGCCCGAATACTCTGACCGTTTTCTTGTCGCTAGTCAGCCTTCTGAAGGTGTCGATCGACATGATTGTTGCGATTCCGTAGATGAAGAGCGGGTAGAGTATCCCACTGAAAGACATGCCAAGGTTCTTACTTGTAAATACCATAACGACGCCGATTAGGGCAAATATCAATAAACCTCCGGTAATAATATAAAGCAACACATTCTTCCGTGAGGCAATCTTTGAAAAAATATCTTTATTATTCATCCTTTTCTCCAGATTAGTTTTAGATAATTCTTATGCTTAGTATTATAAAGCAGTTTGTTTTATATAACAAGGGACTAGTAGCCGAACTGGTCTTCTTCGTCATCGGTATCATTATCGTCTCTGGATTTCATGTAGATGAAGAATCCGGCACCAATTAGCGCGCTAGAAGAGACTCCGACGGCTATGCTGATGGCAATTGCTTGAGCGGTAGTATCGCTTGAATCTACATCTTCGGAGACCATCACCTTTCCTTGCGGGGCGTTATGGGTTGATTGCGGGTTAACGTTCTGGGTTGACTCGCTAGAGTGATCAGTTTGGTCGGTTTGGTTGGCCTGCGCAGACCGGGTCGGCTGATTGGTGGATAAGGAGCTGGCCTGGGCTGGAGAATTGGTGCTTGCTGGTGCCGCAGATTCCGGAGATTCTTCCGGTGATGTATTGTTTGTGTTCTGATCTGTCTGTGCTGGTTCTTCACCCGTGGTATTGTCTGGAACGAACGTGCCACCAACCCATGTGCCAGAACGCTTTGTGAACTCTGGATGAATGATATTGCCTACGCGGTAAAACATTCTATAGAAATTATTGTCGTAATAACTTTCACTTCCGGCTGTAGCAACAACTGCGTTAATATCCCAATCATTGATACCGGAGGCATCCGTGAGGGAGTCTGCGCGGTAGAACATGCTGGACATATTAGTGACACTTGAAGTATCCCAATTTGCTAAGGCGTCTAAGTTGGTGAGGGAGGAGGCGCCGTCGAACATATTACTCATATCCGTCACACTAGAAGTATCCCAATTGCTTGTGCCGTCTATATTGGTGAGGGAGGAGGCGCCGTTGAACATATTTTTCATATTCGTCACACTAGAAGTATCCCAATTGCTTGCGCCGTCTATATTAGTGAGGGAGGTATCATCATTGAACATATATCCCATGTTTATTACGTTAGATGTATCCCAGTTAGATAAACCAGAGATATCAGTGAGATAGGGATTTCCAGCAAACATAAAAGACATGTTTGTAACGCTGCTGGTATCCCAGTTCGCGAGGGCATCTACATCAGGGATATAGGTGGCATCAAAGACTTCTCTCATATTTGTGACGTTCGAAGTATCCCAGTTAGATAGACCAGAGATATCGGTGAGATAGTAATTAACGGCAAACATACCATCCATGTTTGTAACGCTACTGGTATCCCAAGCCGCTAGAGCATCTACATCATTGAAATATGCCCTAAGGAACATTTTGCTCATATCTCTAACACTACTAGTATCCCAGCTAGACAGACCAGAGATGTCGGTGAGCGAGGTGCTGCTATCGTAGTCATCATTGCCGTGACCGAACATATACCCCATTGTTCTCACACTAGAAGTATCCCAATTCGCTAAGGCGTCTACGTTAGTAATGGAGCTCGAACTAAACATTTCTTCCATGTATATAACGTTGCTGGTATCCCAATCGGAAAGGCCGGAAATATCAGAAAGAGGCTTGACGGCAAACATGCCTTCCATGTTTATAACATTGCTAGTATCCCAAGCCGCCAAGGCATCTACGTTAGTGAATATAGCGCCGTAGAACATATCCCTCATGTCTTTTACATTGGAGGTGTTCCATTTTTCTAATGCATCTATGTTTCCCAAACTATAAGTAAACTCGAACATTCCATGCATGTTCTCGACATTACTAGTATCCCAGTTTGTCAGAGGGCTAATATCCTCCAGATATTGATTATCAGAGAACATACCTTCCATGCTTGTAACATTACTAGTATCCCAGAATGTGAGGGCACCCAAGTTAGTGAGGGCCTGATCATTACCGAACATCCAACCCATACTGATAACGTCCTTAGTACTCCAGCTAGATAAAGCAGAAATATCGGTTAGTTCGCATAAATCAGCGAATGCGCCATCTGAGTACTCGTTCATTTTAATCTTGAGGGCATTACTATAGAAATACATTATTCCGTTTCCATTGGTATTATCGAAGTATATGTATATAGGCAGGTCGGAGTCTGCTGTAGAAACCGTGTTTTCTACGGATGGAGTGAAGCCATACGGTAGAGATCTCGCCATTCGTATAGCCTTTATCTTATGGGAAGGCGCACCATTATACGGCGTGCCTTCAGCTAAATAATACATTCGGCTATTCAGCGTGGGGCCATCAATCAATGTTGCAATTCTCCTCCAGCTTGCAAGAGATAGCGTGGCGTCGCCAGTTACGGTATAGCTAGTTCGAGATGAGTATGCGCTGCCTATGCTTCCGTTAGATGTCGTAGTCCATCTATCTATAGAGTAGCCCTCGTCATATCCCGCAGAAATAGTGTATCTCACATTGTCACAGAGGGAAACAATGCTTCCACTAGTTGCGACTTGATGCTCTCCGCACTCGGGGCTACTTAAGTCGATGCCGGTAATGCCTTCGCCCATATTGATTGTGACGGTATGCGTTGGTATGATCTCGCCGTCAGCATAGATAGTCGCATCACTTGTTGGCATGGTGAATGTGGTCTTCCTGGCAGTGGCGTCACCAAACGCACCAATAGTTCCACTAATCTGAGACCAGCTAGTGAATCTACTCTTCACCAGTGAAGATGCCTCAATCTCGATCTCCTCTCCCCATCTGTAGCTACCGGCTCCAACTGCACCGGAAAGGAATGTATCGTTGTAGTTGACGGTAAGCTCGTACATTGCACGAGGTAGGTCTAGAGAGATGGTCGTATCACCTAGGACTGTCTCGGAGCCAGACGCGGTCTCATAGTGCTCTTCCGACTTCGTATAGCTGCAGATCTCGTTGTAATCTACTGGTTCACTGCGCTCAACTGTATAAGAATCTGGGTATGTACCGTCGGCGTTCTGGAGGCGGTATTGCATAGTACAAGTGTGTGTGGGGACGCTAGTAGAGGAGGCATTAAGGACGGAGTCTCCGGTAACTTTGAAGCCGGTTGGGTTTGTAGTAGTGCTACTGATGGCGCCATTCGTATCGGTGGACCAAGAGGCAAGTCCAACCCCAAGACCTGTTGAGGCGAAGATGGAATATTCTACATCATCCCTTAATGACACCGATTCGCCAGACGTCGAGACGGATTGCAAGCCGTAATCCTCATTATAGAATGAGATATTAGAGATTCCCGAATCGAAGTTGACTGTAGCAGTATGGACAGGGATCTCTTCTGTCGCAACAGAAAGGACAGATGTATCCGTTATAGTGAATGTGGTTGGATTTGTCGTAGTGCTGCTTAGATTACCGTTCGCATCAGTAGACCAGGAGTCAAGCCTGTAGCCGATATTTGGAGTAACAGTGACGGTGTATGGGAAATTCTTGCAGAGGTTCACTATGCCACCCGAGCTTGCAACCGTTTCTGTTCCACATTCTGAATTAAAGAATGAAACGGATGAAGTATTGTTGTCAAGATATACTGTGACTGGGGTAGCCATTTTGTAAATTGCATATAAGGTTACGGGGCTATCCTCATGGCGATAGCTTGCTTTCTTGGATAAATCTTCCTCATCGGTATAGGTTGGAGTGGTAGCGTTTTGATCTTCGCTCCAACCGAGGAATACATGAGCGGTTGCAGAACCAGGCGTAGCATATGTATCAGAAGTCGCTTCAAACCCACCAGCAGTTCCAGAGATGACCGCATAATAACCGTAGTAATTACTAACAGAGCCATCAGAGCGGAAGCCAAATGTCACAGTGTCACCAGGGACGTCACATTCTATAGTAGTTAGTTCTTCCCCGCCATATTGTGGCCACATATACATGTCATTGCAGCTAAATCCAGACTCGTAATCGTACTCGGCTGTATATTCTGGATGGGATCCTTCCCAGAAAGTGACCCAATCATAGGATATGGACTCAGTCTGATAGGTTAGGGTAATATGGAGGCTGCTGGAGCCTGGGATTGTGACGACTTCGTTCATGAATAAGTCGTCTGTATACCCATTCCCATCAGATATTCCTTCGTCGTTAACGTTTGGAGTATGAGAGTATTTATTGACCACAGCAGTCGTATTCGCATAATATACAGGATTATTAATCTTAGTCTCATCGTTGTCGTAATAGAGGCCATTTCCATTGTAGTTTATCAAGATACGTACATCATTAGTTGTAGCAGTAAGGGTTGAGCTGTCAGATATTGAATATGTGGTCGTACTAGC
>JAZTXX010000013.1:0-43016 GCA_045636645.1 Candidatus Nanosyncoccus sp.
CGAAAACCAAGGCGGCGCGTCCTGCGGCGCGAATGTCGGCGGCTCCGCCACCAACATCATCAACATCAGCATTATGAACTTCATCGGCGGTGATCGTCCGAAGTCTTACATTAAACCAGGACCTACACCAGAACCGGAACCAGAACCAGTCGCGGAATCTTGCGACCGAATCGAGGTTAAGAAAGGCGACACTCTCGGCGCGATTATGAAGCGTTGCGAGGGCGAAGCTAAATGGGGTGAAGCCATGAACGAATACGCAAGACATTGGTATTCGACAAAGTATGTGCTTTATCCTACGGTCTTTGATGGCTGGGCTTCTACCGGCGGTTATGGACTATTTGCGGGTGATGTAATTGAGTATCGGGAGTAATTTATGGACTCGGCAACAGCAACTATCTTATCCACGGTTGTCGTTGAAGCGGCGGGCATTATCGGGCTTCTCATCAAACTTTCTTCTGACCGGAAGAAAAATGCGATTGAGCAAGCCCGCCGAGACCAAGCTATCACGGACGAACTCAAAGACATCAGAAAAGACCAAGCGCGTATGGAGAAAAAGCTCGACGAGCATAATGGATACGCCAAACGTTTCGGGGAAATCGAAAAAGCGTGCGTGCGAACCGATACGAGGCTCGAAAGTATTGAGAAGCAACTGAAGAAAACATAAAGTCATGAACTCTAGGCATGGGTTAGCCCCGCGACACCTCCCGCGGGGGCTTTTTGTTGGTCTCGATGGATCGGTATAATGGAATCAAACAAACATATTGGGAACATAACACAAAGACAAACACGCCATCAATAACTCCACTCTTGAGCCGCCTTTTCCTCGCAGTATGGCGGCTCTCTTTTGTTAAATGTTAAATGCGAAAATGTTATATCTTTGAAGCAAGCATGAAGTAAATCACCCCTGTTATATTCCGCTTATTGTTTCATCCTTGAAGCAATTATGTTATAATTGAAGCAATAAAGGGAGACTTTTATGGGAACGAAAAAGACAATCGGTTTCTATTTCTACAACCCGAACCGTCCGACTTGGGCAATAAACTTGGGTGGCATTTTACAGGGCTTGAGTTTTTTCTTCGGGCTTTGTGGTCTCGGAGCTTTCGGCATGGGATTCAGTTTTCCGCCGGCTTTCATCGGCTTCGCCGTCTTCGCCGCGCTAACCATCGCCTGTCAGCTTGGCGGCCGCCGTTTAGCATTGGGCAAGAAGCAAACCTCGAACTCCAGCAAAACTGATCCTGCTATGATCGAACTCGTTTCTAAACTTCGAGAGCGTGGCGTTTCAGATAAAGATATCGTGACCGCAGTGCGCGCCGTCCAAAGCGGCGAGTCACCAGATAAAGTTATTAAACAACTCAAAACAAAAGCGGGTAAGAAATGAAGATCGCCTTCTCGATTGTGTATCTCATCGGTCTTGTTGCCATCATGTGCTGGATAATCGTAGGCTGGACGAGATTCGAGAAGAAGCACAAAGTGCCAGAAATAGTCCGGAACATTCTTGGATTCATTCTATTTGTCGGCATACTGTTTGGCGGTTATTGGCTACTAAATAGCTACAACAATGATGTAATAGAGAGCTACAAGACCTCGCAAACTGATTGACTTTTCATAGCGTCTGTGCTAAAATGAAGGTATTGGATTTGAAGTTTCACGCCCGCCCGGGTTAAACTGGGCGGGTGAAGCTTTCTCGGAAGCACCCTCAATTAAGGAGGTAATTTTGAGGGTGAGAAATAAGAACTCGCGCCCATGGTTTGATAAGCGAGATTTGGAGAAATTAGATGGCGACTTGGCTCTTTGGGCTTGGTATGCCGTTCTCAAAGACTACTCCAACCGCTTTGGGCAAGACAAAAACGGGTTTACTCGAGTGTCCTCCAAAGTGTTCGAGGTTGATTTGAAAGCTGACCGGATGAAGATATGGCGGTATAATAAAAAACTAGAAGACAAGGGACTGATCGTCGTCGATAGAGTAGCCCGTGGGAGAAGCACATGGATCGGGTTCAAAATTATTTAGGTGCTATGTTGTAGAAATTACAACATTATTAAACGGAGGTATTGAGGAGGTATCTCTGTTTTTTATTTGTCAAGCTTTGTTTGTGGAAAACTATGGCAATTTCTGTGGAAAAGTAGGTGGAAAACCCTGCGGAAAACCCACATTTTGAGCCAATAAATGTATCATATTTGATACATTTCGCGACCCCTGGTAAATGTATCACATTTGATACATCCATAAACAAATATACAAATAATAGTAATAGGCTCGACAAAAAATCTTTTCTAAATAATTTAATCACGGGCGCACTCGGCTTCTTGCTTGGAGGGGAGCCGAAGCCGGTGCGCCCTTTCAGCAAAGGAGTAATATGCGTAAAATCGAAAAACAATTTGAAGGATATCTCGAATGGTGTGAGAATATCCGCCGAATGAGTGGGCAAACTCTACACGGTAAACGATGGATATGTAAAAGTCTATTGGATAGCGTTGATATCAATAGTGTCGAGGAACTCTCGAATAAACACATAAACGATTGGATCGCAGAACAAGTAGCTCGTGGATGTAGTGGTAGAACGGTAAATGGTCGGCTGGTAAATATCGTTGCTATGCTTCGATACTTTCAAGATATGGGTGTGCTTATGCCAGAGTTAAAACTTCGGTTCATAATGAAGCAAAAAGAAGAGCCGATCCACCGCGTCCATTATTCCAAAGAACAGATAGAAGAGGTCTTAAAGTTCGCCGATTGCTTCGAGTGGCTGGCTATCCGTCTCTGCTTTGATTGTGGCTTCCGGATAAGTGAGCTTCGCAATCTCCGGATGATGGACTTCGATGGTCGCCGCGTCTCATTCATCGGCAAAGGAAACAAATTGCGCGAGGCTTATGTCAGTGAAGAAACAAGAAAACGATTAGACGACTGGATCCGACGGGAACGGATAACGGATTATCTGTGGGAGATCGAAACTTCCAAGAAGATTCGTCACTTGCTTTCGGTCGAGGAGATCCGGTATCGTATGCGCAAGCCATTCCATAAAGCCGGCTTTGTAAACTTCCACCCCCACGCCCTCCGGCACTCGTTCGCCACGGATATTGTCGAGCATGGTGCTTCACTTGAAATCACTAAAGAAATGCTCGGTCACGCGAACATCACTATCACGGAACGATATGTCCACAACTTCGAGGGGCGATTGAGCGAATACTTCGATCAATACAAGTTCGCCGCTCAACCGGCATAACAAAAATGAGTAGCGTGGTGATAATTTTTCCGCGCTACTCTGTTGCTTTCGTCTTGACTTTTTATTGCGGTTGTGATAAACTAGAGATAGTTCGGAAGACAAAAATCTTCCAAAATCTCCTTAACAACACGGAAAAGTTCGCATGATAGGAACCTATCATGTAAAGAATTTTCGTGTTATAATTATAACATAAATTCGATATTTTGACCAGAGGGGGGTAAACCCTGTAGTTAATCACCAAATAAAAATAAAGTCCTAAAGGACTTATTTTTTATTCTTGGTGATTCCGGCGGGAGTAACTTCGTTTCTCCCTTGTCACCACCAAATAAAAAACAAGCTCTAACGAGCTTCTTTTTTATGTGGTGATCCCGGCGGGAGTCGAACCCGCGAATTACTGGATGAGAACCAGACGTCCTAGACCACTAGACGACGGAACCATATACAAAGTGTGAGCCCAAGGGGGGTTAGGCTCACAGCGTTATTATAGCACAACCCGTTTTAAAAAGCAACACTTCCGTAAGCCGGGATAGCTGAAACAATCGTTTGACCTGGCGCGAGCTTAACTTCCTTCCCTTCTTCGTCCAAGAACTTGATTTGGTCTTCGCGAGAAGTCTTAGCCCAACTCCCCTTTATCGCGTCTCCGTTCTGGAAGATATAAGCATCACCGGAACCGATTGTGTCAATGTCCTCATGATAGTTATCCCAGGCTTTGCGCTCTTGTACGACCATCGCGATTACGACCGAAGGAGCCATCTGTACAAGTGAGCAGGCGTCCTCAGGGTTCTTTTCGCCGAGATCCTCGGAAGGGCAGTCATAGACCTCATGCGCTAGACCTGATTCGTAGCTCCTAGCATAGGTGTTAGTTTTCTCGTCGTACGAATAATCCACATTGAAGCTCGATATCCCGCCAAATCGGAAACTAATGTCCCGAGCCTTAATCTCAATCTCAGAAGTATCACCAGAGGCCGGCTTGGTCGGATCCAGGCGTTCTTTAGCTAGCCTGTCGGCCCTTGACTTATCTGACTCATCAGGGGTCATCCGGGCAAATCCGCGGACGTTTGATGAAGAGAACCCATTATCGCTGCTGTACTTCTTGAGATAATTTGCAGTCGTGAAGAGATTATTCCAACGCCTTGCCCCATAGGTCCCCCGATACATATAAGTGTAATTCTCAGTTAGATCCTTGTACCCGCCAGAAGATACTGCCGCCAAGGCGTCATCAGCTCCGCCAGCATGTACGATCGCGCAATCGAACGGAGTATCCCATTCAAGGTAATACATACGGAGTGAGCGAATCGGTCCGATTATGGCGGCGGAAGGATCTTGATAGATTGCTGCAAACCTCGTAATCCCAGCCTCAGCAATCGCCTCGAAAACCACTCCAGCGGTATTCAGGCCAGACTGCGGCCTTGCTCCATCGGTCCCGTTTGGGGTCTGTATACAATAAGTTGGAGCATTTGCAAGCCTCGAATCCTCTAATTTTTCACCAGTTAGTGGGCTATAGGTGACATCCTTCCCTGACTCATCCTTCCCGATTTTCGGGAATTCCGTCTTGGCCGAATCAGCGCTCGGTGACAAGATTCCACCAAGAAGACAGCCAACGCCTGCGATAATCATGACAACGCCGCAACCTAGCATAATCTTCCATTTCTTCTGGTCATCTAGAGAGGCCCGACGCCTGGGACTCTTCGGAGCCCGAGACGGCTTGTCCCTGAGTTCGGCTTCATTAAATTTTAGAGTAATCTTTTCGTCCATAGCTTGCTCCACTTTTCTCCTATTATAACCTAAAACCATAACTATTTCCACATTATTCTTATACTTTTTGCTGTTACCCCTATAAAAACCACTTTACAAAACTCAAAAAAGTGCTACAATGAGGTTATGCTTACAAAAAAGAAGGTCATAGTAAGCTTGATTGTTCTTCTATTCGCAGTAACAACGGGGTCAAGCTTTGTGGCACAAAAACAAACAGCAAGAGCCGCAACACAGCAATCAACACAGTTTGAAGTCAATGTCAGAGAGGTACTGTCCGTATCTATCACGACACCAACCGAATGGGCAAGCGGGCAAATTGACGATTTTTTGCGCAATAAAATAAATGTTACAGTTACAGGCAACAACGGCTCTGGTTTTGTTGCTTCGATGTCAACCAATTCTGTTTCCACGAAGTTGACCCATTCCGAAAATATGGACGTCATTGAGACCCTCGCAAGCGATTCCCCGGGTTACAGCAGCTTTCCGACGAATCGATGGGGGTATTCATTAAACGATACTGATGCTGGTAGTGGTAGTAGTGTCTATAAAGCCCTTGTCGGTATTGATCAGACCCCAATCATACTTATCTCTAATCTTGACAGTATGACGACGAACTCTCGCGACATCTATTTTGGCGCGAAAGCAGACATGTCCAAATCATCCGGCACATACGAAGGCTCAATCGTGATTAATGTCGTAACCGGTACGATTAATGACGATCCAAGCGACCCAGATTACAATCCGACCACGCCAACGAACCCAGCCACTCCTGCCTCGTCTGAGCAGGTTGCCGAATATCACAGTGCGCCAACTGGTGATCCGACCAATGGCACCACGACCTACACCTACACTAGGACAAATCAGAGTAGTGGCACGACGACTACGACGACTCAGGTGAGTGACGGTGATAACCGCGAATCATACTCTGGCTACACTCCTCCACAGGGCGTAAAGAAAATAGCGTCATCAACACAATCAGTCGAAGAGCTCTCTGAAGGTCCATCCCTCGCAATGACTCTCGCCATCTCATCAGGCATCGCTGCGACATCAGGACTCCTCTTCTTCGTCCTAGCGAAATCAAGAGGCGACGATGAAGAAGATTCTGGACTCTAATTCCTAATCTATCACCCCAGTATTTAATCTATAAATATGGTATAATAATGAAATGAGTGTAATTACAAGATTTGCGCCTAGTCCAACTGGGTACATCCATATCGGAAATGTTCGCTCGGCCATCTATCCATATCTTCTGGCCAAGCAGAATAATGGCAAAATGATTCTCCGCATCGAAGACACCGACCGCGGACGCTATGTTGAAGGCGCCACAGAGTTGATCGAAGACACATTGAAGTGGCTCGGTTTAGACTGGGATGAAGGCCCGATTGTTGGCGGTCCGCACGAGCCATATTTTCAGAGTGAACGCCAAGAAATCTATCACGAATACGCAAGAAAGCTTATCGCCTCTGGTCGCGCCTATGCTGACCCGACCACCCCTGAGCAGATCGATTCCTACAGGAAGAAATGCAACGAGGAGAAGACCCCATTCCTCTATCGGAATTTTCGTCCGACAGAATCAGTCGAATGGAAGCCTGGTATCCCCCTAAGATTTAAGGCCGAACCGAAGGAATACCAGTGGCACGATGAAGTGATGGGCGACATGCACACCGGTCCAGAGGTTCTAGACGATATCATTCTAATCAAAAAGGACGGCTACCCAACCTACAATTTCGCCCACATCGTTGATGATAACGAGATGGGCGTAACTCACGTCATGCGCGGTGTTGAGTATCTCTCTAGCACACCAAATTATCTCGCACTCTATGAGGCGCTCGATCTACCACGCCCGAAGTTTATCTCTCTCCCTCACATCCTCGCTCCGCAGGGCAATAAGAAGCTCGGCAAGCGCGACGGGGCGAAATCAGTCACAGAATATCGCGACGACGGTGTCCTGCCAGAGGCGATGCTGAATTATCTCGCTTGTCTCGGTTGGAATGACGGTACAGAGCAGGAAATCTATACCAAGGAAGAACTTATTAAGAATTTCTCAATTGATCGCATCCAGAATTCTGGAGCACGCTACGACGAAACTAAGCTTCTCTGGATGAACGGACAATGGATTCGCCGAATTTTCGACGAAGAAGGTGTTGATTCGCTCTATCCAATGACGGTCGGATTTTGGCCAGAAGTTGCCGATAATTTCGATGATACATATCGCAAGAAAGTCCTAACAATCATCTACGATAGACTTAAGACCCTCTCAGACCTCCGTAGCATGACCGAGTACTTCTTCATGGAGCCGGAGCTTGATCTTGATATGTTAATCAAGAATAAATTCCTAAAGAAACTATCCGAATCGGAACTAGAGGAGTTACTGAAAAAATCCGTCGCAAAGCTTACAAGTCTCGCTGACTGGGATACCGACACACTCCAGAGTGCCTTAAACGAGCTTCTAGCCGAGACAGGCAAGAAGCCAGCAGAACTATTTAGCCTAATCCGAATCGCGATAAGTTTTGCGCCGTTCAGTCCGGCTTTAAACCTCACGATGGAAGTTCTAGGGCGCGACATTACTCTCGCTCGACTAAATGCAGTCGCTAGAGCAATCTAGGATCTAAAAATTAAATAATCCAGGAGCTCCTGGATTATTTAATTTTACATCGAGGTTGCGATCGCTTTAATCTGTTTCTTGGTTAGGATGCCGTTCTCGGCGGAGAGCTTGTAGACGATTCCGCCATTCACCCATGACGCACGGTCGTTATCAATATAGATAGTGAGACCCTGCTCACGAATTGTAGTGAAGTCGCTGGCGAATTCGTTCTTTACATAGTTTGAGAGCAATGCATTTGAATCCCAGGATGACTTCTCCTCAACGATAGTAAATTCGTCTGAAGTTGCAGAATTCACAAATTTCAAAGTAATCTTCCCGTCTTCCGAGGTGATATCGGTCAAGTTATAGTCACGTGGGACGTATGTTGGATATGATGCCTCAATTCCAGTCTGCATAGCGGCAACTCGTAGAGAAATATCAGGCATATTGAGATTCACGAAATAAACAATTGCGAATGCGGCCACAGCAGCACAGGACAAAGCAAGTATGATCTTCCCTGCGCCAAAGTGCATCTTGATACCCTTCTTCGCTGATTTCTTCTTACTCTTCGAATCTTCATTAGCGGAGGCGCTAGAAGCAGAAGCCAGAGCCTTCTGGATGGCCTGATCCTTGATTTCTTTTGCAGTCATCTGAGAAATCATTGTAGACTTAGTAGGGGTAGCCTTCGGTGTGGTAGCAGCGGCGCGAGCTTTCACGCGCTCGTTCACAACTCTCTGGATTGGATGAAGCTTGACGGCCTCAAGTGCATCCATCTCAGCCTCTCGTGACATCTTAGCGACACCAGAAACAGACTTTCGAACCTTAGTATTAACTGGTACCTTCATTGAGTCAACTGGCGCTGAAGCAAAACGATTTACTTTCGGACTCCGCTTAATCGAGACCGTCATGTCAGCAGCCCTGGCAGGACGCTTGACGTAACGACGATTAAGAGTAGTAGAAGATTTAACCTGTCGGTGTGCTGCCTTCGCAGTCTTGTTAGAGTCCGTTTTTTGCATTATTACCTCGCTTATTCTTATGTATAATGATACACTCTTTAATGAAAAAGCGCAAGAGCTAATTTTTGTAATTATTATGGTATAATATATTCAATATGGATCCAGAACGTGATAGGAAGCGACAAGGGCTTAAAGTTATCATTTCGGAAGCAATCATGGTGCTAACCGTCGTAGTGACGGTAACTGTTTTAGCGCTAGTCGTTTCTGGCTACTGGTTAAATTCCGATTTTAAAGTTGAGCGCCAAGGAATGCTCCAGGTCTATTCATTCCCTACCGGTGCGAATGTCGAGATTGATGGAGAATCATCTTGGCTACAGAGAACTAACACCTCTAAAGTCCTCCCGACTGGGGAGCACACTGTCAAGCTTACCAGAGACGGCTACGATTCATGGTCTAAGACTATCACGGTCTCCGAAGGGCTCCTATACCGACTGGGCTATCCACGACTCTTCCTCCAGAACCGCCAGGCAGAGGAGGTCTTGTCCGTTGATAATATTTCACAGGCGACGATTTCGCCCGACCATAGCGCGATCTTACTAATCAACAACACTACCGAATGGACCTATATCAAGCTCGCCGAGGAGAAGGTAACCCCAAGGAAGATTGACGTCTCATCCCTATTTGGCGGGGTGAGCATGGCTGAAGGGGCGAAGGTCGGCATCCTTTCTGATGAGATTTTAAAGACCAGCTGGGACTATGATGGTAACCACGTCCTAATCAAGGCGAAAGTAGAAGAAGGGATTGAATGGGTCCTTCTCGACATCAAGGAAGTCTCGAAGAGTGTTAACCTAACTCACGAATTCGGTGGAGATTTCACTAATATCAAGATCCTCGACAACTCAGCGAACAATCTCCTTGCCGTTCTTAACGGCAATCTTCACAAGATCGACGTCTCATCTCGCAATGTCTCCGCGGTCCTAGTTAAGGATGTCACCAGTTTCGATCATTACAACAACGAGATCGCCTTCTCTGCGAAGCGCCCCTCGGGCACTCAGCAGGATGAAGACATAAAAGATCCTAATAAAGAGTTCTATGTCGGCTTCATGAAGCTTAACGACAACAAGATCTCTGAAGTAGCTTATACAAAGACCGCTCCGAGAGTCACGATCAGCCGTTTTTATGATGATAAATACATCACCTCGGTCGAGCAAGACCACGTTACAATCTATCAAGAGGATGGTTTTGAGATTTTCAAAGAATACGACCTAAGCTTCATTCCATCTAAAGTCGAAGTTGGCCATCAAGGCGAATTTATCACCATGTCAGATCAGGCCCATATAGGCTCGCTTGATATGGAGGCTAATCTTATTCGCGAATGGGACATCGAGAACGATAAATTCGGTCGCCCCGACAACAACATGCTCTACGTCGTAGATGACGGTAAACTAATCTTCTACGATTTCGACGGGCTTAATCGTCGCGAACTCGCTCATAACGTCTCCGCGAAGTATCCAGTCGCAATCACTGCTAACAAATGGCTGTATTATTTTAGCGATAATTCATTGATAAGAGAAGTCATTACAGATTAATCATAAAACGTCTGCAACGAGGCAGGTTTTTACTAGCTCCCTATTTCTAGAACCTAGTTCCCGGTCAGGAAATTCCAAATCCCTTCGAAGAATGTCGCTTCATTAGACGGTAGTGACCCGGATTCGTCTACTGTTGGTGCTTCATATGATGAAGATTCGGAGCTACCTTCGTAGTTTGGCGAGATTTGCTCACCGGTAACCAGCAGACGATAGCGTGAGGTCCCCAGTGGAGTGCAGGTCACAAGCGTGATGAGGGGCTTATCGGTCTCCATCACAAGCGCCGCAACATTTGAAGGCTCAACGACCTCCTTACGGGTCACGCGATATGTGTATCTTGTAGAATTGTAATTTGCGTAGATTAGGTCGCCATCTTCGAGTCGTTCTAGCCCAGAGAAGATATATTTATATGGATTGGAACTGTACACATCGCCGGCCGAGTGACCGGTAACCACGAAATTCCCCACTTCGCCAGGGTATGCGCTCGCTCCAGCGATACGATAGTGGGCTACGCCGTTATTCATCGCATTCATTACGTCATTTAGGCCGACATTGTAATGAACCGGGACGTCGACATTCAATTTCGGGATAATCAACCTCGGCTCAGGACCAACTTCCTGGGTGATAGTCGGGTCAATCGCCTCAATACTGGAAGCGGGCGCATTCCCAGGGGAGACGTATGCCATGATTGGTGCGAAAATTAGTCGATTGTATTGCAAGAATAGGATCAATAGGACGACAAAAACTCCGGCCAGAATCGGGAAGAGGTGTCGGTGTCGACGCGTCTTCTTGATGTTTTCGGCAGCCTTCTTGCGGATCTTTCTGCGCAGCGAACTCTCGGCATTTTCAATCGGTATTTCGGAGTTTTCATCCACGCTTCCGTTCTGATTCTTCCCTGTTTTAAGCGAGAGGCCAGACTTAGAATCACTCTTCATACTGGCCCGCGTGAGGGAGCTTAAAATCTCCTCTTCTTCAGCCTTCTCGCGAGCATCCTTCAAGCGCTCTTTTGCCACATAATTCTGTGCCGCACGGGAATAGTATTCGCTGTAGTACCTCTGATAGTAATCCTGCCAAGCAGAGTGGTATTTCTTCCAAGATTCTGAATTAATCTTCTGAGTAATCGGCTCATCCTTAAGATGAGCGTCGCTTTTCTGCTTCTCCATCTTGGCTTTCTGGGCTGTCTCAGCATAAGCAGCCAGGACTTTACGCCTGGCAATTTGAGAAGCGGCCTGCCTCTGTAGGTCGCGCGAAGATTGCCCACCATTTTCCGGATTCATGCCACAATTATAGCATAAAAGCACATAATATGGTAAAATATAAGATACGGGCGAATGGCGGAACTGGTAGACGCGCTAGACTCAAAATCTTGTGGTAGCAATACCGTGAGGGTTCAAGTCCCTCTTCGCCCACCATAGAAATCAAAAAGACCTTTAGGTCTTTTTTTTGATTTCTATAATCGGTACTTGGAATAGACTTTTGCCCTAGCAAAAGTCTATTCCAAGTACCCCCACCAAACGGTTTATGAAATAATTTTCAACTATTTCATAACCTGTAATTGTTTGTTTAATCTCTCGTTAATATAGAGGAATATTTTTGTGCCATTTTTGTGGTAAAAATGCGCCAAAAGCAATGATTTACCTCTATAATTTTGGCTGTTAAATCATCGTCGTTTTGTATTGTATTAGCTGCCTTGTTTAGTCAAATCTGTCCCGCCCCACTCTACAACAGTAAATCCGTTGCGCTCTGGTGCAGGTATCAGCACCTGTTCTTCTACTTCTTTATATTCATCCAATCCTTCGAATAACATCCTTACCCTGATTATTGTATCCGGTTTAACAGACAATTCCAGTGGCATTTCTCTTTCAATTTCTTCTTCTGTAGCGAAGTATATATAATTATAGTTATGTGACTCCAACTTTGGCAACCAATAGACAATAAATTCTTCCTTTTCTTTATAGTTTAACCCCAAAACCTCCAGCTTATCCTCTAAGAACTTTGCCGAATCGGCACCTTTTACCATAAAGCCGATGGTTTTGTTTAAGTTGCTATAATCTTTTATTCCTTCCCAATATAGAGAGTATAGTTTAGTTCCAGTTGTTTTGTTGATTAAAGTGCCGTCAGGATAAGCTACCACGTCCCATCCATCAGTGTACTCCGGATAACTAGATGTCAAATTTTCTGGCTCTCCCAATCGTACCGTTATTTCTGTTTCTTTCTCTGGGTAAAGATAGATTATGGGTTTCAAAACTACATTCGGACTACTATGGCAACCACATACTTCCTCTCCATCAGCTAATGCCCCGCAAACTCTGTGTTTGCCTGCAGGGCAAGAATCGTCACTAAATGTACCATTGGCTGCAAGTGTCCCAATCATAACACCGACTGCCGCAATAACACCTGTTGTTATACCTATAATAATCAATAGCTTCTTTTTGCTGTTCTTATTAAGTCTTTGTTGAGTCTCTATCTGTTTTTCTTCGTTCTTATTTGGCGTATCCGTAATTAACATATTGTCGTCTTGAGGCTGTTGTACTTCATTATTTTCCATAATCTTATTTTACTATAATATAATCCAATTCTATACGTTTTAGGTATTATAGTTTTGTAACTTTTCCTTTATATATTCTTCGTATATTGTTAAAACCTGGTTAATTAAGCCCCACCAAACGGTTTATGAAATAATTCGCAATCTATTCCTACTCTTTGCGATTCTGCTAAATCCCTCGTCAAAATAGAGGGCTATTTTATGTAATTTTTGCGGCTTACAAACACGGAAAATGTTGTATAATTCACTTACCTCCAATATCTAATGTAAACCCTATTTTGCCATGGCTTTTACGTGTATCGCCATAGCAATAATGAATGTGAAAAGCATATTTTCTGTTATAATAAATGCATACGTTAAACAAAGGAGCTTATGCCCGGTTTATATGAAGACATCACAAACACCAATCCAGATGACCAATCCAATAATCCCCAAAACATTCCTAATAACAACGAAGAAGTAGATTCAAATGAAGATAATCGTATCCTTGGTGCTAGAATCTTAAGCCAAAGTAACTATGAATCCCGGCATAAAGATATCGTGGAATCTAGTTTTAACAAAGCTCGCAAAAAGGGCGAGAAGCTTTCTGGCAATAATGCTGAACGAAGAAACTATGCCTATCTCTCCAGAATAAACAATCTCGTCTCAAAACATGGCAATAAGCTAGAAAAGAAACTCTGGGATGCATCGTCCAGAAGACTCATTATTAAACCAGAAAACATTACAGAGCAATACTGGAAAACCCAAGAGCAGATCCTGCGGGATAATGGACAAGGGCGTAAGTTAAGTGACTACGAAAAAGAAATTCTTACAGACGACATTATAAAACACCAAAAAGAAAGCTTAGAGTCCTGGTCTAATTATCTAGGAGACAAAAACTCTCCTTATCCGATGTGGTTTAAAGTTTATGCCTGGGACGGTATGAGTAAAATGGGTGTTTTTGATAAAGAAAAACAACAATTTACAAAAAGAGATGCAACAACTGTTGCGCCATACCCCAAACTAAATCCAGCAGTTCTTGCTAAGACATATGCTGCAATTACAGATTTTTATGATTCAGAAGATTCATGGCGCAAAAATAGGCAAAGTGATACAGAAATAGATGCTAAAAACGCTGAGCTAAACGCTCTAGTAAAATCTGGTAACTTTAATAAATTGTATTCAAAAATCCTCCTAAGCGAAAAAGCAATCCCTAAAACTCCTGAACGAACTGAAGATATTCATGGTGAATGGATAGAATACCTACCAGGTGAAGAAGAAAAACTAGCTAATGCAGCCGAAGGTACTCCGTGGTGCGTAGCTGACTCAGGAACAGGCAGGAATTATCTGGAATATGGTAATTATGGAGGATATGCAGAGGACGATGATTATGATGATGAATATGACGAATATGATGAATATGACGAATATGACGAATATGACGAATATCATAATAATGATAATAAAGCCAAATTTATCTTATTCCATTTATACGACCCAGAAACTAATACTTTATCTGAATCAGCTTGCGCTTCTGTAAGGCTTGGCCTAAATGGACGTGTTGCAGAAATATCTGGACTAAATGAAGGACAGGCATTGGAAGATTCATTAGTACCAATTGTTAAAGAAAAAGTTATGTCGCTTCCCGGCGGCGAGGATTTCCTAGAAGCTTTTGCAGACAAACAAGAACTTATCCGTCTAGACCACAAAATGCAAAACAATGAAGATTTATCCAAAGAAGAGCTTGATTTTATTTACGAAATAAACCGCCCAATTAAAACTCTGGATACATACAATAGAAACGATCCCAGAATTGATGAATTAAGAGAAAAATATGGGATAGAATATGCTTTAGACCATGGCGTTGACGTAAATGATTTAGTTTCACGGCTTTATCCGAGGGATATCACTGATAATCTAGACACCCTTATTTCTCATGGAGCAAATATAGATGATTTAGTTTCACGACTTGAACCGTGGCAAATCGCTCGTAATCTAGATACCCTCATTTCTCATGGGGTGAATATTGATATAAATGATTTAGTTTCACGGCTTAATGGATGGCATATCGTTGATATTCTAGACACCCTTATTTCTCATGGAGCAAATATTGATGTAAACGACTTAGTATTGAAGCTTAAACCGGATGATATCGCCGATAATCTAGACACCCTTATTTCTCATGGGGCAAATATAGATAATATAGTTTCGCGGTTTGATAAGTATGATATCGCTCGTAATCTAGACACTCTTATTTCTTATGGGGCAAACATAGATAATATAGTTTCGCGGCTTGATGGGCGGCGTATCTCTGACAATCTAGATACCCTTATTTCTCATGGGGCAAATGCAAACCAAATTAAATCCAAACTAGACGAGGCTAATATAGAATATGATAGAGATCTGCTCCATTAGTCTAGTGCAGATATGTAATCCTATTCTTCTTTATATACGAGGTTTTAAAGTGTAATAACTACTCCTCGCAAATATAACATCATAAAACAATTATTAGTACAGTAATAGTATCTAAATATTTCTGTAAATCATTAATGCTATAAGAAGCATACTCTTCCTAGGTCACCAACATTTTGCAGAACAACAAAACACCAGCCCACCAGGATTGGTTTTTATGCTTAGTATTGAGCGATATTGAGGTATTGATTACTTGATGAGACTCGGTAACATATCAGGAGTTAACTTTGTAATCGTTCCGTCGCAAAACTCTCTTTCACCATCAATCTCGCACGGCTCACATTCTATATTGGTCATAGTAGACTAATCATACCCCACTTATCCCATTAAAATATCGGGCAAACGCTAAAACGGCAAAACGGTACAGATGAGATACTCTTGCCTGTATGATATAATGGTGGTATGGGGTAGCCAGCTACTCTTCGTATATGCGACGTTAGAGTTTTTCTTCTATGTCCTCTTTGTACGCGAGTAAAACCTGGTTAATTAAGCCCCACCAAACGGTTTACAAAATAATTTTAAACTATTTCGTAATCTATAAATGCCTGTTAAATCCCTTGTTAAAATAGAGGGTTATTTTTATGTCATTTTTGCGACAAAAAACACATTAAAAATCGTGTTTTACCTTTATAATTTTGTCGGTTAAATCTCTAATTTAATCTCATAAGCTTCGTTATAGTGTAGCTAAGAATAGTGTGTCCATTTGAAATACTTGTAAATATGCTACAATAAAATTATGAGTACTAAATCTAACAAAACGAATATTCGTGTCAAAATTAACACCAGCTTGCTTTTTATTATGAGCGTGGTTTTTGGTGCCATCACTTTTACTACGGCTTCTAATATCTACAAAGCTTCAAATAATTTTCAAAGCGTTTCTGATACACCAGGTCTTTGCTATGATGAAACTAAAACTGAAGACGCATTCATCCGTGAAAATTCTTATATTTGCACTACTAAATACGACGAAGATGGTAACGCTTTGCAAGTTACAACGAACAATGAGTACGCTCTCTTTCTCTATGATCGTCTGATGCTATCCTCGCTGATTCGCTCTGGTGACCATATTGCCGTCATTTTATCTATTGGCTCGATGTTTACTATCGCTAGCTTAGTCGCCACTTTTGTTTATTGGAATCATAATAAAGATAAAATTTGATAGAAATTAAGTTGGCTAGCTAGTTCACATATCTATAGTGCACGAGTTTTCCCCTAGGTCCTCTTTGTATGCTGTTAATACCTGGTAAATTAAGCCCCACCAAGATTATATTTAACTCGGCATTCTAGCCGATTTTTTGCGCTCGCAAGGAGTTTTACCTGAGATTATCGTTCGCCGCGTTCCTCATCTCTTATCGTGAAGATTCACCCAGAAGCAAATATTAACAAACCAATAAAGTATAGCGAGAAATGCCGCCATCCCAAGTAAGCTCCAGGAAAGATCCGTCCCACACACGGTGCTTGCCGAATCGCATGGCCCGCTCCTGATAATTGATACGACTAGCCAAATGGCAGCAATAATGAATAAAACCAAGCTATTAATTGTGCAGATTTTAATTCCTTTTCTCCTACTCAGATATCTATGATTTGTGATCCGGGCGATACAGGGTCCCGCCATCATTATAAGACTAACAACTAACACAATCGCGAATATCTCGGGGAGAGTGTTCATGTAACCACCGCCATACAAGAAGAATATTACAAGAAAAGCAACAGTAATAAGTATAAAACCAACAGTAATCTTAAACCAGTTCTTTCTTGAAGCGTTCATGCAATTATTATAACATGCTTATGTGTACAAACGCTTGTGTCACCGCTATTTCTTCTCAAGAAAAGCCCCGCTCTGTCTGGACCAGAGTTTCGCATACTCCTTACCAGTCTTCAGAAGCTCATGGTGTGAACCGCGCTCAACGATTTTACCTGATTTCAAGACAACAATCTCGTCTAGTCCGGCAATCGTCGACAATCTATGGGCCACAACGATCGAAGTTCGCCCTTTCATTAGATTCGCTAGGGCCCCTTGAATCTGGCTCTCGGATTCGGAATCCAGCGCAGAGGTGGCCTCATCAAGAATCAGGATTGGGGCATCCTTCAGTATTGCCCGCGCAATCACGATGCGCTGCCTCTGTCCACCAGAAAGTTTCACACCTCTCTCTCCTACCATAGTGTCGTAGCCATCAGGTAGTTCCTTGATAAACTCATCAGCGTTCGCCAGTTTAGCTGCACGCAGGACCTCATTACGAGTCGCCCCAGTTTTCCCGTAAGCGATGTTCTCATAGATCGAACGGTGGAACAGCGAAGATTCCTGTGGAACATAAGCAATCGCTTCGCGTAGACTATTCTGCGTCACATCGCGAATATCCTGCCCGTCAATGTAGATTGCTCCACCCGAAACATCGTCGAACCGAAGGAGAAGCTTTGTTAGGGTAGACTTGCCCGAACCAGACACTCCGACCAGGCCGACAGTTCGTCCGGCTGGAATATCTAGATTAAAATCTTGGAACAGGGCATCCTTCTGCTTCTGATGATGGAAAGCCATATGCGAGATGCTGATCTCGGCCTTAGATATTTTAAGAGGCTTATCGGTCTTATCGTCAATGATGAGAGGAAGGTCGAGAATCTCAACCATTTCTTTCGCGTCGCCAAATGACCGATTGATAACTCTCAAGATGTGATTAATGGTCCACACGTTCGAGAGCAGCGAATTAGATAATGAATATAAGAATACGACGTTTGCAATCGTTAAACCGAACCACGAATGGCTCATAATGATCAAAGCAAGGAGACCGATGAAAGTCACGAGGTTCACGACATTCATCGACATATTTCTGAAAAATGAAACTTTAGCAACTTGAAAAGTCGCCCTCTTGGTCCGCGCCGTCGAAGTCGCGAATCTTGAGGCCTCAACTTTCTCTCTCGCATAGGATTTTACGGACATCTCATTCGTGACCGCATCGGCCAGTTGCCCAGTCTGCTTATTCTCGGCGTTTGCAAGCTGTTCGTCAACTTTGCGAGTCTTGCTGTAAGTCGTGATGGCGACCGCCATATATAATACGGTAAATAAGAAAAGAATTATCGCAAAGGGCACGCAGACTATCGCTGTAACCACAATCGAGAAGAAAGCAGTAAGAATCAGAGGATAGATATCCCAAACGAAATTCGACTTTATGCTGATAAAAGCGCTAGGTAGCTTGTTTGCTGCGCTAGTGAGGGAGCCGGAAAACCGGTCATTATGAAACGTCATCGACTGGTTAATTACGGCCTGGAAAGCGAGCTTCGATAAATACTCTCCACCCAAGGCATCAAGTGACCAGTCTAGCCAATCAATCATGCGGATTACCCCAAGGTTATTGATTGACGTAGACAAGACCGCAAGCATTAATATCCCAGTGTAATGCTCAAATTCAAAATCTCCAGTGGAAAGTTTTCCGAGAATCTCTGAAGTACAATACGGGACCACAACGTTCGACAGGAAAATCCACGCAGGCACCAACAGCAGGAGCAGTGTCACCCTAATCTTATGCTGCCTGAGTGCTTGCCAGAAATAATGAAAGGTCCGTTTGATACTTCCTGATTTTGCCATAAATATATTATGACACAGCTATTTATCCCAGTCAAATCCCTCGCCGTAGTGACCGTACCTTGCGGTCGCTTCATAAATTGGTCGCTTAAGATCAAGGAACTTGATAATCCCGTTCGGAGTAAGATCATATCCCTCAATCTCCTCTGGCTTCCCGTCGATAATCACGGTTTTCTCTAGTGGCTCAGCATAGCCAATCGCGTAGGCGAGACGAACCAGTACCTCATGGGCCTTGCGTTTTCTGAGATAATCTACGGCAATACGACGAGCGATGTAAGCGGCGCTCCGGTCAACCTTTGTCGCATCCTTGCCGGAATAGCATCCACCGCCAATCGCTACGCGTGGGCCATAATTATCAACAATCAGTTTACGCCCGGTCAGACCAGTGTCAGCATCAAATCCGCCTTGATTCCAGTCGCCCGCCGGGTTGATGTGGAGTTCAAGCTTGCCTTTCAAGTCCTCTTTCTTCACGAAATCAAGCACGAGCTTCTCGAGCTCATCTTTCGGCGCATTCTGGAAGCTCGCCACAATCGATTCAATCGTCCCGTCCGGCGCAATCGTGACCTGCGTCTTGCCGTCATATGGGAACTTTTCATAGATAAACTGGTTTAGCCGACGGCTAAGCACCACTTCGAGCGGCAAGAGCTCTGGAGTCTCGTCGCATGCGTAACCAATCATAATCCCCTGGTCGCCCGCACCACCAGTGTCGACGCCTTGGGCGATCTCTGGTGATTGTTTCACGATCTTGGTGTGAACTTCGAGATCATCACCCGCAATACGATGAACGATTGCTGGCACGTCAACCTCTTCAGCCTTAGAAGTAATTTCACCAGTCACGAACACAACTCCGTGTCCACCACAGGTCTCAGCCGCAACCCTCGCGTCAGGGTCAGTACTTAAATACGCATCCAAAATAGCATCGCTAATTTGGTCACAAAGTTTGTCTGGATGTTTTGGAGAAACGCTCTCCGCAGTTCGATAGAACATATCTTTCCTTTCTGGCCGGATTTACCACCTTGACTATGAAGCTAGGTTGGTAGGGGGTCACTAGGCCGGTCCTTCGCCCCTTCTTGATATTAAATTGTTAATGTTCCGATTATAGCATAGCTCGTGATAAAATAAAACTATGAAAATAGCATTTTTTTCGGATTGTTATTTAGACTTGACCGGTGGCATTGTTTCATCTATTAATGCTCAGAAGGCGGCCCTCGAAAATCTCGGCCACACAGTACTAATTTTCAGTAGTAGCTACCCTAAGACTGAGTCTGAGAAGCGAAAGCTCGCAAAAAGAAATATTTTCCCAACCCCTTCCTGCAAGTGGTGTTTTCGCGGGCAAACTCCAGTCTCTCGTCGTCCAGCGATTGTCGAGAGATGGCTAGAGAAAGAACATCCTGAGATTCGTGACTTTGATGTATTCTATGTGCACTACGAATCCGGTTGCTCGATTGCGGGGCTAAGGCTCGGACGTAAATATCATATCCCGACCATCCAAGTCATGCACGGTCGCGAGGATGTCGGCATTGTCGACCTGATCCCGTTCGGGTTTCGCTCTTTTGTCGCAATAATGCTTAATTGGTTTCATTCATGGTATCTACCTCATCCGGTCAAAATCAAACGAGACAATTATCTCGCGAGCAACGTCCCGAGAGCCAAAATGTGGTCACTGATGGCTAACCATGCCAACTCCGCCGACCTAGTCTTAACCCCGTCCGACCATTTCCGCCAGAAACTTATCCATTACGGAGTCAAGAAGCCGGTTAAGGTCTTCCCGAATGGCTTCAATGACGAGAAATTCATTAAAGAAGTTCCGGTCAGGACCTTCAAGGAAGGAGAGAGACTCCGCATAATTTGGCACTCTCGCATCACCAGTCAGAAGCGCATCATTGAGTTATTGCAGACACTGGAAAGGCTCGCTGGTCCATACCAACTCGACGTGTATGGCAGTGGCCCAGAACTGAAAAAAGCGACAAACTATGCAAAATCCCACAATCTACACGTCAAATTCCATGGGGATGTAGACTTCTCTAAGCTTCCGGAAGCCATCATGAATTCGCACATAGACGTACTAGTCTCTGATGATTTTGATACGTTCGGCATGACCTTGATCGAGGCGGAAGCCTACGGTACGCCGGTATTCTTCTGTGACCGCAATATGCTCGAAGTCGTCCCGACCGGAAGTTTCATACTATCGAAAACCCCATCAGTAGACGATATGGCTGAGGCCCTGAACCAGGTTTTCTCCCGCCCAGAAATGATTGAGCAGATGAGCAAGGTGATGCTCGGCCACCGCACAGAAATCCTCATCAGCACCAGAATCAAGAGCCTCGAAAAAATTTTTGGTGATATAATTAAAGAATGAGATACCTAGCCGATATTCTAACACTAACCAGATTCATCCTAAGCATCATCCTGATCGCCCTCTCATTCATCGGCTGCCCGGTCGAGAACGCGTTCGTGATTTTTCTTGTGGCGGAGTTGACAGATACTTTCGATGGGACCTGCGCACGTAAATGGCCTTTCCCGAAGGATAAAACCCCAAAGTACCGTAAGTACGCCGCCAAGTTCGACATGGTCTCCGACGCCCTTCTAGCCTGTGGCCACGTCTTATTCTGCACCCTCCAGGTCAACTGGATTGTCGGCGTAGCAGTAATCATCTACTACACAGTGATCTGCGGAATCATTGAACTGGTGGTCTATGGCAAATTTTTCGGCCATCCAGACGACTGCACCAAGAATTCTCTCGCGAACCGCAACTTCAATCTCGCCAAGAAGATCATTCTCGCCCGCCGCTATATGTACACAATCTGTCTCGGCATCGTGAATGCCGTACTCCTCTTCGCGACAAACTGGCCAGACCCAGTGAAGTACGCCCTGTTCGCGTTCGGCTGCTCAATTTTCATCTTCGCATGGTTCTTCCTGCGTCAGCGTCGCAAGAACGTCTCTCGCGACGCCATCGATATCGAAGAGAAGCTCTCGAAGAAATCAAACAAGCCAAAGAAATCAAACAAGTCAAATTAGCCCTGCTAACCAATTACTGTGCCAGGAGCACCTTCATCTAATCGTTTCGAAACAGCGCACTAATCGTCGCTTTCATGATGTCACCTGGATTGTAGAGATTCATCGCGACAATTTTACTAGAAAGCTCCCCATTCCACACTTCAATCGGGTTGTACCCAGTCTTGTCTAATGCCACAGTCTTGACGGATCCACTCACGGCCACAATCAATTGTCCATTATGGAGCGTTACGACGCTTACCGGATAGCTCAGGGTGAATTTGTGCAAAGTCTCAGCCACCTGGATCAGTGACTGGGAGAGTATCAGCATTTTAGGATAGTAGACAGCACGCAGGAGCTTCTGGAGCTGCGTCAATGAAGACAGGAAGACCAAATTCTCGTTCATGAGTAAGCGCTCCGGCTCATTCTCGGACAATAGGTCAACCGTATCGCGCGTCAGCAGGGTCATCTTCTCGACCGCTCGCACCGCCTGACTAATCGCTCGGCCAGTGATAGCGTTTTTCGAGAGGTCCCCAAGCACAATGTTGAAATCCGCCTCGTTGAAAACATCAGTCAATTCCTGGCTCTCCGCAAACGAGCCAGAATCCGTCGACGGCATGAAGGAGAAATCCGGCATCGCCGGCAATTTATTCTCCAGCACATCTGGCAGAACCAAGTCGACCTTTTTTAGTGGGTATTTCTCGCTGATGAATTCGGCGGTCCTCACTTCAGTCCGAAAGTTCTGCGAATTCCCCCCAACGATATTCACGCTCCCTTGTTTACGTTCTGGAATATTCCAGAGTAAATCTTGGTAAGGGTTTTCTTCGATTTTTTCGAAATATTCCATTCTCCTCCTCCTTTTTGTCGGATGTTTCATCCGCGCTTTGATTAATTTTTAAACTCCACGTTAAAACTTTAATTCAATTGAAATTGGGCAATGATCTGAGCCCGCTATATCCTCGTAAATCTCGGCCGATTCAAGCTTTCCCTTCAGACTCTCAGACACGAAGAAATAATCAATTCTCCAACCCACATTGTTCTCGCGTGCGTGCCCCCAGTGGCTCCACCAGGTGTACCTCACGGAATTGGGATGAAGCGAGCGGAAGGTATCGATAAATCCAGCTTGAACATAGTTGCTGATTCCCTGCCTCTCCTCATCTGTAAAACCGGCGGAATGATGGTTGGTCTTCGGTCTAGCAATATCAATCTCCTCATGAGCGGCATTAAAATCGCCGCAAACCACTACCGGCTTCTCCTTCTCGAGAGTCTTCAGGTATTTCAGGAATTCAGGGTCCCATTTCTTCGCCCGAAGCCCCAGCCGCTCCAGATTATTCTTCGAATTCGGTGTGTAGACGTTGACGAGGTAAAACTCATCAAACTCCGCGGTCAGGACTCTCCCTTCGGTTGCAGGATCCCCAAATTCATCCGCGAAACTAACCTCCGTCACCATATTGTTCCTGACCGACAGGGGCTTAGTCTTGGTGAAAATAGCCGTGCCAGAGTAGCCGGCTCGCTCTGCCGAGTTCCAGAGCTCCTCGTATTCGGGCAAGTCAATTTCCGCCTGCCCTTGTTTAGCCTTGGTCTCTTGAAGACAAAGGATATCAGGAGCCTCCCTCTCGATAAGGTCTTTCAGTGCCCCCTTCCGAATCACCGCCCGGAGCCCATTCACGTTCCAGGAAAAAATCCTGATAGACCCATTAGCGGAATTAGTCATACCTCCCCCTCTCGATATCACGTTTCTTAATCGATTCTCGTTTGTCGTACTTCTTCTTCCCTTTTCCGATCGCGATGACGAGCTTGATGTGTCTTGAGCCACCCAGCAGACGAACTGGTACGATCGTCGAACCAGCGACCTTCTCTCTCTCGAACGCCTGGATCTGTTTTCTTGTCGCGAGAAGCTTAATGTTCCTGGCAGTATCGGCTCCAAGGGTCAGATTATTTAACCACAGTTCCCCATCACGAATAGTTACGAAACTCCCTTTAAGCTGTACGTGGTGGTCACGAATCTGTCGGACCTCTGGGCCAGCAAGCACCATCCCGACTGTGAGTTCATCACCCAAAAAATAATCGAATTTAGCCTTTCGATTCACTGTAACCGAATCCGACGCTCGCTTTTTCTTCATACTTCTATTATACCATACCAGAAGTTTCTAAATTGACAAAATACAATAAAAATGATATAATAGATTATATTAATGTTTCTCGCGTTCATTTCTAGAACAACACCTTAGGGGGAGAGGATGTAAGAACCAGCCGAATTTACACTTCTAGCAAACTTTAACCATCTCTTCACCCACAAGCTCGCGAAGTTTAGATAGAAGCTCATCTGATGCATCGACCCTGAAAGGCATCCGTAGAGGCTTCTTATCCTCGCCTTCTTTCAAAACCAGAACGACCTCTTGCAGGCCGAGATTCTGGTCGGCCAATCTACGGATCTCGGTCAAGGTGCCAGTGTCGGAAGCGTCATTTATCAAAATGTAGAGCCTCTCCTTCCGCGGGTCCTTCGGGGGAGCCTTAAGGACTCTTGGCTCATCAATTTTCGGAGTTTCCGACCGCGCATTCATTCCTCCTCCACCCCTGTTATAGACGCGCTCCGCCGACGAACGCGCTCGTGGTCCGCGGCCATTACTCGGCGCCGGAGTCGGCGCGGCAAGCTTCGTGCCGGTTGATTTATATGATTCAAGAGTCTCATCCGAAACCAGCTCGATCACCTCAGCGAGCAACTTGACGTCCGAAGTGACGTTCCCGTCCTTATCGGTCGCATTAATCTTCCCTTTAACTCTTACGACATTATCAACTTCAAGTTTCCCGCCAAATTCAGCAAAAACCGACGGGAAAACGATGAATTCGATCTCGCTAGTCTTATTCTCCATCTTAACGAAAGCCATCTTGTCGCCCTTCTTAGTCAGAATCGTCCTGACGGCAGTAACTATGCCTCCAACCGTCGCCATCTTGCCGTCGTTCTCAGGCGCTACAACGGACATCGGGTGAGTCTGCTCCTCGAAGTAGACGTCATATTTATCGAGCGGGTGAGCTGAGAGGTAGAGCCCCATCAGGTCCCTCTCCCAGAGGAGCATTTCTTTCTCTGGATGCTGGACTGGCGCAGACTTAATCTCAACCTCCGGTACCGCGCCGGCTTCGCCCATCATCCCGAAGAGGTCAGTCTGTCCCGAACCGACGTCCTTCTGAATTTTTGCGCCATAAGCCTGCACCGCCTCGAGATTGAACAACAGATCCGAACGCGTCGCGCCGAATCGGTCGAATGCCCCAGTCTTAATCGCGGCCTCCCAGGATTTCTTATTAAACTTTGATGAATCGACCCTTTTCGCGAAGTCGCAAACGGATTTGAATGGGCCATTCTTGTCCCTCTCCGGAATCACGATGTCTTCGACTAGTGATTTACCCATATTTTTGATACCAGACAAGCCAAACCGGATCGTTTTCTCGCCCCCAACAATACCGAAATCCCCATAGGATTGATTGATGTCCGGGCCAAGCACTTTTAATCCCATCCGTTTACACTCAGCAATCTCAATCGCGAGCCTGTCGGTCCAGCGCATATCAGAGGTCATCAGGGCAGCCATGAAGGCGTCCGGATAGTGAGCCTTAAGGTATGCCGTCCAGTAAGCGATCAGAGCATAGCACGCAGCATGAGACTTATTGAAACAATAATTAGCAAATTCAAGTAGCTGATTCCAGAACGTCTCGGCAATCTCCTCTGTCGCGCCACCGACCTTGATCGCCCCTTCGATGAACTCGGGCTTCACTTTCTTCATCAAGTCAATCTTCTTCTTACCTACAGCTTTACGTAGAGTATCCGCCTGCCCACCGGTAAAACCACACCAAGTTCGTGATATCTGCATGAACTGCTCCTGGTAAATCAGAATTCCGTAGGTGTTTTTCAGCGCACCTTCAAGCCCCGGGTGGAGATAAGTGATAGGTTCTTCCCCGTGCTTCCTCTTAATAAATGAGTCGATAAACTGCATCGGCCCCGGGCGATATAGGGCCACCATCGCGATAATATCTTCAAACGTCGAAGCTTTGAGGTCCTTAAGGTATCGCTTCATACCAGGTGATTCCAATTGGAATACACCGGTCGTCTCTGCTCTCTGGAACAGGGCGTAGGTTTCCGGGTCATCTAGCGGCAGGGCTGACAGGTCGATATCGTCGTGGTAGACTTTGCGGATCATTCTGAGCGCATTATTAATCACCGATAAGTTCGAGAGACCAAGGAAGTCCATTTTAAGCAGGCCGAGTTCCTCAACTTGCCCCATCGGGAATTGAGCGGCCACAGGTCCCTTCGCCGAGACCTCAAGCGGCAAGAATTTCACCAGGTCATCTGGAGCAATAATCACACCGCAAGCATGCACCCCGTGGTTCCTGATCGTCCCTTCAAGCCTTGAAGCAAAATCAATCACTTCTTTCGAGGTCGGGTTGGTCTCGTATTCTTGCTTGAGATCCGGTACATTCTTGATCGCATCAGAGAGTTTAACGTGGTGACCTTGCACTGGGTCCGGCACCATCTTAGCGAGTCTGTCCGCTTCGGCGTACGGCACCTCAAGCACGCGCGCCACGTCACGTACTGCGTTTTTCGCCATCATTTTACCGAAGGTCGCGATATTTGAAACTCGGTCAAACCCATATTTATCAGAACAATACTGAATTACTTCGTCACGCCTAGTATCCTGGATATCTGTGTCGATATCAGGCATTGAAATGCGGTCAGGATTAAGAAATCTCTCGAACAGGAGGTCGTATTTCAGTGGATCAAGCTCTGTAATGCGAAGCGCATATGCCAGAATCGCCCCAGCCGCCGAGCCACGCCCCGGTCCATAGACGATTCTCTGGGACTTTCCCCAGTTAATGAAGTCCTGCACAATCAAGAAATAACCATTGTATCCCATCTTGTCCACAACGGAAAGCTCGTAGTCGATACGCGGTAGAATCTTATGCTCATCGTCGCGGTCCTTATCGACCTTCTCCAGGATCTTCCGACACTCCTCGACGCTAAGCTCAGTAGTCTCATCAAGCTTCTTCCCGCCATAGCGATAAACCAGACCCTGGAACACCAACTTATCAAGGTATGATTTCTCATCCTCACCCTCTGGTACCGGGAATTTAGGGATTAAAATCCGCCCCAGTTGCAGATCGACATCGCAGCGGTCGGCAATCCTCTTCGTATTCAGAACCGCCTCTGGGCAGGTCTTCTCCCAGTGACTAATAATCTCTTCCGCTGGAATCACATGAAGATCGTAATCCTTCAGGGTCATACGATTCTTGTCAGAGAGATTAGCGGCCGTGCCGACACAGAGTAGCACCTCATGAGCGTCCTGGTCGTCCTTCCTGAGATAGTGGGCATCGCAGGTCACCACTAGTGGAAGCCCTAATTCTTCCGCGTGAGCCATCAGCCAGTCGTTAACCTTCTTCTGCTCCTCAGAATGAGTCGTTGAATCCGGATGACCGTGATCCTGCATCTCTAGATAGAATCGATCCTTGAAAACGTTCCGATACCAATCAATCAGCTTCATAGCTCTCGCGTCATCATCGGCGCGAATCGCCTCAGAAATCTCCGAACCCATACAGCCGGATAGGCAGATAATCCCTTCGTTATATTTCTCAAGTTCGTCATGATCGGTGCGAGGCTTGTAATACTTCCCGTTGATTTCGGCATTACTCATAATTCGGCAAAGGTTTTCAAACCCTTGGTTATTCATCGCAAGGAGTGTGATATGGAACCTCTGTTTATCGTGCGCCGGGTCCCGGTCGGTCATTTTGCGGGCCGCCACATAAGCTTCGAGGCCGAGAATTGGCTTCACGCCAGCGTCGTTACACTCCTTGTATAATTCAACAAGTCCCGACATCGTGCCATGATCGGTCACCGCAACCGCTTCCATGCCATCATCTTTCACAAATTTCACCAGCTCCGGAATCTTCGTCAGACCATCCAACAAAGAATAGTGCGTGTGATTGTGAAGATGCACAAAATCACTTGTTTTCAACCTCGTCATATCAAAATTATACCATGAAAAAGCCCCGAGGACCGGGGCTATTTCATCTTGCCTTCAATGCAATTATTTCTTTTCGGACTTCTTAGTTGTCTTCTTCTCGGTAGGCTTAGCCTCAGCCTTCACCTCTGGCTTTGAAGCAACCTCTTTGCTCGCAGCCTTAGACTTCTTCTTGCAATCACAGTCCTTGTCGCACGTACACTTGCCTTTGCAACCGCATTCGCAGACCGCATCATCTTCATCGTCTTTCTCGAAGCTCTTACCATTTGCTTTTGCGGAAATGAACCTACCGGCAATTGCGCCAACGGCTGCACCGATCAACGCTCCGATAACGAACTTTCCTGCGCCACCTTTTTTACTCGTTGCCATCTTCTTTCTCCTTTCCACTTGGCTTTTTAGTTTTTTCCTTCAGTTTAGGATTGATATACTTATCCATAAACATCTCAACCGTTCCGCCAATTGAAGTCATCCCCTTGATGTTAGAGACAATTCCGTTAGTATTCTTCGCAATATCCTGTCCTTCTTCAATAACCTTCTCGATTTCGTCTGTGACACCCATAAGTTTCTTGATTAGGATGATCCCCATAATCAAGAATATCATCAGAGTGATACTAAGAATCGCTACTATTATCCATTCTGCTACGTTCATTATTAGTCCTCCTTGGCTTTATTATACACCAATTCCTTGACGTCATCTGCATAATCAGTCTCAGATAAGACATATTCGAGGTGAGCGAGGAAATAGTTCTTAGGATCGCCAGTAGTGATCCACTTACCCTTGCTCTTTGCAACGATAACATCGCCGTTCTCAGCAAGCTTAGTTATAGCATCGACTGTCCAGAGTTCGCCATCTAGGCCGGTATTGGAAGGAATCAAATAATCGAAAACTTCAGGGGTCAACAGGTAACGACCGTAAGAAGTGAGGTTGCTCGGGCTAAGATCTGGAGTTTTCGGCTTCTCAACAATGTGGCTGAGCGTACCATTCTCCTTCAGTGCGATCATGCCGTACTTATTCCAGACTTCTTCAGGCATCTCTTGGGCAGCGATAATAGCTTTAGCGCCAGGATTCTCCTTATAGGTATCGATCAAGGTCTTCACATCGCCCTGGCCAAGGATCAAGTCGTCACTATAGATTACCACGAAAGCCTCGTCATCCTTAACGAAATCCTTTGCGGAAACGATCGGCGAGCCATTACCATAAGGAAGATTCGCATCCTGCTCAATGACGGTAATCTTCGGGAAATTCAGAATCTTCTCAACCGGCTCAAACCGCTCAGACTTGCCTTGTTTATCAAGAAGAGCCTTCACGTTCTCGGACTTATTATGGAAGTAATCCTCGTAAATCTCTTTCGACTTGGTATTCGGCGTGGCGACGATAATAATTTCATCAATTCCAGCCTCGGCGCACTCTTCGACGCAGAGCTGCATTACAGGCTTCGCCCCAATCGGGATCATAGCCTTTGGTATTGTTTTAGTGATAGGTAGATAGCGGCTAGCAAAACCCGCATCAGTGATAATTGCTTTCATAAGTTCTCCTTGAGACTTAATTATAGCATAGAAATACCGAAAAATAAACTAAAGACTTATTTCTTCTTCTTAGCCTTAGACTTTGTTCGAGACTTCGCCGATAGTTTCCTAGCGGCCCTATCCTCAACATCCTGAGCGCGGTTATGAACACCGTAAATTAAGCTGGTTGCCCCGACAATCAACATGTAAACTCCGAAGAAACGAACGAATGTGGTCAATTCAAAATCCCACGAATTAAGGATTACCGCACCGATGACACACCCGGCCACACCGGCGAGGATACGGATAAATCTATCGGTCGGGTCAACTGTGGACAGGAATCCGTGGAAGACATCGATCAAGCCAGATACGATCGTGTAGATTGAGATAATTATTACCGCATTCTTGATATTGTTCTTGGCAAAGAAAAGTATGCACATTGCAGCCACTACATCAACCAGGGCATCAATAATGGCATTAACCCAGCCGTGATTCTTCGAGGAGCAATACAGTGCACCAACCGCATCGATAATACCGATAAACAACAAGAATACTCCGATAATCGAAATTCCGTTTTCGATATCAGCCATCCCGCTAAACAACGCGAAGCATCCGAAAGCAGTCGCAAGCGCCCCGCGAAACAGAAACACCAGCCAGTGTTTATCAATAAATCTACGATTAATTTTTGCCATAGTTTTCCTTTATTTACTTATGCTTATTTTAGCATGTTTCCCCCAGCTTGACAATTAGAGAACTCGGCCAAGGCAATTTAGACGTGACGCTTTTTCTTCCGGATAGTTTCAATAAGTTTTGTTACCTGGTATTTTCCGGGCTTCAGTATTAAATCGTGCGCCGGTGTGTATTTAAGCTCCGTGCACCCAAACGAACGTTTGAATTCCGATACCCCATAGAATCGGTGTGAAGTCTCATCCGTCCCGACGATCCCCCAGAGGTTATACCTAATGCAGCCACGTTTTCTTGCTTCTTCCATCGCTTTGATGTGAAGTAGAGGTGCAGCCGAGTACTTTGTCCCGAGCTCCGATGATACTCCGTAATGATAACTAGCTTCAGGCCCATAGAAAATCATAAAATTCTGTGCCAGTACTTCCCCGTCTTTCTTCGCGGTATAGATCAGGATCTCATCATTCTCGCGAAATGCTTCAAATTGTTTCCGGAGAAACGATTCTGAGAAGGCGACGTATTTCTGTCTCTCAGCATGGAGTTTCTCAAGCCGGCAGAATTCATTAATTGTCTCATCGTCCGTATCAGCAGTGATTTCGATATCATTCTTCATGGCCTTTCGGAGCTTTCGTCTGAATCCTTGAGATGCTCCGGCCAGGATTTCCTCTTCTGGGAGCGACAAATCAAGTACTCCGGCGTATTCGACCGAGAGATACATCGGCGCAGGCTTCAGTCCGAGCTTCTCCATGAGTTTTAGGGATTTACTAGAGAGCTCGAGTTGAGGCCTGACTCTCACGAAGGCACAACCGGCCCGCTCACCCATCGCACGAATATCGTCGAAAACCGCCTCGACAAGTTTCGTGTCGTCCCAGTCGATAATCGGTCCGCCGGCGATCGCCATATATGTGCCACGCTTGGCGGTTTCAACCACTCCCGCGTAAGCCCCGACAATCTTCTGCTCAGAGATTACGACCCTCCGTACAATTTTCTTACCACGTGAGGCGTGAAACTCATAGAAGTCCCAGGATTGAAGGAAATTTGCCTCCTTACGGGATTTGACGAATTTGTCCCACAGTTCACGGCTGGTCATGTCGTCAATCACGACAGTTCTCTTATTGGAGCTCACAGGTGCCTCCGTTTCTTGCGGGCCTTCTCGACCAATAAATCAATCAGGTACCCAAAGTGAGAAATCACCAAATCGTGCGCTGGAGCGAATTCCACGACCTCACCACCGAACCCGGTTTTGAATGTCGTAACGCCCGCGTAGCGGTGGTTCGGTTGCCCGGCAGGGGCAATCCCCCAGAGGTTAAACCTCTCGTATCCGTCTTTTTTCAGGTCTCTCATCGCTTGCCAGAGTAAAGCATAGGCGCCAGGCAGCTTGCGGTTAAGTTCCGTCGATGCGGCCTCGTAATAATCGCCTTCTTTCCCGTCGCTTATCACCATACCGTAAGCAACCGCCTTCCCCTCACTGGCTGCCCGATAGATCCAGATATTGTCACCGAAAGCCTCTCTCTCTGCCAGCAAAGTATCAAGATCCGGCGGCACAAACCCTTGCCTCTTCGCTGTCTCGATCTGTACTCGATGAAACTCCTGAAAAATCTCCTCAGAGTTTTCTTTCGTCACCTCGATACCGAGTTTCTCGGCGCGGCGCACCTCATACCTCGTCTGTCTACGCATATTTGCAAGCAGCTTATCTTCCGGCTGGGTCAGATTAATCATCACCGTGTGCTCAGCCGCGAGGTGCATTGGGGACTTCCTCAGTCCAAGGCCGGTCAGCTTCTTCAGATTCTTGCTGTTCGCCGAAAGCTGTGGCCGGATTCGCACGAACACACACTTCTCAGCCTTCGCGATCTCGCGAATCCTCTTCATGACACTCCTTGCCAGTTCGGAGTCTTCCCAGTCAATCAGTGGACCACACGGAATTTCGAGGTACCTCCCTCGTTTAGCGTCTCGTACGATCATCAAAGCGTGCCCTTTTCCTCCGAAATCCTCACAGATCACCTTAGCACCAAGGAGTTCATTCATCTTGGCGTAGGACGGAGACTGCAGGAAATTCGCCTCAGGAAACGCAGCGATGACGTTCTTCCAGTTACTGTCCGTGTTGGCTGAAGTCTTCTTAGTCATTTCCTACCTCCTCAACGTATTCCTTAATGATTTTGCGCGCGGGATTAATGTCGCTCATGAGATAATTCTTCGGTAGATTCAGGATATGCTCGCTAGCATAGACCGCATTAGGGCAAAGGTCTTCAGGGAAACCAACTTTCTTGTAATACCTACTCGGTGAAACCGGCTTCTCGTACCAAAATCCCCCGAAGTAGAACCCCTTCTTCTGAAGTTTCACGAGGAGCTCTTCGCGGTCTCGCACGAAACAATAATCCCTAAGAGTCCCTTCCCCATTCTTATGAAAACCCTCAAACTGCTTCAGGGCGAGCTTCGCTTCGAATTTGCTCGGTCGCTCCTCAAGACTCAATCGATTATCCGCCGACTTCTCGACCCAATGTATCGCCACGAGCAGCCTCATCAGTGCTCCACCCAGCCCGACGTATGACAGGGTCCGGCAAAGCGCGCCGAATTTCGGGTAGAACTTCGCCCTCAAATGGTCGGATAGTTTCGGAGTTTCAGACGGCGCTCTGATCTCGTGTAAACAGGGGCTACGAAGTACCAAGGCCCCACCAGAAATCGTATCGACCGACTTGTCCTTGCCAAACGACCAGACGCTAGCGATTCCAACCGTCCCAGCCTCACGCCCATCGGCATATCGGATACCGGCCGAATGGGCCAAGTCTTCAATAATCTTTAGACCGTTTCGCTCCGCAAATTCCGAAACAGCTTCAATGTCCACCGGATTTCCAAGGGTGTTCTGGACGATGATCCCGGTAATTGGTTGAACGGAATCAGCTCCAGTCGAGTGATTACGGAAAGCCTTCTCAAGTGTGCTAGCTGTAAAATTCAGATTACTAAGCGAAATATCCGCAAACACCGGCTTCAACCCTGCCTTCACCACTGCCTCATAGACGGCGTAGCAGGTAAATCCATTCACAAGCACCCTCTCACCAGGATTAAAATAGGCCTTGAGCGCCAAAGCCAGCGCCGAACGTCCATTCTTGCAAAGGATCGCCTCACCAGCATACCTCTTCGAGAGGAACCTCCGAAGTTCTCGGCAGTCTTTCTCTAGCCCAACCGTAAACAGGTGTCGAAGCCATCGACCCTGATTATACCCTGCCGCCATTCCGAGAAAGTAATGCTTCACTTCTGCAACCTCTTCAGTAAAGTCGTTAAAGCTCGCGCCAGTTCATCCGGACTAGAGATGTACGGGGCATGAGTCCAATTCGCATAGAATTTCAGTTCGGCATGGGGCAACTTCTCATACATCGCAGTCGCCTGTCTAGGTGGAGTGGTCGTATCTTTCTTCCCCCAGAGAATAAATGTCGGGGTGGTCACTTTCGAGAAATCTAGACTTTTATCTGATTCGAGCATATTCGCGAGCGTGACCTTCATATTCTCGGGCGCTCTCGAATAATCGGTTGAACCTGTAATTCTATGGAAAACCTTATCAATAATTGGAACCTTCTTCAGAGGCTTACCTAGCTTCGCGATTCGTTCTACAAGCCTCTTCTTCACGCTTGGTTCGTAAATTCCGGCCGCATCGAGTAAGATTAGGTACTTTAGTTTATCGGGCTTCGCAGCGCAGAGATTCAAGAGGATTCTTCCGCCATTCGAATGCCCCAGCGCTATCGCCCCATCAGGTATCTCTCGATCAGCCCACTTGACGTAGTCCTCAATCGTAAATTCCTTATTGGATGGCTCAGTCAGGCCAGGCACATGTAGCATCTTCACGCTAAAACCATTCTCACGAAGTTCCGCAATCGTATTCTTCCAGGGATCAACCGTATAAGTCCACCCATGAATAATGTAGATATCAGCCATTGTTTGTTTCCTCCTTTTTTAAGCACCAACCCCCAATCATTACGAATCTAGCCCCCAACTCTTTCGGCGCTGTACGGCCGCCTTCTCGCGCCGACAGAGCTTCTTAGCATCTTTCGGATCAGCCAGGAGTTTCTCGATAATCCATTCTAGATATTGGCTTCCTTTAAAAATCAATGTCTCATTACCCTTGATTCGCTTCTCGATATAGTTCAAAGCCTTCTTCGGATCCGTTGTTGCGACCGCCGAGATACCGAGCTTCTTGAGTTCCGGCGCGGTCCACTTCTTGGTCCTCCGACCAACCAAGATTACCTTATCAGGCTTGACATCAGCAATCAACTTCGCAAGTTTGCGATGTTCCTCCTCCTCTAGTGTCCCTTGGTCCACGATATCACCAATCACCAACCATTTCTTCTCCGCATGCATCCTCTTAGCCATATCAAGTACTGATGTCATACTGATCATGTGGGCATTGTAGCTACTATCAACGATGCCGATCCCTTTAACACCCTTAAAATAAGAACTTCGCCCAGGCGCAACCGTTAGTCCAGTAAAATCAGGGTTAAATTTCAGTCTCAGGTACTTCATTAAATCCTGCGCAACAAATAGATTGAAGGCGATATCCTTCGGCTCCGGATGGTCGAAATGAAAAGTCGTGTCCCCATATGTGAAATCCGTCGAATTTGGATAGACAACATATTTCTTCATTAGATTCTTCTTCACAGGGATGACTTTCGCCTGAATCCCCTCAGTAGCCTTCACCATGATACTCGAATCAGCGTCGATATAGACTCGCTTCGTCGTATTCTCTGGTAAATTCGCAAACTCCGCAGTAATAGCTTCAGCGACATTTTTAAAATTCCCACTCAAAACTTCGTTCTCGAATTGCACCGCGTGGGATAGCCCAATCGATACCCAGATAGTCACCTCCGGTTTCAGCCATTCGGCCAGGAACTCTGCCTCGTGCGGTCGTTCCCCATCAATCTCAACCACATAGAATTCCTGCCGATGACGATAAAATGCCGCCTTGATCGGCGCCATCATGAAAAGCCAAATCCATTTCAATTTGGAGCCACGAATCCCCTTAAGTCCAAGCATATCGAAAGGAATCCCGAACGCCGAGTTGGCATCATGCGAATAGTGAGCCTTCTTCCCGATCTCGTGTTCAAGCATCGTCATCATCGTGGTTTTGCCAGCCGAACCAGTCACCGCAATTACGCGCGGATTCCACCTCTTGAAAGCCCGGTCTGCAAAGTGCCGAAAATATTTCGCTGCCACGAAATAAAACCGTTTCTTAAGCTTGTTGAAACTCATGGGATTATTATAGCATATTATCGGTAGTTTTTACCGAATAACAGTAAAACCATCATCTTCACCCCTTATCAATTAATTTTAACCACAAATTCTTTACAATCCTAGAGAAGTGTGTTATAATATAGGGATAGTATGTACCCCTTATAGAGGGGTTTTTGCAACTTGTACATTCAAAATCTATTCCTAGGAGGTGCATTTGGAGATGGAAAGAAAGAACATTTGGGCGGCGATCATCGCTGGAGGTCAAGGAACTAGACTGTTCCCGATCAGCCACAATGATTGCCCGAAGCAATTCTGTCAGTTGGATGAGCGAAATACGTTCATTCAGGCAACAATTAAGAATCTGCTCCAGGCCGGAGTAAAGTCGAATCAGATCGTAATTATTACGACGAACGATAATCAGACTCAGTTAGCCAAAGAGCAGACCCTGTCTAGAGGTATTCTCTCCCAGAATATCTACCAAATTGATCCGGATTTTGGTTACGCTGGTGCAATGGCCAAGGCGTCAGATTTCATCTACAATCTCGACCCGGACGCAATCATCATCAATACGCCCGCAGACCAATATTTATTGGCGGACGAGGAGTTTGTTGGCACTATTGACAAGGCTCTTAGCGAAGCCGAAACCGGCTACGCCGTAATCGTCGGAGTAAAGGTTAACGACATTGTCACCGCGATGGGGTGTGGTCACGCCCTCTATAAAGAGAGTGGCGACCCCTGTTTTGAAGTTACGGGATTCGTCGAAAAGCCGGACTTTGAACAAGCAGACAAAATCATGCGACAGGGCAATTCTGCATGTAACACAGGAATTAACATCTGGCAGGCCAAGACTTTGCTTCTCGCGCTCTCGAAAAGCAGTATCGAAGGTCTCCCTACATTCATCAGGGGCATCCCGACGGACGTCCTGATGGCGAAACTGGGCAATCTAAAGATTGCTGTAGGCAACTTTGAATGGCAGGATTGTGGGACACTGAAATCTCTCTATCAGATTTCGAAGAAGACCCCCAACCACAAGAATGCCAGCCTTGGAGGAGGCTCATTCGAGCGCAACCGATGCAGAGGCTCGCTTCTCTATGCCGCTGAAGGCATGGAGCTTCGCGTCACTGGCGCCCAGGATGATGCGGTGATTTTCACCACCATCAACGAGTCTCCGATAATCGTGGTAGCGAAGCTTTCCGAAAGCCAGCGAATCAAAGCTCTGGCAGAGGACTACAGCGCCCACGAGGACATCCTTACTGACGATTTCTCGTTTGGTGCAAGGAATAATATCGTGCTCGGCTCTAATATCTCGGACGATTTAATCGTCGGTTTCGTCGGAGTCAAGAACTATGCGGTATATGTCCACAAGAAATCAGATGGGACGCTGGAAGCGGCGGTCTCACAGCAACTGACCAAGGAATAGATTGCCAAAATCCCCCGATCTCGAATCGGGGGATTTTTAGTTCTAGCAATGAATTACATTTTGATTTCAGCGTCGACACCTGCAGGGAGAGCGAGGTTCTGTAGGCTCTCGATGGTCTTAGGTGTAGCGTTCGAGATGTCGATTAGGCGCTTGTGGACCTTCATCTCGAAAGCCTCACCACCAGTCTTATAGACGTGTGGCGACTTCACAACGGTGAAAGTAGAACGCTTAGTTGGTAGAGGAATTGGTCCGCTGATAGTTGCACCAGTACGGATAGCGGTGTCAACGATTTGCTTTGCGCTCTGGTCAATCACGCGGTGATCGTAAGCTTTTAGTCTGATGCGGATTTTAAGTCCTTCATCTTTCTTGGTTTCTGCCATTTATTATTCCCTTCTGTTTCATAATCTTAGATAGATACTTAGATGACCTGTCGATAAGTTTTTGAAACTAGATAATTAATTTGTTTATTTTGTTATTATAGCACAGTTTTGTGAAAATTCAAGTATCTGTACATACAGTATGTTAGAATATAAACCTAACCATTTTTAGTCTTGTGATGTTTTTTAACTATCACCGCAGTGGCTATTGTTGTCATAATAGCTGGGAAGATGATTATCGGTGCTCCAAGTCCTGATTCATTATTATCCGTAAGAGCTCCAGTATCTGGACTCATTGCGCTGCTATCTACTACTTCTGAGGTATTTGGGACTGGGATGTCATCGCCATCTACTCCTGGCTCCACGATGGTAAATTTCACAACTGATTCACTTTCGTCACTGTATGTTACCGTGAGCGTATGTTCACCTGCCGGTAGTGAATTGAAATATTCTGACAAGATATAAATGATTGTACTGCCTGGGCCAGATGTGTAGTAGGCGGTGGAGATCACTACACCATCTATGCTGACATAGCCACCGTCAATAAAGAGTTCGTAATCAACATCGAAGTGGAAGGAAATATACTTTTCTTGAAGCAAGTCATACTCTTTGTCATCACCTTGTATGACTACGTAAGCGCTCCTTGGAGAGGCGACCTCATCTTCACCGCTCCCCTCATATATTTCGTCTTCCTCATCTGATCCTTCTGTATCGTCAAGAGTGTCTTCTGGGTCAATTGTCGGTTCTTCCGGTTCTTCGCTTGGATCATCCCCTGGGTCTGCACCGGGATCATCACCTGGGTTATTGAACGGATCGCTGTTTGGATCATCCCCTGGGTCATCGATTGATTCGTCATTAGGGAAAGAATCTTCTACAGGGTCCGTGCTCGGATCTGGAGTTTCAACGTGTTCCCATATAGCATAAATTGTTTTATTAGCAGATAGAGTAACTTTTGAGTTAGCAGAATAGTTTGGATCTCCGGTAGTTGCTGTGGCGGTGTCTGCCCAGCCAAGGAATATGTAACCTTTTCTGGTAGGTTGGTCTGCTGGGATCGTTACTTCACAGGACCCAGTTGTACTTGCTGGATAACACGTACGATTTGCCACTGTACTTGTATTAGGATCATCATTTCTGTTTAGAGTTATAGTACGAGCTGGGGCCCAGATTGCGTAGATTGACCTATTGGCAGAGATAGAGATGGATTTATTAGCTGTATAGTCTGGGTTGCCAGTTGTTGCGGTGTCAGAGTCTGCCCACCCAAGGAACTTATAACCAGTTCTGGTTGGGTTTGCCGGGATAGTTACATTACAAGCTCCGTTTGTACTATTTGGATAACAGGTAGCTTTCGTGGTGGTGGGAGTACTATTATTATCATCATTTTTGTAGGATGTGAGAGTACGAGCTGGGGCCCAGATTGCGTAGATTGACTTATTGGCAGAGATAGAGATGGATTTATTGGCTGTATAGTCTGGGTTGCCAGTTGTTGCGGTGTCAGAGTCTGCCCAGCCAAGGAACTTATAACCAGTTCTGGTTGGGTTTGCTGGGATAGTTACATTACAAGCTCCGTCTGTACTATTTGGATAACAGGTAGCTTTCGTGGTGGTACTTGTATTAGGATCATCATTTCTGTTTAGAGTTATAGTACGAGCTGGGGCCCAGATTGCGTAGATTGTTTTGTTGGCAGAGATGTCTAGATTCTTTGCAGCGGTATGTGTAGCGGTCTTAGCAGAACTACTATCTGCCCACCCGAGGAATTTATAGCCAGTTCTTGTAGCAGAGCCAGTTACGACGCGGCATGTGGACGTCCCCGCCAAATAATTACTTATTGAACATTTCTCGGTCACAGTTGGAGCGCCACTGTAGTTATAATTTTCTGTTAGAGTTTTCGGAGTGTAGCCTTTTTTTCTCTCAGGAGCAGAGGCATAGTCGCAATCATATTTGTCTATTGTTTTCTTTTCCCCTGTATCATATTTGTGGCCTATCGCACACAACACGCCGTCACCTTCAGCTTCTGTGCCGGATGAATACTTTCGTGTTTTACTTAAGGTGTAGTGATAGGTGCGATATTTTGCGAAATGAGTATTAGTTGCAGGGTCTTCAGCAGCCGATGCGACGGCGTATACATCACTATTATTTATGCCTAATATTTCAACAGCTTCTGGAGCAGCATTGTTCCAGTGGTGCGGAATCTGGTAGATTACTAGGTTTTTTGTGCTATTCCACTTATTCATAATCGCCTCTGCAACGTTTGTCTCTGCATCATACTTCGGAGCAAGAGAATCCACATGTGTGCCTATTTTGTCTTTGAATAGATAAGTAAGACCATTACCTCTGTAACCATGGTTAGTTTCTAGAGTGGATCCGGCATTTTCCAGGTCACCAGTGAGTAATATGAATTTATTATTTGTTCCAGTCATTACAAATTTATCGTTTGGGTCAGTTGATGTTTCTTTTTCTTTGAATTGATGAAGTTTAACTTTTGCTACGACGGCATATGAGTTTGCATTGGATTCGCATGCTTGGTATTGTTTAGTAGATGAGTAAGCATAGTAGTAGTTCTGGCTGACAGTTGTTGCACTTGGTGCGTCGGTTGTTTTCTCGAAAACTACCCCTTTACCATCAACGTACCTACTCGGGTTAACGTATTTATCCGCGTCAAAACGAGTATAACTAGCATTCGTCCTTTTTACAACATTTGTTGTACTTTTTGTTTTTTTCCATTCATAAACGTATCCTGTTACGTCGCAATTCTTGCCCGCCCAGACATCTTCAGTGTTGAAAAAATAGAGATCCACAAATTCTCCTAAAGATAAAATCGCCTCCTTCTCTACCCCATTTCTCTTTCCTTGATATAGTTCTTGTCTAACTTCTTTGAATTTATTGTAATATTGATCACCCTTCGTCGTCCATTTCTTCTGGAACTCCTTTAATAATGTCTGATCTCCTCCTGCTCTTTCTTCTTTATCTATTATTCCGGTGTTAGTGTAAATTTTTTCAAGACCGCCTTTTACAACAGCATTTTTAATAATAGTAGCGTATTTTGATATCTTATTCTTATTCTGTTTTTCATATTTAATCACAAGATTTTTGACTACTATATTTGAATCATTTAATATCCGAACTGCATTACCAGTATGATCTTCATGAAGGTGAGAAATAACAAGATAATCAATGGTGACCTTTGTGTTATTACCCTGCATTGCCTTCAAACTATTGTATATATGGTTCTTATTGGTGTCTTTGTATTCTTTTCCTTCACTACCATCTTTATAATCTTCTGCTGCCGTGTCAAAAAGAAGATATTTTTCGTCATAGGTACGTATAATAACGGCAGATCCATGATTTGTCTTGGTCGAAAGGTCGGTTGCTGTCTGTGTGTTTACGAAATGCACTTCGGCGACATTGACATCGCTAACCGGAATAGGAAACTCTGTATCAGTGGTCGCATTTGTCTCGTCCGTGAATAACGCGCTACGAATTACCATACCAGCGGTAAACGTAAATATCAAAAACAATGAAATAGTTGAGATAATTATCTTCCTGCGTCTACTGAGACGAAACATGCAATGACCTTTCTTATTAATTTTTACCTTTTTGTTTTGATATGTAACTCTTACTCTAACCTAAATTGTAACAAAAGTGTTTATGTTTGTCAAATTATGCATAGATATTTACGATTTTAATGAGATTGTGAGGTTTTCCGTAGCTTAATTGCAACACCAGAGACGATTACTCATCTTTGTTGTCGCGATGGGAGAGGACAAAAAAGATAATTGAGGAGACGGCGGTGACAGCGGCAATGATAATAAGTGGAAGATCGGAAGAGCTGGTAGTAGTAATAGTGGTTTCGGTGATAGTTTCGGTATCACCGTCGGTCATGGCGCCAAGGGGGGCGGAATAGCTAGTGGCGGAGGTATTCGCTGGGGTGCTAGAAGGTGTACTGGCGGGGCTGTTTTATGGGGTGTTGGAAGGCGATGAGGGGGGATCTTGCATGTAGTAGAAGTTGGCACCAGGAGCAATTGATACAGGCAAGTTGGAGCCACTACTACCAGTACCGTAATGTACTTTTACAGCCGAGGAATATTTATTTACAAAATCTGGATTATAGTTAGTAGTTGATTGTTGGAGGTAACCATTATAGTTAAAACCATCCATGAAAGTACTCCCAAGCGTTGAGGCGCTCGTAGTGATTTGGCTGGTGCTAAAGGAGCCATACGGTAAAGTACTTAGATGCCCAGCATAATTAAAATCATAGAAGAAATTTGAGCCAACGGTAGTAATGTTGCTAGTATCAAAGGATCCGGCTGGGAGGGAGGTGAGGGAGCCAAATTGGTTAAAGGAACGGAAGAACACGTCGCCTGCGGTAGGAATGTTACTGGTGTCAAAGGAGCCATCTGGGAGGGAGGTGAGGGAGCCACGATAGTTAAACCAACTGAAGAAATCGTCGCCAACGGTAGTAATGTTGCTAGTATCAAAGGATCCGGCTGGGAGGGAGGTGAGGGAGCCATAGTAGTTAAAGGAATCGAAGAATTGGGTTTTGGCGGTAGTGATGCTACTGGTATCAAAGGAACCATCTGGGAGGGAGGTAAGGGAGCCATAGTAGTTAAAGGCACCGAAGAAATCGTCGCCAACGGTAGTGATATTACTGGTATCAAAGGAGCCATCTGGGAGGGAGGTGAGGGAGCCATAGTAGTTAAAGCACCAAAAGAAATATGCGCCAACGGTAGTGATGTTACTAGTATCAAAGGAGTCGGCTGGGAGGGAGGTGAGGTGGCCATAGTTATTAAACCAACCGAAGAAATCGTCGCCAACGGTAGTGATATTACTGGTATCAAAGGAGCCGTCTGGGAGAGAGGTGAGGGAGCCAGAGGAGCTAAAGCCACTGAAGAAATCGTCGCCAACGGTAGTGATATTACTAGTATCAAAGGAGCCGTCTGGGAGGGAGGTGAGGGAGCCAGAGGAGCTAAAGTGACTGAAGAAACTGTTGCCAACGGTAGTAATGTTACTAATATCAAAGGAACCGTCTGGGAGGGAGGTGAGGGAGCCAGAGGCGTTAAAATGACCGAAGAAACAGTTACCAACAGTAGTGATATTACTAGTATTAAAGGAGCCGTCTGGGAGGGAGGTGAGGGAGCCAGAGTAGTTAAAGTAACGGAAGAAATAGTTACCAGCGGTAGTACCAGCGGTATCTGTAGTAAATTTATTCATAGCTGGCATATAGGAAATATGGGAGGAGACTCCTTTTACCAGAGGATTAGAAGATAAACTAAAGGATCTAAAGGTAGTATTAGCTGTTCCCTCTTCTATGCGTACTACGTCGCCAGTAGCGACCGCGATATCTATGGTGGAATTACTATTTACGCTTTGGGATGTGGTTCCCTGGGTGAGGTTTTGTACTTCTACTGGTGTGGTCCACCTATTTGCTACAGTCATAGTGCCGGCAGCATCGGCGGTGACGTCTATATATTCGGCTGGAACGTCTTGCATGTAATAGAAATTGGCACCAGGAGCAATTGATACAGACGTAGTAGAGCCACTACTGCCAGTGCCGTAATAGGCGCTCACAGCCGAGGAATATTTATTTACAAAATCTGGATTATAGTTAGTAGTTGATTTTTGGAGGTAACCATTATAGTTAAATTGATACATGAAATAACTCCCAAGCGTTGAGGCGCTCGTAGTGATTTGGCTGGTGCTAAAGGAACCATAAGGCAAAGTACTTAGATGCCCGGCATAATTGAATCTATAGAGGAAATTTGTGCCAGCTGTAGTGATATTACTAGTATCAAAGGAGCCGTCTGGGAGGGAGGTGAGGGAGCCAGAGGAGTTAAAATCATAGAAGAAAGAGTTGCCAACGGTAGTGATATTACTGGTATCAAAGGAGCCGTCTGGGAGAGAGGTGAGGCGGCCACTGGAGTTAAAGGAACTGAAGAAATTGCTGCTAGCGGTAGTGATACTACTAGTATTGAAGGAGCCATCTGGGAGGGAGGTGAGGGAGCCAGAGCGGTTAAAGTTACTAAAGAAATCGTGGCCAACGGTAGTAATGTTACTAGTATCAAAGGAACCATCTGGGAGGGAGGTGAGGGAGCCATTGGCGTTAAAGGAATCGAAGAAATAGTCGCCAGCGGCAGTAATGTTGCT
>JAZTXX010000014.1:0-48978 GCA_045636645.1 Candidatus Nanosyncoccus sp.
CGAGAAAAGTGGGCTCGGCAAGAGTCGCTACGACGAAGGCCCCTACTAAAGCCACGGTTAGGTCTGCTAAAGCTGAGACTTCCAAGTCGACTGCGAAGACTTCGACGAAATCGGCCCCTCGGATCATTAAGCCTCACGTCGGTCGAAAACGGATTTAGGCTTTAGATTACTTTAGGCTCTTAATGAATTCCATGAATAATGGATGGGCTCTGAGTGGTCGGGATTTAAGTTCAGGATGAGCTTGGGTTGCCACGAAGAATTTACAACCTGGCGCTTCGATGAATTCTACGAGCTCTCCGTTCGGGGATTTTCCCACAACTTTGACGCCGCCTTTTTCGAGCTTGTCGAGGAATTTCTGGTTAACTTCATAGCGGTGGCGATGCCTCTCGACTACTTCGTATCCATCAGGGGTGTCTTCGCCATATTCGTACTTTCGGTAGATTTTATCGACTTTCGACTTCGATAATAGCTTTGCGGTGTAGTCGCCAAGGCGCATTGTGCCGCCAGTTGACTCCTTGCCGCGTTGTTCTTCCATGATATATATAACATTATTGCCATCCGCTTCGCTTGCGCCGAATTCTTCTGAATTTGCCTTCTTGATGCCTCCTCTTCTTGCTGCAGCGATGCAGGCTGCTTGCATACCGAGACATAGACCTAGATACGGGATATTATTTTTGAGGGCGTAATCTGCGGCTTTGATTTTTCCTTCTGTACCCCTGGCGCCGAAGCCTCCTGGAACTACGATCCCGTCGCATTTTTTTAGTGTAGCGTTTGCTTTATTGTCGGAACCCTTCAGGAGGTTATCTCCGAGCTCTTCGGCGTTTACCCATACGATATCGATGTTAACATTGTTCCAAGCTGCTGCTGTCTTGAGAGCTTCAGTTACGCAGATGTATGTGTCGTCGTTTCCGACGTATTTTGCGACTAGTCCGACCTTGACCGTCTTTGCGTAGCTCTTAGCTCTTCTTCTAGAGAATTCTTTCCATCTTGACATGTCTGGCTCGGTTGAGTCGCCGACGAAGTTGTTCAGAATTTCGAGCACGCCTGATTTTAAGACATTGAATGGGACGTCATATACCGAGTTGATGTCTGGTAGGTTCAAAACGGCTTCTGGGGTAATTCCTGAGAATGCGGCGATTTTCTCGCAGATTGCTCTCGGGCAGGGTTCTTCAGTTCTCACACAGACGATGTCTGGGATGATTCCGAAGCCTCTTAGGTCCTTCAAGGCATTCTGTGCTGGCTTGGTTTTAAGTTCATTAGATGTGTGGATGAATGGCACATAAACGACGGAGGTGTAGAGGCAGTTTCTGCGTCCGACTTTATTCGCGAATAATCTGATCGCCTCGATAAAGGGTAGGCCTTCATAATCTCCGACCGTGCCGCCGATCTCGACGATATGGATGTCGCTATCCGCTGAGGCTTTCTCGATTTTTTCGCAGACTAGATTTGTGAAATGAGGGACTAGCTGTACGGTCTTGCCGTGGAAACCGCCAGCCCTTTCGCGCTCGATCAACTCCTTATAAATTGAGCCCGACAAGGTGATTGAATATTTTGAAGTTTCAAAATCCAAGAACCTTTCGTAGTGACCTAGGTCTAGATCCGTTTCGACGCCATCGTGCGTTACAAAGCACTCGCCGTGCTCGACCGGATTAAGTAAACCCGCGTCAACATTTAGATACGGGTCGCATTTTTGCATGGTGACTTTGAACCCTTTGGCTTTAAGGATTGCCCCCATGCTTGCCGCTGTGATGCCTTTGCCTACGCCAGACAAGACGCCTCCTGTAACAAAAATGTATTTGCATTTATTTTTATTTTTCATATGTCACCTCCTCTGCCCACCTGAAATTAAATATACAATTATTTTACCATAGAATATTTATATTTTTTATGTTTTTTTTAACGTATCATTACTGGATAAGCAGACAACGGCGCCGAAAAATCCCACTCGTATCAGACATTAGATGCGGTGGAGACTGTTAGTGTTTATTCTGATATAGGAAGTATAAATTAATGTATGATTGTAGGCGATAAAAGTACCTATTTAGCCTTATTGTCTTCTTGGGAAGGGAATATGATGTATCGGTATTATTATATAAAAGAAAATATTCTTGACAAGTAGTCAAGAATATTTTCTGGTGCTGGAAGTAGGACTCGAACCTACGAAGGCCGAAGCCGGGAGATTTACAGTCTCCTGTCATTGCCACTAGACGATTCCAGCGCTGAAATAATTATATATTATTTCTATTCTAAAATCAAGATTTGATATTCGGTGGCTCATATGGTATTATAATTAATATGCCGCTATAGCTCAGTTGGTAGAGCGCATCCATGGTAAGGATGAGGTCACCGGTTCAAGCCCGGTTGGCGGCTCCATGAATAGATACTACTTCGTTTCAGCTAATTTTTAGCCTGATGAGGACGAAGTTTTTTGTTGTCCAGTAGCGTTATTGGGATTTATTGGTATTTTTATTAGCCTTAGTCGTTTTACAGTGGTCGTGGTCAGGATTATCTTCAAGGAGATGATGATGGTGTTTGGAGATATGAGGGAAGATAAACTCGAGGCCGATTTTAAAGATGATGAGCGAGATAATTACGCTGACGTAGGCTTCGATGTTGATTCCCCAAATGAGATAGATAATCGCAGAGGCTAGAACTATCACAGAGATCCAAGTGTCGATAAAAGTTTCGGCGCTTGATGCGAGGAGGACTTTTGATTTGGTTTCTTTTCCGGTTTTCTTGAGGTATTTTGCGAGAAGGAATTTCAGAATAATGCTTGCGATTAGAACTATGATGGTCGGGGCTGAGTAATCGACTTCTTCTGGCATGTGGATTCCTTCGATTGATTCAACTAATACATGTATCCCTATAGTGAGAATAATTAATGCGATGACTACTGTGGTAAAACGCTCTATCTTGTCACGATATTCGGCGTATTTTTTACGCTTTGCGAGTTTTTCTGTAATGATGATAATAAAACCGGAGATGGAATCAATTAAACTATGCGTTGCGTCCGTAATGATGGCTAGCGAATTTGACACTAGGCCTATTACGACGTTAAAAATCGCCAGTAAGAAATTGATCAGAATGAATAGGTATCCTGACTTTATTATGGTCTGGCTGCGAGATTTTTGCATAGTTTAATTTTATCATATGTCTGATATAATTAGAATAATAGAAAGGAGTGAAGATGTTTGATTTGAAAGATAAAGTTGCCGTTGTGACAGGGGCTTCGTCTGGACTTGGCCAGCAAATGGCTTTGGCTTTCGCGAGGCAAGGGGCGAATCTTGTGATTCTGGCTCGAAGAATGGAACGGTTAGAAGAATTTAAGCCTAAACTTATAGAAGCTGGAGCTAAGAAGGTTCTTGCAATCAAGTGCGACGTGACTTCGACCGATGATATTGACTCGGCCGCCCTGAAGGCTGAAGAGGAATTTGGTCGTGTGGACATCCTCCTCAACTGTGCTGGTTCATCGAAGGATAAGGGTGTGGTGGAAATGACCGACGAGGAATGGGATTTCACCATTGCGACAGATCAGACTTCCGTCTTCAAAATGACAAGAGCTTTTGCGAAGATTATGCAGAAGCATCATTATGGTCGGATAATTAATATTGCTTCGATGTATGGTCTCGTAGGCAATACAGAAATTCATACAGTCGCTTACCATGCTTCGAAGGGTGCGGTTGTAAACTTCACCCGCGCTGTTGCGGCAGAACTTGCGACTGACGGGATCACTTGTAATGCGATCTGTCCGGGGTATTTTGAAACCGAGCTTACAAAAGCGGTGCTCGATACCGACAGATTTCAGGAATTTGCTAAAACTCACGTACCGATGCAGAGGTATGGTAAGCCTGGTGAGCTGGATGCAGCGGCGGTTTTCCTTGCTTCGGACGAGGCGTCATACGTTACTGGGCTTATCATGCCTGTTGATGGCGGTTATACAGCTATTTAATAAATGAAAGGAGCAATATGAATAAATATAAGGGAACTAAAACTGAGGAGAACCTGAAGAAGGCTTTCGCCGGGGAGAGCGAGGCTCGTAACAAATATACATATTTTGCTTCACAAGCAAAAAAAGACGGCTACGAGCAAATATCTGCTATTTTCCAGGAAACGGCAGACAATGAGAAGGAACACGCTAAGATGTGGTATAAGGAGCTTCATGGTGGCGCAGTCGAAGATACTGAGACGAATCTTCTAGCTGCCGCCGAAGGCGAGAACTATGAATGGACCGATATGTATAAGGAGTTTGCGGAGACGGCTAGGGAAGAGGGCTTCGATGAGCTGGCTGAGAAGTTTGAGGGCGTGGCTATGATTGAGAAGCACCACGAGGAACGTTATCGCAAATTACTTAAGAATATTAAGGATAAAAAAGTGTTTTCAGCTGATGGTGATGCGATCTGGATTTGTAGAAATTGTGGCCATGTCGTAATTGGTAAGACGGCGCCTGAAGTGTGTCCGGTGTGTGCTCACCCGCAAGCCTACTTCGAGATTAAGGCCGAGAATTTCTAAAAAAATGAACGCCCTTGTGGCGTTTATTTTTCATTTTCTCTCGTGGAGCCGTGAGTCGGGCTTGAACCGACGACCTGCCGCTTACAAGGCGGCTGCTCTACCAGCTGAGCTATCACGGCGTAGATATATTATAGCATAAAATATAAGTTTATGCTATAATTTTGCTATGGAAATATTTTTAGGTGTGATGGGGGTTATAATTATTCTTCTTTTGATTGTGCTAATTGTTCTTTTCACGCACAAATCTCCAGGAGTTGATAATTCTGCCAATCTGAAGGCGCTTGAGGAACGAATGATTCGAGTGGAAGGTGAAGTCGGGAAGATCAATCCTGCGATGGATCGGAATTTTCGTGAGAATCGCAAAGAGATTAATGAGAACCTTGAGCGTATGCGCCAAAGCAACGAGAAGGATCTCGACAGAATGCGCGAGAGTAACGAGAAAAGTCTAGAGCAGCTTCGGACTGGGAATGAGAAGAAGCTTGAAGAGATGCGAGAAACTGTCGATGAGAAGTTGAAAGCTTCAGTTGAAAAGAGGTTTAATGAAAGTTTCAAGTCAATTTCGACTCAGTTGACTCAGGTTTATCAAGGTCTGGGCGAGATGAAGAATCTTGCGACTGGCGTCGGCGACCTCAAGAAAGTCATGGAAGGCGTGAAAACGCGTGGTATCTATGGTGAGGTCCAGCTTGGTGCGATCATTGAAGACACCTTAAACAAAACCCAATACGAAGAGAATATCGTGACGAAATCCGGTTCGAATGATCGGGTTGAATTTGCCGTGAAGATGCCAGGGAAAGATGAGAATGTCTATCTTCCAATTGATTCGAAATTTCCAGTCGAGAATTATTCGAGGCTTATTTCCGCCTACGATGAAGGTAACAAGGCTGATATTTTGACCTACCAGAAAGCCCTTTCCTCTGACGTGAAAGAGCAGGCAAAAAAGATTTCAACAAAATACATTGATCCTCCGAAAACTACTGATTTTGGGATTATGTTTGTACCGACTGAATCTCTTTATGCTGAAATTATTCGAATCGCCGGCCTATCAGATGAGATTCGTCAGAAATATAATATTACCATTGCATCACCTTCGACACTCCCTGTGATGCTGTCGGGGCTTCTGATGGGGTTTCGGACTGTCGCGATCGAGAAGCGCTCGGCCGAGGTCTGGCAGACTCTCGGTGCGGTCAAAACGCAGTTTGGTAAATTCTCTGACTTGCTTGAAGGGGTTCAGAAGAAGCTTCAAGAGTCTGCGAACAAGATTGAGTCAGCTAAAACGACTTCTCGGCAGATTGAAAGAAAGCTTAAAAACGTCGAGGAATTACCCGAGTCTGAATCGACAAAATTGATTGGCGAAGTGCTGGATTAGCTCCGCTTCATTATGGGTATTGGTGGGTTTAGAATCCCCTCATTTTATCGAATGGGAAGAGCCTGAACATTACTGGGCCAATTACCCGGCAATACGGGATGGTTCCGAGGCCGTTTCTTGAATCCCATGAATTTGAGCCTTCGCGGTTATCACCTGAAACGAATAATTCACCATCTGGGACTGTCATATCGACCTCTCCAGAAGTGTGTTCTTTCGGTCCATCTGTCTCGGAGTGGCGCCAGCCTTCATCGTATACGAATCCGTCTGGATGCTCATCGTTATAAACTTTCATCACCCCGTCCTTGACCGTGACCCTCTCACCTGGGAAGGCAATAACCCGTTTAATGATATACTGGTCGTTGACGTTTGATGGGAGCGTACAGGTCATTGGGTTCTCTACGCCTTGAGATTTATATTCTGCGACCTTTTCTTCGTCCTCATTCATAAATACGATCACTTGTCCACGTTCTGGTACATATTCTTGTCCGAGGAAATGTGCCCAAGATACGGCCGCCCGGTTGACGATTACTCGGTCATCTTGGTGGAGTGTCTGTTCCATACTTCCGCCGACAACATTATATGAGCGGTAGATGAAAGAATTTAAGAAAACTGTTCCAAGAATGATCAAAATAATGAACCCGCTGAGGCTCAGCATATCTTTTAATAAGGGGTGTTTTTGGAAAAATGTTGGTTCCATACGGATAATTATAGCATAAGGAATGGGGAATTTTTAGCATTTGCAGTTTTGCTGGCTAAATTGTTGATTCTTTTTAAACTTATTTTCAGAAATCTGGTATAATATATTGGTATGGCAGACTTTATTTTTGCACGGAAATCTCGCAACATTGCTAGCACGATGGTTCATATCTTGTTGAATCTTCTTCTCGGTGTTGGTTCGGTGATTATCACTGTGTTATCTGGCAGCCCATTACTCGGGATACTACTTGTGGTTCTCTCGAAGTGGCGTGTCTTCGCCGTGAGGGTTCGTTATCTCTGGTTAAATATCAAGTCGAATCTTGTCGATTTCGTTGTCGGCCTTAGCGTTGTGTTACTTAGTTACTATGCTGGTACCGCCTTCTTGCCGGTGCATTTCCTCTTGATGGTGTTCTATTGTATCTGGCTTCTAATTATTAAACCGATGTCTTCGGAGAAGGCCTGCCACGCTCAATCCTTAATCTCTGTATTTCTCGGGATGAGCGCAGTCGCTATCATGACTTCTGGTCTAGATGCAATTGTTCTCGTGCTTCTATCATTCCTGGTTGGGTATGCCGCAAGTCGTCATATTCTAGCTCAGAGTAATGATAAGGACTACACGCTTACGACTCTTGTCTGTGGTCTGGTTTTTGCGGAAATCGCTTGGCTTTGTAATACCTGGTCAATCATCTATACATTCGGCAGTACCGGTGTTCGAATTCCACAAATCGCAGTGATTTTGACAATTTTTGCATTCGTTTATAATTATGCTCGTCAGGCGATGATTAAGTATCAGAATGATTTTCGTTTTAAGCATATTGCTTTACCTGTTGTATTCGGTGTTTTTCTGGTCGGAATAATTGTGATTTGGTTTAGTAACCCAATATTTAATATATAAAGGAGGTATATGGTTATGGACAAAAAGGGCGAAATTGTTGACGAAAAAGAAAAATCAGCAGTCGATACGACCGACTCTGGTAGCATCAAGATTGATGGCGGAAATGAGGGGAGGAATCGTTCGGTTTCTGGCATAGGGCTTGCGATCACACTTGCGGTTATCGCACTAGCTCTTGGTGGTTGCGGACTTTATTTCGGTATTAGCGCATATCAGAAGTCTTCAACGCCAATTACTTTTCTCGATAACGGTAATGATGGGAATTCGGCTAATTTTGTTGAGGGCTCAATCGCTGATATCGCTGACAAAGTCTCTAAGAGCGTCGTCTCGATTGTGACTTCTATGACTTCGACTAATTTGTTTGGTCAAAGCTATTCTGCTGCTGCGGCCGGTACTGGTGTGATTGCTAGTGCGGATGGTTATATTATTACTAATAAGCATGTTATTAATGGTGCAAACAAAGTTACTGTAATCTTGTTTGATGGTACCACTTACGACGAAGTCGAGGTTGTTGCAACTGATCCTCTCGACGACATTGCTTATCTTAAGATTAAAGATGCATCAGGCCTCGAGCCTGCAAAACTTGGCGACTCCAAGACTATTAAGGTTGGTCAGCAGGTGATTGCGATCGGGAATGCTCTCGGCGAATATCAGAACACCGTGACTTCTGGTATTATCTCCGGAACTGGTCGCTCAGTTACCGCTTCTGACGGTTCTGGCTCAAATGTCGAGACATTAACCGATATGATTCAGACTGATGCAGCAATTAACTCAGGAAATTCTGGCGGGCCACTACTTAATGCCGCTGGTGAGGTGATTGGTATTAATACTGCGACGTCCGCTGATGGCGAGAATGTCGGTTTCGCGATCCCAATTTCTTCTACTAAGGGGATGCTTTCTCAATTGATTGATTCAGGTAAAGCTGAACGGGCTTATATCGGTACTTATTCCGTACAGATTACACCTGAGGTTGCGAAGGCATATAATCTGCCTGTTTCGACTGGTGAATATCTCTATAGTTCATCTTCGTATTCCGCCATCATCAAAGATAGCCCTGCAGCGAAAGCTGGGCTCCAAGATAAGGATATCGTTACAGCTGTTAATGGAGTGAAAATTGGTTCGGCTGGTACTCTATCTGATCTGATTGGTGAATATAAGCCCGGTGACACTGTTCAGCTAACAGTTGTTAGAAACAGTAACGAGACTGCGATTAACGTGACTCTAGGCGGTTACAAAAAGTAAAGCGTATCCGCGGGTCTCGACGTGATCGAGGCCCGCTTTTTTTGCGTAGGAGATAATATCTTCATGCTGGACTGGATCGGCTTCGAGTATTAGATATTTGGTCGGCTTTTCTCTAATCTCGTCAATTAATTCGTAGATTAGGGCGAGACCGTGATTCTTCGCGTATAGGGCAATCTCTGGTTCGAAGGACAAGGATTCCTTGTCGAGCCAATCCCAGTCTTCATCTACGTAGGGAAGATTTGCTATGACAAGATCTGGGGTAATATTGACATTTTGCATTAAGTGTGATATAATAGTATTTATAGTGACGCCGTGTATTTCGGCGTTTTTTCTTGCAATTTTTAAGGCTTCTTCTGAGATGTCTGTGGCGCAAACTTCAGCTTCTTCTAGTATTCTCTTGACGGTGATTGCGATGCAGCCTGAGCCGGTACCGATATCTACGATCACTGGGCGCTCTCTGAGGACTCTTTTTTCTGGTTTTACTCCTGGAAGCAGCGGCAAACCAGCTAGAGATTTAACTATGTCGATGATCTGCTCTGTCTCGGGGCGGGGAATTAAGACGTCGGGAGTAACGACGAAATCTTTCCCATAGAAGTCTTTGCGGCCTTCCGCGTAGGCTTTTGGTGGGGTCTTGGCTTGAGGCTCTTTCATTATCGTTAATCTGATTCTTTCAGTGCACGCTCGTTCTTAGCGAGCTCATGTATGAGGTCTTCGATATCGCCATCCATTACAGCTGGGATATTGGAGCGTGAATAATGAATACGGTGGTCTGTGACGCGATCCTGCGGGAAGTTGTAGGTGCGGATTTTCTCAGAGCGATCACCGGTACCGATGAGAGACTTTCGAGCCTCTGAGGCTGATTTTAATTCTTCTTCTTTCTTCTTCTCGAGTAGGCGGGAGCGTAAGATATTCATGGCCTTAACACGGTTTTGCTGTTGTGAGCGCTCATCCTGCATTGCGACTACGATGCCTGTCGGGAGGTGGGTTATTCGTACAGCAGAGTCGGTCGTATTGACGCCTTGGCCGCCATGGCCACCAGAACGATAGATGTCGATACGGAGGTCTTCAGGGTTGATTTCGAGGTCAGTCTCGCTTGCTTCTGGTAGGACGGCAACAGTTACAGTTGAAGTATGAATTCTTCCTTGCGATTCGGTGACCGGGACTCGCTGAACGCGATGTACCCCGCCTTCAAACTTGAGTTGGCCATAGGCGTTGTCACCGGTTATCTTGAAAATGACCTCTTTCATGCCGCCGGCTTCGTTCTCATTCTTGCTAATGAGTTCTGGTTTAAGGCCGTGGGATTCGGCATATTTCTGATACATTCGGTAGAGTTCACCGGCAAAAAGGCTTGCTTCGTCGCCGCCGGCTCCCGCGCGGATCTCAATAATTGCTGGCTTATCATCTTCAGGATCTCGAGGGATAAGGAGTTCTTCTAACTTCGCTTCGGAAGCAGCGATTTCTTCCTTCAGACTCTTAACGTCCTCTCTCGCCATTTCGCCAAGCTCTGGATCATTTACCAGAAATTCAGCTTCTTCTAAATTTTTCTTATCTGTTGCAATTTTGTCGCTAAGATTAATGATTTCTCTGAGGAGGTTAGCGCGCTTGCTTTTTGATGCGAAATCAGGGGAACTGAAAGCGTCTGGCTTTGCCAGAAACTCCTCTATGCCGGTTAATTCAATTTTAAATTTTTCTAAATTCATGGTATAATTATAGCACAAAACTGGGGATTTAGCTCAGCTGGCTAGAGCGTACGATTCACATTCGTAAGGTCACAGGTTCGAGCCCTGTAATCCCCACCATTCAGGTTATGAAATAATTTTCAACTATTTCTTAACTTGTAAATGCCTGTTAAATCCCTCGTGATTCTAGAGGGCTATTTTTATGCCATTTTTGCTACAAAAATATACGAAAAATACATTTTACCTCTATGATTTTGCCCGTTAAATCTCTGGTATTGCCATCGATTAGTCTTGGGACTTTAAAACAATTTGTTATTTTTTTGCACAACCGACGAATCGGACGCCCACGATGCCACCCACAACGTCATAAACCGGCTCAGTATTAGTAGGACACTCGTCTGAGTTATCCGGAGTAGAAACAATCTCTACCGTCTTCTTTTCAATACAGGGTCCAATATCTCCATGATAATCCATTTCTGTACAAATAGTAACTTCCCTCTTAATACCATTAGCGACAAGCAGTCCAATTATAATGCCAGTTATAGTTATAATACTGACTATAGTGCCAACAATTATCCAACGTTTCTTTTTGCCGTTTTTTATTAAGTTCTTTGTTGAACCCTCGTCTGCTAAATCGTTCTTATTTGACATATCCGTAATTAACATATTGTCATCTTGAGGCTGTTGTACTTCGTTTTCCATAACTTCATTATACTATAATATGTTATATGAAAACTGAAAATAGTTGTGGATGCATCATCTTAGAAGATGACAAAGTGCTATTGATCTGCGCAAAAGATGATGAAGGAAAGCTTTTTTGGTCATTTCCGAAAGGTCACCAGGAAACTAACGAAACAGACATAGAAACTGCGATTCGGGAGACAAAAGAAGAAACTGGTTTAGATGTCGAAATTAGCAATAATACTCCAATCAAAACTGGGTATTTTGTACATGATGGCGCAGTCTACAAAAATATCATACTTTTTATGGCTAAACCACTGAATCATAAGCTCAAACCTCAGATAGAGGAAGTCGAACAAGTCAAATGGGTCAAAACAAGTGAAGCTAAAAAGTATTTTACAGATTATTACAGCGATGCATGGGAGGAATTGCTAAAAAGACTCCATATTTGATGCAGGGCTTTTATGGTGATATGTTATTCTGAGTGGCTGGCTTAATGGCAAGGGTATAAAAACTAGACACTCTAGGGTGAGACATCCAAATGATGATGCTCATATTGAAAGGTTTAATCGTACACTAAGAATGTTGCAAAGGTGCTGAGCCTTATACGTACTTCGTATTAGATAAAAACCGTTGTTAAAATCTTTTTCTTTCAAAATAAAATAAGGCCAGCACTTGCTGACCTTATTTTGGTTGCTGATTTATTTTTTTGTGACCTTTTTGGCTTTAGTTATTTTAAAGCTTGGGCCGCTGATGCTACCCTTTAGAGCGGTACACTTTTTAGATGGCACGATTTTGATTTTAGCCATTCCAGTCTTTTTCTTATCCACTCTAACTACGCGGTATGCCTTGCTTGGTACCACATTTTTACCGTATTTTACTACGACTTTCGGTATAATTTGTTTGCCCTTGTAGACGTACACTTTATTGGGGTATTTAAGCGTAACTGTACAGTCTTTGAGGCTTTTCTTGTACCGGGGCCATTTCTTGCCTTCGAACCTGCGATCTTTTGCGGGCTCTTTTGATTTCGAGTACGTGGAATATTTCACTCCTTTGTAATGCTTTTTGTCACTCACAAGGAAGTTTTTTGACTCGATATCTTTCGCAAAAAAGTCTTTGCTAGATTGATCGTCCCACGTCACATCGATGTTATACCAGACACCATCGATTTTTACTCGGTTCCAAGCGTGGTTGCCGCCTGTAGCAATGTCGCATTTTACTGCGAGACTTCCTCGACGAACCAGCTCGTCGATAATTGCCTTAAATGCTTGGGCGTAACCTCCGCAGACCGCCTTGCCATCAATTAGGGCGCCATACTCATTATGGATGTGGTTATACCTGCTCCTGCCTTTTGCCTCGTTTTTGTAGGCGTTGAGACCCTTGTAGTCATATTCAACACTCATAACTAGCCAGTCATGAACCCACTTTAGCTTTTGCTTCTTGGTGAGCGGCTTCCCATTGGGTTGCCGCGCTGAAATGACTTTTTTTGCTACCTTATTAATAATATTTTGGCATTTTTTTTGGTAGCCAATGGCCTCATCTTTGGTACAAGACCCACCGTACGGTGAACACCAAAGACTAGCACGAAGACATGCTAAGGCGCAAACGTATTTGTCGTCTGATACCTTGCGCGTTTCAGTTATGTATGCCAATCCGCCGAGGCTGAAGAATCCAATTGGGGATTCGCCGAGCATTATCATAAACTTTTTTGGGCTTGTCATACATAACCCTAGGTTTGCGATAAACTCGCGGCGAGCACTCCATTCATCAGGCCCCTCTGTGTAAATGGGTGCGTCGTCAAAGTCCCATCTGTATTCGTCTTCCGGCGTTTTGCCGAACGCTAAAGATTTAATCTTTGGCATTATATCGAGACGAAGGCATTTTTCTATATCACCACCATAGAGGTGGGTTTTATAGTTTGGGATTTCTGCGGGTCCGTCCATCTCATCGGCACGAATTACCGATACGCGGAGCATAACAATGCCCGCAAGAATCAGAGACAAAATGGTCGCTCTCTTGATTATTTTCTTCAAATAAATCACCTAACCTTTCTTTAAAGGTGCGAAATTAATATACTTCTACTTATATTATATCATATTTTTGCGATTTTGGCCAGCATACCGTAATATCTACCGCTGGAAAAAGAAGTGGGTGTCTCAACAAACAGTATTGCTAGAGAATCCCGGCAGACCGTCTAGGCCATTAGGAAAAGTATTTCGATGGGTTCGGTACTATTAACGGTGCTATTGTTGAGCCAGCGTTTGATTGGCCGAGATTATTTTAGTTTTCGCATTTATATTGGCAGTTTCTTAAAATTATGATATACTTGTTTGGTAGTTTCGACTACGCTCTTTTTGTCTTAGGCTATCACTATACCATAAGGAGGGGTAAAGTATGAAAATTTTAATTGGTGATAAGGTTTATTTGCAGAAGGTTGATGTCGCATTCATTTCGCACGAACTCGGATCTATCCCGGGAGGGATTCTCCAGGAGATGTTCGGGGATAGCGAGATTGACGGGTTCTTCTATATGAGCGGACGCGCTGATGGGTTTCGATTCGATTGCGTGTTCACTGAACCGGAAAACGTCAAATGGCTTCTCGAGCAGGATTGGATCCTTGACTACGATGAGTATTCCGATGCTCAACTATTCGAGCTTGAGGACATCCAGGATCGTCTTAAGGCGGAATATTCTGCCGGGATCGAAGACTTCAATGCAAGGGACTTTGCCTACAGGAAAGCACATCTAAGAGAAGAAAGAGATAGATTTAACCAACTCAGCCACAAGATTGCCTCTTTCGAGGATTTGATTCAATTTCGGCGAGGCGATATTAAATTTGTCTTCCCGAAGGAATACCAGGGAAAAACTAATTATTTCTGGAGGCTTTGGTATCGTTAACTCTTAGATTTATCGATTGAAGTAATGCTTCAATTGCACATTTGTCTTAGCGTCCAGTGATGGGCGCTTTTTCATTCGTATGATATAATGGACCTAGCGTTTTTACGCTAAAATAATTTATTTAGGTATATCTGTATGAAGATTTTCAAATATGAACATTCTGGAATTGTCGTTGAGAAGGATGACAAGAAGTTAGTTTTTGACCCGGTAGAGTTCGAAGAGAAGCTACCGGATTTTGATAATGTATCTTGCGTTGTGATAACTCATCAGCATAATGACCATCTGCAACCTGAAGTCATTCAGCGTATTCTATCTAGGAATCCTGAGGCTATAGTTTGCACGACCGAGGATTCGCTTGGGCTCATCTCGAACGCAAGAGTGGTAAAGTCTGGTGACGAGATCGATGTCGGCGGATTTAATTTGAAATTTTTCGGACATGATCATGCGGCGATATTTCCTGGGAAGGTGCCATGTAGGAACATCGGCGTGGTGATTGATGGCTCAGTTGTCCATCCTGGCGACTCATTTGATCTTCCTGATTTCCCGGCTAAAGTACTTCTTACTCCAATTGCGGCACCCTGGTGTAGAATTTCTGAGGCAATTGATTATATTAATAAAATCAAGCCTGAAGTAGTTATTCCGATACACGACGCAGTGCTTTCGAAGCTTGGAAAAGGTTTTAGTTTTAATATTGTTAATTCTGCCTGTCTGAGTGCTGGGATTAAATGCTCAACTCTTTCTTCTGGTGAATACATTGAGATATAAAAAAGTCTAAAATTAAGCATAAAAAGTCTTGAAATACTACATGTAGTGGTGTATTATAGTAGCAAGACACTAAATGTAGGGTGACGCGAGCATTACCATAGAGTCGTCCGCAAACAGGTCATAGATAAATATCATTTGAACAGAACAGATTCAAGGAGGTAGATTTTATGTTCATTCGAATAAAAACTAAACAAAATTCCGGAGGTAGAAATGTTTAGGCGTATCGTTAAGAGAGACGGTAAAATCGTGAAATTTGATGACGAGAAGATTGTTGAAGCTATTGCGAAGGCCGGGCTCGCTACCGAAGAATTTAAATATGATCGCGCTAGGGCGTTGGCTGAGAAAGTCTTGAAACGCGCTGACGAGGAAATTACTGCTCGCACTCCTAATGTAGAACAGATTCAGGATATCGTCGAAGAAGTTCTGATGGAATCAAGCTTTAAGCGAACCGCGCGAGAATATATCCAATATCGTCAGGAGCGATCAAGAAGGCGTGAGGCGAAGTCTGATCTCATGATGATCTATCGCACCATTAGTCATGCTGATGCTTCAGAGGACTCTGATGTGAAACGTTCAAACGCTAACGTTGATGGTAACTCCGCTATGGGTAAGATGCTTCAATTCGGTGCTGAGGGTTCTAAGGTTTTTGCGAAATCCCTCCTTCTTCGTCCGGATATTGCCGCCGCGCACGATTCTGGCGATATTCACATTCATGATCTTGATTTCTACGCAACAGGAACATTAACTTGCTGCCAGAGTGATCCATTCGTTCTTTTCGAGAACGGAGGTTTCAACACGGGACACGGTCATCTTCGCACTCCTAATTCTATCGGCTCCTATGGAGCTCTAGCTGCTATCCTCCTCCAGGCTAACCAAAATGAGCAGCATGGTGGACAGTCTATCCCGAATTTCGATTACGCGATGGCTCCTGGAGTCGATAAGTCATTCCGTAAAGCCTTGAAAAGGAATCTTAATAAATACAATAAGTTTACTGGTAAGAAACTCGAACTTACGGTTAAGGATAGCTACGTTTTCGGTGACGATAAAAAGTTATTAAAGGCTAAATGGCCACAAGAAGTAATCGATGCTTCGAATGATGACGTAGAACGCGAAACTTTGCAGGCGATGGAAGGATTCATCCATAATTTGAATACTATGCACTCTCGTGCGGGTGCTCAGGTGCCATTTACTTCAATTAATTTCGGTACCGATACTTCTCCTTCTGGTCGACTCATTTCTAAATACTTCCTTGAGGCTACTGAGAATGGTCTGGGCAAGGGCGAGACGCCGATTTTCCCGATTTCGATCTTCAAGGTTAAGTCAGGCGTCAATTATGAGCCAGGTGATCCAAACTACGACCTATTCAAGCGTTCGATGGAAGTATCAGCTAAACGTTTGTTCCCGAATTTCTGCTTTATTGACGCACCATTTAATCTCAAGTATTACAAGAAGGGTGATTATCGCACTGAGATTGCTACAATGGGTTGTCGTACGAGAGTTTTCGCATCTGTTTTCCCAGAATCCGATGGTATAGTGACTGGGCGTGGTAACTGTTCGTTTACTACTATTAATATCGTGAGAATTGGTATTAAGCATGGTATCTGCCTTGGCGAGAGGAAGGAAGCTGATTGGGATGGGTTCTACCACGAGCTCGACGAGAAGATGGACCTGGTAAAAGATGAGCTTCTGGAGAGATTTGATTTCCAGGCCAATCAGCACGTGCGGAATTTCCCATTCCTGATGGGGCAGGGGAACTGGTTCGGTAGCGAGAAGCTCGGTCCTAATGACACACTGCGTGACGTAATTAAGCATGGCACCTTGTCAATCGGGTTTATCGGGCTTGCTGAGACTCTGATCGCTATGACCGGTAAGCACCACGGCGAGGATGAAGATGCGAGAGATCTTGGTCTTGATATCATTACTCATATGCGCGAAGCCTGTGATAGATACTCGAGGAAATACAGGTTGAACTTCTCGCTTCTTGCAACTCCTGCAGAAGGTATTGCTGGGCGCTTTACGAAGATTGACCGAAGAGAATATGGAGTTATTCCTGGCGTGACGGAGCGCGAGTTTTATACAAATTCCTTCCATATCCCGGTCTATTATCCTATTTCAGCATTTGAGAAGATTGAGATCGAGGCGCCATACCATAATCTCTGTAACGCTGGCCATATTACCTACATTGAGCTTGATGGTGATCCTTCGCAAAATATTGCCGCATTCGAGTCAGTAATTCGCAAGATGCACGATACTGGCATTGGTTATGGTTCGGTAAACCATCCAGTTGATCGTGACCCAATCTGTGGGTTCTCTGGCGTAATTACTGGGGATAGATGCCCACACTGTGGTAGATTGGAAGGAGATGTGCCTTTCGAGAAAGCAATGTTTTGTTAGGAGCTAAATGGATTACCACAAGATTTCATTAGGAAAGATTGCAAAGCAGCTTGAGACTCCGGATGGATTCATCCGAGTCTCTGGGCCGCTTGAACATGATAATATCGTGAACGGTGATGGACTTCGGGCTGTGCTCTGGACACAGGGTTGCCCGAATCATTGTCCTGGCTGCCAGAATCCAGAAACTTGGGATTATGAGGCCGGGATGCTAGTTTCTATCGACGAAATCATTGAACGTTTATCCGAATTCAAGGGACAGACTGGTTTAACATTTTGTGGTGGTGAGCCATTTGTTCAAGCGAAGTCTTGTCGGATCATTGCTGAGAGGGTTAGGAAGGAATTTGGTTGGGATGTATGGAGTTTCTCAGGTTTTACTTACGAGATCATTAAAGAGTACGGTGGAGAGCCATGGGATTTCTTAAAGTCTCTTGATGCCATGATTGATGGTCCTTTCATTCTGAAGCAACGAGATCTTAGTCTTAGGTTCAGAGGTTCAAAGAATCAGCGCTTACTTAAACTCGAACACGGCACAGGCAAGATATTAAGTATAGAATAAGAATTAAAAATAATCCCGCTTTCGTGGGATTATTTGTTGTCTAATTGTCTGATTATCTAGACTGCAATTTTTTTCTTGTGGTGCTTTCTGATTTTTAGGACTATAAATGTAATAAGCGATGCGATGGCTGCGATAACTAGGAGTAGGAACCAGAGAGGGCAAATGATGACATTGTTCTCGACAGTCGAATTCTTGCCGTCGAAATAAACCGTTTGGCTGCTCCTTGTTACTCCGAGGGCTGGTAAGTTGGATACTTGCCTAGTGGCCTTGTAGGTTGATTCCGGCATGACCATTTCGCCAAATTCGTTGCTCTCTTCTTCTTTCGGGAAGATAATTTCGCCGGTGAAGAAGTTCTTCACGTCAAGCTTGATGGTTGCAACCTCGTGGATGTTGCCCTTATTCTGGAGGAGTGCACTGACTTCTACTGGTGGAACTAAGGCGAATCCAGGGATGTTATTCTCAAGTATCTCGCCTTCACGTACAATGTCGCCACTGACAGTACCATAGATGATACTGGCCATCTCGAAGACATTGTTTACGGCGACGCCGCCAGATTGGCTTGTCTCATTGTCACTTGATACGGCTAGGGCCGCATATTGACCGCCCGCTTCAGCGTTTTTAGGGACCTTGATGGTGTATTTAACTTTCTTTGATTCGTTAGGCTTAACGGAACCAGTTGGCTCCTCAATCGTAATCCAATTAATTATCTCGTTCCGGTCGTTAGTATTCTGTAAATCGGCCCTATAATCTTCGCCAATTACACCATATGGTGAAACGGTGACTTTATAGTGAAAATCTTCTTTTGCGTCGACTGGATTGACGATTGTAATATTGCCAGTGTATGTTTCGCCAGGATTCAGTGAAACTTGCTGGCTCATCGGCATAAGAGTAAATGCGTTATCCATGTTCTTATCCTATCAATTTTTGATTATTAATGCAAGATAGACTATAATGGTCTTATGAACGAAGGGAAGGATTGGATTTATTCTGATACAGTCAAGGATCATTTTCTGAATCCTCGTAATTTTTTGATGGGTGACGAGTCGAGTTTTAAATGTGATGCGACCGGGCTCGTAGGTAATCCGATTTGCGGTGATCAGATGAAGATGTTCATTAAGGTGTCCGATGACAAAATTTCGGATATACGTTGGAAAACTTATGGTTGCGCTTCAGCGATTGCCTCTACTTCAGCACTCTCAGAAATTGCCAAAGGTAAAACTCTAGACGAGGCTCTAAATATTTCTGCTGAGGATATCGATGATTATTTAGGGAAGCTTCCGAAGCATAAATTTCATTGTTCTGTTCTCGGTCACGAAGCGTTGGCAGATGCGATTAATAATTATCGTACCGCTAGGGGTTAGTTATTTAGACTCAATTGTACTGATTTGTTGAAGTCTGCCAACAATCCCTGGCAACACTTCCATGACTTTGTCTACATCCTCTTCTTGACTTGAAAGTCCGAAAGAGAACCTGATTGAGGAATGGGCGACTTCCGCATCGCCCGTTTTGGCCATGAGGACATGGGATGGCTTGATGTCTCCTGCGGCACAAGCAGAACCGGTTGAAACGATTATGTCCTCAGCATCTAGGTATAATTGGATTGATTCGCCTTCAGCTGCCTTGAAGGATGTATTTAGAATGTTCGGAAGGGAATTATCAAGGTCTGTATTCAGGGAGCTCCCAGAGATTTCTTCAAGGATTCTTTTTGCTAGAACGTTACGGAGTTTTCGGACTTTAGTATCATATATATCCCAGGTCCGGTTCTTGTTGATGTATTCTAGTGCCGCTTTGAAACCGATAATTCCAGTTGTATTATAGGTCCCGCCTCGGCGTTTCTTCTCTTGATTACCTCCTATCAGGAGCGGCTTAAACGGGACTCCTTTTTTAACGTAAATTGCGCCGACGCCGATTGGCCCCCCGATTTTGTGTGCCGAGAAGGTCGCATAGTCGAGTCCGAGAGATTTAACGTCGACCGGGATTTTACCGAGGGCTTGGGTGAGGTCTGAATGGAGGTATTTTGCTCTAATATCTGTGACAAGAGGTTTCCCGAAGTCAGATTTTGCCTGGAAGATTTCGGTGTTTTTATCCACGCTTTGATTTCTGTCTATTTCTGTGAATCTGGATAAGTCTTGGATTTCACCAGTTTCATTATTGGCTAACATGTAGGAATAAAGCGTTGGCGATGTAGAGCCGCGGAATTTCTTGGCCGTCTCGAGAATCGAATGGTGTTCTAAGGGTGAAGTTTCGATCTTATATCCTTCAAAAGTGCGAACGATCGTATTGTTACTCTCCGTTGCTCCAGAGGTGAAGATGATTTCTTCTGGGTCCGCGTTGATAATTCTTGCGAGCAATTCTCGGCACTCTTCGATCTCGTTCATTGCGAGATGTCCAGGAGTATGAAGAGCTGAAGCATTGGCAAAAAAATTCTTTTCGGCTTTATGCATGGCTGAAATAACTTCAGGAAGAAGTGGTGAAGTGGCTGCATAGTCAAGATATACCATAATATATATTATACCACCTCTATCTGTATGAGGCGCCCCAATCGACCGAGTCGTGGTATAATAAATGTATATGAAAATTGCTATTTTAGGTGCGGGGGCTTTCGGGACAGCTCTCGGTGGAATTTTGGCCGATAATGGATACGATATCGACTACTATGATCCCAAGCTTAACAACAATAAACTCTCCGAAGTGGTTTCTGGTGCAGGGTATATCGTGCTCTGTGTGCCCTCGTTTGCGGTCTCACATACTTTACCGCATCTTCCAAAGGACGTCTCCCTTATTGTTGCCACAAAAGGAATTTTGAGCGACCAGGCCTTTAAGGATTTCAATGACTACATGATCATTTCTGGGCCAGGATTTGCTAGTGATATTAAAGATGGGAAGAGGACGAAACTCACTGTTACAGATGATAGGTTAAAGGAAATGTTCGCAGCCGATTTCCTCGAGTTCGATCAAACTGATGACGAGAGGGGTGTGCTGATGTGTGGGACACTGAAGAATGTCTTTGCGATTGGGGCGGGTCTTAGAGGTCTGACGCGCGATACTTCCGAGTGGAATAGATATATCAGAGATGCGTCCGAAGAGATGAGGCTAATACTCGAGGCGAACGGGGCGAGTGTTGGCACCGTCGATCTCGTGTGCGGAGTTGGCGACCTGAGGCTGACCTGCGGTTTGCCATCGAGAAATTATGAATTCGGTACAATTATTCGTGATGATCCTGATTATCGGCCAGATAATACCGTTGAGGGTTTAACTGCTATCTCTAAAATTCGTCGTGGCGACATTGTTGTGCCGGATTCATGTCACATTTTGAATGAAATTTTAGACACAGTCCATGATTAACTTACGCTAGAAAGGAGTAAAATGGGATTAAACGCAAATCAAAAAAGAGCCGTCGAATACCTTGATGGGCCGCTCTTGGTCTTGGCTGGGCCTGGAACTGGTAAAACTCAGCTTCTTTCTGAGAAAGTCGCATATATTCTGAAAAACACTGACACAAATCCAGAAAATATCCTCTGTCTGACGTTTACCGAGACTGGCGCATCGAATATGCGCGAGAGATTAAAGACGATTATTGGTCAGGATGGCGCTAAGGTTAATATTGGTACGTATCATTCGTTCGGAACAGATATTCTGGCGCAATACCGTAATTATTCCGACGAATACGATCGGAATCTTGACCAAGCGATTGATGAGGTCACCCAGTTTAAGATCGTGAAGGAGATTCGTGACAAGTTGCCAGGCTCCGATATCTTAAGGGGCGACAATGTCAAGAATATTATCAGTGTAATTTCTTCAGCAAAATCTAAAGGATTATCAGCCGACGATCTGAAGTTAGTGGCCGAAACGAACATCGAGGATTCGAAAGTTCTCTCGTCTGTTATTTCACCACTCCTTATGAACGTCGTACCGAAGAAATTCAAGGAATCATTTGAAAATGCATATCAGCCGATTTATGAATTATTGTCAAAATATGTCGACGCCAAGCCGATTGTTGGTAAGGTCGAGCGTTCAATCGGGATACTGGCTAGGGGATTAAAACAAGCCATTATGGATGCCGAGTCTCTCGAGAAGATTACTCCACTGACCGCCTGGCGAAATGAATTTTTCGAGAAAGACCACAACGGCAATTATCGCTTGAAGGATAGGGTCTCGAATAAGAAGCTTCTTAGTATCGCTAGAGTTATGCAAGGCTACAACAATTATTTGAAGGAAAATGAATTATTTGATTTTGATGACATGATTCAAGAGGCTGTGAAGGCTCTTACTCATGACTCGGGGTTCAGGCTTACACTCTCGGAGCGATATCAATATATAATGCTTGACGAGTTTCAGGATACTAATCCTTCACAGTTTTCGATCGTGAAACTTCTGACTGACTACGAGAAGCCGATGATTATGGCTGTGGGTGATGATGATCAGGCGATTTACGAATTTCAGGGGGCGCTTTCGACCAATATGACTGATTTTCAGGAACATTATAATGCTGAAGTAATCCCTCTTACTGAAAATTATAGAAGTACTCAAGAAATTTTGGATTTCTCTCGTGAAATTATTAACCAAGCTCCGGATAGATTTGCCGATAAAGAGCTTACTGCACATAAGGATGACCCTAAATCTTCGCAAATTTACAGATATGAATTTAAATCGTCTGATATGGAGTATGGGTTTGTTGCAGAGAAAATTGCCGAGCTGGTGAAATCCGGTGTCCCCCAAGACGAAATCGCCGTAATTTCCTATAAACGAAAATATTTTATGCCGCTTCTGCCTTATCTTAAGGCTCATTCGGAAATCAATATCGCATATGAAGCCCAGAACAATCTTCTTGAAGACCAGAAAATTCATCAAATATTGACGATTTCTAAGTTCATCTATGAGCTTGCAAACGAGAGAAATGAAAATACTTCGATTCTGGAAATACTTGGCTATCCATTCTTTAAATTGCCGATGCTCGAGGTTGTGAAGTTGACTGCGCAAGCTAGAAGAGACCGGAAAGCGGTGTTTGACTATCTCGCGAATTCCGATAATCCAGAGATTCATGCGGTCGCTGAATTCTTCGCGAACCTTGTGGCAAAATCGCTAGATGAGCCCCTCGAGATATTCCTTGACTTCGTAATTGGTGCATCCGAACTTAACGGATACCGTTCACCATTTTTAACTTACTATACTTCCCAGAACGACTATGCATCTTTCTCGCTATATGAGAATCTTGCCTCGCTTCGAGGTAAACTAAAAAAGCATTTCGGCGACAAAAACTTAAAGCTTGTCGATCTTGTTAATATGATTAAAGATTACGAAGACGCAGAAATGCCTCTTAATACCACTTCACCATATAGGGATGCAGAAGAATCAGTACAGATCCTTACAGCCCATAAAGCCAAAGGGCTTGAGTTTCGCTACGTTTTCATTATTTCCGCCGATCATACGGCCTGGGGCAAGGGGAAGGGGAATAATACGACGCTAAGCCTTCCGAAGAACCTTGCGTTTATTCGCCACACCGGTATTACTGATGGCGAACAGCTCAGGATTCTCTATGTATCTCTGACTAGGGCCAAGGAGTCGCTATACATCTCGAATTCGATCTCAGATTTCAATGGTAAGAATCCTGAGAGGCTTGAATACTTCAATGAATATCAGGAAGATGACAAAGTCATTTCTTCATACCTTCCTAGTCACGAGGTGATCTTAGAATATAATCAAAGCATGGACAAAAAGTCCGAAAATAACCTGAAAAACTGGCTTTCTCCTTACATTGTGCCTTCTCCTGATATGAGGGCGATCTATAAAGAACGAGTGAAGAATTATCGGCTCTCTGCGACTGGTATTACTACCTTCATCGATATCGTTTATGCTGGACCAGAGGAATTTTTCAAGCGGACGATTTTGCAGGCTCCTTCTGAGCCCGAGAATGAGGCTCTAGCCTTCGGCAACTTGATCCATAAGACTTTCGAAGAAGTTACTAACAAGGGTATTTCAGATGAGGATGCTATGCAATTTTTCCTCTCCGAACTCGATAAATACGAGCTCGAATTAGATGTTGCTACCAAGATTCGAGAGAAGGGGCCGAACGATCTTGCTATCTCCCTCGGTAAGTTTGGGCAAATCCTTCGCCAAGGCAAGGCCGAGGTTAATCTTGGTGTTGAGAAGTTGGTAATAAATGGTGTCCCGGTAACTGGCAAAATTGACCACATTGTTATCGATGAAGAAGCTAAGACTATCGAGATATACGATTTCAAAACCGCTGGATACCATAAGGAGAAATGGCAATCTCACGCGTCTCTGTATAAATATATGCTTCAGCTTGGATTCTATAAACTTCTCCTAAATAATTCACCAACATACCGTAAATTCAAGGTAGAAAAGGCTCATATATTGTTTGTTGTTCCGGATAAGGATGGTGAAGTATACGACAAGGTCTATGAATTTAACGCCGAGGATGAGAAACTACTGATTGAGCTTATGCAGGCGGTTTATGAGCAAATCTCGACGCTTTCTTTCATGGATGATGAAGAATTATTTGTTTCGCCCGATAATTCACTTGGACTTAAGGATATCAAAGAATTTATTGAGCTTCTGCTTGCAAAAACTAACAAATAATAGTATTATTTACTTAGGTAACATTACCGCACATTATGTAGAAGGGGGGTGGGTGATGGTTGTCTGATTTTACAACTCCAGGAGCTCATGGACTTGGTTCCATCGGATTTAATGCGACAAATTCTGATTACAGAAGGGCTGCAGAGCATCTTGTGAACCTTCATAATGAAGGCCGTCATATTGACACTTCTGAGATGAGTATCCAGGATATCCTGTATGTTCACAACGCTAAAAATCTTGATGAACTGAGAACACAACTCCGAGGATATTAAAACTCACTATCTTCACAACGATCACTAAAATATGGCAGGGCTTAGGTCTTGTCATATTTTTTAAATTGTGGTAAAATTGTTGTAATTATGGCAAAGAAGAATAATACTAAGAGAAAGCTTGTTGGGCTCGTTTCTGAGGAGTCCGGTGTTCGTGCTTATTACACGAAGAAAAACACTATGAATACTCCTGATAAGCTTAGCTTGCGTAAATATGATCCAGTACTTCGAAAGCACGTTCTTTTTGTGGAAACTAAGAAGAATCTTGGACGTAACGAAGTTAAAGAGAAGAAACGCTAAATAATCCCCGGGAAGGGGATTATTTTTTAACCATATATTATTATTTATATTGATTGATTCGGAAACTAATATCTCTTAATACGTTCTCGAAATAAATGAATGATTCGTATGGGGAAGCGTAGGCTGAGAAGTAGGCGTGGACATCACCATCATTCCAATATTTCGTACACATTGAGTATGGGTGATCTGAAGTAGTCATGTAGCGCCAGTCGTTAATTAAAGATAGATCATTTGTCGCTAGTATTTCTTCACGCATTTCGTATAAATTATCCATGGCTGATGTCTGCATCGCGTTCGATAGCCAGGCCGAGAGGTCACGTTCAGTGTCGGCCCATGTGACAGTTTCAGGCATGGAAATTTCACCGACAGGCTCTGAGATATTGCAGGCCTCTGATACTGTGACGAATTTATTCTCGTATTCACCTAGCCATTCTGGGATTAAACTATTCATGAAGTCGAAAATCCCAGTGTCTTTCCATTGATGCTCGCCGAAGGTCTCAAAATCCATGAAGAGATTGATTAGGTTGCCACGGAGGCAGTCCATATTCAGCCAGTTCATGTATTTCGGTACGGTTAGCGGCCATTCGCTCCATCCACGATTACTGAAACGGAAAGCGATATCGTCTGATAGATGATAATTCTTGAGCAAAAGCTTAATATCTTTGCATCCAGTGGGTCGATAGACGTAATTTGGGCTACGCCATCCAAGAACCTTATCCCATCCCTCAGCGAGAATCCCCTTGAAACCTCTCTCCTCGGCCCATTTTGCAAGACTATCATTGTAGGCAAATTCGGTATTACGGAATACTCTTGGTGTGACACCGAAAACCTGTTGAATCTTCGCGATATGCATGTCGACCTGAGTATTGAATTCGTCCATATTGTAGAAATATGCAAGAGAGTGGTAATATGTCTCACCTACAATTTCTGCCTGTCCTCGCTCAACCATACGTTTTATAGTAGCGATCAGTTCAGGCGCCCATTTCTCGGCTTGATCCAGCCAGGTACCAGTAATCGAAAACGATACTTTAAACCCTGGGTACTTCTTCATGTTCTCTTCAAGAAGGTGAAGCATCGGGCGGTAACTTTTCTCTGCGACTTTATGGAAAATCCTCTCGTTGCTCTGGCGGCCATTGTAATCATCGTAGAAGTAATTTGAATCATTTGACACATCAAAAATCGAGTACTGGCGGTACCTGACTGGTTGATGGATATGTAAATAGAGACAAATTGCGCGCACTTTAATTCCTCTTATGTTTTACATTATTATATATCTTCATGCATTTTTTCGCAACTTGATTCCAGGTTATTCTGTGATATTCTCGTTTGACATTCCTCTGGAGAGTCTCGCGAAGGGCCGGTTTTTCTGCGACGGCGACAATTTCGTCTGCAAGCTTCTTAGTATCCCAATAGTCGTATTTTAATGCAGACCAGATGATCTCAGAAACCCCTGATTGCTTAGTGAGGATTAAGACATCGCCGTGATGGGCTGCTTCAAGTGCTGTTAGCCCAAACGGCTCTGAGACGGAACTCATCACGAAAATATCAGAGATCGAGTAGATGTCTCTTAGCTTCTTACCTCTTACGAATCCCGTAAATATTACATTCTTTGATATACCTAGTTCTGCGGCAAGTCCTATCAGTTCGTTACGCTCCTCGCCATCTCCGGCGAATACGAAGAGGAGTTTTGGGTGTTTCCTAACTGCTAGTGCCGCTGCGTGCATGAAGTGCCAGAGACCCTTCTGGACAGTGAAACGTCCGACGGTCGAGACAACGGTCCAGCCGTTTTGCTTGAGGTTCTCGGCGTATGCGTATGCATTCTTGTTAAAATCGTAGTTTCCCTTATCATAATTCGAATCGAGCGAATTATAGACCACATCGATTTTCGATAGGGGGATATGGTATTTTTCATGAATTATCCGTTTGGTCGTTTCTGATACGGCGATGATTTTGTCTGCCATCATCAGGCCTTCGTATTCGATCTCATGGATTAATGGGTTACCGTCCTTCATGCCAGCACGGTCAAATTCTGTCGCATGGACATGAGCGACTAGTGGGAGATTGTAGTTCTTCTTAGCCATGATGCCCGCTTCGTATGTCAGCCAGTCGTGAGCGTGCACTACATCTGGTCTATGAGTCTTCAGATGCTTATCGACATATTCACAATAGGACTTCTGAATGTCTCGGATTGAGACTTTCTTCTCGCGTTCTTTTAGCGGGATAATCTTCTCGAGTAGACGTAGGGATTCATAGGCTCCACCTCCGTAGCGATAGATCGGATCAAGCTTGGTTGCTGGCAGAACATTCATAAAATCAATACTTTCGTGTGGGGCACTGTATGGAACAACGAAATCAATATCAACGCCTTCTTCTGCTAAGGCCTTTGCCATATTTAAACAGGCTACACCCAGTCCTCCACTATTGTGAGGTGGGAGTTCCCAACCTAACATAAGTATTTTCATTGTTAATATTATAGCACGTTATCGAGTTTTTAACTAAAATTCCAGCTAATCTTTTAAATTTATGTTAAAATAATATAGATACCTTTACTTAGGGGTGTAGCTCAGTTGGTAGAGCAGCGGTCTCCAAAACCGCGTGTCGTGGGTTCAAGTCCTGCCGCCCCTGCCATTTTTTTATGCTATAATTTAAGGAATGGCAAAAGGGAAGCGTCGTGTTAGATGGTCCAGAATCATCCTGAAGACTATTACTGTCATATTTGCAGTGCTATACGCTATAATGTATTGCAATATCATTTGTATTAATTCTGAGTGGTACATCGATTCACATATCCGACCACACCTGGTCGATGCTACCGGACCGACAATCATCTTAAATGATGGCGACAATATCACGGTTGAGCAAGGCGTAGAATTTAAGGACCCTGGAGTAGAAGTGTATGACGATAGGACCGAGTCCACTATCGAATCCGAAGGCAAAGTTGATACATCAACTCCTGGCGAGTATGAGATTAAATACCTTGCGACAGATGAACACGGTAATCAATCTAAGGCCGTAAGAAAGGTTAATGTTATTAAGTCAAATGGAAGAATCTATCTTACTTTCGATGACGGACCGGGTGCCAGTACAGGGAAGCTTCTCGATATCTTGAAGAAATACAACGTGAAAGCAACTTTTTTCGTTACAGGTTATGGTGATGATGAACTGATACGTCGTGAACAAGACGAAGGACATGCAGTTGGACTTCACACGTTGTCGCATGATTATTCGTTCGTCTATACTAGCCCTGAAAATTTCTTCAATGATTTATATGGCGTGCAGGACCGCGTAAAGAGGATTACCGGTAAAACACCTATGATTATGCGTTTTCCGGGCGGTAGTTCAAATATGATCAGTCGGAGATTCGATCATGGTAGCCGTATCATGAGCACATTAACGCGCGAAGTCTCGGAGAAAGGCTTCTCGTACTTTGATTGGAATATTGATTCATTTGATGCGGGCGGAGCATCCACGCCTGACGAAGTGAGCTGGAATGTAATCAATGCCCTGAAGTGGGGTGGCGATTCTGTGATCCTTCAGCACGATATCAAGCCATATTCTGTTGATGCGGTGGAGAAAATTATCCAGTTCGGACAGGAGCATAACTTCGTCTTCCGTAAACTAAGTAAGGATTCATTTAATGCGCATCATGGCGTAAATAACTAGATTTTTTCTAAAAATTTTTAAATTTAAAAAATCTATGGTAGAATTGTACTAATATGGAAGGTAATAATTCAAAAACTAAGCCACGTGCATTGCTCGTGTTTGGTGCTCCAGGTAGTGGGAAAACAACTTTTGCCGAGAAGTTTTCAAAGAAGTTCGGTCTTGCATTCTATAACTTATCTGAGCTTGAAGATGAATACGGGTTAACCAAGGATGGTGCTCTTGTAATTCTTGAACAGGTGATGAAGACTCGCGCCACAATTATCATTGAGGGCGAGCAAGACACTGAAGCGGATCGTACAGAAATGAGAAATTTGGCTCGTCATTATGGCTATGAACCTGCCTTAATCTGGGTCCAGACCGATATCGCTACTATTCGACTGAGATTGAAGAAGAAATTCCGTAATGTCTCTAAGGCTAAGAAAGCGTTCGATGAGGCTGTTTCCGGGATTGAAGCACCAACCGATGTCGAGAAGCCAATCATCCTTTCCGGCAAGCATACTTTCGAGACACAGACGAAGCACGTGGTTAAGGGTCTAGCTGATTTATTCTAATTATTATTTAATTATTGTTAATTAATATGATTATTGTTGATCCAGAATTTGGCGAGGTAATCGTAAGGAAAAGCCCGCTTTCGAAAGGAATTAAATTTTCCGTCTCAACTTCTGGGAGGTTGCAGATGTCTGTCCCGACTTATACGTCTGATTTTTTAGCCAAGAGGTTCTTGAACTCCAATCGCAAGACTATTAGAGAGAAACTCCCCATTAAGGATCCGGCGCATCAACGGGCGAGAGACTATCAGAAGAAAGTTCTAATGAAGAAAGCTAAAGAATACCTGCCATACAGGCTGGAATACTATGCGAAGCTTTATGGCTATTCGTACGATAAGTGTCGCCTGTCTCATGCTAATACAAGATGGGGGAGCTGTTCGTCGAATAAGACCATTTCTCTTAATATTGGGCTAATGAAGTTACCAGAGCCTCTGCGGGATTATGTTATCTTGCATGAACTTGCGCATCTTAATCATATGGACCATTCGAAAGCTTTCTGGGCTGAAGTATCCTCTCATGATAGGAACTATAAATCCCACGAGAAGAGACTTAAAATGTTCAATCCGGGTATATAATATTGTAGATTTTTGAAAAAGCCTATGCTATAATTTTAGCTAAGGAGGAGAGTGTGGAGCTTAAATCTAAATTTAGTTATAGCTTTATTTTAAAAGTTTGTTTTGTTGCTATTTATTTTGGGCTTCTGGTTCATTTTCTGGTGATAAGCCTTTCTTCTGCGAATGCGGCTTCGTATGATATTTCGGGAAATTTGACGATACCTTCTATTGATCTAAATACAAGCGTCACTGAGCTCCAACTTCAAGACGGGGCGCTCGATACACCTGACACGATTGTTGGGAGTTTTTCCAGAAGCATCAATAAGACCTTACTGATTGGCCATTCTACTACTGTATTTGATAATCTTAGCAAGCTTAATTTGGATAATGAGATTTTATATAACGGTAAGACGTATAGGGTGCTTTCGATCGATGTTAAGAAGAAGAACGAGATTAATATGAACTTCATATTGAATCCTGCGCCTGTTGACACTCTAGTACTAATGACCTGTGCGGGTCAAGAGCTTGAAGGGGGCGATGCGACTCACCGACTTATAATTTCGGCTGTATCAATCTAAACCTTTCTTAATTTTATCGCAAATCCGCCACCTGGCGCCATATAGAGATCGAGGGATTCGCTTCTTCCAACATGTATGATTTGCTTTTTGATGGCAAATTGATTGTCTCGATAATGTGCATGGTCGTCATCTGCGAATATTGACGCCTCGTATACTCCACCGCTGAGGAAGTCCAGATTGATATGGATACGTCTGCCAACTTCGTCTGTTACGCCACCGATATACCAATCTTCTGAATCATAATCTTTTCTTGCAACTACGTAGTATTCACCAATTTCTCCGGCAAGAGGAATGGTTTTTGAGAACCTTGTTGGTACCGCGCGGATGAACGAGAACTCTTCTGGAAAACGTTCTTCGTAGATGAACGGTCGATCAGCAGCCATCTGCATACCTGAATATATCGTGACGAAGTACGCAATTTGCCTTGCGAGCGTCGTAGCCATACGTTTCACGCTGTTTGCAAGATCGAAAATACCACTAGTGTAATCCATCCCACCCGCAAGTAATCTGGTGTATGGTAGGAAACAAGCGTGTGAGGGGTTCAGAGCACCGCCCTCATATTCCTGGCCCCTGGCGCCCTCGCGTGAGAGAAGATTAGGCCAGGTACGCTCTATCCCTGTGCCCTTAATTGGCTCGTGTATATCTAGACAGATGCGTTTTCTTGCAGCAAGTTCGACCGTTTTCTGATAATGTCTGACACCTAGTTGTGAATGATGGAATTCTCGGCGGCCATTGATCTGCATCATTGAGCCCGCATAGCCAGTCTTGATGTAATGGATATTATTGATAGCATAGATGCTGTAGGCCGCTTCAAGCTGCCTCTCGTAGTTATCGATGAATCCGACGGTCTCATGATGTCCGACTATCTCGATATTATTTCTCCTAGCATACCTCGCAACTTCTTCTAGATTGAAGTCAGGGGTTGCGACTGTGAACTTGTTGTTGATACCATTCTCAAGCCAATCGCCTTCCCACCCTTCGTTCCAGCCTTCAATGAGGAGCCCCTTAATACCTAGTTTCACCGCGTAATCGATGTATTCTTTAGCGTGCTCGGTTGTGGCGCCATGACGCTCGCCTGGAGCCCAGGTCCATTCACCGACATACATCGCCCACCAGATACCTATAAATTTTAGGGTCTCAACCCAGTCAAAACTTTGTCTTGGTGGATCATTCAGCGCATACATTGTGCGATTAGTTGTGAGTTCGATGGCTGAATCAGCAATCATTATCAGTCGCCATGGTGTCTGGAAGGGGAGATTGACGTGTGCTTTAGTTCCGTCCGATAATGGCGTAATATCCGTCTTGAGGCTCTTATTCTCGTCGAGTTTTATTGTCATTGAGCCATAATCATAGAGAGCTGCTTCATGAATTGCGAGATAATAACCGTTAGGGGTTTTCAGGGTGAGTGGGGTATGTACGGAATGCGCTAGGTCGTATACGAAAGTCTTTTCATAGTTATATTCATAGCGATCTGGCTGATAGGCTGGTATTTTCCAGGCGATTGTATTTAGATCAATATTGAATTCAGTCAACTCATCTTTAATCGTGATCTGGCTAAATTTTGGCTGGGGTGGAATTTCGTAGCGAAATGCGACAGCATTATCGAATACCCTAAAACGTATAGTGAAAATTCTTTTCGGATCCTTGTTCTCCGCTAGGTAGAAGGCTGATTCAATATAGTTATTTTCAATTATTTTATCCTCCCCCCATTGCATCTGGAATTTTTCCTCATGTTTCTTCTTCTGTTCTCGGACTAGCTTAAGATCTCCGAGCAATGGCTCCTCGCCGCAGATAAGAAACCCGAGTCGAGAGTTTCTGATTATCTGCTTATCATTCTTATATACTGAGTAGGAAATGCGACCGGATTTAAGGGAAAAATGACATTTAATTCTGCCATTTGGGGACAAAATATCACGTTCTATCTCATTACGATTGAACCAATTAAGCATAAGTATATTATAACATATTAAATATTGACCGATTGTGGTATAATTCGGGTATGAAGCTGAGAAGGCAGAGGCGTGGAAGGAAACTATTTTTACTTCTAATCATTCTTGTAATTGTTGAGCTTTTAGCATTTTTCGGATTTCAGTTTTTTACTAAGACTGGTTTATTTAGGGTTCCAGGTATAGTCTATTATGATGATGGGCTAAATGAGGAAGAACTTTCTATCCTGCATGAAATATTCACAGATGAAATTGATTTAGATAAAGATGTACACATTTCGGCATCGGAGTCGAATACCCTCCCAGCCCTCTCAAGCGGTGAATTTTTATACGAAATCAAAGTGCCAGTGGCTGATTACTATGAAGTACGTGAGGACATATCTGAATTCGCTGTAGAAGAGTATAAATATATCCCGGTCGAGGAACTCGATTTTAAGTCTAAGCTCCTCTCAATAAATGATAAGTATTATCTTGATTCGTTTGATTCTGGGGCGGTATTTCGAACGATCAAATTTGAATCTGAACTGTTTGAGCAAGAGATCAAGCCATTACTCGGTGATAAGTTTGATAAGAAATTCCCTGAGAATGGCAGCGTGCTAACCTTTGCACAGACTGGCGTTACTGCGCTATCTCGTGGTATGAATACAAAGCTCCGTCAAGTCGGTGACGCGACCTATTTTTCAGAGTATATTAAAGATTATCTTTCTAATTTTGATATTACTCATACTTCCAATGAGTCTTCGTTTACAAACTATGCTACGGGGGATAACATCTGTTCAGATCCAAAATTCATTGATACTTTAACTTCGATTGGTCTTGATATCGTTGAGCTCACGGGAAATCATAATATGGATTGTGGCGCAGATGCCGCGATTAGCACGATTGATAAGTATAATGAGTTAGGCATCAAGATTGTTGGTGGAGGGAAGAATGCGGAAGAAGCTGCTAAGCCATTAAATATTAGCGAGAAGGGAACCAATATTACATTCCTGGCATACAATCAGTCGACTGGTGGCGCGACATTCGGTAATACTCCGGGCGCAAATCAATACTATGAGGAGGATGCCGCGAAGGAAATATCTGCCGCGAAGGAGCGTGGCGACTTTGTGATTGTCGATATTCAATATTACGAATGTAGTGCCTACGCCTCTGAATACGAAGATGCTGTGTGCGATTTTCCCCAGAATACACCTGGTGACGAAATAGGATTCTTCCGTCATCTAGTCGACCTCGGTGCCGACCTTGTTGTTGGGACTAGCGCACATCAGCCACAGGTATTCGAAACTTACAATCAAGGTTCGATTTACTATGGTCTAGGAAACATCTTCTTCGATCAAGCATGGTGGCCAGGCACATCCAGAAGCCTAATCTTATCACACTATTTCTATGATGGTAAGCTCCTTCAGACCAGAATTGTTCCCACCGTATACGATAAAACCTTACAAACAAAAATATTTGATAAGGAGAGTTCAAGATGGTTCCTAAATCGTCTCATAAGCGAAAGACCTTAAGTAGTTTCGAGGCTAGACTTATTTCATATTCTCTAGTTGCCATTTTCACCTTGACGTTTATTGGGATTGTATTGCTTGGTATGCAGTCTACTAATTGTCCCACTATTGAGAGTATCGAACCCGTTGATATCGTATCCGCCCCTCCCGAAGAAGAGCCTGAGCTTGAACCGGTTATCACTGAAGTTGACTTCCAACCTGTAATTGATGACTGGGTTCAGAACATCGGCGGGAATAAGAGCGTTTTAATATTTGATTTAAAACGAGATGTTATGGTTGGCAGCTATAATGCAGACGAGAACTATGGTACCGCGTCACTCTATAAATTATTCGTCGTATATAAAGGATACGAGTATATCAACGAAGGCGTCTGGGATATTAATTCACCTGCTAGAACTACTGGCTACACTATAGGTGAGTGCCTCGATCTCGCGATTCGCGAATCTCATTCAGCCTGCGCTGAGACTATCCGCTCAATGATTGGGCTACAGGCTCTTGAGGAAGCAGTTGTTAACGACTACCACATTGTTAACTCCGACATTAATAAGCTAATTTCTAATCCCCGAGATATCATGTCTATCATGAAATTATTCTACAAGCATGAAACAATTACTGACGAGACCCTCATTAATAAGATAAAAGATTCATTCTTGAATCAGCCTACTACTACATACAACTGGCGCCAGGGTTTACCTAGTGGCTTTTCCAAGGCAAAAGTTTACAATAAGGTTGGCTGGGAATATGACCCCGATGGAAAGTATTGGAATATCTATCATGATGCCGCGATTGTCGATTTTCCTGATAACGACAGACAATTCATAGTTGTCGTGATGACGAACAAGGTCCCATTCCAGAAGATACGTGATCTCGGTTCGATGATTGAAAAATCATTCTACGAGCAGATTGTCGAATAGTCTAGGTTATCTTCGTCTTCTTTCAGGTGGTACAGCATTCTGGTTAGTATTACTATTACCAACAGTAGTTGTGATGCCTGATATTGTAAATGTTTCGTATTCGTTGTCATTAAGATAGATTTTGTATGACTGGCCGAGCATGAATTTTTCTGTGCCAACTGCGAGATGCGTAAATGACTTCGATGACGTGTGCTCAAACACCGTATTATCATCTGAATCTCTGATTTCAATTTTCGTTCTTGCAGGCTTCTCGTTATTTAGGAAGACACTCACGTTAAAGACGCTTGAGGTGCTCCCGAGCGTCCCTGCCATGCCACTAGAACCGATGGCTAGGACCTCGCCGCCATTCATGACAATGCCCATGCCAGAGTCTAGTGCGCCGTTCCCATTGCTGGTCGGACCATCGATCACCGTCTTTCCACCATTGAAATATAACCATCCGTTCGAGTCCACTCCGTCACCAGAGGCATTAATATATACATTGCCGCCATTAATACTCAATACACAATTTTCGTCAGCGTTAAACATCTCCTCGCCTGGTCGCGATATTGCTGATGAGTCGGCTCCTCCGCCAGCATTAATACCATCATCCGAGGTGAATAACTTAATCTCCCCACCATTGATCGAGACCGTCTGGGCTTCTAGACCTTCGTAGGCTTTGGTGATATTAACTTTACCACCATCTATGATTAATTCTCGATCAGCATGTATCCCATCGTCGCCTGAATTAATATTGAAGTTACCTCCCGTTATACCAACGTAGTTATTGGAATGAATTGTGTCGTCAGCTGTATCGAGCAAGAATTCACCATCACTAATTAATACGCTATCGATTGAGTCAAGACCCTTTCCTGATGCGCTAATATTCAAATTGCCTGATTCGATTAGTATGAAACCTTTTCCAGTATCGACATCATTAGTAGTCTTCATCGCGTCAGCAAGTGAATCAATCGTTAGGCTCCCGCCGACTATGTAGATTGAATCTTTTCCTCTGACTCCATCGTCTTTAGCGCTGATTTTGTAACTACCTGATTTGAATTTTACATCATCTTTACCAACAATGGCATCTTGATAGTTTGCATCAATTTCGAGGCTACCATCACCCCAGAAAGCAATGTCTGCTTTGGAATAGATTACTCCGTCCACATCCTCGCCGAATCCGCCGGTGTAAGTCTCTCCGTCTGTTAGGTAATTAAACCCTTTAGACTCTATGACTAAATCTTCAGCAGAGTAGCAGGCGATGGCTGGCCCACTTGGATTGTTGATCACGACGTTGTCAAGAATCAACCTTACCTCACCGATTCCTGCATCGATTTCAATTAAGCCTCCATCGAGTGCCCCTGTAATATGGTAGTTGCCAGACTTCGTGATTTTGACGGAACCGTTAAGTTCGATATCGACATCCTGATACCGGTCCCAATTAATCTTCTCATCGTCATTATCAATGTCGATGGTACCAATAATCTTAGCGGCATCCTTAGGTGAACTTTCGATGTTCAAGAAAATCGCACCGATTAGTACGACTATAATAGCGAGAATCACGAATAACCACCTGGGGTCAAAATTTCGTCGTTTATTATAATTGGTGATTCTTGATTCTGCTTCAGGAATATGTGCCTCTACCTTCTCCATATCCTTTTTTGCCATGTTAGATTTCCTCTTCTAGGCAAGGGTGGGAGAGTAGGACTTTGAGGTTACAATTTTTGACACGGATTTCATCAAGGAAATCTTTCTCCTTGATGCCACCTCTTATTGTGACGTCATAGGTCAATTTATAGAGGCTGCCCATGTTCATGGTTTTCATGCGGACGAGATTTGCTTTCGTGGTGTATTTCTTGAAGATGTTATCGAATACTTCTTCGTAGTCGAGATCTTCCGGGACTACAATCTTAAGTACACGGTTATTCTTGTTGGGTTCTAAGAAGTTTGTAAATGAGAATATCAAGATTGCTATTACTGCGATAACTGTGATTACTGCCGCGAATAGGACATGCCCCATCCCACAAGCAAGACCGATCATCATTGCGAAGAAGATACTGAGGAGATCTTTGGCTTGACCCTGAATAGAACGGAAACGAATTAGCGAGAATGCACCAAGAATTGCGATAGATGTCCCAAGATTCCCATTAATCATGATCATGACGGCCATGACTAGGAGTGGGAGGGTCGCTAAGGTGACTAGGAATCCTTTATTTGTGCGCGAGGTCTTCATATGCGTCAAGGCAATGATAATGCCGAGCACCAAGGCTACAGCTGCGCAAATTAACCCAGTCGTAATACTGAGCCCATTCGCAGATGTATCAAATATCGAATTAAACATTTTCTTCCTTTCTTATTTTTTGATAAATGTTACCAATTTTACTAAATCTCTGTGGGTATATTTTCAATTCTGACATTAGTCTCACTAGCCAGAGGGGTAATACTCCATGCGCTTTAATTTCCATAATGATGTTGCGGTCACCCTTAAAGTATATTTTATCATTTTTTTCTTTATCAAAGCTTAAATTCTTTGTACGATATTTTAGATTTTCATCGAATGTGATTCTAAGTCCGTTTTCATCTTTGTAACTCTCTCTGTTATATATGACTAATATCTTCGGCTCGAGATCGTCGATTTCGATTAAGTAATCGACTTCCTTCGCAATTTGAATGTCGTTCACAGTTTCGATGGCTTTTTTTGACAGCTCCTCAAGGGTACTTTCTTTTCTCACTAGTTTATGAAAGTCCTCATTGGTAATCATTACGCGCCTTTTATATCCAATATTGTTCTCTTTGCCCTTGATCTTTGTTTTTATCTCGAGAAAAACGCGGTCATACCCCCCATAGCTTCTGGCACGGATTTTATGTTTAAAACCAACCCAATCGATTGAGCCGTAGATTGAGTCGAAGTTGTCGTTGTCAAAATATAGGTTTAGTACTTCAGATTTATAATACTTGTCGTGGTTCATGTTCTTATTGATTACCTGGAGAAGCTTTTTCTTATCGGATTTCTTGATGAGGTACTTCTTCTCGATGCGATCAAATACTTTTTCTTCCATATATATATTATATACTCAAAAATATTAAATTCTACTATATTATCACATGTAAAACCCCCGGTTATCCGGGGGTTCTAGTAAAGGAGTTACTGCCCTGCTATTAAATGTATGCTTCGGTTGCTTTGTATAAGTCTCTAACCCTGTCGATGATCGAATCATTTTCGTTATAGAGACGTTGGAGAAGAATATTATATTCTGTCTCGCTAAGAACCTTGTCCTGACGATCAATTGAAATTTGATACACTCGGCCAAGATTTGTAGCGAATATGTCGAGATTAGCCTGTAAGGAATCTCTCGATGAATATAATTCAGTAATCTTCTTCTCGTTGATAGTGTCTGTGATCTTCTCGACATAGTACCCTAATCTGTTATTTTGAGAAATAAAACGAGGCGGAATGCCTCTTTTAACTGCTCCATCTACAGTTAGGGCTCTATTGGGCCTTGTCACGATTGAATATTCGACCCTGAAGTTATCACGCCCTATGGGCATTTTGATGAGACATGGCGAATCGGCGTACGTTGTAGCTCTGTATTTTTCTGGATTAAAGTTGCGTATTAGGTATATCAATAAAACCACCAGAACTACGACTATCATCCCAACTACTATTGCCAGTCTACTAACATTTACTTCCCAGCCTGTCATCAACATATTACACATTTAGATACCCTCCTTTTTTAAGTTGCAAGCTTCTAGCTACGTAATCAGAATATTATATCACTATTTAGTAAAAATCTACTTATAATATATATATAATATATGGTATTATTATAAAGTATATGTTAGAGATACGTGGAGTTTCTAAGGCCTACACGACTGGTGGGATTAAACGCAAAGTGTTACGTAAGGTCAACACTTCTTTTCGTGTATCTGAATTTGTGGCGATTCTTGGCCCTTCAGGATCCGGCAAGACCACGCTTCTGAATATTATAGGTGGCCTTGATCACTATGACTCTGGCGATTTAATCATCAATGAGAAGTCGACCAAAAAGTTTAAGGGCAAAGACTGGGATTCTTATCGTAACCACAGGGTTGGGTTCGTTTTTCAAAGTTATAATTTAATTCCTCATCAGACCGTTCTACAGAATGTCAGGCTTGCGCTGACTCTCTCTGGTATTTCTAAGAAAGAATCAATTAGACGGGCAAAAAAAGCCTTGAAGGATGTAGGGCTCGAAGAGCATATATATAAGCGCCCATCCCAGCTTTCGGGTGGGCAGATGCAGCGAGTTGCTATCGCTAGAGCACTAGTTAACGATCCGGATATTCTCCTTGCTGATGAGCCTACCGGCGCGCTCGACTCCGAGACGTCTATTCAGATCATGGAGCTCCTCAAAAAGATTTCTTCAGAAAAACTTGTTGTGATGGTGACGCATAACCCTGAGCTTGCCGATGAATACGCTAATCGGATTATCACTCTAAAGGATGGGCAGATTACTTCCGACTCGAATCCTTATGACGGGAAGGTTAAGACCGACCTGAATGTCACTGAGTCAAAGAAGAAGAGTAAGAAAACTAAGATGTCATTTAGGACTGCCCTAACATTGTCGCTTAATAATCTGATGACTAAGAAGGGTAGAACTATCTTGGTCTCAATTGCAGGTTCTATCGGCATTATCGGTATCGCATTGATTTCGGCCGTATCAACTGGTTTTCAGAACTATATTAATAAGATTGAAGAGGATACGCTTACTTCGTATCCCTTGATGCTCCAAGAAGAATCGGCTGATTTCACAGGTATGCTCCTTAGCATGCGTGCATCTACTGAGGAGAAGGGCGAGTCTGATAAGGTTCGCGAAAATCAGATTATGACTTCAGCTCTAGGTAGCGTCTCGAATAACGATCTCCAGAGTTTTATGCAATACCTCGATAGGCATAAGGACGAGGTGTCGGATGACCTTAGAATGATCGAATACAGCTATAATGTCGACCCGAATATTTACACGATTGACGGCTCACACCAATTAGCCAAACTAAATCCCAGTAATATGTTCACATCACTAATCGGGGAATCGTCGCTTCTGAATTCTTATTCTTCGCTTACATCTGTTTTTCAACAATATGAGATAGATAATCTAAAAAACGACACAGAGCTTCTAGCCGGCAGGTATCCCGAAAAGTATAATGAATTAATGTTGGTTCTTAACGATCCAAACCAGATATCTGATTTCCTCACATACTCACTCGGCTTTCGTGATACTAAGGAATTAGACAATATCCTCTCTAAAATTATGAGTGGAGAAAAAGTCGATATCAAGCATGATCCACTTGAGCTAACTTATGATGATTTGATGAATGTTGACTTAAGATTAATTCTTACGACAGATATTTATAAGTTTAATGGTAAGTATGAAGTATATGAGGATATGTCATCGGATGATGACTACATGAATAATTTATATAAGAATAAGTCCGAAAAACTTAAAATTGTTGGAATTTCCACGCCAAATTCGGAGATGATGTCAAACGGAAGTGGTGTCGCATATCTTCCTTCTCTTATCACACATATTATTGATAAGTCGAGCGATACTGAGATCGTCAAGAAGCAACTTGCGAACCCAGAGCTTGACATCTTCTCAAATACAAAGTTCGGCGAAGAAGGGAGTGACTTTGATTTTGAATTTTCTGACCTTGTCTCCGTTGATAATGCCGCTCTATCAAAAGCTTTTAACATTACTATCGACCAAAAAGCTATTACTGCAAAAACTACTGAATACATTAACTCAATTTCAGGTGATATTTCGAACGGGATTAAGGATATACCGACGATTAGAACTACATTGGTCGATAGATTCAAGTCTCTTGCCGAAGAATTAGTTAGGACTTTTAAAAAGAAGCTCGATGATGGCGAAATCAGTATGGCCGACCTTATGAACCCAGAGAAGGCTCAAGAGATTTTGTCTCAGCTTGTCGACGAATTGATCAGCCAGCAGGATTTCTCGGATCTTACGACGAAATACTATATCCCTACTGAGCAGTTTGCTTCATTCTATTCCGGAGTCTTGAAAGGGTATCTCGGAGCATTCCTCCAAAAAATGATTGGAGGGCAGGTTCTCTTAATGGACGAATTTCTTTCTATAGCTGAGATTGATTCTGCTTTCGATCTTCTTTCGACTTCTATCACCGAGATTTACATGCAGCAGGCTATTCTTACGAAAGTTGGTGGACTAACTTCATATCTCTCTGGCTCATTTTCTAATGCATTCAATATCGACCAGGATGCGCTTCTCTCGGCATTTAAGTTGAATTTCTCTGAAGAAGAATTATCTCGTGTAGTTACAGCGATGTTCACGAAGAAGAAATCAACACTTGCATCGAATTTATCCGCACTTGGTTACCAAGACGTTAAGAAGCCGACAAGGATATCTTTCTATTTTACTTCTTTCGACGCTAAGACGCATTTTATGCAATTTCTTGATAGCTATAATGAGCTTATGAAGTCTTATGATGATGAGGACAAGGTAATTGATTATACTGATACGACGGGAATTTTGATGTCTTCGGTCAAGACTATTGTGGACGCAGTTTCGTATGTATTGATTGCGTTCGTATCAATCTCACTGGTCGTCTCTTCAATTATGATTGGAGTAATAACCTACATCTCTGTATATGAAAGGACGAAGGAGATTGGGATCCTGCGCGCTATTGGTGCATCGAAGCATAATATTTCGTCGATATTTAATGCGGAGACGTTCATTATCGGATTCTTGTCAGGGTTATTCGGTGTAGTAATCTCATATCTTTTAATTCCGCCAATCAATCTCGTACTTCATCACTTCACTGGTGACATTCCACTAAGCGCAGCTCTTGACCCGAGAACCGCAGGTATATTAATTGCTCTTAGCATCCTACTCACATTGATTGGCGGATTAATACCAGCCAGATCTGCTTCAAAGAAGGACCCGGTCGTTGCGCTTAGAAGCGAGTAATTAATCGTCGATACTTTCGGGCTTAAAGCCACTGACTTGCAGGATTTGGTGGAAGTGCTCGTGACCTGGCTCTTCGTCGAATACTTCGTTTTTCTCGCAAGATTCAATCTCAAGAGGAGAGTTTTCAAACATTTTTTTAATCGCCTCTTTCGAATACTTCTTATTGGCATATTCGTCAGACTCGTCGAAGGTGTGTATGAAAAATTTACCACCATCCCTAAGGTTCTCTTCAATGGTTTTAACGAGTGATTCTGGAGTATTTAGCTTCTGAATTACGTAATTTGAATAAATGAAATCATATGGAGCGTTTTTTGAGGAATATACTTCATTTAGGTCTGTTCCGGTAACAATATCTACACCATCACAATTCCAACCGAGTTTCTCAAGCTCATCAACCTCGGTTCTATCGCCGCAGCCAAGATCTAAGGCCTTGCCGGTCTTTGGGAGGTTTGTTTTGATGTATTCTTTTAATTCTGGGATCATGTTTTGATATTATACAACAAAAAGCCCTGATTTCAAAATACCAGGGCTTGTCTGTCATATCCAACACTCAGGGTCTTCGCCCATGATGTCGCCACTGTGTGCGAGCGCTCTTGCGCGACATCCGCAACAAGAGTACTGTTTACTACAACCCGAACATTTTCCGTGGAGGTCCATGTCGAGGAACATTCTGGTCAGATCGTTATTCTGATACCTTTCGGCGATTTCCTCGACTGTTAATTCGAAAGTATTCATCATTGGGGTCTCCAGAAGAGAGCATGGTGTCATCGTTCCGTCACAATTTACATTAAATGAAACTGTACCTGCGGGGCAACCATCCATGACGATCTCTGATTCGGAATTTGGCTCATCGCTCATCCCTCTCACGAGACATTTTAACGGATCATTTGTCGTGACGTTGATGTGAGGATACTCTTTTTTGAGGCGATAGATGTTCTCCAGAAATTGTTTTTTCTGCGCACTCGTCATCCACATCTCATTGTTGTCTTTCGCCTTACCAGAATATATTACGGATGTAAAACTGATTCTCTTACATCCCAATTCATCGGCAAGAGCAACACGTTCTGCCATCTCATCGATCGAGTTTGGCATGATTACTGTCTTCATTGACGGAACTAAATTCTCGCTTTTTCTGGCGGCAATCATTTTCAGCGCATTGGTGGCTTTCTCGAATGCTTTGTCATGCTTACGAAAAGCGTCATGCTCCTTCGGGTCAACTGAATCGACACTGACCGAGAGCATCAATCTCTCAAACTTCAACGATTCAAAGAAATCAAGTAGGTCTTCCGTGATTAACGAACCATTGGTAGTAATAGTCAAATAGTCCGCCCCATTTTTTCTGAGTTCACTCATGACTTTACGAAAATCACGATGAATCATTGGTTCTCCGCCTGAGATAGTGATTTCTTTGTAGTTCGGGCTGTAAGTGCGCGCGAACTTCACTATTTTCAGGATTTCATCAAGTGGCATGTCTTCTTTCGGCATTTCACTGGCTCTACAGTGGGCGCAATTCATGTTGCAACGCCCGGTGATCTCAATCTGGACAGGGCCAAGCTCGATTTCATAAAATGCATAGTCAGTTTCTACCTCTAAAATTTCAAAGTTTCCATCGTTGCAATGATGCATTGCGATCCCTCCTTTTTATTGTGGCGGGGCGACATTGCTCGTCCCGCCACGAAATGCTTTACTCACAACGGCAACAACTGCCTTTTCCGATTCTGACGCGGAAACGACGCTTTTTCATCTTCTTCATCACAATCACCTCCTAATTATAAAAGTACAATCATATAGATCGCCTACTATTGTTATACCACATTTTCCAGAAATTACAATACCCTTAAGGGGGTGTGCCGTTCTATAGAGTTTTATGGTATTATATATATAATATATACCTTTAGGAAAGGAGCCACATGAATATTGAACGAGGTAGGATCATAAATAATTTTATTGAGCCTAATAAGCGCCAGTATTCAATACCTGTATATCAGCGTAATTATGAATGGTCTGATGAACAGTGTAAGAAACTTTTTGCCGACATTATCGACGCCCATAAATTAGACCGTTCTCATTTCTGTGGTTCTATTGTCTATTCGAGGTTGAAGGATGAGCATGGTATTGATTATTTTATTATTATTGATGGTCAACAGCGTATTACGACGATTTACCTCCTAATAAAAGCTTTGATGGATTCGACTGACAGTGAATCTGAGAAAGCCCAATTTGCCTCTGTTTTGTTCAATGAAGATAAGTTTGATAAATATGACTGGGATGAGGCTAGTAAACTTAAGCTAAAGCCAATCAAAACGGACAATGTTCAGCTTGGGCTTCTGATGGAGAATAAGCTTAATATGCTCGATAAGTCTAGTGATATCTACAAGAATTATGAGTTATTCAAGAGCCTAATTAAGAAAGCCCTTGCGGCCGATGAGAAGCTGACCATTCCGGGCATTTACGACGGAGTTGAGCACCTGACTTGTGCGAAAATTAGGCTCGAAGAAGATGATGCTCCGCAGGAAATCTTCGATCGAATTAATTCGACCGGTCTTCCGCTTAGCTTATCTGATAAGATTCGAAATTTTGTTCTGATGACCGACGTTGACCAGGAAAGCCTTTATGAGAATTACTGGCTGCCTATCGAGCAAAACGTCAAGCGCAATAAAATGTCTGATTTTTTCTTAAACTACCTCAATATGCAGCTTGATGTTTTTGCAAAGGATAATACCGCATACGATGGGTTTAAAGATTTTTATCGAGACAATAATTATACGAATAAATCGATGCTCGAGGAGCTCAAGCATTATTCTGAACTATATAATGTATTCCAAGGCGGCAAGAATGACTACAGTGCTAAAGTAAATGAGCTTCTTGAGGGACTGCGCGACTTGAAACAGACGACCATTTATGTCTTTTTGTTTAGAGTCTTCGATGATTATATTGACGGCGTGATTACTGAAGAAACTCTTGAGAACATACTCGAATTCTTTCTAAATTATAGCGTCAGGCGCATCGTCTGCGAGGTTGGTTCCAACTCTCTGCGTGGATTGTATAAGACTCTCTATAGACGCGTTTTCTACAATGATGAGAATAAAGCTAATTATTATGATGCGCTCGTTTGTTTCTTTATACAATTAAACTCCAGCGACAAGATTCCGACTGATTCTGAATTCGATGTAGCACTTCGAGAGAAAGATATCTATCACAAGCAAGATCTTCGAAAATACCTTCTATCCACCATCGAGAACCATAACACTAAAGAAAAGCTCGTCATGGATGGAACCATCACAATTGAGCATATTATGCCACAGAAGCTATCTTCAGCCTGGCAGAGAATGATTGGAGACAATTGGCAAATCGATCACGCTGAATACCTTCATACTCTAGGCAACCTTACACTCACGGGCTACAATAGTGAGCTTTCGAACAAGCCTTTTAGCGAGAAGAAAGAATTACTGGCTGAATACGGTTCTAAATTCTTAACTCTAAATAGCGACGTGCTGAATCAGGACGCATGGAATATCGATACAATTAAAGCGCGTGCTGCAAGGCTATCTAAGGAAGCGCTCGGTATATTCAAATTCCCAGTTCCTAAAGTTGAGATATCCTTCAAGGATCCAAGATACAAGGAATACGGATGCGAGGACCAAAAAGAAGCGACCGGGAAGTGCGTTGAATACTTTATGCTTCAGGGAGAGAAGATTTATGTTTCGAGTTTTGCTGAAATGCTGAGAATAATCATTAGGAAACTCTACGAAGAAGACCCGAGTATTATCGAGAAAATGGCCCGGGAAAATAGTCAGCTCTTCGAGTGGTCTAAGAATGTGATGTTCTCATATGATAACAACATAACAAATAGTGATGCAATGATTGACGGGACAGACATCTACGTTTCAGAAGGATTTTCGGCCGCACATATTGTCCTGATCATCAGGTCTTTGCTCGAGAGCTATGGTATCGAGCTTGATGAGTTTAGTTATAGTGCAAGAAGTCTGAAAAATAATTAATTATTGTATTGTTTTTAAATTCTATATGCTAGAATTAGGGTAGGAGGACAAATATATGAAGCAGTATTTTAAAAGAATAACAACATCAATTCTGGTGTCGTCCGTTATAACCTTTATCTTAGGTTTAATAATGGCTGCCGTACCAGGTATTTCTTTATATGTCATGAGCATCATAATCGGCATATTCTTTATGCTGTATGGTATCACCTTGATAATCCTTGTATTTGTGTCACATAATATATATGTCCCATTCTATGGTATTATGTCCGGCATACTATCGCTTATCGCTGGCCTTATTATTGTTGAGATGCCTGAAGCTCTGTCAGTGATCTTCACTATCGCGCTCGGAATCTGGATTATACTCTCAAGTATTAATACGATTAATATCGCGATTACCGTCAAGGACAAAGTCGATGGATGGCGTCTATGGCTGGTTTTTGGTATCCTTGATATTATCTGCGGTATCATCATCCTGATCAATCCTTTCGCATCCTCACTGTCGCTTGTCGTACTAGGTGGAATCATCTTGATGGTCCACTCCGTCATCACGATTATTGATACTATTATGATTAGAAGAGAAGTCAAGAATGTCACCAAAGCGATCGAAGCGAAAGTGAAAGAATTGAAATAAAGCAAACTAGTATCCGCCAAGTATAGTAGTTAAGAATTGGAGATAAGTTTTAATAAGCAACTTTAACCTGTCAAAAAACAGAGGAGATTTAATGCAAAACACAAGTATAAACAATCCGGGACAGAAAGACGATACTAAGGTATACAAAATTATTCTGTGTTTTTTAGGGTTAGCCATAATCATCCTTGGTGCAGCTAATTTAATTGTTTTCTTTGCTCCAAAACCAACAAGTTCGCCGATTTCTAAAAATGAGACTTCGGGCTCAGGGGATGTTTTTAGCTATGATTTCAATAATCTTACTAAAGACCAATCTGTTGCTGCTTTTAAAATCATGAATCAGCCAGGCTATATGCCTAAAGAATACGCGGATCCAGCGTTAGCCCTTAAGGACAGCGAAACCATTATTGTACTAGATTATTCGCATGATTCCCCGGACGAAATAAAAGATTTAGACTTTCATGTGTCAAATTTTGGGGAGAATGAAATTGCTGTTACTCAAGTCGGTGATTACTATGCAATAGTGTCGACCGATGATTACAAGGAGACACACTCGCCAGTATTTTGGCCAAAAGCAATTTCATTCAATAAGAAATACGTTGATTACTCCAAGAAGACCGAAGAAATAACCTTCAAGGATACTTCTTCTGCAGCAGTTAGAGTGACGTTACCAGTGTATGCCTTGTCGAATTTTGAGACGCAGCCTAGTTCAATTTACAGCTACGGGTTAGAAGAGAACGAGAACGAATTCGTATTGACTTTAAATTGTATCGGAATAAGTATAGACATGGAAGAATTCTCGACAATGTCCATTACTAACTCCTATCCATCCACCATCTCGGACACGCCTTTTACGATTACTAACTATATCGTAACATTGAGCTTGAATAAGGAAACAGGTGAACCTAATTGGAACGAAATACCTGGCAGAGGAGTATCTGACATAATAAATACTTTCCGTCTGGACGAGCAAGATAAAAGTGATCTCTCAGAAATCCTCGAAAAGATGTTCATGTAACAAATGGTATAAAATAAAGACCCTTCGGGTCTTTCTCTGATGATTTGGCTGGGGCAAAGTTAAACAGGTATTAATATTGTATAAAGAAGATGTTCGTCAGAAGTTGAGAAAATTTAACTCCGAAAACTAATCGTCTCAGAAATGCGTTATAATATAAACAACCAGAAAGAAATATGATGTATGAGCAAAGAGAACGATGACACTTTAGCCGTATATGACATTGCGGCACAAATCTATTTAAATAACACAACCGCTCATGATAGAAAGCGTCAAGAGCATGCTATTAATAAGAAAAAGCAATTGACAGAGAACCTTAGGAAAGCTTTTGATACTTTGCCATCAAACTCCATAGTTCTGGAAATAGGTTCAGCGGATGGAGAAAATGCAAAAATTCTTGAAACATTTAAATTCGATGTTGTCGCTTCCGATGTAGCACCCGCCTTTATTGCTGCTTGCAAAAAGCAGGGGCTCAAAACAACCAGAATCAATGTCTTAAAGGACGATTTGCCAACTAAACTTAACGGCGTTTTATGTTGGCGCGTGTTCGTGCATTTCACCCCTGAAGATACGGAGCTAGCTTTAAAGCGGATTTATGATTCACTCGTAGAGAACGGGCGATTAGTATTTAATGTCATTGATAATGCTACGCATGATTGTCGTAATCAATGGGTAGATTTTGAGGGAGAATATAAAATGGGCGCCAAACGGTATTACGCTTATTACAGCAAAGACGAAATCATAAACATAATCAACAAAACTAGATTCAAGATAGTATCTGAGTGGCATGAACACGGCGGACACAATGACTGGTTTTGTTTTGTATTGGAAAAATAGATGAAACAAGTCAATGCAGAAATTATTAATTATGTCGAGGCGGAAATATTACCAAAATACAATAAACTAGGCGGGCACACTGACAAGCATATCCAGCAAGTTATTGAGCGCAGTCTTCGATTTTATCAACAAGTACCAGATTTAAATATTGATATGGTATACGTAATTGCGGCATATCACGACCTAGGAAGGTTAATCGATAATGAAACTCATAATATTGAATCGGCAAAATTATTACGCAAGGACAAGTTTATAAAGGGGCATTTTTCTGATAAAGAAATAAATATTATGGCTGAGGCAATCGAAGACCATCGAGCTTCGCTTGGGCGTAAACCGCGTAGTGCGTATGGAAAGCTAGTATCATCCGCGGATCGAAATACAGACATTAATGATATGCTAAGTCGTGTCTATGATTACACTAAACATTTGCATCCAGAAATGAGCGAGAGCGAAATATTAGAGGAGGCTCGTTATCATTTACGAAGAAAATATTCTCCAGATGGTTATGCATCAAATACGATGTATTTTGACGACCCAGATTTTGCAACGGCATTAATAAAAGTCGAAGAAGTTACACGTAGTCCAGAAATATTTACAAAAATTATGCACAAGCACAACTCAAAACGTAAACAAAAATAGAAGCAGGCGCTTCTTTTAATCTTGGCTGGGCAAAATTAAGCAGGCACTAACAATCTATAAGGAAGATATACGGCAAAGACTAAGTAGTTTCAATGCCGAAGAATAGTTGGCGCCTAATGATATAATTGTTATAAAGGACAACTTATGGCTTTCGATTTTAAAAAGGAATATAAAGAATACTATTTACCGAAGAATAAACCGAGTATTGTTGATGTTCCGAAGATGAATTACATCGCCGTTAGAGGTAAAGGAAATCCTAATGAAGAAAATGGCGATTACCAAAATACGCTTGGGTTACTTTACGGAGTCGCCTATACGATAAAGATGAGTTATAAAGG
>JAZTXX010000015.1:0-95172 GCA_045636645.1 Candidatus Nanosyncoccus sp.
GCCTCGTTTTGGTAGGTAGTACCTGTACCATCTTGGGCAGTGTTCCAACCAACGAATTCATAGCCTTCTGGAGCAATGAAGGTATTGGCATTTAGATTAGTGGGAGTGTCTTCTAGGATAGTTTGTGGAGACATGGTGCCAGTACCAGTCACTGTTTCCCCACCAGCGGTTGAAGTGGGGTTAAAGGAGACATTATAAGAAACACAGCTAATGCTGGTAGTGAGATAGAAAGATACACCCGCATCACCTGCACCAGGTGAAGATTCGGAGAGTGTATAATTCCCTGCCTCTAGGCTACTATTTGCACTAGCGCCAAAGTAGACTAGGAGAGTATCTTTATCACTACCGCCACTGCCAGAAGCAGTGTTCTTGGAGAAGAGATTTGTTTCTGTATGAGTGAGACCGATAAAGTTAGATGAGACCGTAGTATCATTGCCTAACCTATACCCCCATGTACCAGTATTGCTACCCAGAATTGATACAGGATTGGTTTTAGTGCCAGTTGATGCATTAATTTTTTCGTTCGGCTCGGTGTTGGAGCTGTCCCCATTCTTATACAAGGTATTGTCCTGTGGACCTTTTATAGTAACATCGTAGCCTGATGGGCAGGTGGAGATGATTTCTAGGGTATCTTGACCAATACCGGCATGGCTGTTGCTCGGGTTGATGCTGATATCAACACTGCCAGAAGTGGACAGAGAAAGAGTGTAGCTGGCTGCAAAAGTAGGGTGAGAGTTAAAACCAAAAAAGAATGCCAAGAAAGGCAAGAACAAAAACAAGGCTGGAAGGATAGACTTCTTTAGTTGGATTCTTTTTTTATTTTTCCCTTTCCGGCAGAAAAACTCCAGAAAACACATTTTTGTATGACCTCTTTTTTAGTTTTGGTAGTTTTTATATTTTAGTTACTATTAACTTTGCGTAGCCTTTACAAGATCTTCACACTTATGTTTATAATACCTTATGTGGAGGAAGCTGTCAATAGATATTTTGCGATTTTAATCAACCTCCCAAACTAAAATATATCCTTGACAGAACGAACAAATAGCTTATAATAATAATCATAACCAGAAAGGTATACATAAAACGATGAAACAGACAGAAAAAAGAAAAGCAAATAGTCTTGATATTGCGCTTTTTTCTGGAGTCGGAATTATCGCCTCGCTCATCATCCTTTCAGCGATGACCTTGGTTAGTAGGAATGTTTTCGCGAATGAATCATCAAGCGCCGACGCATCGGTGAATGTAGCCTTGACCTGCCAGCTTAATTCAACCATCACCCAGACCGCGGAAGCTACGGTTGACCCAGGCACCTATCGTCAGAATATCGGCAAGTCAACTGTTCGTATCATCTGTAATGATAACGGCGGATACGCAATCTACACTAAAGGTGACACGAGTACTGGTACAGGCAGTGACCTAGTAGGAACAAGGACTGGCAAGAAAATTGAAACTGGCACCGCGACCAGTGGCACGACATCTAATTGGGCCATGAAGCTTACAGCCGTCGCCGGCCCGCGCACACCGACAGTTATTACCGGCTACGATAGTTATCATTCAATACCAGATCACTACACTAAGACCATAGACTACCCCAGAAGTACCGGGACCACAATCAGCTCCGATTTCGAGACGACCTATGCCGTATACGTCGCCAGCAATCAGCCAGCTGATACATATGTCGGCCAAGTCGTATATACATTAGTTCACCCAAATTCAGCTCCTGCCCCCTAGAAGAATATATACAAGATTTCGCAGCTGAGATGTGCTGATGAGAGGCCGGCGATGAACCATTTGTAGTCTTCGATAGACACAATAGAAGCAACTACGCTGTCCACCATATCAATGGCGCTTACTAGATGACTCAGAACTATTATCGAGATTTCGGTTTCTATGTACGCTGCATACGACTGTCGTAAGCATATGTGGTCAAACTCATCTTTCCTGGATATCGTCGCTACCAACTAAATCACTGAAGGCTTGTGTTTATGTTTCCAGATAATCCTCACGATTAATCCGACCAGCGCAGCCAGACCAATCGCAACTAGGGCCAGGAACCACAACGGACAGATCAGGATATTCGTCCCAACGGCCGAAGTCTCGCCATTAAAATAGATAGTCTGTTCGACGTAAACGACCCCAAGCGCCGGGAGCCCATCAATTTGCCTCTCAATCAGGTGGGTAGTTTCAGGCATAACAAGCTCACTGTATCTACCAGCATCCTCGTCCTTCGGGCTTAGGACCTCACCAGTAATAGCGTTCTTAGCAGAGATACTAATCACCGCATCCTCGTAAGTATTCCCATTATTACTAACTCTCGCGCCAACCGTAACGATTGCAGAGGTCGAGAACCCAGGAATGTTATTCTCCAAAATCTTTGAATCGTGCATCATCTCGCCGTCAACATTCCCGTAGATGATACTCGCCATCTCGAACACATTCTCGACAGCCATCCCATCCCCCGATAATCGGTCATTGTTCTCGCTCACGATAATCGCAGCACACTGCGCCCCTACTGGCGCATTCTCGGGCACTGTAATCGTGAAGTTGACATTCTTCGTCTCATTCGGCATGAGCGTACCAGACTCGTTCTCAATCTGAACCCAGTCAGCAATTAATGTTCGTCCAGTACTGCTCTGGAGATCTGCATCATAGCTCTCCCCAATCACGCCGTAAGGGGTAATCCGCGCCTTATATTTAAAATCTTTCGTCGCATCAACTGGATTTGTCACCTGCATTACTCCGTGATAAACTTCACCAGGCCTCAGGTTTATTCGCTGACTCATCGGCGTAATCAAGAAAGAATTATTTTCCATCAAAACTCCACTTTATCTCTTCCATTATAACACGCTTTTCTGGATCGAGAATTGGTTCACGGCACGCTTGACTTGATCACAGTAATAGCAATTAGCTGGCTCCTTGTAGGCTACAGCTATCAGTGGTCTACTGCGGCTACTACGTACGATACATACGGTTACCATAAGCACGAGCTCGGCACCAACAAAAAGGAACCCATCGCTTGGGTTCCTTTCATAGATTAGTTTATTTCGAGTTTCTCTTCTCGATAATTTCCTGTGCTACGTTTGGTGGAACTTCCTCATAAGCATTGAGCTCCATCGAAGAAGCTGCGCGCCCCTGAGTCATACCACGAAGATCACCGGTGTAACCGAAGAGGTTCGCGAGTGGGCAGAACGCCTTGATAAGCTTCGCACCACCGTTCAGGTCTTCCATCTCATCGATGCGACCACGGCGAGAATTGATATCACCAATCACGTCGCCCATGAATTCTTCTGGGGTGGTAATCTCAAGCTTCATTACCGGCTCAAGTAAGACAGGGTTAGCCTTAGCGATACCCTCACGAGTAGCAAGCGCACCGGCCAAGGTGAAGGCGAGTTCTGAGGAGTCCACATCGTGGTAGCTACCATCGTAGAGTGTAGCCTTGATATCAACTACAGGATAACCTGCAATCACACCACCAGCCAAGGTGTCCTCGACACCCTTCTGAACTGGCTTGCGGTATTCCTGAGGAACCACGCCACCCTTAATCTGATCGATAAATTCAAATCCTTTACCTGGTTCGTTCGGCTCGAACTTGATCCAGACGTCACCGTACTGACCACGACCACCAGACTGCTTGATGTGCTTACCCTGAGCCTCAGCAGTTCCACGAATCGTCTCACGGTATGCAACCTGTGGCGCGCCAGTGTTAGCTTCGACATTGTGTTCCCTCTTCAAACGATCGATAATGATCTCGAGATGAAGCTCACCCATGCCAGAGATAATCGTCTGACCAGTCTCTTCGTCAGTGTGAACACGGAAAGTTGGATCTTCCTCAGCCATCTTGGAGAGGCCAATACCCATCTTCTCCTGGTCTGCCTTAGTCTTCGGCTCAACCGCAATGGATACTGGAGGATCTGGAAATTCGATTGATTCAAGGAGAATCGGAGAATTTGGTGCACAGAGAGTTGTACCAGTAGTACAATTCTTGAGTCCGACCACCGCTGCGATATCACCAGCGCCAATCTCGTTGATATCCTTGCGATCATTTGCATGCATACGCACCAAGCGTCCAATACGCTCCTTGTCGCCAGTTGAGGCGTTAAGGACCGTATCGCCAGACTTCAATTTACCGGAATAAACACGAATGAAGATCAATTTACCGACGAACGGATCGGTTGCAATCTTGAATGCGAGTGCCGTAAGAGGCTCTTTGTCATCAGCCTTGCGGATAATCTGGTCACCAGTCTTCGGATCGGTACCGACGGTCTGGCCCTGATCACGATCAAGCGGGCTTGGAAGATAATCAGTCATAAGGTCGAGGACCTTCTCGACGATCACACCACGTCCGTCACCGCCAGTCACGAGGAAGAAATCGCCATCGAGCACACGCTTACGAAGCGCAGACTTGAGCTCATCAACTGTAATTGCATCCTCGCCTTCGTTGAAATACTTGTCCATCAAGGCTTCATCAGCCTGTACAGCTTCTTCAACGAGCATCGAGCGGGCATTCTTAGCCTTCTCTTTCATATCGTCAGGAATCTCACCGACAGTCAATTCATGGTCAGCGTAATCCTTGTAGGTGTAAGCCTTCATGTCGATGAGATCGACCACGCCACAGATATCCTTCTCGAACCCAATTGGCAAGTGAATCGCCACAGCGTTCTTAGAAAGGCGCTTATGGATAGAATCGAGAGATTTATAGAAATCACCACCAATCTGGTTAATCTTATTAACGAAACAAATGCGTGGAACACCGTACTTAGTCGCCTGGCGCCAGACCGTCTCAGACTGCGCCTCGACCCCCATTTTACCATCGAACACCACTACGGCGCCGTCAAGCACGCGAAGTGAGCGCTCCACCTCAGCCGTAAAGTCAATGTGGCCAGGGGTGTCAATAATGTTAATCTGGTGATTCTTCCAGTAGACGGTCACAGCTGCAGAAGTAATCGTAATGCCACGTTCCTTCTCTTGCTCCATCCAGTCGGTATCAGCACCACCAGTGCCACCCTTCACGAGGTCAATTTTATGTTTAAGTCCGGTACGATACAGAATCGCTTCCGAAGTAGTAGTTTTACCAGCGTCAATATGTGCAATGATACCAATATTGCGCATATCCGCTAAACTCTTAATTCCAGTTGCCATATGCTCCTTTTACATATTATTATCTTAGTCGTCTATAAGCTCCACGCTCAAAAAGACATATTTTCAACTAGTTTACCACATTTTGAATAAAAAAGAAAGAAAATCCCGACATCTCTGTAAACGGAAATGTCGGGCTAAAATCTAAGCGATGCAACGATTATTCGTTAGTTGTGACCTCAGGATCCACATCGTCTCCAGCAGCGGACCCGCTTGCGCTGTCAGTGGTCTCTAAAGTTTCAACATATTGCGAGGTAGTGCGAATAACGAACACTAGCGGCTCTTCTTCGACCACAGTACCGGTGATCACGATCTTGTCACCATCGGCTGGGTAGTTCGACTCATCGATATCCTCGATAATGAACTGCGTACCAATCTTCTGGCTACCAGTCTTATTCTCCTGGACGATTGAATATTTCGACATCGGATGAGAAACGATGCCTGCAATCTTGACGGACTTGCCAGTAGCTTCACCGTTCTGGATAGCTTTGGATAGCTTCGTCATACCCTCGAAATCACCGAATTCAATCGATTCGTCGACAGTAGAATATTTGTCGGTTGTAGTAGTACTAGGCTCACTAGTTGTAACCTCAGAACCAGTGTTATCCTTAGGTTTATTATTGTTTGCAACTATGACACCGACAACGATAGCGATTACGACAATCACCACGATCGCGATGCAACCATACAATCCAGCTTTGTTTTCTTTTGCCATTTTTCCTCCTTTGTTAATGTATTAATTATAGCATAAGATAATGCGATAATGTTTATTTAGCAATATTTTCCGAGGATTCAAATAGCCCTGGATGAGGTCGCTAAGACAGTTTCTTTCGTAGAATCTCTTGCACGGCTGATGGGTTGGCTTTACCCTTCGACTCTTTCATCACTTGTCCGACCAGGAAGCCAATCACTTTCTCTTCCCCGTTCTTAAAATCGTCCTGGGCCTTCTGGGTCTCCGGCTTCGCGAGTACAGTATCGACAATTTTCTCGAGCGCACCAAAGTCGTTTTCCTGAATCAGGCCAAGCTCCTTGGCGATTTCCTTAGTTCCACGCCCCTTCATCTGAGGGTCAAACAACCTCAAGAATACTTCCTTCGTTGCAGTCGAGGACAACTCTTTTTTCTCATTCATCTGGGCCAGCGTCATGAGGTCTGTGGCGCTCGGCAGCTCCTGCAAAAATTCAGAAGACTTCTCTTCAGCCAGAAGAACTGAAGTAAATAGGTTCGAAACTAGAGAAATAGTTGAATTCGCTCCGTCAAGGGCCTCAATCTCGGATGGCTGAGCCTTCAGCTCTCCTTGGTAAGAAAGTTCACTAAGCTTCTGCATCAACGTCGGATAGTCGAGTAGAATCTCGAGAATGTCAGTCTTAATCGCCTTCCCGAAAATTCGGCGATAATCGGACGGCATCAATGGAAGCCTGGCGGATTCTTCATCGATGAATTCCTGGCTCAGGTTAATCGGCGGGATATCCGGCTCAGGCATATAGCGATAATCTTTCGCCTCTTCCTTCGAGCGCTGCCCAGTGGTTTTGCCGCTCGCGTCATTCCAGCCTCTCGTCTCCTGCACGACCTTCTCGCCGGCATCAAGAAGCTTTTTCTGTCTCGAAATTTCATATTCGACCGCTCGCTCGACACTCCTGAACGAGTTCAGATTCTTCACTTCGGCCCTTGTTCCGAGCTCTTTCACTCCCTCTAACGCCAGAGAGATATTCACGTCGAACCTCATATTCCCGTTATACAGATCCCCATTAGTCACCCCAGCAAAACACATCAGTCGCCACAGTTCTTTGCAATAGTCGTGTGCATCCTTGGCCGAGTGGATGTCTGGCATCGAGACAATTTCGATCAGCGGAGTGTCAACACGGTTCAAATCTACGAGAGAGTATTCGGCAAAATGAGTCAGTTTCCCTGCATCCCCTTCAAGGTGGGCGTGCTCAATCCTGACCCTCGTTCCAGAAGGAAGCTCAACGAACCCCTCACCGATAATTGGCGCATAGAACTGAGTAATCTGGTAGCCTTTCGGTGAATCCGGATAGAAGTAGTGCTTCCGGTCAAATCTTGACCTAGGATTAATCTCGCAGTTCATCGCCCGACCGGCGCGGATCGCGAACTTAATCGCTTCCCCATTCAGCCTCGGCAACATTCCAGGCAGAGCGTAGTCGACGGGTGAAACGCAGGAATTGGGTTCCTTCCCCCTCGCATCGTTATCGACCTCAGAGAAAAGCTTCGTCTTGGTTGATAGTTGCACGTGGCACTCAATTCCAATTGTCGGTACGTATTTCATTTTCTCTCCTTTCATATTGCTCCCAGATCCTTCAACCCCTGCTTGTAAACCTGCAAAGCATTGTGGGCCTGCTTATAGCTCACATCAATATCAGATTCGTGCGCGATCGCGTTCCTGAGCTTGTGGGCCCGCCAGACCGCATTCAGATTCGAGAATCTATCACCGATTCGTTTCAGCCGATCCCCCATCGTCTTGCCAGGCACACCCATCTCAATCATCGCCTTATCGAGTAGTTTATCGCATTCGATAATCGATGTCATGAACGTCGCCGTGTTGTCCTGTGACAGCTTGTTCTCAATCTCGAGAAACTTCGCCTGATATGATTCGACATTAAAATGATATCCACGCTTCCCAGTCAGAAGGATTGCCACAAAAACCAAAACAGCCACAATCAAGATCGCAATCACAAAAGTCACAACGCCACCATCCATTAGCATACACCCCTGTTAAAATTGACAAAACAAACAAACTGTGGTATAATAGAAGCATTAATCATTTTCTTCTAACTCCTTCGAGAATACAATCAAGTTCTTATCGCTTCGCCTTGGACCAATCAGCTGCAGTCCGACCGGCAAACCACTCTTGGTCTTTCCCGCCGGTATCGCCAGCGCCGGCACCCCAGCCAGGTTGGTTGAGACAGACATCATATCCTCCATATACATTGCTACCGGATCGTCAACTTTCTCACCGATCTTGAATGGTGGATTCGGCGAAATAGGCATCAATACAAAGTCGCACTTCTCAAATGCCTTCTGATATTCATTAATGATGAGCGTCCTGACCTTCGCCGCCTGCAAGAAGTATGCATCGTAGAACCCGCTCGACAACACAAAGTTCCCAATCATGATTCGACGCTTGTTTTCAGACATAAATCCCTCATCGCGCGTATTCTTGTAAAGGGCGTTCAGGTCCTGAGACTTCTCCGAACGGAAACCGTACCGCACACCATCATAACGTGATAGATTAGAGGCAATCTCCGCTGGCACAATCACATAGTATGCCGAAAGCGCATACTTAAGAGACGGCATCGAGAGCTCGACAACCTTGTGACCTTTCTTCTTTAGAAGCTCAACCTTTCGTTTCAAAGCCTCGCGGATTTCTACATCAATCGTATCATTATCAAAATCCTTCACAACTCCCACAGTCATACCCTCCGAAACCCCCGAGAATTGCAGGCCTGGCCGAATGGCCTTGAGTGTGTCCTCAGAAAGAACAGAATCATCTTCAGACGCACAACCATAATAATCCGGCAAAGTTGTCAGGTCCTTCGGGTCCTGCCCAGACGCAATCGACATAAGCAAGTCCATATCCTCAGGTGATTTCGTGAAAAACCCAATACAATCAGTCGACGAAGCCATCGCCACCACCCCATAGCGCGAAATAGTCCCATAGGTCGGCTTGAACCCATAGATCCCATTGAATGCAGCTGGTTGACGAATCGAACCACCAGTATCAGTACCAGTCGCAAATTCAACAATATCAAGTGCCACGGCCACAGCCGAACCACCAGACGAACCACCAGACACCCGCTCCATATCATGAGAGTTCAGTGTTGGGCCATAGTAAGAATTCTCAGTTGAAGTCCCGTGCGCGAAAGCATCCATATTTACTCGCCCAATCATAATTGCCCCCTCATCTTCAAGCTTCTTGATAGCCGTCGCAGTAATTGGCGAAGTGAAACCTTCCAAAATGTGCGCGGCAGCAGTCGTCTCCCCCTCTGGGGTCAGGAAATTATCCTTCAATGCATATGGTACACCCGCCAGTTTACCAACCTTCTTGCCCTTCTTGATCTTCGCATCAATCTCGCGAGCCTTCGTAATCGCAGCATCCCTATTAATATACGTGAAAATATTATAATCATTGAAATGCTCCGCCTTCTCAAGGGCGTCACGCACTAATCTTTCCGCAGAAATAGTTTTACTTGCAGTCCTCATAATACTTTTGGTACCTTTATCTGATTATCAATTTGTTCTTCGGTCAACGCCAGGAGCTCGGCCCTTTCAGCCTCTTGCGGTAGGATCTCGTCTTCCCGCCAGACGTTCTCCATCTCAAAAACCTGATAGGTCGGCTCAACATTCTCCGTATCAAGCTCTCCGATCTGTGAAATGTAGTCAATTATCCCCTTAAGATCCTTCTCAAGCGAGCCAGCTTCCTCCTCCGACAAAGAAAGTTCCGACAAATCAGCTAAATGCAAAATATCCTCGCGTTTTATTTCCATGACTTTAATTATACCACCGTTTTACTATTCTTTGAGATTTTTTAAAATTAAATTTGACCAAATGCGTGCTACTTAACATTCTTAAATAGCTTCTTCTTAACGTAATTAAACACCGGCTTAACTTCCTTCAGGTTCAAGAAATAGCTCGCGATGAGATATGCCAGCACCGAGACGGCGGAAATCAGTAGGAATTTCGGAACCGTCACAACCAATGAATTATCGGTCGCCATGAGCGGGAAAAACCTCGTCATCGAATAAGCCACGCACCCAGCCACCACAGCCGAAATCAGCATCCTCGCCATACCATGCCAGAAGGCCGTATCGAGAATTTCCCCTCGCGACCTCCTCTGCAGGATCACCAGCAGAATGATGATTTCGAGCACCGCCCCAATCGACTGAGCAATACCAAGCCCATCAACCCCCCAACCCATTGTGCTAAATAACACCATCATCCCAATCGTCGCCCCAATCGCCACGATCGAGACCCTAAACGGTGTCTTAGTATCTTGATAAGCATAGAATCCGCGCGATGCAATATGGAATACAGACTTGGCAAAAATCGCCACACAGAGCATCCCGAGCACCGACGAAATCGTCCCGTTGCTATCATTGTTACCAATATTCGAAATAAAGCTTGTCACGTATCCACGCGCGAAGAAAGCGATCACCGCAACCGGGAGAGAAATCCAGATAATCATCCTGAGCGCCTGCCGGAAAGTATCATTGAATTTCTTATTATTACCAGTACCGAGTTCTTCTGTAAGCTTCGGGAAGAAAGCAGTCGAAATCGCCACACCGACCAGACTCACCGGCACGGTATGAAGCGTGGTCGCCTGATCGTACGACCTTACCGCTCCCGCTCCCATCCTCGAGGACAAATTTGTGCCTACAAGAGCATTGACGTAATCAATTCCCTGGTCAAGTGAGCGCGGTGGCAGAAGTTTCAGAATCGTCCTGAAGCCCTGATTCTTCCAATAGATCTTGAAGTCGTAGTCGAATCCCAGACCGAATAACCCGATAAGCGACACGATCAGTTGCAGAATCGCCCCAAGAATCACGCCAAGAGCCACGCCCATGATTCCTCCCTCGAAAATCTGCACACCGAATATATTAATACCACCAGTGAACGCCGTAATACCGATAATAATCCCTATATTATATATAGCTGGCGCGAACGCATAAAATATAAACCTCCCCACCGCCTGTTGCATCGAAGTCAGCACCGTCGCAATACTGAACAAGAATGGATTAATCGCGATTACCCTGGTCATATTAATCGCGAGAATCATCCCTGACTCGTCCAACCCAGGGCTCACCACGTGACGAATCAATGGATCTGCAAAAATCATAATAAGGATACTCGCAATAAATGTCAGAATCGCCAGTAGGTTAATCAAACTAGAAGACATCTCCCAAGCAGACTTCTTGTTACCAGTCGCAAGCCTCTGATTGAAGACCGGGATAAACGAAACCGCCAGAGCCCCAGAAGTCAGAATGAAAAACATGAAATCCGGAATCGTGAAAGCGGCCGTATAAGCGTCAATCCCTGTCGGATAAGTACCAAGATAATAGGAATTTAAGAGCCGGTCACGAAATAGTCCCAGGAAAGCCGAAATAAGAGTAGACGAGGCCAAAACAATCGCTGCCGATTTCACCGACAACTTCATATTTGCGAGTGCAACAACCGACCTGAACTTAAATTTTCTCATATATATAATATATCATACATTTTTTTGAAAATTTTTACCACACCTTCAAAACGATTATGCTTAAATATTTTAGCTTTTTTGTATTTTCGTGTATAATAGAATATATGGCTAAAAAGAAATCGGAGGTGATTTTGCCTAAGACAGCTAAAAAGGCCAAATCATCCAAAACTGCGAAGAAAAAGAATAATATGAACCTTTATTCTAGCCTGAGCTACAAGCATCACGCTAAGAAAGAGGCCAATGCGCGTCGACGCGCTGAAGAGATGGCGAAGCTCCCGAAGGAACCAGTCAAACGCTTCTTTGCCAGACTTCATCCGAAACGAGTATTTAAATGGTGGTTCTCCTGGCGAGGACAGAAGGCAATTCTAAAGTTTATTGCCGCTTGTATTTTAATCGGAATCATTTTCATCGGCGGCCTATTCCTCTATTACAAGAAGGATCTCGAGGAAATCCGCCTCGACGAGATGTCGATTTCTGAAACAGTTAATACTTATCTTGACCGTAATGGTGTCGAGCTCTGGAAGGATACCGGCAATGAGAACTATCGTCTAGTGGTTGATCGTGAAGATATTTCCGAATACATGTACCAGGCGACTGTCGCCATCGAGGATAAGAACTTCTACGGGCATCACGGTGTCGATTTCGTCGCCCTATTTCGCGCCATATTATATACGGTTACCGGTCAGGACGTTCAGGGTGGCTCAACCTTGACCCAGCAGCTAATCAAGCAGGTATATTTCTCCGATGAAGCAGCGAGCGCAAACCGTGGTGGTTTGACCCGTAAGATTAAGGAGTTAATTCTAGCCATTGAGCTCGAGAAGATGTATTCGAAGGACGAGATCCTTACGATGTATCTTAATCAATCCCCATACGGTGGTCGCCGTAACGGCGTCGAGTCGGCTGCTCAGACGTATTTCGGTAAATCCGCGAAGGACCTGACCTTGCCAGAGGCAGCCCTACTCGCAGCCATTCCGAATAATCCAGCAGTCCTGAACCCATACAACACCTATGGCAATGAACTATTGATCGAACGTCAGCATAAAGTACTCGACGACATGGTGATCAAGGGCTATATCACAGAGGAAGAGGCGAATGCCGCTAAGGAAGTCGCGGTCCTCGACACAATCAAGCCAGAATCAAGTCAATATGAAGACATGCTAGCACCTCACTTCGTCCTCGAAGTCAAGAAGCAGCTTGAGGAGAAGTACGGCATCTCGACGATGCGTGCAGGCGGTTGGACCATCAAGACCACCCTCGACTACCGTGCCCAGCAAATTGCAGAGGACTCCATTAAGGTTGGCACTGAGCAGCTATACCGCAACGGCACCGACAACCTCGCAATGGTTTCGATCGACGTCGAGACCTCGCAGGTTATCGCGATGGTCGGCTCAAACGATTTCAATAACCCGACCTACGGTGAGCTGAACGTCACGACAGATTCAATCATCGAGCCAGGCTCATCAATTAAGCCGATTCTGGACTATTCACCACTCTTCATGCAACGAGACGGTATCAATTACGGTCCTGGTTCAGTTCTGAAAGATGAAAATATCAACAAAATCTACTGTGCAGGTTATTCCGGTAGCTGTTCCCTCACGAACGCCACGAACTCATTCTATGGCAACGTGACAATCAGGTTCTCCCTAGGACACTCCCTCAATATCGCCGCCGTGAAAGCCTTATATATCAACGGTATCGAGAACTCACTCGAGATAGCCCACGCCCTAGGCGACAAGACCTATTGTGATGGTCGCGAGGGCTATGGTCTCTCAATCGCTATTGGCTCCGGTTGTGGCGTTAGAATGGTTGAGCACGCGAATGCCTACGCGTCCCTTGCTCGTGGCGGTTCCTACAAGGATCTCGCCTACATCCTAGAGATCAAGAACTCATCAGGTGAAACCGTAGAATCGTGGACCGACTCCGAAGCCGAGCGAGTAGTCGACGAGCAGGTCGCCTACATGGTCTCAGATATCCTGGCCGACCGCTCAGCCCGCTGGTCTAATAGCACCATCGGTTTCAATATCCCAGGTGTCTGGACTGCAACCAAGACCGGTACAACCACCACCGCAAACTCAGCAGAAGTCAAGGACTCCCTAATCGAGAGCTACTCAACCGCAGTCTCAACCTTCGTCTGGAACGGTAACCACGACGGTAGCGGATTCAGAGTAGGCTCTGGTGACCCAGTCCGTTACGTTGTCGGGCACTTCATGGACCGCGTCCATCACGAAGTCTACGAGCCGGATGGCAGATGGCACTCTGGCGACAAGCCAGTCAAGCCCGCAGGCATCCAGACCCTATCCGTCAACGGCAAGACCGATATCTGGCCAAGCTGGTTTAATGCAACAAAGAACTCGGGCGTCTCGAAGGAAACCCTAGTTTTCAACCGCTACAACCACTTACTCGCTTCAAGCTGTACACCAGACGAATATAAGATCGAGATTGAAGCCACCAAGGTCACCGACCCAATGACCGGCAAGGACGTCTACAATGTTCCTGAGCCATACGATCGCGACACTAGTGATACTTGTGCATACGACCCACCACGTGTATCATTGTCCAGCAGCGGACCGAATATCGTCGCAACTATTCGCCCAGGCACTAATGAGATTTCCGGCTACACTCTGTACGTCAACGGTGTAGAGAAGGGTGGCATCTCGATTGACGGTAGCGGAATCGTTCACGGCTATACCCTTAATGGTACTGCGAACATCAAGATCACAGTCTCTGATTCCGCAGGATACGTCGCATCTGACGAGAAGAGCCTGACATATCAAGCGGCACCATCCTCACCGAACGTCGACGATAATTCCAGGAACTAGTCCTATAATCCTACACACTTAGATTGGCGCTATCTAAAATCGCCAGTCTAAGTGTTAACTATTTCTTTTTACTGCTCGCAATCTTCGCAAAAATAATTCTGCCAGAAGAAGTCTCATGGAATCGCTCAAATTCCACAGTGATTTCCTTGCCAACCTTGCCAGAAGCTTTCTCGACCACCACCATCGTCCCATCAGACAAATGGCCAACTCCTTGACCCTTCCCGCTCCCCTTCTCGGCAATCTTTAGAGTAATCTTCTCACCCGGTAGGAATTCATTCCTAATCGAGAGTGCAAGATCATTGATATTCAGGGTCTCGATTCTATCAGCCTCAGCAACCTTAATGAGGTTGTAGTCTAGAGTGAGGATTGAACCCTTGTTATCCTTCGCGACCTTCAGTAAGGCCTCATCAACTTTCTTGAGCCCAGTTTCGTCATCAATAATCTCCGTATTAACATTCACTACTCTCTCAAGCTCGGAGACATTCTCGAGGCCGATTCTGGCACGATTCCGTTTCTCGGCATCCTTGCTATCAGCCAGCAGTTGAAGCTCTATTAGGACACTTCGTAGTATTATCAAGTCACCATCGATAAACCCAGTCCTCGCAACATTCAGGATTCTTCCGTCAATCAAAGCAGATGTATCAACGTAAATCTTACGTTTGCTCGTCCGAAACGGGTACCGTTCCCTCGCGATCAGGTAACTCGTCTCCGCCAAAATAACTAGCACGATAACTAATATCAGTATTTCCATAACAATGCTATTTTATCAAATCTTCGCCAAAATTAATAGCGTGAAGGTGATTCTGAGCTAAGAACATCTCATACTTTGATACCAGGTCACCCCTATTCATCAGTCTCGCGATATCTAGCGCCAGATCGTAGCGTGAAGCCATATTCCGTCGAAGCATCTCGAATGGCGTAGTTGTTGAGCCTTCTTCGTTAAAGCCATGTACGCGCAGTCTACCGCGGTCAGTATAATTCTCGAGGATAGTTTCAAATGTTTCAGGATAGCCATGAAAATTCGCAATAATCGGTTTATTGACCATAAATATTTCGCTGAATTTCTCCTTCGTGAGTTTATTGTCTGTAGTACCGATACTGCGGTAAGAAAGTGCATTAACATAGACAAATCTAATCTTGATGCCCGGAATGTCGTCTTTAAGAATCTTAATCGCTTCAATCGCCTCATGCGCAACTATATCGCCACATGCGGTAAACACAAAGTCTGGCTCATCGTCAGAAATGAATTTAAACACCGACGCTCCACCATTATCGAATAGGTATTTGGCATGATGCGAGTCGATATACCTTGGTCGATCATTCTTATCAAATGTTGTAAGATTTACAACATTAACAGAGTCAATCATGTAATTATAGGCCTCTTCTGCTGCAACATCGTCAATCGGGAAAATACAGTTTGCGAGTCCAGAAGGCACCGAAAGAAGCGTCGAGATAAGTGCCGGAGATTGATGAGTAAACCCATTATGATCTTGTCTCCAGCAAGTCGAGGTCGAAAGCAGGTTCACGGCAGGCAGTGGTTTCCTCCAGGCAACATTCTTTGATTGCTTGATAAATTTCATCTGCTGCAGAAGCTGCGAGCTTATAATTGGGTAAAACGCCTCGTAGCTCCCCATCATAGCCTTTTCCCCGTTTGAAAGATGGCCAGTCATCACCGAGAAAAGGATATTCTCCGATAGCATCTCGATAATTCTTCCACCCTCTGATTCGGGTAGATCCCAAGGTTTCCTGACCAGATCAGCCCAAGCCCGCTTATCTACGGTGAAAATCTCATCGAACTTATTTGAGGTTGTCTCATCTGGCGAGAAGAAATAGAAGTTCGGGTCTTTCTTGAATTCTTCGGTAAGTAGTTCCCCGATCCTTTTGGCTGGCGAGAATAGTTCTGTTCCTGGTTGTGGTACCTTGTCAATCATTTTTCTGATTCTCCGTCTATTAATTCCTCAAGCAAGTCCTTAACCTGGTAACTCTGCATCCACTCCTCAAGAGTTTTTAATTCCTTCTCATCGGTCTTCGGATTTTTTAGTGGAATCTGGTGCGCCTCGTGGTGTTGATTCGGTCCACCATGGCCCTTATCATTCTTGAAGATGTAGAATGGCGATTTCTTGTCAGTGCTTAGAGCAGCCTGAAATTCCTCCGTATCATCACCGATAATCCAAATTGGCTCAAATCCGAAACCACGAATCAACTCATTTAGTTCGCGCTCGGATTTTCTTGCATAGAGCGATGGTGCAGAAATCTTGTAGCCATTTAGATGCAGTATCGGAATAATCCTACCATTACTTGGCCCAGTCAAGAGATCTCTGAGATTAAGTGAATCAATCGCCGTTGCGGTCTCGAGTTCACCATCACCGATAAGGACCGCGATAGTTTTCTCCGGATGACCTAGTGCGCTCCCGTAGGCACTGGCTAGCGCATAGCCGAGCTCACCTCCTTCGGTAATCACTCCAGGGGTGATCGGGCTCGCGTGACTCGGAAATCCATCAGGCCAAGAGAAATTCTTGCAGAAATAAGTCAACCCCTCGCGATTTAGCGTTGCGCGTGGGTCGATATCGAGAAGCTCCTCGTCGATGTAGAGGTTGGCGTTAAGTGCCGGGAAGCCATGCCCAGGCCCAAGAATGAAACTAAAATTCGGATCATGGTTATAGAAAGAGACCAAGTTCGCATAGGCAACATTGATACCGTGGCAAGTCCCCCAGTGTCCAAGCAGCCTCGGCTTGATATCGTCAAATGCCAGTTCCCTCTCAAGCAGAAAATTATCCTGCAAAAAAAGCTGCGCCACAGTCAAATAGTCGCAGAGCCGAATACGATTATTGATTTTCTCAATTTCAGCAATTCCCACCGCGCTCATATCATCATTTTACCATAATTGCATACGGAATTAAAGAGTCGCCGATGTACTATATAATCGTCAGAATTCACTCTACTTTGACATGAATTCCTTGATTCTCTCAACTTCATCCCGGATCGTTGCAGCCCGTTCGAACTCGAGATTGGCGGCCGCAAGTTGCATCTCTGAGGTTAGCTGTTTTATCAGTGCGGGTAGTTCGTCTTTAGGCACTCGCTTAATATCAAGCTTATTTTCCTTCTCTTTCTCAGGGATAATCGCCCGGAGCCCAGCAGAGATTTCTTTCTGGACTGAATGAGGAGTGATATTGTGCTTTTCATTGTATTCTTTCTGGATTTCCCGACGGCGATTGGTCTCAGAGATCGCCTTTTCCATGCTCTCAGTAATGAAGTCAGCATACATGATTACCTTCCCCTCCTCGTGGCGCGCCGCACGGCCAATCGTCTGAATCAGCGCCGACTCCGACCTAAGGAACCCTTCCTTATCCGCATCGAGAATCGCCACCAGCGACACTTCCGGAAGATCTAGCCCTTCGCGTAGTAGGTTAATGCCGACCAGTACGTCATAAACTCCAGCCCGAAGGTCCCTCAAGATATCACCCCGTTCTAACGTATCGATATCCGAATGGATATAGGCGGTTTTTACGCCTCTCTCTTTCAGATGGTCAGACAGATCCTCGGCCATCCTCTTTGTCAGCGTAGTAATCAAAGTCCTCTGCCTCTTCGTAATGCGCCGATCAATTTCTTCCATCAAGTCATCAATTTGCCCCTCAGAACCCCTCACCTCAATCTCTGGGTCAAGCAGTCCAGTAGGACGAATCACCTGCTCTGCCGGCTTCGGTGAAGCTTCAAGCTCATAATCACCGGGTGTCGCAGAGACATAAATCGCCTGGTTAATTTTACTCTGAAACTCGCCATAAGTGAGTGGGCGATTATCAAGTGCGCTTGGCAGCCTGAAGCCATACTCAACCAGTGCAAGTTTTCGTGCGTGATCACCATTATACATTCCGCGGACCTGCGGCAGAGTCATATGGGACTCATCAACAATTAGGAGCCAATCGTCCGGGAAGAAATCAATCAAAGTCGAAGGCGGCTCGCCTGGCTTCCTGCCGTCGAGATGTCTAGAATAGTTCTCAATCCCTTTCACGAATCCAGTCTCCTTCAACATCTCGAGGTCGTACTTAGTTCGTTGTGACAGCCTCTGCGCTTCGAGGTACTTCTGGTGTTTCTCGAAGAACTTCATCCTCTCATCGTATTCAGCCCGAATCGTCACAAGGGCCTTCTCAAGCTGATCCATTGGCGTCGCATAGTGAGTGTTCGGGAAGATATGCACATGGTCAGGCTTCTCTCGTGTCTCAAATGTCAGAGGATCAACGATTTTGATTTCTTCAAGTGTATTAAATCCAAATTCGAACCGGTAGGCAAACTCGCCGTTTGCTGGATACAGATCAATCGTGTCGCCCATCACGCGGAAGTTCCCCCTTTCGAACGCGAGATCGTTCCTATGATATTGAATCCCGACAAGCCTCCTAATAAATTCAAGCTGGGTAATCGGAGAAAAATCAGACTCAGAACCAAGCGCCCAGCCTCTAGGAGTCCGCCACATCGGCAACGACATTTCAGTGTAGTGCTCTGGCGAACCGATGCCATAGATACAAGAAACCGACGAAATCACGATCACATCCTTCCTTGTTAGCAAGGCTTCAGTCGCCCCGTGCCTTAGCCGGTCAATCTCGTCGTTAATCGCCGAGTCTTTCTCAATATAAGTATCAGTTGACGCAATATAGGCCTCCGGCTGGTAGTAGTCAAAATAAGAAACGAAATAATGCACCTCATTCTCGGGAAAAAACTCGCGAAACTCCGAGTAGAGCTGCGCCGCCAAAGTCTTATTGTGAGCCAGAATCAAAGTCGGTTTCTGGGTGTTCGCGATAATATTTGCCATCGTGAAGGTCTTCCCTGACCCAGTCACGCCAAGCAAAGTCTGCTCGTGAACTCCACGCCGAATCCCGTCAGTTAACTGCGAAATAGCCGCCGGCTGGTCACCGGTCGGTTGGAACTTTGATACTAACTTGAATTTCGCCATGCTTCTATTATAGCACCCTCAGATGGCCCGCTACTATCAAATATGGTATCATTAATTTAATGAGTAAATACATAGTTCAGGTAAAACCAGGCACCAGCCAGGAGAAAATCGTCGTAACCGGCGACAATTCATTAATCGTATACCTTCGGGCTAAGCCTCACGATGGCGAGGCGAACGAAGCCCTAATTAAACTGCTTTCTAAGCACTTCGGCGTCGCAAAAACCACAATCAGCATCACTCGCGGGCATAACTCCCGGACAAAAACCATCGAATTCTAATAAACTGTTGTAAAATTTACAACAATAACTAAGGGCTAATTATTCATCCTTTGATTTCATGGTTGGGAATGGCACAGCTTCCCTGCCCGGCACACCCTCAAGTAGCCAGAAATTACGCTCAGAATTACCCCAGCCACAAGCTGGCGGCATCCCGTATTCAAGCATTTCAACAAAGTCCATATCCATCATCTGTGCTTCCTCATCACCTGCATCACGTGCCGCCTGTTGCTCTTCAAAACGTCCAAGCTGGTCTAGCGGATCGTTCAGCTCTGAGAAGCCGTTCCCCATTTCGGTCCCAGCAATTACTGGATGGAACCTCTCTGTCACTAGTGGATTATCTGACGACTTCTTTGCAAGTGGTGACAAGCTTAGTGGTTCCTCGATCACCCAATACGGGCCAGCGGAGGTCTTCCTGATAAGCTTCCAGACGTGGTCAATAAGGTGAGGCGTGGTTGCGTCGAAGTTCGTCTCAACGCCATTGTCTTTCAGGATCTTTGTGATCTGCTCACGATCAGGATTAAACACGTCAACATTGTATTTCTCGCGTAGTAAATCAGCGTATTTATATTTCGGCCATTCACAGTCGAGATCAATTTCAAATCCACCCACGTTGAATTTCAAAGTCCCCCATGTTTCCATACAGACATGCTTCATCATTTCTTCGTAGAACTTCATTCCGTCTTCGTAATTCTCATAGGCGGCATAAGCCTCGAAAGCGATATGCTCTGGCAGATGTTCGTCATCCACCCCTTCATTACGGAATCTCGGTCCGATATCGTAGACTTTCTCGAACCCACCACCGAGCAAGCGCTTAAGTGGTAATTCGTGGGAAATTCGTAGATAAAAATCCTCATCCAGCGCATTCATATGAGTCACGAACGGAGTTGCGTCAGCACCGCCAGTCGTGTGCTCAAGCACAGGGATATTAATTTCGATGAACCCGTGTGAATTCATGAAATCTCTTGTCGCTTGCCAGAATTTAGAGCGGCGCACCAGTCTCTCGCGAACCTCAGGATTCACATTCATATCAACATAGCGACGACGATAACGTTCTTCCTTATTAGTGAACTTCTCAGGCAAAGGTCTCAATGTCTTAGTGAGAAGCCTAACGAAATTCGCGAAAACCGAGATCTCGCCAGTCTGAGACTTATCAATCGTACCAGTCGCTTCAATAAAATCACCGATATCGAGAAGCTTGACATCCTTCGCGCCAAGAAGACCTTTCGGCGTCTCGTCCGGAACGACCTTCATGAAAATCTGCACTTCACTAGTCACATCGCGAAGCTTCAAGAAGACGAGCTTCCCGAATGAACGGATCGCTACAATTCTACCTGCGACGCAGACTTCCTGTCCTTTCTTTTCGTCAAAATGGTCAACGACCTCAATGATTTTGCAGTTTCGATGAGACTTCGAAGGATAAGGGTCGACACCCTTCTCTCGTATCTCTTCAAGTTTTCGTAATCTTTCGTTTCTATAATCCTCTAAAAGCATAGAAATATTATAGCATACAATGTTCTTTTTTACGAGTCAACTGCAATAAGTATAGAATGAACCTACTTGATGCTAATAATCTTGACTTTACGACCGTTGAAGTCGAAGGATTCATCAGCCTTATGGCCAAGCAATGCCTTGCCGATTGGAGACTCGTTTGAGATCTTCCCTTCGGATGGATTCGCCTCGGTTGGTCCAACCACGGTATATTCAACCTTGCGCCCACCAAGACTTAGGGACACGGTAGCGCCAAGGTCGACCTTCGTGCGCTTGCCGCCCCGAATCACCTTAGCATTTTTTAAAATGTCCTGAATCTCTAAAATTCGACTCTCAGCAACCTTCTGCTCATTCCTAGCAGAACTATATTCTTCATTTTCTGATAAGTCACCAAAAGCCCGTGCCGTTGCAATGCGCTCTGCAATTGCAGGACGACCTTTGATCAGCTCATCAAGTTCGGCCTCCAACTCTTTTTTGCCTTCGGCCGTAAGGCTAATAGTTTTCTTAATCATTCTTACTCCAATTTATAGACATAGTCTAGTTTATATGAAAACGCTTAAAGAGTCAAGACTAATTCTTCGGCTTTTGCCAGTTTTGCGCTCAGTGATCTCAGCTGAGTTTTCCGCGAGAGTTTTATCGGAGATTACTACCCGGTACGGAATCCCCATCAGCTCGCTATCTGCGAATTTCTCACCTGGTCGCTTATCACGATCGTCGAACAAGATCTTATCTTCTCGCCCCTTATAAAACTTCTCAGCTTCGCGCTCGCCCGCTTCACCAATCCCAACAAGATAGCACTTGAACGGCGCAACACTTTCAGGCCAGACTAAACCCTTCTCGTCAGCGTACTTCTCCGCAATAACGCCCATAAGTCTTGAAATACCAATCCCATAGCAGCCCATGTAGACCGTCTTCTGGGCGTTTTCTTCATCAATGTATTTTAACCCTAGAGGCTCGGAATACTTAAACTTCAACTTGAATATATTTGCGACCTCAGCGGCGGACCCCTTCTCGAACTTCTCGTCTGTAGCGCCAAGATCTTTCAATACCTCGTCGTTGAATACTTCCTCATTCAGTACTACCGAGAAATCTGAATTGTAGTAGATGTCGTCCTCGCCGACCGGTAGAAAAGTTTGGTATTCATGCGAATACTTTGAGAAAATTCCCCCGCTCGCGAAAGTTTCATGGGTCGAATCGCCGATCCCGACCCTTTCAAATATTTTCTCGTACGCCTCCTCAACTTTCTTATAGAAATCATCTAGATCTTCCTCGGTAGTATGGAAACTGTACAAGTCATTCATCAAAAACTCTCTTCCACGCAGGATTCCTGACTTCGCCCGGAGCTCATTTCGAAACTTTGTCTGGAATTGATAGACATGAAGGGGCAAATCCTTGTAGCTAGAGATGAAAGTCTTCATCATGTTTGTGACTGGTTCTTCGTGCGTTGGTGCAAGCCCGAGCTTTCCTCCAGCTGAGAGTTCAGTTTTAAACCAGATATCGACCGCCTGATCAGAAAATCTCCCAGTTTTCTCCCATGGTTCAGGATTCTGTAGTGAAGCCATCGAGACCTCTTCACAAGAAATCGCGTTAAGCTCTTCACGAATAATCTGCTTGATATTCTCAACTACACGAATTCCTAGAGGTAGAAAGTCGTACACACCGGCCATTTCCTTATGAATATAGCCGGCCCTCGTAAGAAAGATGCCGTTTTTCGCCGTCTCATCCTTCGGCGCCACCCTCAAAGTTTTAATAAAAGTCTGTGAAAATCTCATAGACTAATTATACCATATTTAAAAATACATCTTATCAACCTAGTCCGACAACATATATAAGGTAGAATGCCAGGAAGTTCTTAGCAATATGAAGGATGATTCCTGCGTGGACCGTTCCGGTAATTTCGCGCAGCCCACAGAGGACTATTGACATCGCAAACACATCCACTCCGACATTCCATTGCAGATGAACTATTGCGAAAGTCAGTGAGACGACCAAACTCGAGCAAACCATTGTGACAACCCTAGAATACTTCTCGATAATCTTGCTACGAACTTTTCCATAGAGCCATCCTCTGAAAATCAGTTCTTCAGCGATAGGAGCAATCACTACAAGTGCCAAGAAGGCTACAGCCCGATCGACACCCGTTGCGTACGAGTCGAACCCGACATCCTGCGCTTCGTTAACGTTGAACCACGGGAATTTACTGAACAGATACACCAGGCAAGACGATATACATAGATAAACGATAAACCCAAGTATCGCAAGTCCAATATCTGCCCAGGTTGGTAGACCGACAAGACCCAAAGTCTCTCTAATTGAAGGCCTGGAAGTCTCTCTGCCCTCTTCCTTATTGGAGCTCCCCTTCCGCCATTTTCGGTATATCAACGCCGGAAAGACGATGATTAACACCATCGCGACAATATAAGACAAAGCTGAATAAATCGCTGTCGGTATTGGTCTTGAGAATGTCTCAGGTCCAAGGAACCAGAGCATAGGGTAACCGACGATAAGCTGTGATACGATCACCGATGCAGCTGTCCACCCAGCAAGCCCAACTACGGCTAGCAAAATCATTAAGTAATCTTTTGAGGGTTTCTTCTTCGATTCTTTTTTCTTTACCATATAATTTATCCCACTCTGACCATAATAATTAACTTGCTATCCTTACAATGTCCAGAATTGTCACAATGAATATCAATGCAAGCAGAACAATAAACGCCCTTGAAACGATTTTCTCCTCAGCCTCCTTGGTCAGAGTCTTCCGTCGAATCTTATAAATTGCGATAAGTAACCATCTTCCACCATCGAGTGCCGGAATCGGTAGAACGTTCATACAAGCCAGAGATACTGAGATCAAGGCGGTTAAGAACGCGAGATTGGTCGGCCCTGCAGATGTAAATGATGGGAATAGTACACCAATAATCCCCACTGGTCCAGACACGGAGTCGCGCACTTCGGTCAAAGCCTCCTGCCCCTCTTCTCGCACGTCCGAATTCGGGCTAAATAGCCTTGCCGTACCAGAGACTAAGTTCCCAACCATGATAGCGAGACCCTTGTAGGTCTCACCGGTGAGCTGGAGGGTCAATCCAGCCCCGACAATCGGCGCAGACCAAGTCGAATAAGACAGCGCTTGTGATGAGGACATCGTTACGCCAAGCAAATATTCAGAATCGGCAGGATTTAGTGTAGCGGTCAGGAATGTCTCGGTCTCTATCTCGCCTTCCTCGAGGCACGGACATGGTTCCTGGTAGCAGTCTGGCTGCACGATGCAGCCATTTTCGGTCCTGCGAACCTTATAAGTCACCTGGTCGCCAGCGTGAGCTCCATTAATCCTAGTAATGTCCGTCGAATACCAGACTTCCTCATTGTCAACCTCGAGTATATAGTCGCCCTCCTTAAATCCAGCAATGTCCGCCGGAGAGCCCTCGGCTACAGAAGTCACCCGTACAGGAGTCGCGTCACGACGAGTATCTTCCTTGATCGAGAATTGCCCATCGAGGAATTCAGGCATACCAGTCCAAGCAAGGACAGTCAGAATTATAAACGCCACCAACCAGTTCATTGCCACACCAGCGAACAAAATCTTAGTTTTAGACCAGAATTTTGCTGCTCCGAAAGTCCCCTTCCGGTTATCGGCCGCAGACTCTCCGTCCATCTGGCAGAATCCACCAATTGGTAGCCAGTTCAGACTGAAGACCATCCCTTTCTGAGCAAAATCAGCATTCTCACCGTGCGAATAGACCACGCGTGATGCATTCTGCTTCTTCCATTCCTTGCGGCGCAATCTCCGCCATTTACCAGTCTTCGGGTCCTTCACCCAAGCAATTGCGCGTGGTGGAAACCCGATCCCGAATTCAAGAACATTGACGCCATTCTTGCGCGCGGCAATAAAATGCCCAAACTCGTGCGCCGTCACTAAGAACATTAGAACAATTAAGCCGACAACAACACCTATAAATATATCCATAACCTTATTATATCACTATTTACCAAATCTGCGGTTACGCTTTTCGAATTCGCCCAGGATTTCTTTAATATCACCCGCATCCATCTCTGGGAAGTATTTCTTAATAAACATAAATTCAGCATAAGCCGAACGCCAGAGCATGAACCCGGAAATCCTCTCCTCGCCAGAAGTCCTCACAACCATGTCGAGATTCGGTACTTCCGGATGATACAGATGTTTCCTAATCGTTTCAGGCGTAATCTCCCCTTCAGCCTTGAGGGCATCATTTGCCGCATCAGCGATTTCTTGTTCACCGCCATAATTGAAACAAAAACAAACCGTCGTACCGGTACAGTTTTCGGTAATCTTCTCAGCTTTCTCCCCGAGAGAGGTCATTTTAGGATTAATCTTCCCTCTCGAACCAAGAATCAGAAGCCGTATGTTATTCTCGGCCATTTTCTCTGCCATCTTGAGTATCTTAGTCTCGGCTAGTTTCATGATGTGTGACACTTCCTTCTCTTCTCGGCCCCAGTTCTCAGTTGAGAAAACGTAAAAAGTCACGTAAGGAATTTCAGCCTTAGCGCAGGCGCCGACTAATTCTTCGATCGTCTTAAGCCCCTTCGTGTGTCCTTCAATTTTTGGTAGGCCATTCTCTTTGGCCCAACGTCTATTCCCATCGGCAATAATACCAAGGTGTTCCAACATATTTATCTCCTTCGGTTTTATTAATTTTTGTGATAATTAAATCTTCATTATTTCGTCAGACTTTGACTTGAATTCGCTCTCGACTTTATCGTTGAATTCTTTTGTCAGCTCGTCAATCTCTTTCTCGGCGCGCTTCTTGACGTCCTCGCCCATCTCCTCGGCAATCTTCACAGCCTTCCTGGCGTCCTCGCGGATGTTTCGCAGTGCGACCTTCGCATCTTCAACTTTTGAAGAAGCGGTCTTGACGATCTCCTTACGCCTCTCCTCGGTGAGGGCAGGAATCGGAACACGAATAACTCTACCATCATCAGCCGGGTTTAGTCCCAGCGCCTGATCGGCACGAATCGCTGAAGCGATAGCCTGGATATTGGTTGGATCGAACGGAGTCACTACAAGCAGAGTCGCATCGGAAGCGGTAATATTGGCGACTTGGTTTAATGGCATGAATTGTCCGTATACTTCAACCTTGATTCCGGCGAGCATGTCAGGGTGAGCTCTACCAGTTCGGACTTTCTTCATCTCATTCTTAAACCGCTCAATGACATCCTCCATTTTTTTGCGATCTTCCTTGGTGTCAAACATAATAACTCCTTAATTATATATACTAATTATACCTTAAACCATTGAACTCAACAATAGGGCAGCTATCCCGCAACCCAAATAAAAACCAGCCCCTTGGGGCTGGTCTCAAGATTATAACTTGACCTATGCTTCAATCTTCGATTCAGCTTCTTTAGCCTTCTTCTCGGCTTCCTTAGCAGCCTTCTTGGCCTTGTTTTCAAGAGCAGACTTGAGCTTTGCAGCCTTCTCGGCACGAGCCTTAAAGCGATCCACACGACCTTCAGTATCGATAATCTTCTCTTCACCCGTGAAGAATGGGTGAGAAGCAGAAGAGATCTGCACCTTAACTAGTGGGTATTCTTTACCGTCTTTCCACTTAATTGTGTCGGTACTTTTCGCTGTAGACTTGGTCAGGAACGAAAATCCAGCCGCTTCGTCAGAAAACACGACGTCACGATAATCCTTGGGATGTAATTCTTTTTTACTCATAATTACCAGACATTATATCAGAGATTCCGGAAAAAGTAAAGAGAAAAAGGGTGAGCCATCGGCTCACCCCGCAAATCTTTACAAGATAGTGTAGACGTCTGTTATAATTTCATCGATAAATCCATACTCCAAAGCATCTTCTGGCAGCATATAGAATTCCTTCTGTGCCACGAGATTGTATTCTTTCTCTTTCATCTTGCTGTGCTTGAGCACGTGTTGCTTAATGACTTTCTCAAAGAATCTCCGTTCGAAGCCGATCTTCTCTTCCATGCTGCTGATCTTGCCAACTGAAATACCGGAGGGTTCATGCATCAAGAATGTCATATACGGTAAAGAAAACCGCTTGTGTCCCGTGATACCGATCAGGAATGCCATAGAACACCATTCCCCAATATTTACAGTGTAGACGGGGGTAACACTGGTTTCGATTGTTGAAACCAATGAAAATCCCTCAATCAATTCACCACCGGGAGAATTGATATACAGAAAGATTGGCTTTCTTTCTTCTGCCGGAATATCCTTGTCCGCTCTGTTAATTGCGAGAATATCCTTTACTAAGGCAGACGTGACCGAAGATGATACATCGAGTTCATCATAGTTTTCGTCGACCGATACGATTTCTCCACTAAGGTAGAGTCTACGCGCTTTCAGCTCTTGCAGATTACTCAGCTCGCTGATAGAACAAGAAACCCTTAATGATTCTTCAGGAAAATTCAACATACATTACCACCTCCATTTTAATGTGCATAGGTTAACATTACACCATCTCGTGGATATATATTACCCTACATCCTTGCATTTCTCAAGCATATGTGCTATAATTAGGGCATATATTAATTTAACGAAGCAGTTTTTGGGAGATTTCCTGGCCACTTTGTGTCTAGTACGCCCAGAAACCAAGAGAAAGGAAATCATATATGACCGTAGCAGTCGATATGAAAGCTCTGCTGGAAGCCGGTGCTCATTTTGGGCACAAAACCAGCCGGTGGCATCCTAAGATGGCCCCGTACATCCACAGCAAGCGCCAGAATGCGCACATCATCAACCTAGAGAAGACCGTCGAGGGCCTCGAGGCAGCTCTACCTAAGATTACCGACATCGTGAAGAGCGGAAAGAAGGTCCTCTTCGTTGGTACCAAGAAGCAGATGAAAGACATCGTTAAAGAAGTTGCTGATTCTGTCGAGATGCCATACGTAACCGTTCGCTGGATCGGTGGAACTCTCACGAACGTCGAGACCGTCAATCGTCAGATCCGCAAGCTCAAGGATCTTGAGCGCCGCATGAATTCTGGCGAACTCGAGAATCGCTACTCGAAGCTCGAAGTCCAGCGTTTCCAGGAGGAGATCGATCTTCTCAATGAACGCTATGGCGGTATTAAGGATATGTCTGAGCAACCAGCCGCCATCGTTGTCGTTGATGCCATCGAGGAGAAAAATGCTATCAAGGAAGCTAAGACCTTGAAGATCCCAGTATTTGCAATCTGCGATACTAACGTCGACCCAACAGAGATTGATTACGTCATCCCGGCCAACGATGACTCAATCAAGTCAACCAAGTTGATTCTTGACTACTTCGCTGAAGCCGTCAAAGAAGGTAAAAACAATAAATAATAGGAGGCAAAATGGCAAAAGCAGAAATATCAATTGATGCAATTAAGAAATTAAAAGAGCTTTCAGGTGCAGGGCTCACTGATGCGAAGAAAGCGCTCGTCGAGGCTGATGGCGATTTCGACAAGGCTCTCGAAGCAATGCGCAAGAAAGGCCTCACTAAGGCCGAGAAGCGCGGCGATCGCGAGACCCGCGAAGGCCTAGTTGATTCATATATCCACGATGGTCGCCTCGGTGCAATCGTCGAGGTAAACTGTGAGACCTCATTCGTCGCAAAGACTGACGAGTTCAAGACTTTGGCTCACCAGATTGCCATGCAGATCGCTTCTATGGCGCCTCTATACGTATCTGAGGATGATATCCCAGAAGACGTTAAGAAGGCCAAGATCAAGGAGCTCGAGGAGAACTTCAAAGGCCCAGAGAACATGAAGGAGAAAATCCTCGAAGGTCAGGTCAAGAAAGCCTTCTCTGACAAGGTCCTCATGAACCAGCCATACATCTTGGATGATTCTAAGACTGTCGAGCAATTCATCAAGGAAGCTGTCGCAAAAACCGGCGAGAACATCACCGTCCGCCAGTTCAAGCGCATCGAGCTTGGTGTTACTGAATAAGTCAGCAAATAAAATAATCCGGGTCATCAGCCCGGATTATTTTTTATGCCTCCCAATTGTTTGCCTAGCGTCTCTTATTCGAGTGCTTGTTTCTCCTCACGATGAATACAATTGCGGCGATTGCTGCCACGAAGAATACTAGAAGAGCTGTAATCAGGAAATCTGCTTTAGAGACATTAAGATTCTTCAGGAACCCACCGGTATCTGGTGCATTGGTGTCAGGAACCGGGATTACCTCATCATCTTTCTTCTTAATTGTCTTAGTCAAAACTTGAGAGTGAATTGCGTTGCCTTCGTCGTCATAAGCGGTAACGACGATCGGATAATCACCTGATTCTAAATCATACTTCTCAAACGGTAGATTTACTCTATTAGTAGGAGGAATGACCACGATGTTTGATAGTTCTTCGATAATATTCCCATCCTTGTCATAGACGTTGATGATAATCTTATCGATATCAGTGTTCGTTCCGTCATTATCGCCGTAGTCGAGGTCGACATACGTCTTATTGTTCGCCTCATCCTCGTCAAGGCTTGCCCTGAACGGAGCATAAGTGAACTCGATCAGATCCTCATCTGTTGCACCATCATAACCGGTACCAGTCGCCACGAGGGTATAATCACCGTACGGATAGCCCGATTCTCTGAAATTAATATCGAAATTGATACTACCAGCGTCAGGGCCAACTTCTTGGTCGATTATAACTGTCCGGCTTTCCGTCCCGTCAGGAGCCGTATAAATTAATTCAATTTTAATATTCTCAACATTCTCGTAGTTTGCAGTGAACGACTGCTCAGGAACCGTAATCACACTTCCTGACTCGATCCCATCGATGTCTACGTTTGGTGTTGCACCTACTACCCTAACGGTAATATTGTCGGTCATAGATGAGACCGCACTTGCGCCAAGGTCTGGTAAGAAGGCCGCAATAGCAGTGATTGCCACGACCAAAAACAACCCCAAAAGACCAAGGACATTTTTTTGTGTTTTTCTCATAATCCTACACTCTTGTTTATGTTTGATATTTGTTTTGACTCGCAGTTGTCTTATCTAGATAGCTATTCTAGAGCGACGCGCTCTGCGCTTCTTGACCCCAATTATACACCCAATTATCAAAATTGTCAATACGATTATGGCTATAATTATGACCGGAAGTATATTGATTACGACCACCTGCTCAATTTCTTTCTTATCGCCAGGTGTGGTGACGGTCCAAGTCGCTTTAAAAATACCGAAACCAGGTGTATCTTCCCAGTTATCCGCAACTACAAGCTCAGACTCTGGAATCACCGAAATTCTTCCGGCAGTATCTGGAGTCTCGTAGACGACCCCACCGAAGATCCCCTCAACCTTCAAGCTCCCTGTTGCCGCAAAATCAACGTTACCGGTGTTCTTAACTTTCGCTGTCGCTCCGATCAAGTTTCGGGTAGTTTCGCCCTCGGTTACGGATTGATGAATCTGCAGATTATTAATCTCACTAGTAGTGATAAGGTCGCCCTCTTCCGAGCGCCCATATACAATCATCCCTGGGCTCGCCTCAGTCTTAACTCCGTTAGTGGAAGAGACCCCGTTGGTCGTTCTCGCGAAAACCACCGCATACTGGCCTCCAGTAGGGATACTCTTCGGGGTAATAATCCTGAAATTCACATCCTTCGAGGAATTCGGATCAATTGAGATGCGTAGCTTGTCGGAATATCCGCCATCATCACCCTGGAAAGAGATCCAACGAGAAATCTGCGTGAAATTATTCTCTTTATTGAAACCAAGCTGGTAGGAATCATTGTCTTCAGAGTATATATAAGAATAAGGCGCGGAAAAAATTTCGAAATCCAATTTCCTGCCGCTTTCGTTATTGACGGTAAATGTACTATCGTAAGTCTTATCAGACTCGAGCTTGAACGTCCTACTGACGGGAGTTAGCCCTACACTAGTCGTGGCGGAATTATCAGCTGACGCTTCCCCGTCGTTAGGGTCTTCGGCGTTAACGGTTGCGCCACTGTAGATGATCCCTGCAGACGCTAAAGCAAGACCGACAAAGATTCCAAAAAATGCTCTCTTATTCATTTACCTCCTTATTACTTTCTCTATTATAGCATATGAATAATAAAATGCACGATTTTTTAAGCGAAAAACAAAAAATATGGTATAATTTAAATACGCGCCTGTGGTGGAATTGGTAGACACGCTACCTTGAGGTGGTAGTGGCCACATTTACGGCTGTGCTAGTTCGAGTCTAGTCAGGCGCACCAGTCTGAAATTATCGACCCTTCGGGGTCATTTTTTCTCTGTAAAGGTGCGGTTCGAGCTGAGTCTAATTGACGTTTCAGCTCAGGATATTGTTTTTCAATCGGTACAAGGTATTTTACAGGGGTAAATTGGATGGTTCGACCCGATAATTTCAAATCAGCCCCCAGCTTCTTTATGACGGTTCTTTTACGTTCCTAGTCATCACTATCAAAGTCTTCTTTAGCGTATCTAGCAAACATAAAGATATCATTTGCCTTCTCTCGCCAATTATTCGCAGCAGTTTTTATCTTTTCACGATCAGTTTCTAGTTTATCAATTTCCTTTTTTACATCTTCTTGTTCGGTCAAAAAGAAAGCATTAATCATTTATTAACTCCTTATAAAGCTAACGTCTTAAGATTATTTAATTCATTAGTTTTATCCACTATTCTCTTATTACGCACTTTTGATAAATAAATAGCGTATGATAAAATACGGTTATGGCTATTAACAAGGAAGCAGTCTATACAACATCAGATAATAAGTCGTGGCAATCTCTTACTCTTCTCGCTGACAAGATGGGAGAACGAGACACTCCATCCCCAGAAGAAGATTTAGAGGCTCTCAGGCAAGAGTTTCTCAACCATATAGACACTGTCGCTGATGGTGCTGTAACCAAAGAAGAACAAGAAGCTCTCGAAGCTAAGTGGATTAATAGCCTAAAGGATAATAAAGAAATATGGTCTAAAGAATTTATTGATGGTATTAAAAGAACATTTAGGGAAAAGTTCGGTGAAGATGTGACGGCATATCAGTTTATGGACCTCGGTATGCCGGCTAAATTCATACTTGAAAATGAAGATTATTATAATGAGATGATAGAAGATGGTGCCATCGACCTTCCACCAGGAGCATTTAGTGAATTTTATTATGCTATGCAAACTACAGAAGGTGGCAAGGTTAAATTTCAAAAAGATTTTATAGAAAGTGGCCTTGCGCAGACGATTGCGAATGCACGTATTAGGAGCATTCTGCAATTCGATCAGCACGACGACCCAACCATTACTGATTTAAAAATAATCAAATCTTCTGGTATAACTTTATTAGGACAAAGTTTTTATTTCCTCTATTCTGATCCATCAAGAAGAGCCGAGCAAGAACGGCAAGTCGGACAAAATTTAGCTAATTTTCTTAACGATAATGGATTATTAGACGGTAAAGAAGTCGCTGGTGTTTATGAAAGAGTTTTATCGGGTTGGGGTTCTGTCGATGGAGAACTTGGTATTATTGATGTGGCCGTAAAAGAAGGTATTGAGATACAAGATGATGACTCTGACGCAAAATATTGGCATAACCTGTCACTACAACAAAATGAAAATATGCTACGCAAATTTACTAGTAGCAGCGTCGTTGATAGTAATATGCTTCAAGGGAGCTTTGATTTTACTCAAGAACCAGTAATGAGGGCATTTGCGCGTAAAGAACATACTGCTACTGGTGACTACATCGTTAGCATTTTCCAGACTCAGCCGTTTCGCGAAGCCTTAAAACAACCAATTTTTCAGGATATTATTATGCAAACACTTGAAAAAATACAAGGAAGCGACTATCCTTTTCGTGAAGGAGAAATCCCTTCGCTCTTTCTAATGTTAGCCCAAGATCGCCAAATTTTAGACGATATGAGAACTCGTGGAGCCTTTGACCGATATGAGAAATGCAAAGAAATTGAAGCTATTAGTAAAATATCTAGTGGAGATTATGATGAGCGTTATCGCCTAAGCTTGTTCTTGGATGAAGAATATTTGACTCCTGAATTATTCGATGAACAAGGCGAGCCAAATGATGATTTTATGAGAAAGATGAGTAGCTGGGATGATAAGTATAGAGGCTTTGTTGGAAATTCCTATTTTTTAGATTCTCGTGAATCGGACAGGCTTAGTAGTCTTCAAAAAGCAATCAATCAGCTTGACGAATTAATAATATCTGCAGGATATGGTTCATTTGCATATGGATTACGCGAAGGAGACTTCGACTTCGCAACGTTCTTAAATTATTTCGATAAAAACGGTCCCAAACCAGAATTCTGGCAAAAATGCTTAGAGAGTAAAGAATATAATTTTCTTTCCGGGCTAGATGATGAAACCAAAGCCAAAATGGATTTCAATGAGGCCACTATGGGGTTCCTAAATTCATTCGGTACTCTCAGCGGTTCACGATTGATTCATCAATTAGATCCCTCATCTATTCCCGAATACTTTGATGAAAACGGTCCCAAGCCGGAATTCTGGCAAAAGAGTCTCGAGTATAAAGACTACGATATTCTTGCCAGACAGGATGATGAAACCAAAGCCAAGATGGGATTTGATGAATCTGTTATAAGTTTCATTGACGGTGCTGCCGGTAATGTTTTTAAAGGCCCGGAGAAAGCTATCGACAGTCAAAACATCATCGCTGCGCTTACCAGATTCATTAAAATGGATGCCGATGATTGGATGGGAGCTACAGAAGATGATTTGGTTGTTAAAGAGGCCTTCTCCGGCAATGAAACAAAAGACCTAGCTTTTCAAAAACTTATGGGAATATATGAGGAATACTTAAATTCCGACGAAGAAACGAAGGTTCCCCAAATCCTTACGGTCTTGTCAGACTATATGCACAAAAATGATGGCGCTGGCCCATTATCTCAAATCGAAGCATTTTTGGATTATGCGGGAGGTTTAAGCAGATTAGACGAAGAAGGCCGTATCCTTACTCGTGATATTGAGAAAAAGATGTCAAAAAATCGCTGGGATAATCAAGAAAAGGCCAATTTTTATGCAATATCAGCCGAAGTTATCCAGGCCGACCCAGAAATCTATCGAGAATTTACTAAACTCTTTGTCAATATTCCAGACAAAAGGGATTTCCAAGCCTTTACCACTGAAATATATCCCCTCTATCGTGCAAAATTAGCGCTTTTGCGAGATTACGAGGATCATAGTGATGGGATTGGCCATGGGTATGTTTCCATAAACTATCGATCTGTCGATTTGGACGAACTTAGGAACCAACTCCACAATGCTCTGCTACCATTTAATCTTCAAGAAGATGCTGAGAGAAGACAAAAAGGCATCGATAGGGTTAAAGAAATTATTTTAGGAGAAATATCTGGCTTATTCCAGTCGAAATTTGGTTTGCTTCCGGAAGCTATCCCTCAGGAGTTCGATAAACCGGACACAAAAGTCATAGAGGCTATGACTTTGTATCTCGGTAATTTAGCTTCGCCAACCGAGCAGAAGAAAGACATTATGGGTTATTTCCTGGCGTTGCAATTTGATAAAAACGGAGCATGGGATAAAATGCGCAGTGGGGCAGAGGTTTTTCCTAGTGGCCTTATGAATGTGGTGTCAAGCTTCAATGTTCAAAAAGCATTAGAAACGAGTAAAGCAAACAATCCACTAACATCGGCTAACTTAAAGATAGAAGACTCGGAAAGAAGGTCAGCATTTTGCAGAGCATTACAATCCGACACAGAATTACTTAGGCTTAGTGACACAAACACTATAGATCTAAAACTTCAAAATTTAATCGGAAATATCGAAGAGCTAACTGATCCAGATTTATACCCAGAAGCAATTGACAGACAAAGGGTTGCTTTGTTAAAAGAATTTTCGCCAAAACTTATCGGTAAAGTTGCCGCAGGGATGTTCCAAAGATTGAATGGTAGAGATATCCCCATATCTGACGGAGAACAAGAAGTTATTGACGGAATAACCGACATTCTAAATAGCAATAATCTGGAAGTGACACCAGAAAACATCAAAGCGTATTTTCAAGATGGACTTAAAGGGCTTAAAGAACCCTTTAGCGTTCTTGAAAAAAGTTCTGGTGCTGCTCAAGCGATAGCAGAGTTACAAGACTTATTAATTCCACCAGACGACATCATTCAAATATTTAATCGCCTAGGAGAAAATTTCAGCACCCAGTCTGGTGTTTTGGCTTTAAGCGCAGATTTGGACTTTTTAGAAAATTTGGCATCAAAAAAAGAAAATGAGATGAGCGATGAAGAGGCGGCATCTGTTAAATCTTATATCGAATCTATTCGGGAGAAAATGTCAGAGTTGTATGATGTATACGAAAAAGCTGTTCAAAACTTCCAAAAAATGCAAAAATCGATCCACGACAGTTCGCCGACATCGGTCAAAGATAAGATTGGCGAAATAGAACGAATTATAGCGAGCTCAGGCGAACAATTGAATATGACCATCACTTGCACTACGGATATAACTACGATTATAAACAATATGAGAGCGTGTTTAAGCTGCAAAACTAAAGGCATAAACAACGATACTGATTTGACATTCGGCGAAGGATACAAATTCTTCTTATACTCAACTATGTCTGCCAATAAATCAAGTAGCAGTTCTGATGAGATTGTTTTCTTCGTGCCGGTGGGTGAAGGCGAAGAAAAGCGCATGAGTTTTGTTATGGACCAGGTTTACGGTAATAAGAATCGAGATACTCTAGTGGGGCACGTTGAAACTATTCTAAAAAAAGCTCGCGCACTAAAAGAACAATTCCCAGAAGTTCCAATATCTGTCACTATCCCAAGATCGACACTATCTAGTTGCGGTATGAGTTTGGATGCTGGCAGCGCTAGTAATCTTGGATTGTTCAGTCTTTCGGAAACCGACAGAATCGCAGATTTAATAGATGAAGAAGTCAATGTGCCAATTTCCGGCTTTGGCGACCACTACATAGAGTTTGGCGGCGACGCTCGTTCTGCCGGCAGTCGCCAAGTCTCTGGAATTGAAATTATATTGTAGTGGTGTAGAATTCTTCAGAGTCGTGCAGGATTTCAATTCTATTATTGTATCAAACTACCTGCAAAAAAGAAGCCATCGCCATCGTAGGAGGCACTTCCGCACCATCCGACGAATGCAAAACTAAAAAACATAGTGGGAATAACCATACCCTACATACGATGGACAATTTCCGCCCATCAAATCTTCTTGTAGTATTTCGATTTGTTCGCGAACCTTTTGTTTGACGATTCCTGGCGTCATGCTATCGAATTTGGAATAAGCTGTAGCATGTTCGTTAATCTTTGCTTGTTTACGGCGTTTAGCGCCTAATAAGCTACGTTTCTCAATGATTAACTTATTGAGCTTAACGTCAACGTATTCCTTTAGGTCTTTTAGATGTCGGTTATAATCTTTCTCGTCAAAACGTAGCTCATGCAGGGCTTTATATATCTCTTCGAGAATAACCTTTATACGAATTCCACGCGGATTTCTGGAACATTCTTTATTCTCGCATCTAGCGTTTAAGTAATACGTTCCGTTATATCCGCGACTACGCGATATATACATATAGCGCCCACACTCTCGGCACTTAATGAATTGCCTAAATGGTAGGAATATATGGCCTTTCTGGTTGTATTTGACTACGTTCTTGCGCGTTTTACTCCTACTAATCTCTTGGATGGCGCTATACTCGTTTTTAGCAAAATCAATATGAATGCCTAAATCCATACTCGATAATTCTTGAAGTGTCTTCATCTGTCCAGGTATACCAAGCTCATTTTCGATTAAGTCTCCCGCCCGATCTAAATCTTGGTATGCTTCTACGGGACCAAATTCATATAAACCGCTTGCACGGTTTTTCTAAACTACTTAATTATTATGGCGATAATAGCTTTCTGCCTTTTTAGAATGAACCGCCTCTTTCATTTAAAGATATTATATCATTTTTATGTAATTATGCAAATATGTTATAATTATCTTGCAATCAAAAATAGCGTATGATAAAAACAACGAAGAGCAAAAAAGCAATCTTAGTCCTTGACATGCAAGAAGTATGTGTTGGCAAAAACCATGCCAAAATATTCAGGTATGACAGGGATCTTATCGATAAAGCCAACAAAATAATCGCGTCAAATGACCTCGTCATTTACATCCGCACCCTTTTAAATAATAACTTCTTCTGCAAATTATCGCCAATTCGTGTTTTTGATGGCACCAAACAAGCCGAGTTGGTAGAAAATCTTATCAAAAAAGGTGACATCGTCTTCGATAAATACCGAGGTAATGCCTTCTCTAACCCAGAATTATTAAAATACCTTCGAGCACATAATATCGACATCGTCGAGATAATAGGCCTAGACGGCGCAGGATGCGTTTTTAAAACTGCCCTAGGTGCGCTCAACAATAATTTAAAGGTTGTTATCAATACTACGGCCGTAGACACTATGTTCAAGAGAAGACAGAAAAGGCTTTTTAAGCTCCTCAAACAAAAGGGTGCTACTTTTACTAATTAATATGCTTTTTACAAAAATACGCTAACTGTGCATAGTTAATTTTTGTATGATGCTTGACATCTCTTGGTATTTGGCGCATATTTATCACATTCATGATTTTATATTCTTTTGCCAAAAAAATCCTTATTTCTCTCTCGTCCACGGCACCTTCGATAAAAGCATAGTTCGTATCGTGATACTCAAGTATTGCACATTTTGACAGCTCGCAAAACTTTAACACCAACTTCTGCTCTAGTTCATTAGCATAATACTCTCTGCCTTTTATCTTCACTTTTGTCCCGTTTTTGCCGATATAATAGAGCTTCCCACCTTCAAGACACCCAATATCATTAATATCATAATACTCCCCCGTAATTTCCTCACTAAGCTCTTGTCTTAATAGAGCATCGCTATTAATCAAAATGTGTCTTTCGTCATCAATGCGTACCCTAACACCATCACAGACATCACCTAACAAACAACGTCCTGTCTTTTTCAAGACATCCAGATAGTCTTCAAGCCTTACTCCAGCTATTAGAGCACACTCCGTAGAACCATAGATATACCAAATATCTGCCCTGGCATATTTTGATTGTATTTTTCTAGCCTCATTATAATTCAATATCGCACCACCAAAATATAATCGCTTCACTCTCGGATAAAAGTTTGGCAATCTCAAGCAGTAATCTGGCGAAGTCATAATCGTAGTAATCTTGAGATTCTTAAACATTTCCAATTTTTTTATTGCTCTCCTAGTCCCTTTTCGCAAAGCCAGATTAATATTCGGTAGCACTGTAGTAAAGCCTTGTATCAGATTTGCAAACGCATAAATATACGAAGTCGTCAAAATTATTTCATCGTGCCCAACCGCCTTCATATTATTACGAATCAACATCAACTGGTTAAACAAATCTTCGTGTGTACGAATAAATGCTTTCGGCCTTCCAGATGACCCAGTAGTCGCCGTGATTAACGCAGGCACATCATTCCCAAAATCACCATCTTCTAAAACACCAGAACCAGTCAAAAACTTGTCCACATTTACCACTCGCACCCTACTAATACTCCTAAAAAACAATCTAAGAAATCTCGTCTTATTTGATACCAAAACATAATTCGGTTCAAACCGACTAAAAAAATTCTTTAAACTATCTTGCTTCGCAAATATATCAACATACATCACCGCAGCACCAAGTTTAAAAGCCGCCAACATGCAAACCAACAAATTATAATCCGGACTCGCAAAAGCTAATAACCGTTTCCCGCCGCTCACGCCCTTTTTAGCTAAGTACGATTCTGCCTTTTTCACATCCTCGTAAAGCTCTTCGTATGTTTTGGATTTGAGTCTACCAGCCCTTTCAAAATAAAATGCTACTTTTTGCCCATTCTCCTTACAAACTTTTTCAAATTCATCCGTAATCACACTCATTTTTTACTCGCCTTATAGATTAAAAACTCATTATAAAAATACGCCTGCATTTTTTGGGTATATTCATGTGATTTGTTTTTTAATAATTCAAAACCATCGTCTAAATATCTTTTACCCTGCATATTATAATAAACTACTTTACTCCCGCATTTAGAAAGTTCCAACAACCTTTTATGATTAATCCGAAAAACTTCGTCATCCATATACTCGAATATGTCCGACAGATTGAAGAAATCAAATTTACCATCAATACCCAATAAATCCGAATTCACTACTTCAATCCTGTCAATTCTCTTTTTGATTAGATCGAAGTATTCTTTCCTAAGATATAGCGGCAAACATCTCTCCGCAAATTTATTCGTCAAAATATAGTTTATATACGGATTATCGTAATTCGCAACATGCGTAATGCCGTAATCAAAATGTTCACGAAACTTCTGCCCACTTTGTTTTTTACTCTCCACATGCTCATAAAAACTTTTGTCTCTACCGAATCGCCCCATCACCCTAAACCCAAAAAACAAGTTAAAAACCAGGTTCAATCTTCTATTATTTATCACTCCCTCATAATATTCTTTTTGCTCTGTTATATTTTTAAAACTCGCTAATTTTAAAATCTGTTTTCTTGTCGCAAATAGGGGAATTACATATTTCTTAAACATCTGGAAATATTTTTCAAATTTGCCAATATTTATTATCCCTTTTCTAAAAAACTCCGGACGCTCCGCAAAATACCGATACGATTCCTCTTCCATCCTACCTTTAAGCGTCAAAAATAAATCATAAGACCTCGACGTGTCGTATACGCCTAGTAAATCTATCAATTCATCATAGTTTAAATATTTAAACCCCGCCTTCTTTAGGTTAAACAAATGTATCTGTGTTTTGTTAATATCAAAAGCCACTATTCTCTTCGGATTCTTAACTAACATTGCTAGGGTATTATCTCCACCAGACAACACCGAAAGCCCAACCTTATTTTCTATATCAAGTACATCTAATAAAAGATTTACATCTTCCCAACAATTAGCATACCTAACGAAATTAAAATCCACTGCCATGTTTTATCCTATCTTTTTTATCGTGCCATTAATCCCATCTACCCTTACTTTGTCACCATCCTTAATCTTATCAGTCAGGCCACGTACCCCCACTACCAACGTAAGACCCATTTCCCTTGCAATTACGGCCGAATGCGACAAAATACTTCCACGCTCTATCATCACAGCTTTCACCATTGGGAACAATACCGTCCAACCCGGATCGGTTCGTTTTGCCATCAAAATATAACCATTTATATCTGCGTCCATTGGTTCCTCCACATATTTTACAATTCCCTCAACCGGCTCTCCACCGCCAGCCACGCCACGGAGCACCCCTTCTTCATCAGCAATTTCCTGTTCGCTATAAATTGGTAGCATATTATCACCGCTCACTTCACCATAAAAGTACATTCTTTCATACACTGCTTTGTCTTTATTATGTTCATACTGATTCTTGCGATTACGTATTATCTCTCCCATATTTTCATTCAACTTCCCATTAATAATGGATGTTATTTCGTCTTTTTCTAACCAAAAAATATCTCGGTAATTGCTAATCAATCCATCCTCTTCAAAATTGTGTCCAATCCTGAGATAAATATTACGGACAATTGCATAAATATAAGTACGTCTAAGCCTCAAGCTCTCACGATTTCTCACCAAATATTTAACTATTTTTAACAGCCTTTTTAGATATCGTCTTGCTACAACATTACAATCATTAAACGGTCCTGTTTGTTTCTTCTTTTTTGGATTCTTTTTCTTCCCGTTTTTTTCTTCTGTTTTTAGATAATTGCGAATCATCTCAAATAGTATTTCCGGCTCTTCCTGCATCGTAATTGTTTCAAGCTTCAGCTCGTCCATCGTCCTCGCGCCAAATCTCGCAAGATAGTCACGGATATCATTCATTACCGAAGCATTATCGTCCAATTTAATTGTCCCATTAAAGAACTTGTGTTTTAATTCTTCGTCTTCCCTAATCTTATTCACAATTTCTAATAACTTTTCAGTCTGTTCTGCACTTTCCACCCCACCCTGTTGGCTTAGCATCTCACTAATCACGCCCTCGGCATCTTCCACACCATGCTTCTTCAAGCCATCCGTAAGCATCCCATAAAAAACCATTGCTCCAATATCATTAATAATTGGGGTGGTAAAATCATTCAAAATCTGCGCCTCTATTTCACCATAAATCCTCAATAATTCCTGATTAGTCTCACCTTCAAACGTACTCCCATAATACGGACTCGTCGCCTGATTGAATTTTTCCAAAAATTTTCGACTGTCTTTCTTCAGCCTCACCATCTTCCATGCAAACCTACCATATATTTTCACCAGTCGCTTATTCGCACCAATACTCGTTTCCTTTAACGGCGTTTTTACCCCCATCATATTCTCCATATAACGCTTATTAGTATTGTAATTAGGATAAAGCGACATTAGCTTATACCAACTATTCAAATTATAGTAAATTTTATTTTCATAAAAACAGAGCATGTTATTAAGATCGTAACTTACCTTTTTAACCACTTCATCTGGTATAAAAAAATTTTTCAAAGTTTGATGATATATTTTTCCGTAAACTTCTCTAGCGAATGTATAAGTAAGTGGCGTAGTTACACCAGAATAACTTTCAATAATATTAGAGTTATCTAAAATCGTTCGCGGTTTTCGCTTATCAACAAAAGCATACTTTGCAATCGTCCTACATTGCAGTATATAAATCGCATTATCTTTAACCGCAAATTCAATATCCTTCCCAGTTTTTTTATCGTAACTATCTTCAATTAAAGCACTTTGTTCCGCTAAATCCAATAACAACTGCCGCTTCACTTTTCCCGTATCACCCTTCACAATCTCACCAAGCACATCCACTATATAGTCCATACTATCATTTTCTCCAGACACCAGCTTTTCGCCCAAACCTTCTACCATGCATATTTGTGTTTCATCCGGATTATTGGTTTTAGGATTTATCGTAAACATTACCCCAGCATAATCAGGCTCAATCATTTCTTGGATAATCACCGCAACGGCAATATCCTTCCTAATCAAATTGTTCTTCGCTCTATATTCCATCACCCGTTCCGAAAACCCCGATATATAGCACTTCTTAATTTCCTCAAATAACCCTTCAAAGCTTACATTAAGTGACGAATCCAACATCCCTGCGAAAGAATACTCGTCCGAGTCTTCATCCGTTGCACTTGACCTCACTGCAAATTTTACATCACGGTTGAAAGTATTTGATAGTACATTCTCTATCCCATTTCTTGTTTTTTCATCAAAATCAGATTCACGAATCAGTCCGATTATCTTCTCACGATTCTTTGCAGAATAATCACTAATTAATCTCTCGTACTCATCCTTTTTATCGCCTAACAGTTTCCAAAATACTTCTGTCGATAAACACACCCATTTCGGTACATTGATAGATTTTATTTTGCTTAAATGCGCTAAATTATAGGCTTTCCCACCCACCTTATTTAAGGGAATTTTTTCATCACTATTCTTATAAATCATTTCTTTGCCCCTTTCTTCGGCTTTTTTGTCTTTTATAAATATAAAAACCTACCGACAGTAGCACCATCAAAATCAGATAAATGATAATCGGAATACTTGTAAGTTCACGATATCCCCCTATATAATACATAGAAGCCACCGAAACGAAAAACATCTTTAACGTTTCATGCTTGTTTTCTACCACCATATAGAGTATCACCAAAAGCGAAAACAATCCCCATGACCCATAAAAAACAACGTTTATTATAAAATATACTATACTAAGAACCACAGTCATCCATGCTAATTGTTTAAAACTTAAAAGTTGTTTCTTGTTTTTAGCTTTTTTGTCCTTCGCATAATCGAAGCAATCATCTAACAATCTAATCATGAAAGCATTAATAATAATGATTGGGATTAATTCCCATTTCATTTCACCGATCAAGGCACTTAACACCACTGCAAACAATACCCCCAGTATCACATAATAACCGTACTTCAAAAAATAGTTCATTTCCTTATTATTTTATTATAAATTTTAGCTTTTGTAAGTACTGCGGCCTGATTAACATTAGCCGTGTTGCATAGTTTAGCTAGTTTTTCCTTCGGTTTATCAATCCACGCCGATTCTAGTTTTTCCAACCCCTCTTCGCGCGTAATTCTACCCATTCTAATTGAAACGCTGATCTCTGGCAAAATATGCGGCCTACCTTCAGCACATTGATAAATGTATTTTGCAGCTTCTTGGACTTCGCAGTCATAATGATCGTATTTTTTCGGTGGTCGCCAACCAGTATTTGCCTTTAAGTATTTTACAATTTCTCCTTCATCATATTCATGATATAGATAATAAGGCACAAATTCTCTAAAATTACCTTTCTCTAAATCGCCCAGCGCAGCTCTCCTTACTTCCTCAAACAAACCTTTGTCAGCTTTATGCTCCAACTCTCTAAATAGTCTAATGTACTCTTTATCTAGATCAAAATCATCCGTTTCTTTTAAGCCTAACTTTACTAATGTGCTGAACATGTCACTATCATAATACCTGAGCATCTGTTCTGGTGACCTACCGTGCACGCACATCCCGGCGTCAATTTTGGCAGCATAACCAATCATCGAAGCGTAGCCAACATACGAACAAGCCACGCATGGCACCAAAAAATGTTTCATGGAATAATGGTAAACTCTTCTCAATAATTCCTGTTCGTAATCAATATATTCATGCTCCACCCTGTACTCATTTACCAAGCGGTCAATATTTTTTCTCGCTTCTTCTGTCAAAAATCCATTATTCATTGTAAAAGCTTTGACTTTCAAATGATACTTTTTCAATAACTGGTCCAATACATGAATACTGTCTTTACCGCCCGATATACCAACCGCGACATCATACTGGTGTTTTCCGCGCACTTCATCTACCCGAGCCTGAAACATCTTCTCCAATTTCTGATAATCCAAAATCTTTTCTTTTATCTCGTCAAACTTTCGACAATAATTGCACACTCCTTCTTTATCAAAAGAAATGTTTCTTACGCTATCATCATTTATACATCTTTTGCACTGCATCATAACTCCTTTATAAACATTGCATACTTTTTCTCTCTCGATTCAATGTCCCCATTAAATTTTCGGAAACCCTTCTTCTGTTCACATTGAAAATGATAAACCACTTCACTAAGCCCCAGCTTTTTTACATACTTACAGCCTAAGTATAATAAAGCCACATATAGTTTATGACCCTGAAACGCTTTCTTCACCGCAATTGTCTTCACGATAAATTCATTCTTATTGTAAGGATTTAAATAACCCATTTCAAAAGCCACCGCTTCGCCATCCTTGTAAACTATGTATGCTACAACATCATCTATCTTTTTTACCCATTCTAGATATATTTTTTCAAAATATTTAAATGGTATTTCCGAATAAAGATACGCATCCTTAAATGCATCAATAGATATTTCGAACACTTCTTTTACTTTAGAAAAAGCCTCCTCCCCTTTTACCAACTCGAATTTATATCCTTCTATTTTCTTTTTAGCACTAATAAATCTACCCAACCAATATAGTTTATTATCAATCTTAATATGGGCACTTCTATAAGTGTATAACTTTTTGTAGCCTAACTTCTTAATGTAGTCCACATAGTATTTAGGATTATTGCAATCCGGGTAATATTTTACATCGTAATCGTTTAAAGCCCAGCGATAAGACATCCAAGTATCATAATTCATAGGACCAATAATTTCTGTATGACCAAGTTTTTTGGCTTTCTGCTCAACCTTATCAAATAGCTTTTTCACAGTATCAAAATCTTCCGGCAAATCTACGAATCCAAACATGCATTGATGCTCTTTTAGCTTCTTATTAATAATTAAATAACACGAACCGTCTTTGCAGCTAATCTTTTCCGAGTAATCCGCTAGTTCTAATATTCCTAACTCTTTATTCATTTTATTGTCTCCAGAATCTTTAATAATCTTATTGAATTTGGCACACTGAGCTTCGCAAAATCTAGTTCCGCTCTCTCATTGATTGTTTTTGTCATCGATAACCGATTAACCACAAATTCAAAAGCATTATAAACCAAAAGCTTATAATAATCTTCATCTAAAATCTCCACCCCGCCTTGTCTCAGACCACGTTTATAATATTCAATCAACTCTTTCACTTCTTTGTCCGTGAAACTCCCCAAATCATACATCAAAAACTCCACCAAATCATGCTCTGGGTTTTGATAGCACGACAGTTCAAAATCATAAAACAAGAATCTCCCCTTATCAAAAAACATATTTCTAGTCGAAAAATCATTATGCGTAAAAGAACGGTGCCACGAATAATTCGCTATAATCTTATCAATATTATCTATAAAATCACTGATTTCTCTATCTTTTTTCTCGCCATATAGCTTAATATTTTCTTTATGCCTTGAATTATATAACCCATAAATACATTTCTTTGCATTCTTGTAGTCGTTTGGGGTATATATGTTTAAGCCTAACTTTCTGGCACTATTGTCGTCATTATAATAAAAAATATGGAACTCCAAGATTTCGTCCAAAATCTTCTTCGCCAAATTCAAGGACAGTTTTTCAGTACTTTCATTATAAAAACTAAATAGTAAATTATAAGTCCTTGGGAAAGTAATAAAAGAACCTTTGTAGCAAGCCATGTTTTTAGTAAGGCTTTCATCAATTTTTTTATAAATGCCAATTTCCCTACGATGACTATCATTGTAACTAAATATTTTATGGTTCAATAATAAATCCATCCGTAATTTTGGGCTCTTTTTACTAAGCAACATTATCCCATTCACTAAAGTTCGCTGAGACTTACTTTTTAATGCCAATTCCTGTTTTTCGCCATCAGAAAAATGAATCTCCAACCTACATACACCGCTATTTTTAGAACCTACCGCTTCATTAGCACTCGAAAGACCCCCCAATGGAAATCGATAAACACTACTAATCTGTTTATCAAAAAAAGGCTGGATCTTTTTGAGCAAAATAATATCATTCTTTCTAGAAAAACCTAATTTCATACTATCACTATTATACTATAGAAGTCTTGCTTAAATGCACTATTTGCAATCTTATATCCCCAAACATATCCCTAGCCAATCCCCATTGGTCCACCGCCCTTCGGTTTCTTATAGATTCGGCATTCTACTCATTTTATTCTTATATTGGATCTGTACTCGCTGCCTCATTTACATCTTCAAAACGAGTCTTAAGGACCGGACATTCAGGCATTGCCAAGAGCTTGTCGGCGATCTCTACTAACTCGTCGGCCATACAGACACCTCTTCGCCATTCTTCAGGAATTGATTCGTAGCCATAATAAGCTCCAGCAAGTTGGCCGTAGCAGGCGGCGTTGGTATCGGTGTCGCCACCGAGACGGATCACTGCAAGCATTCCGTCCTCGAAATTATCAAAGTGCATCAATCCCCAGAGCGAGATCGCGAAAGAGTCGACAATGTATCCACCTAAATCACGGAGCGCCGAACCGTCCTTCTCTAGCCCCCGACCCACAAGTTCGTCGATATTCTCAATCCAGAACTGATCGTATTCCTCACCGTGTGTCCAGCGGTCGCAATAGGCTGCAATATTGTTCTTTGGCAATCCATGCAAGGCGCAGTAAAGCATCGTCGCAAATAACGCTGTTGTCGCCTCAGCAGCGATACAATTATGGGTCTCGCGGCACGAAAGAATCGCCATATTGATTGTCGGCTCAATATCCTCTAAACTAATAAATTCCTTGTCGTCATCTTCTGGCGTCAGTGCAAGTTTCCCCTTCTCGTAGCCATCTTTAAGTGTCGGATATTTCTTTTTAGGGAAAGTATTAGCGATAATGACCGGCGCAAGGCGCATAATGGGACCATTGCCGGCCGAAGTCGTTTTCTGGTCGTAGATGGTAATGGTTGGATAAGTCTTAAATCCTTCTATAGCGCCCCTGGTCTGATGACCAACATCCCCCGCTGGTAAACCGTCAGGAGTTCTGTAGCCATCTTCGAGCCACCGGGTAAATCTATCCATGAGGTCAAACGAATCGTAGCCCTTCCTCTCGAGCAGACTGTCAGCGATACAGAGCGCCATGCTTGTGTCGTCCGTCCACTCGCCAGCCGACAGGCGATGTTCAGTGTAGCGTTTAATCTTATCCCCGAGAGCGATAATCTTCTCGCTGTCATACCCGAACTCCACAGGGGCACCGAGGGCATCACCGATCGCGAGACCGGCAAGCATCCCGCGAGCCTTATCTTGATACCGATTTTCTTCGTTACTAGTCATTATTTATATTATACCAGGCTTATCCGCGCAAAAAAGCCCCGACTGGTTCGCCGAGGACTTTTTTGATTTTAAGGAGGCCATCTTTCATGGAAGTCACGAAAGAAGCAAGCTAATAGTACCCTCATCGACTCCTTTCCACTTCAAGTCATCGTAGTAGAATTCTCTACTGCATCTGTCGATGCGACTTCCGCGGACCAAGTCGACGAATTTTCTAATATCGATGTTCGATGCACCGGCCATTATTAAGCCGAACATCGCATCGAGGTGATGTTTCTCATTAGAATACCCAATCTCGTCAATAAACCTCTCAGACAGGCTGTCGACATTGCAACCAGCCTCTTTGAATTCATAATCTAAGAAGTTCAGAAACGGCCCAAAACTCTGAATCTGTTTAATGAAGGTGTCTACCGGGAAAAACCCAATAAATCGCTCCACTGTGATATATTTTGGCAGTTCCTCAAGTTTATTAGGATCGAGATAATACTCGCTATTTCTTTCAAACCACGCATCAATGTAGTCTTCCGGGTCAACGCCTATACTCTTCCAGGCATCTGCATATTCACCAAGAATGCTGCAAAGCAAAGAGTTACTCATATTGGCATCAATCCAGTCATTAAGTTCTTCCTGAGTCATACCGTTTCTCCTCAGGTATGAGAAAACCTGAAGCGGTTCCTTCAAAGTCGACTCCTCCTCGGGTCCGACTTCCCCACTCAGAAGTTCAATTACGAATCTTACACTTGCACCCCTTTCGATAATAGCTTTCATATCACTGTAGCAAGTGATAGAGGTGTAAACCTTTCGAGCCAGATCGTCAGGATTTGCCCCGCGAGAAACAAATAACACCCAGTTTTCATCAACGAACTTCTTATCGAAGTTCTTGATAAAAAGAGGGATTTCGAATGAAGCTCCTCGCTCTTCCAGGACATCGTAATTCCCCCACGCATCTGTCAGAGACATCATTTTTGCAATCTGATCAACGTCTAGCCCAGCATCCAAGAAAAGACGCCAATACTTGTGCATCTCGTCGTGTACATTCTCCAAATCAATTTCATCGTTCTTCCTTTCCTCATACCTGTCAACCAAAAAATCATACTTCGCTTGTAATGCACTATTCATACTGATCCTCCTTTTAACGTACGAATATACAAAATATACTACCCCTTAATTATACCATATCTTCAGGGGTATAGTCAAAATTTACTAATTCGTCCCTATTAAGGGGTCTTGTTCTTGGTTTCAGTATTTACTGACCAATACTTCACATCACAGAAGCGATCATATTTGGTTGATAGATTCAAGGTATTACTGAATGGTCGGATGTTCTTATTATAATAATAGGCGAGATTCGGTCGATACAGAGCAATTGCTGGCGCATCCTGCACGAAATACTCCAGGAAGCTCTCATACTTCTTAATCCTGAGGGATTCGTCCATGGTCTCGCGACCGGCAAGAAGCAGGTCATCCACTAAGGAATTCTTGTAGTTCGAGAGGTTCAGCCCAGACTTTGCCGCCTGCGATGAATGATAGTAAGGAAGAAGATCCGGATCGCTACCGAGCTCAACGTCATAAACTAAGATATCATAGTCACGTTTCGAGAGAGTCGTCGAGATGAACTCCTGATTCTCATCGTAAACCGAGACGTGTGTATCGATTCCAAGGGCCTTCAACTCTTCGGAAATCACATTCGAAACATCCGGCAAGAACCCAGTATTAACAGTTGCTATCTCGAGGCTAATCTTCTTGTCGCCGCTAAGCTCAGAAACCTTCGCCTTAGCCGCATCGAAATCTTGATTTGGAATGGAAGGGTAGTTCTCAAGCTTGATCTGTGACTCAAGTAGAGGGAAATTAATAGCAATTGTGTCAGGCGCAGCCGAACGAATCTTCTCAAGGTTAATTCCCTGACGAATCGCTTTCCGAAGTTCCACGTCCTTAAGATTCTCGCTCGAGACATTCATGAACATGAACGCCCCAGAGTTAAGCGCGGCATTCATCTGAGTAACCTGGCTCGAAGTGATTTTACTCGAGTCAACCTCAGAAAGCTCCGCTGTGGCAGTCACCGAGCCATTATTCAGGGCGGAAATGATACTATCGTGGTCCCCGAAGGTGTGAACCGCGAAACTATTAAGCATCGCAGAACCCTTATAATAGTTCGGGTTGTTCGAGAGGTAGACGGTCTTCTCGTTGTTGAATGAGAAATTCTGCACCGCATTGAAACTGAACGGACCAGATGTCACAGGAGCGTTTGAGAAATTATCTTCAATCAATGTGCGAGGGTCGGCATCGCCTAGGATATGCTTCGGGATAATTGGAATGTTCAAGGCTGAGATGAAGTCGGCATATGGCGCCGACAAGGTGAAAACGATCCCATCATCCTCACCTTCGGTTATCTTGACATTTGCAAGATTTGTGTCATAAATTGTATTTACAGCAGAGTTCTTAATAAGTCCGAGTGTAAATAATACGTCATCTTTCGTGAGAGGCTCATTATCGGACCATTTCAGATCATCCCTAAGCTTAATCGTCCAGATCTTCCCTCCCTCACTAGGAGTGACAGACTTTGCAAGTGCAGGGATAGGGTGCCCAGACTGGTCATTAGTCACGAGCGTCGCGAACATTAGTCGACTTAAAGTTTTCTCGCTTCCAGTCATAGCGAAGAGGGGGTTCATCGAATTAACATCACCAAGCGTCGCTTCAGTAAAGGTTCCGCCGCTAGCCCAGACATTCTCTGAATGCGAATCAGCGAACCAGAAAGCCTGAGTCACCGCAAGCATGATGAGAGCGATCGCCAGAAGTCCCCATTCGAGGATCAACAGTCGGATATCAACAATATGCGAGAACCTATTAAACACATTCTCGCGGATATGCTCCTTACTGTCCTCACTCGCCTGAAGTGAAACCTTCGAGAACTTTCGGATAAATTTCTGCCCACGCTTTTTAAGAGAGTTTTTCATACTTTATGATGGAATTAATAGTAATCCTAGAATTGAAATAACGAATACGACAGCGAAGAAAATCGTGGCGACAAACAGCGACTTTTCCAGGCCGCGACGAGTAGTATATAACTCACTCGAACTGCCAGAACCGGCTCCGAGCGACGCGCCTCGCTGCTGCAATAAAATCAGCAACACCGTAAGAATTGCGGATATAAATATAATTATTTCCAGAAAACTTCCTAAATTCATGAATTACTCCTATCTACGATCATTTTAGCATACTTTTTCTTTTCAGTAAAGAATGATAGGTGATAGCAAAGCGGTGCGACTCCTCATCGATTCTCGCAATTAGTCTCGCAATATGTGAACCAGACGGAAGTTCCAGATAGTCGAAACGGGCGGCGTCGTCAGGCCCGTCTCCAGTATTGTTGCGCCTCGGAATCACCAGCCTCACACTAGCGTTTCTTGTGTGGTCACCGGACTTATCTCGCCCAATGACGGGAATACTGTGCTCTGCCACGATCGGCAGAACTGCTCCGACCTGCGTGATTCCACCATCAAGCACGACTAGGTCCGGAAAGTCCCATTCCCTATGCTTGAATCGCCTCGTCAGCACTTCTTTCATACTCTTCAAATCATCGTTCGTCGAAGTACGAATCTTAAATTTACGGTATTCACTCCTCGCTGAGGCTCCATTAATGAATACTACCATGCTCCCAACCGTATCCGAGCCGGATTGATGAGAAATGTCGTAGCCCTCGATTCGACGCGGTGGCTGAGCGAGTCCGAGTAGCTCTTGAAGTTGCTTCAAGGCCTGGTCTGAGGAGATGTCCAGGAATTCCTTATCCGAGAAGATAATCTTCTTTTTAAGCTCTTTCAACCCGAATAGTTGGTCTCTCGCCTCGGCCGCAAGCTCGAAGTTCCCTTTCGAGGCCTCATCTTTCATGGTCTTCTCGAGTTCACGAAGAAGCTTCTCGCGACCACCCTCAAGGTACTTGATCAACTTCCGGAGGTTCCGTTTGTAATCCTTGGTGGTCCCCTTCCCGATTTCAAGCCCAGGAGTCAGCCCTAGGTCGGTGTCGAGGGTCTTTTTTTCGTCGTAGGGTCGCGTATAATAAGGGAAAATCCTCCTAAGACTCCGTACCGATTTCTCGACAACGGATTTCCCATAAAACGGTCCGACATAAGTCGCCTTATCGTCGACAGGATTCCGAGTGAAAGAAATATATGGCACCTCCTCGTTCATGGTGATCCGGACATACGAGACCGTCTTATCATCTCTAAGCAGAATGTTCCACTTCGGCATATAGCGCTTGATCATTTCCGACTCGAGGAATAAAGCATCCATTTCCGTATCAACCACAATCCAGTCAGTGTCGTTGATTTCTCGGACCAAAGCCTCAGTCTTCGGATCCTTCCGAGACCTCTGGAAGTATTGGCGCACGCGATTTTTAAGGACCGCAGCCTTCCCGACATAGATGATTTCTCCCTCGGAGTTTTTATGAAAATAAACCCCCGGCTCGACCGGGAGTTTAGATAGTTTTTGTTTCAGAGCCTCATTCATACTAATATTATATCACACTTATGCATAAAAGTCAAATTGAGCGACCACGGACTTCCTAATCCTTCTTTTTTTCTTCCGTATCAATTTGCTCAATCGCTGCCCTGAGGTCAATATAATCTTCTGGCTCTTTCACATTGACGTTCTCCGGATAGTCAAAGTGGAGCTCAGCATAAGCCGTGACGTCATCAGATAGCCTTATAATAGTATATAGACGCGTAAAATTGAATTGCTCGTCAACCTCAACCAGGATCTCTGGCAAGGAATTAACAAACTCTGCAACAGCCTCCGCCTCAATGGAATTAGCGTTCCTGGCGACCCCAAAGCACGTGCGAGTACTATTCCCGACATTCGTGTTAAGTGAAGCGTTGATGAACTCAGTCAAATTATCCGGATCTACTATCACAGAATGGACCGGGTATTCCTCTTTCTCTAGCGTCACACCTTCAGTCGTTGAAGAGATGAACGGGTGCTTTGAGTAAATCCCAGCTACAGTGTTGGCATTCTGTTTATATTCGCTAGAGAGGCTAGTCAGACAGCTGAGTAGTTGATCGCTCTTGTTTTGATCATTTGTAATCTTGCCCACATCATCTTGACTAAGCTTGAACCACTTCCCGTCGAGATTCTCAGTTAATTCTAGGATGCTAGCAGCACTAAATATCGCGGTAGTGTAATCTGGCTGAAGAGCCGTATTGTATCCAGGTGAGAGCGTATCTACGGTCGCCCCGTTGCTACAATCACCCTCCACTTCACTTACGCAATCTGATGGTCCGCTAGGGGCTGTCGGGATAGCGTAATTAAGTATCCCCGATTCTTTGACTGAATCAGTGAACCCGTCAATCTTAAAATAGACACTTCCATCAGTAGAGCCAACCTCGTGGAACTGCGCATCGAAATCCTTGTTTTCAAAGGTCGTAAACGAAACCACCCCATCAGTACTATTGATCGATGAATTCTGTACGGATTTTGAATCGATTGAGAGATTAAGGCTCTTGACCGGGCTCCCAGCAGTGGATGTATTGATATTGATATCGGCCTTTAAGTGAAGGTTAGTCGGAGTGTCTCCGCTGATGTATTTCTGGACGGCCTTAGAAACTGATTCATCTTTCTGGTTAGAGAGAAGTAGAACGATAAGCGTAACGATAAGGGCGATAATCACGACGGCCGCCACAATTATGCCGACGATTAACCCGGTTTTCTTCTTCTTGACTGGCGGTGCTACGGGGACAACCTTCTCCATCGGACGACCGGTCGGGTCAAGAGAATTAACAGACATAGTAGCCATTGGGACTGGCGCCCCAGGCATTCCATTAGCCCCAGGCGCTCCATTAGCCCCAGGCATACTACCCATACCGTTAGCCCCAGGCATTCCAGACATATCGCTAGCCCCAGGCATACTACCCATACCGTTAGCCCCAGGCATTCCACCCGTTCCGGTGGGCCCACTCATTCCGCCTGGGCCAGTTACTCCAGGCGCCCCATTCATGCCAGGCATCCCAGCAGGATTATCATTCATAAAAAACTCCTTAATATTAATTCTTACGTTAATTATAGCATAAGAACTAGTCCGGGCGTAAATATCGATATACTATTTCAGGACCGCGTGATATAATATGCTTATGGATAATTTTACAATAAGCAATATCAAAGCAAGGCAAGTGTTGGACTCTCGCGGCAACCCAACGGTTGAGGCGGAGGTCTATCTAAGCAATGGCGGATTCGGACGCGCAATTGTCCCGTCTGGCGCATCGACCGGTTCGGGTGAAGCTCTTGAGCTTCGTGATGGCGATAAGTCTCGCTACAATGGTAAAGGCGTCTTGAAGGCCGTTTGGAATGTAAACTCTAAGATTCGTGATATCCTCGTCGATAATACGGCTGACCCGAAGATCGTCGATCAGATGATGCTCGACATTGATGGCACAGAGAACAAGACCAATCTCGGTGCGAACGCGATTCTCGCGGTCTCGCTCGCGAACGCCAAGGCTAATGCTAAGGCTCGCAGGATGCCATTCTACCGTTTCATCGCAGAACTCGCTGGTACCGAATCGAAGATGTCAATTCCGATGCCGATGATGAACGTGATGAACGGTGGTGAACACGCCTCCTGGGCGACTGATTTTCAGGAATACATGATCATCCCGAAAGGCGCCGGGAATATCGCTGATGCTGTACGTTATGGATCGGAAGTTTTCCAAGCCTTGAAGGAAGTATTGAAAGAGCGCGGCTACCCAACCACGGTAGGTGACGAAGGTGGCTATGCGCCGAAAGTCCGAGATGGTAATAATGAACCGCTCGAATGCATTAAGCTTGCTGTCGAAAAGGCAGGCCTGAAACTCGGAGACGATATTGCTATTGCTATGGATATTGCTGCTAGTGAATTTTTCGATAAAGATCACTACGTATTGAAGACTAATGGTGACTGGAAGTCTGCAGACGACCTCATCAACTGGTACACCTGGATCGTCGATAATTATCCAGTAGTCTCAATCGAGGACGGTCTCGCTGAGAACGATTGGGGTAATTGGAAAATCCTCACAGATAAACTTGGCGACCGCACACAGCTAGTTGGCGACGATTTGTTTGTAACGAATACCAAGCTCCTCAAGAAAGGAATCGATCAAGGCGTTGCGAACGCCATCTTAATCAAGCCTAACCAAATCGGCACTTTGTCCGAGACTATCGATGCAGTTATGATGGCGAAGAAAGCTGGATATAACACGATTATCTCTCATCGTTCGGGCGAGACGGAAGATGTCTCGATCTCGCATCTAGCCGTCGGCCTCGGCGCAGGCCAGATTAAGACTGGTTCCCTCTCGAGGTCTGAGCGCATCGCGAAGTACAATGAGCTTATCAGGATCGCCGAGACAAATTCTCGACTAGGACTTATAAACCCGTTCTAATACCAGGAAGCCCCAGGCCCACAAGCCCATTCTAAGAAGATCTATTTAAAACAGGACCTAGGGGTCCTGTTTTAAAATCAAAATAATTAACCTAAATCTGCTTGTTTGCGATAGCGCTCGCTTCCTTGAACCCATCGTAGAAGTTCTCGGAAATCTTCGGGTGCCCAATCTTGTTAGCTGCATCAACTACGAGCTTGATATCATCGGTACTTTCGAAAATAGTGGTATCTGCTTCTGCGACCAGCTTCATGCTAACCATCTTCTGGATAATTCCCTCGAACCCATCCCAGAAGTCTTTACCAATTAGAAATACAGGCATTTTCGGCATTTTGTTTTCCTGCATTAGGCAGAGGATTTCTGATAGCTCGTCCATAGTGCCAAATCCGCCTGGGAAGAATACGAAAACTTTCGATGCCATCGCGAGCGCGACTTTGCGGGCAAAGAAGTATTCGAAAGTCAGACAATCCGTCAGATACGGATTCGGGAACTGCTCATGCGACAGGGTGATGTTCAGGCCGATCGTGCGACCACCGATTTCGTACGAACCGTGAGAAACCGCCTCCATAATACCTGGTCCACCACCAGTTACAACGGCATGGCCGTTCTGCGCAAGTAAGCCACCCAGCTCATAAGCCATCTGACAATAGTGATCTTCTTGCGGCAAGCGGGCTGAGCCGAAGATTGTTACACCCTGCGGGAATGAACGGACAATCTGTAATCCTCTAGTCAAGTCTTTCGCATACGCAGACGCTCTTTCGAGGTCCTCAATTGAAATTTTCTTTAGTAATTCTTCTTCTGCTTGTAGCATATTCCTCCTTAAATTTTCTGAATTGGCATTGGGTGTAGTGGCTCGACGCCGTACAGTATACCTCTGTTCGCTCCTAATTTCATAATCACCGAAGTTGAATTTGCTGAAGCAAAAACCAACGAGTTCTTGAAGGATTTACCAGACGCAAAATGAGCCAAGAATCCCGAGCCGAACGCATCACCTGCGCCAGTCGCATCCTTGATCTTCTGATCCTCGTATATCCCGAAACGATAGATTTCAGAGCCGTTACTTGCAATTCCACCCATCGAACCATCAGTGATAATCACCGTGTCCACATAATTACTGAGATGATAGCGTAGCTCAACCAGGTTGTTACCCGGCACTATCTGTCCAGCCTCAGTCTTATTAACATTCAGAATATAAACATACTTCAGAAGTTTCAGAAGTTCCTTGCCATTCTCAAGCTCCTTCACTCCTGGATTAAACATGATTTTTACATTCTTTTCCTTGGCATGCTTGAAAAATCTCTCAAGCGTCTCCATGTCGCCACGCAGAGTGGTCACGTATAGCCAGTCTGGATGAATGAGGTCGAGGTCTTTCTCGGAAAAATTCCCGAACTGCACCGACGCGCCTCTGCAGGTCAGAATCGTCCTTTCGCCGCTCTTCGAGTCGAGTAAAACAATCGAAGTGCCGGTAGTGCGGCGCTCCAGGAAATTGACATAACTCGTGTCGACCCCCTCGCGATCCAGAACCTTAAGGATGGCGGTACCAGCGGTATCCCGCCCAACATTTCCAAGAAAAACTGCTTCATGGCCGTGCCTTGCGAAAGTAATCGAAGAATTGACTCCACCACCACCAACCTCGTAAGAAATCTTGTCAATGTCAACTTTAGAGCCAACAAGGACTTTACCGAAAATCGCCGAGTCGCCAATCGAGGTCGGGACTAGGTCGTCGTGATCAACTAGATAGACGTCCTGAAGAGCGGAGCCAAGTGAAACGATTCGAGCCATTACAACACCACCCCATTCTTATCGATTTCCGCGACTAATTCCTGGAATGCCTGCGCCGGATCAGGCGCCTGTGAAATGGCGGAACCAACATTAATAACATCAATGTCGGCGTGGGCAATCGCACGAATATTAGTCATATTCGCACCGCCGTCCCAACCGATTTCGAGCTCTGGTTTCATATTGCGAATAAGCGGAATCTTCTCCATCTGCATCAAGTCGGCCTGTGAGCCTTGGATGCCAAGCTGTCCAGCGAAGATTAATACGTGGTCAACCATCTCGATGTAGGCCTGAACATTCCCCGGGAAGGTTGAAGGAAGTAGGGCTACACCAGTCTTGATGCCGGCATCTTTCAGGACCTCGAAGCAGGGCCTGAGGTCCTCATTAGCCTCGGCATGGAAGATACAAAGCGATGGATTAAGCTTCAGAATCGTATCGATGCTCGCAGAAGGATTTGTCGCCATCAAGTGCAAATCCGCCTCCCAGTTTTTTGGCCACCAGACATTGGTGATATCAAGAGTCTGGTTTTGAGCGAAAACTCCGTCAGTCACGTCAATCTGGACGCGCCTAGTGAAAACGTTAATTTTTTCTACTTGTGCACGATAATCTTGCTTATTGTCGGTCAAGATCGACGGCACAATCGAGACGGTTCTAATCATAATCTTCCCTTTCGTCTAAACGATTAATTCGCCTAACTCGGCGCTCAATATTTGCAAAAAAAGTTTGCAGGAATTTCTCAACAATTCCGTACATCGTATCCTCGTTCATGAAGTGAGCTGAAAGGCACAAAACGTTCGCATCGTCATGCTCCCGCGCGAGCTCGGCCGACTCGACATTCTCACAATGAGCCGCACGCACACCCTTGAAACGATTAGCCTGCATCGTCACACCGTGCGCGGAATCGCAGATCAGGATCCCTACAGAGCCGCGATCCTCTCGCACGCTTTTCGCGACCTTGATGGCTGGGTCGTTGAAGTCATCACCCTCGTTGTATTCGTGGGCCCCCTCATCAACCACTTCATGCCCTTTGGAAATCAATAGTTCCTTCAGCCAGTTCTTCTTATCGAAACCACGATAGTCTGCGCCGATGTAGATGACCATTAAATCCCTTTCCCGAAGTCAACGGTTAATTCGACGAGGCGGTTAGAATATCCCCACTCATTGTCATACCAAGCGACAACCTTCACCATGTTCCCACCAACGACATCAATGAGAGGTAAATCAACGATGCAAGAATGTGGATCGCCGATGAAGTCAGATGAAACCAATTCTTCTTCAGTTACGCCAATAATCCCTTCATAGTAAGGCTCCTTGGCGGCTTTCTTGAATGTATTCTGTAATTCCTCGACCGTGGTTTCTCTCTTAAGGATGGCGGTAATATCTGAAAGCGAAACAACTGGGGTTGGCACGCGGACGGACAATCCGTTAAATCTGTCCTTAAGGCTTGGAATGGTTAGAGCGGCAGCCTTCGAAGCGCCAGTAGTAGTTGGTACAATATTTTCGGCGGCCGAACGAGCCTCTCGTAAATCCTTCGCAGGAGCGTCAAGAATTCTTTGTGAGCCAGTATAAGAATGAACAGTTGTCATCATCGCCTTATCGATACCGAATTCATCTTCAAGAACCTTCATCACTGGAGCGATACAGTTGCTTGCACAAGAAGCGTTAGACAGAATCTCGTCATCAACCTCAACGGTCTCCTCATTCACGCCGAGTACGACCGTCCTAGCACCCTCGCCCTTCGCAGGAGCGGAGATTACGACTTTCTTAGCGCCAGCTGTGATATGTGCGCGGGCCGCTTCAGGGTTAGTAAAGAAACCAGTCGACTCAATCACGACGTCTACACCCAACTTCCCCCACGGCAAGTTTGCTGGGTCCTTCTCGGCATATACTGGGATCTCGCGGGTATTCACGATAATTGCGTTGTCGGTGTATGATACTTTCTTGTCGTATGTCCCGTATGAAGAATCGTGCTTTAGAAGGTGGGCAAGAGTCTTCGAATCGGTAATATCGTTAATCGCCACAACTTGTACGTCGTGTCGTTCAAGTAATATTTTTAGTGCGTTTCGGCCAATTCTACCAAAGCCGTTAATCGCTACTTTAATCATTATAGCCTCCTAATTTCTTCTTATGGTAATTATACCACAAAATAAGCATAAAAACATAAATTAGCGAAAGAAGGTGGCAACAAAATACCCCCTCAAGGATTCATCCGGGCGCTTCATTGAACGTCCTAGCACAATCCTTGAGGAGGTATGAAAGTTTCGATCTACAGATCTTATCTCGCGAAGTGTGCGAATGCACGGTTCGCTTCAGCCATACGGTGGCAGTCTTCCTTCTTCTTGAAGGCAGCACCCTGCTCATTATAGGCATCGACAATCTCGGCTTCAAGACGCTTTGCGTATGGCATACCGCTACGTGCACGTGCGGACTGAACTAGCCATGAGAAAGCGAAATGTAGCTGCCTGTGCCCAGAAATTGGGAACGGGATTTGGTAGTTTGCACCACCAACACGGCGAGACTTTACTTCGAAATCAGGCGAGACGTTGGTGATAGCCTTCTCCAAGACTTCAACTGGGTTCTCAGACTTAAGCTTCTTAGCAGCGCCTTCAATCGCGGTATAAACTGCGCGCTCGGCAACCTGCTTCTTGCCGTCAAGCATTGACTTATTGATGAGTCTCTGCACTAGAATCGACTGATACTTGCGATCAGGATTAACTTTTCTCTGTAAGGATTTAGTAGTTTTACGTGGCATAATTACTTATCCTCCTTCTTCGCACCATACTTGGAGCGACCTTGCTTGCGACCCTGTACACCCTGAAGATCGAGCGTACCACGCACAATGTGATAACGGACACCTGGAAGGTCAGGCACACGACCACCACGTACCAGCACCACAGCGTGCTCCTGGAGGTTGTGACCCTCACCACCAATATAAGCCCAGACTTCCTGACCATTAGTCAGGCGAACCCTAGCAACTTTACGCATAGCGGAGTTAGGCTTCTTTGGCGTCTTAGTTGTAACCTTGATACAGACTCCACGCTTCAATGGAGCTGGTCTCTCGTAGCGCTTGGTCTCCAAAGTATTCACGATGGAACCAAGAGCTGGGGATTTCGATTTCTTCGCAGCTTTTTTGCGAGGCTTGCGAATCAACTGATTAATCGTTGGCATTAAAATGCTCTCCTTATTCTTATATATTATATATAGTGAAATTACTACGCTAGATATAGTGTCTTAAAAGCTAAAAAACACTCCTTAAACGCTATATATAGCGGTCACTTTTGCCTGGCTACGTACAGCAATAATAACCAAGCTGAAACTCTTAGATTAATTATATCACACTTACCTTAAAAAATCCAGACAATCTAGTAGTTAATTGCCTGGATTTAGCCATCGTCCTGGAACTCAGATTAATAGGCTAGCTGTTCTCCTTGACCAGGAAGTCGAGAGTAGCTTCAATAATCAAACGATTCTTGATATCCATCTTGACATTAGGGTCCTTAAGGCTTTTTAGGGCTTCAGGTGATTTCTTATAGACATCACGAAGCTCTGCAAGCTTAGCATTAACTGAGTCATCAGTAACAGTGATTTTCTGCTCAACGGCGAGAGTCTGAAGAGCCAGTGATGCCTTGACGCGCTCTGTGGCGATCTTCCGGGCCTCCTTAGTCCAATTCTCCTCTGTCTCGTTGTTCGCTTTGAGGAATTCATCGAAACTCATTCCGCGGGACTCGGCATTTCTAGTGATGTCGTCACGAATCGCGCGAACCTGGTCATCGATCAGAATTTCCGGTGCTGGAACGTTCGACTTTGAAACGAGAGCCTTGATGAGGTCGTCTTTGAACTTCTCACCGAGTTTCTGCTCGTTCTGGGCGGATAGGTTCTTCTTGATGTCTTCCTTCAGCTCGGCAAGGGTCTTGAACGGGCCGCACTTCTTAGCGAGCTCATCGTCAACCTTCGGCGCAATGACTTCGTTAACTTGCTTGAGTAGGACCTCGAATACAGTCTTAGCACCAGCTAAATCACTTACACCATAATCCTTAGGAAATGTCAATTTAAGCTCAAATTTATCTCCTGGTTCATGGCCAACGATACCATCCTCGAACCCGGGGATGAATGTCTGGGAGCCGAGCGTAAGGCGGTAGTCCTTCGCAGAACCACCCTTAAATGCTTCGCCATCCTTCTTCCCAACGAAATCGATAATCACTTCATCATCAAGCTTGGCTGGACGCTTCACAGTCTTCTTCTCGGCGAATGAGTGCGAGACATTGTCGAGGACTTCCTTAATATCCTTCTCGGCAACCTTCGCGACTTCCTTCTTCACACCGAGCTTCTTGTAATCACCAAGCTTCACCTCAGGAATAATGTCTGCAGTCGCCGTATATTCCGCGAGCTCACCTGGTACGTATTTTGTCACATTGACATTCGGGAGAACCAATGGGGACTTCTCTTCCTTATTGAAAGCCTCGATTACGGTCGAACGTACTGCGAAGTCGATAGTCTCAGCATTGAGGTCATTCTCGGGGACAAACTTCTTTGCGATTTCTACAGGGACTTTACCCTTGCGGAACCCTTCAACCTTAATATCCTTAGAAAGCTTCTCAAGGGCCTTCTCTTCGGCCTTTTTTAAATCTTTTGCATCTAGAGTCACGGTAATTTCCACGCGCGAATCAGAAAGCTTCTTAAACTTTGTTTTCATAAAAACTCCTATTTACCTTGTATTATATCATAATCTTCGGGGAATTGGTATTACGAAGGTGGGTAAGCGTAAACCTTGAAGAAGTGTTAGACTTGATGTCAGGATTAAGGATATTGTTCTGGTCGAAAATCTTCTTAATCTCGTCATAGATTCTCTTCTCAGGCTCCTTAACCTCGCCGGCGGTCACTACGGCCTTCAGTCGTCCGTCGGATGTGCCACCAGTAAGCTTACCGCCCTGACGATCGATAATATATGCCCCGGCCCTAAGGAATGCGGCCATCTTCTTGTTATAGCCCTCCTCCTCGAGGTTGAATTTTGGTCGAAGGCTATAAATCGATGAACTAAATGATCCGAAAATCGACAGGTCGAGCTGGAGCTTCTCTTTTAACACGTTTAGGTCCTTCAGAAATGCTGCAAGATTCTCGGAAGGTAAGTAGAAGTCAGTCAAGACCGGTACGCGTTCACCGTCACGTTGGTTATTGATGTAATTCGCGAGAGCATTCTCAAACTCGTTCAGGGTGAGCTGGTTTTCCGGAGATTCCATCACGAATCGCACTCCACGACCGTATTTCTCCTTCATAAGCTCAAGCTTCTTGAGCGACAAAGCCTTTCTCTCGTCGAAGCAGAGTGACACAACGAACCCATCACTAAGCTTCCTGATCACACCGTCAAGATTCTTCCCGGACTCGCGGGCCTCTTGTACAATCTTAAGGTCACAGAGGTTAACCTCGCGCGGCCTCAACTTCGCAACGTCTTCCATGAAGTCAATCGCCATATCAAGTTCCTTAAAAGTCACAACTGCACGAACCGGCTTCCTGGAAATCGGCACAGCCCTCAAAATAACTTCAGAAATAATGCCAAGCGTTCCCTGCGCCCCGAAGAAGACAGGGGCAAGATTCATCGATTCGCGCCTGAATATGTCACCAATCTTCGGATAACCAGATATATCGTGGACTTCATCGGCGATCTCTCGCACATTCTTCTCGTTCTTTGTAAGAAGCTTCGACATTCTTCGGTAGATGTCGCCTTCAAGAGATTTCTCGACAGTCTTTTTCGCGACGGTATACTTCCTAAGTCTTGCGGTCTGAAGACACTCGCCGTTTGACAAAATCACCTCAAGCCTATCAACATAATTATAGATACCTCCATACTTCCCTGAATAGATATCGACAGGGCAATTTGAAATCAGTCCACCAATCGTGCAATGGTCATGACCGCCAATCGGGATGGTGAGTCCAGAGACGGATAGGGCCGTATTCAGCTCCTTCAGAGTGATTCCTGACTGCACTCTGACCAGTCGCTCGCGTGGGTCGATTTCAAGCATCTTATTCAGCTTCTCGGTTGAGATGATTAGCCCGGCGCCCAGGTCTGCGCCACCCTCGTCTAGACCTGTCCCTCTAGGCGTCACGGTGACGGGGATGTCTTTCGCCGCAATCTGGTTAAAGAAACGAAGTAGTTTGCGGATGTCTTCAGTGGACTCCGGGAAAGCCACAAACTTCGGCTTAATTTTAAGGGCTGAGCGATCGGTCGAATACGCTTCAAGAATTTCAGGGGTATCAAAAACATTTCCGACAATCAACTGATTAAGGTATTTTGTAATTTTACCCATACTGCTTATGATTATAACACGAAATATATTCGTCTAAGCTCTATTTCTTCGCGTCCTTAGCTTCGTCCGGCTTAGCGTCAGCGCCCTCAGGCTTCTCGAACATGAGATCAAGCTCCAGGAGCTTACCACTTGGGCCATACAAGGTCGGGATGAAGCCGATATACTTGTAGCCTTTCTTGCCGACATACTCATTAATAATGTCACGATGCTCTTTGATATCAGAATTGATAAGTTTATTGTTTGCGTATTTTAATCTGACAAATTCCATAGGCCTCCTTTTGAAATCATTATACACTTAGAAAGCATATCTGTCTAATGCACAGAAAGCGTCGCGGTTAGTCTATGCACTTAGCTCTACATTAATACACGAAAATATGTTATAATATATATTATACAATGGAGCAAATTTATGTTAAACAATCAAAATCTTAATGACCTAGTACAAAACTTTATAAACGCCAGGAAATCCGGCGAACTTGATGAATTTTCGAACTACCATGAGTTGATGGAAGGCTACCGTGCCTGGCAACGTAAGAACATTCTTGACCTCGACAAACTTAAAGGATACTCGGATGCGGAGTATGCCGAGGTGTTCGGTGAGATGTTCGATAATTCCGATGGGACCGCAAGCTCTCATAGCTTGAACCGAGGGATGCATTTCAAATCTGACGAATCGCGCCTAGCGGTCCGCAGGCAGTTCGAGAACATGGTCGGATTCATTGTCGATAAGGAGAACGACCGTTTCGAACTCTTGTCAGAGATCAAGAAGCCTGGCAGTCCATACAAGGTCCCGGGTATCGGTGACCATATCATTACGACTTTGGTCAATGCGATGTATCCGGATGTCCCTCCGGTTAACGGGACAACCCGCGAGTTCTTCGCGAACATCGGCGAGCCACTCCCGACTTCCGACACTGAGGCTCAACGCATCGTGAGTGACCTATTTAAGCGGATTGTCGATACTTCGCACGACGAGCTGAATTTTGATGATGCTAACATGATCCTGTGGTTTACTAGGACCTGTGATTCTGGACGAAAATTCATGGAAGACCGGTTCAACGCGACCTTCGAAAACAAGGTTCGCAAGGGCCGCACCCGCGCAGCGAGCCGGAAGGTCCTAACTCACGACGAGCAGGTCGCCGAGATCTATGCTCATCTCAAGGCCATCCAAGAACAGGCCAACGGGAAATAGATTTAGCCCAGAACCAGTTTGATTATTGTACCTCCAGGGTATGGAATGAATGTCTGGACCCAATCTAGCTACTCAGGTCTAATTCAGGTACTTCCAGCCTTGAGATTTATAGAATTCCATCGCGTCTGGCCATCCGAAGAATTTTGATGCGAGAAGATTGTAGATCTCATCAATCATCACAAGTGAGAATAGTGTGATCGCGAGGATCAGGAAGGCGCGCCTGGATAGTTTACGCGCTAGCCAGATGAACGCGGGGATGATTAGGTACATGAGAAGAAGCGCCGAGAAGGCGAAGATTAGTACACTCCTCAGGCAAACGAACCCGCCGATATTTCCGAAGTTGAGGATTTCGGTGTTATAATCCCAATACCTTGTACCGTTACCGATGGTGTAGACCAGCCAGCCAGAGATGAGCTCAAGCGCGCCGGTCGCTAGAAACGAGACAAGGAAAACCGCCCACGGGTGGCGACGAAGTTTGTAGGTCGTTAGCAGGATGAGCACTGCGCCGATGGCGTAGATATTGATCCACGGCAAGAAGTTGCCACCTTGCATATAGAATTCACCGGTACCTCCGTCAAAGAAATAAAAAATCATTTCATAGACCCAGCCGAAGAATCCCGCGAAGACGATGAGAAGCATCAGTATTCCGACCTTCTGATACGTCTCAAGCTTAATCTTGCCATCTAGGTAGTCCCGGAAGAGTTGCTTGAAAGTGGGGGTGCTGACACGAGTGGACTTCTTGCTCATGGTTATATTATAGCATTTATGTGCGCCCACGTTCCAGCCAATGAGCTCTCTAGTTGACAAATTATCACAAATATGTTATCATGTAAAGACGGGAACTTTTATTGTTGGTACATTTGAAAGAGGTGAAAAAATGAGAATATCATTCATTCCCTGCCCAAAATGCGGCAGCGAGAGAATCAAGCTGATCCGAGGACTTCCGAACACCGGAAACAGCAAGACGCGCTATGCGCTTGTCCAGTGCCTGAAGTGCCGCCATAAGACGGAGACCCTGAAACCCGCCCCAGGCGAGAAAGACTCCGAACTCAAAGAACGCGCTATCGCGCTCTGGAACGGTCAGCAATAACCCCCAATCTTAGCCCTAGAATGCTCTAGGGCTTTTTATCGGGCAGCTAACGAAGTAGTCTATAAAGTAGCTCCGTAATTCTATCGCATCAATAATTAAACTCCATGGCATTGGAACGTGATAGGAACTAAGTAAGCGTCAATTCCTTTTATCCGGTTAAGATCTTACTATAGCGAATCATCAGACGACTAATGCGCAAAGTAATTGCTACTTCCTTTTGACGGCCTCTTTTTGGTCTTCTACGACCGGCTGTTCCTTTTGCATTTAAGATACATGCTTTTCTTTCTCCACCCGAAGTGTTGCCATGAAAGGCAAGTAATGATTGAGATGCAGGAATTTGTGCATTAAATTAGAGGGGCTACCCCCTCTTGACTGCCGAAAGGTGCAGAGCCTGTACCTTTAGTTAACATAAGCATATTACAAGAGTTCGAGTAACGCCCACGCATAAGCGTTTTGGGAGTGTGGGGAGATATGTATTTGGTGTTTCGCGTATCTGTTATTCGGCGAGTTCGAACTTGCAATTGTCGTGATAGTAAGCTTAAATACGCAAAACATTTTAGGAGTTTATTATGGCTATTAAGTTAGAAGATGCTGTCGCAGTCGTACAAAAAGAAATTCGCAAGTGGCGCGAGAAATACGAGTCCGTCGCGAATGAAAACGGGCAAGACTACCCAATTATGGTCGAGGGCGAAACTACGGCCGGCTATTTCTGTCAGCTTATGGTTAATCCTCAAGAAGTCGCTAAGATTTTTGTCGACTACGACTATGCGCTTTATCGTGTTCTCGGCGAAGATGCGCCGGACGCTTTGTGGGAAGATTTAGGTCGAAAGTTTGGCTTAGAGCATGTTTGCTCGGTGGATCTATGAAAACTATTGTACAATTGTAGCCATTATTTCTCTAACATCTTTACTGATATATATGATCATGAAATTTCCTTTTGGTTTGTAGCTAGTTATAACGCCAAGTTTTCCTAGCCTTTTTATTATCGCTTCATAGGATTTATTGTTCGGAAATCGAGGACGTTTATTAGGCATATTTTTAATTTCAGACATTTGCCCGGCCATATTGTTTAAGGTGTTAATGAACTCACGATTGTCGAGTTTGGAGAAACTTAATAGTTCAATAGCTAGATTTTCGTCGGAATGGATCGATAACGTAATGATGCGCTCAGATGATATATATTTCTTGTGACATTTTAACCATTCGCAAGATAGATTGTATAATCCTGAATTATCGGTGATAGATTCTAAATTGTCGATAATCCTAATTATTACATTCGGATTCACTGTGCTGCAAGTAATTAATGCATTAAGTTCCTCTAAGCTAAGCTTCTTACTTAGTGCCATGCCAATTAATTGTTCATCAGTAAAATACGGAATGTTATTCGGACGCAGGACAAAGTTTTTTGTTTCTGCTAGTTTAGCAAGTATTTCTGGCTCATCTTTAATTATATTGACGTCCGTAATGTAGTATCTGTTATCTATCATTAGCGAACAAATTTTATCTGTTAATCCATTTATTATGGATACTTCAAAATAGTTTTGCAGTAAAGTCGAGAATAGCTCTTTCCGATCTTCTTCGAATGAAATATGGACATCGTTTCCTAGGCCACTTAAAGCAGCTATAAAATAAGTCTCTTTATCTGGATTTCTGTGTAGTTCGAGATTATTTAGCAAGTGCGTGATTGTTTCTTTTGGGTATTCTTTTGCCATGCTTGCTATGTATAACAAAATGGGCTCATCGATATTATCAATTCCGTTCCTAAAGTAAACTCCTTCATACAACAAACTACCATCAATTGTTTTTCCGAAAGTGTCAGAGATCTTCTTGCTATTTTCATTACAATAACTATCTAGGAAATTCATAGCAACATCAATATTTCTGTATGAATAGTCGATGATATTTTTAAAGGATTCTGGATATTTTATGGCCAGCTGATCAATAATTTGGTAATTGTATAAAGCCGGATTGTCGTAGTCTGTTTTTGTGAGTTTCGATACTATTGAATCTATATCGTTTACTGAGAGATTCTGATTGAACTGTGTTCGTCTAGGCTTAAAATAATTTTGCCTAAAAGCAATTTCTTCAGGGCTTTCTTTTATATTTTTCATCTTTGATGCATATAGCATATAGTCCTCGCCTAGCATGCCTGCTCCAACTAAATCTACAATTAGATTAGTAAAGTTTCTATCGTTGAAGATACTGTCATCTGTATCTTCGGTATTCTGTTCTGCTTTGGAAATTTCGTGGCTGCGCACTACATCTTGAACAAAAGAGAACTTATCTACTTTATGGAAGGAGTCGGATTCTTTTTTGTAGTCCTGAAGGCTTTTGCCTATATTTCTTGAAAATTTATAAACAATTTCATTTTCGGAACTATTTATATATTTTCTATCTATATTGATGGATGCAATGCTTGGCGCTGTTTGTTTTATGACAAGAACTTGGTTGTTATTTTGTATCTCGTCTAGAATATTAATCTTTTTTAGTTCGGTATATGGATCGACGTGAGTTGTATTCTTCCATACAAATGCTGGTCTTGTTGTACTTTTCCCATAGACTCTATTCATTTCATCGATAAAGGCATCGATTATAGTGTATCCGTCCGCTATTTTCTCTGCTAAATCAATATTATCTTTGGTTTCTTTATGTTTCGAGTTCCACACAGCCGACGATTCGTCTAATAGACTGAGAAGTTGGCTGTTTTGATCTATTGAAGCTACTTCATTGGGATAATGAGCTCTAAGAACTGCTATTCCAAGAATCTTATTCACGGCATCGATATTTTTAATATTATTACCGACTATTCCAAAATAGTCCTGATACAATTCTTCAATAAAACGTAACTCTCGCATGTCGTGACACCACTTTTCTAGTACGGAAACCACTTGATCGCTATGCGATAAATCGATGCCGATTCGGCCGAACTCTTCTACTATAAAATCTGCTTTGTTGTTCGTTGCCATAAAAGGAACTACCGGAATAATAGCATCAAAAATTTTCACACGATTATTGATGCCGCTTATTGAGCTATCATTTACGGCATATATAAATGTAATTTTCTTGCCAATATCTTGTGATTCATTTAACAAGAAATTTAATTGTCTCAATTCCTCTAATATTTTCGGCTCCTTAAATCTGTCAAGATCCTCAAAAACCACCACATCGAAAGAGGCATTCTTGAATATGTTTATTATTTCATCAATCATTTGATCGAAGTCTGGCGTATTATCAGATAAGTCTAGTGATATATCTGATGTTCCTATTTTGCCAACGGGATGACGGTAGAAGAAAGTGGACAATGCTTTTATCAGATATGATATAGACGTGATTGTTAACGCTAGTAAGATGAGGCACGCCAAAATGATGATTGTGCGCGCAGAATTCGTGAGATTATCAAGAATTTTGATGATGGCCGGCACATCTACAACGACTGACAAGATTATAGCTATGAGTAAAGATGCTAAAAATATGCATTTAAATTTTGAGAGTGATTTTCCGATTCTAAAGTACTTAGAACCGGTTATCTTTTCTGGCCGTATGCTGTAGTATAGTTGTTTAAAAATTTCAGTCTGTATAATATTTTTTGTGTCTTTTTCGTTTTTGGTTGGACTTTCCTTTGTTTGCTTATCGTTTCCAACAGAGTCGCTACTAGTTTGCTGATCGTTCAGGATAGTTAAGAAAGAAACTAATTTAACTCTTTCGCCCAAATCGTTTTGGAGCTGCAAAATGATACTACTTTTACCAGAACCATATCCGCCAAGTAGCCCAATGTTTTTAATTTGTTTATTATGTATCCCCTGAGTTAGTTTATCTACGTAATGAGAGTACTGATCTCTATGTATCTCCGGAGTCAGCTTGATCAATTGTTGTTCTTTCTTTTCCTTTGCCCACGAAGTCGAAGAGATCGTAGGTTTTCTCATTCTAATCTACTGCCTATCTGCCCATCTTTTGTAATTGTTATAAACTTCTTCATAACCAATACTATCTCCCTAGATCTCTGAGTGCGTCAATAAATTCTTCGCGTTTAAGTTCCTCATTATAGAATGGCAAACCAACTATTCTTACTTTAGAATTATCGGCCAATACTTCAGCAATATTGCGATCCATGATTTCTCGCAAGAAATCTTCCTTCCATTTATCTTTTTCTAGTAGCTGGCCGCCTTTTGGCTCGATAAAGATCTGGTAACTTATATTGCCGGTTTTCTTATCGTTTACTATGAGTAAATAATCTGGCTCGAAGGTCTTGCCATCCATGAAATTATAGATTTCAAACGCCTTTTCATTGCGAATAAGGTATATGTCATCCCATTTCTCGGAAAGTTCGCTGAAAAGGCCGTCAAAAGCCTTCACAAGTGATTTTTCTTCGCTAGTTCCGTAGTTCTCGTCATATGCATACCAGCTCTTCTCGTTTAGATTAAGTGCATATTTCTCGTTCTTAGGATATGATTGCGGTACGCCAAATTCTTGATCTGAGTCGGCATCCTTCATGAAGTACTTACGCTTTATGTCTGACGGGAATATGTCTGCTATCTTCTTTGGCGTAAATTCTTCTGTACCGACATATTGTTCGTCGTTTGTTTCGAATTGAGCTTCTATTTTAGTAAGAATATCTTCCGCTATAAAAAGCTTTTGTGCTGGCGTAAAGTCGCCATTACCAATTCCAATACCATTCACGGATATTCCGATATCACCAATGCTTTTCATGAATGCATCTTGTGATTTTATGCCAAACATCTTTTCTCGAATAATATTGAATCGGAATGATTTATTCTTTGCCAACGCGTGGCGCATGATGTTGTTTGGCACAACTTTGCCGAGTGTTGATTCGTAGTTTTCTGTCGCAGGAGCTGACGCTTCGTTATCATTATCTCCAAATACGTTTGTAATGCCAGCTAACCCAGTCGGTAGGACTATCTCTACTGTTGGTTGATTCTTAAAGTCCCAGCCAAGAATTGCGCTACCGCTAGATTCGCCAAAGCGACGATTGTGCGCGGTTACAGTTTCGCGCCCGTTCGTAAATACTACACCTTCTTGATAGGCCCTAGTCCTCTTGAAACTCTCTTTGAGCTTTAATGTGCGCTCGACATAGTTTTCTTCCATAATACCGGACGAGATAAGTGCTTGGCGGATTTCCTGAACATATTTAGGGTTATTCGCGGAATGATAGTGAAGTTGCTCTAATAGCCTAAGTTCTTCGTTCTCGTTGTTATCGAACTTGCGTACATAATTCTTTTCCGGATCGTCCGTAACAAATGGATAATATCTAGCGCCACGCCCAATTAACTGCGCTTCACGAATTGTTGTTTTACCTGGCTTATTATCTTTGGCATCGCGCGTATCATATAAGCGCACAATATCGAATAGATTTAGCACGTCCCAACCTTCGTTTAGCATATCGACAGCGAAAATGGCGCGAAGCTCATTATTTTCATCTTCTAGCGAGTTTAACTTCAGCTGTTTATCTCCAGAAATATTGTTGCCGTCTATTAGCATTAGTCTTTCTGGCATAAAGTCGTTCTTTAATTCTTCAACTAGATCATTATCCGAAAGATCGATGCCAGCAAACGCTTCGGCTAGGATACTTTCCGCATCCTTTCTTTGCGCGGCAATTGCGTCAGGGGATAAGTTCTTTATAATGTCATTAAACGATTCGAAATTCTTTTTGTTCTCGGTAATAGTCTTAGATTTGAACATTACTACTGGTTTAAGCCAAATATTATTGCGCAAGGCAACTTTTTTGCGATACTGCGAAATAATGATCGCTTGTAGCATGCGCGTCTCAATATCTGAATCTACGTGATAAATAAGAACGTCTTTACTAAAACCGTCTGAGCGGAAATGACGTAGGTCGTAGCGATAAATAATGCGGTCGCAATACTTGCGATAGATGCTTGCGTCATCCAAATCAATGGTTGCAGTGAACTCTAATAGTAGAGATTCTTTTGCTGTATTCGTAATATTGTCGACGGTAGCTTCCCAACTTCTGTTGTCTTCTAAATCATCTTTATCGAGAAGTGTCTTTGAATTATTGTGGTGAGCTTCGTCGCCAATCAAGACAACTTTCATATCCTCGAAATCAGTATATGAGAGTCTATTCTCTCGCGGAATATTTAGGTCAGTATGAAGGCCTTGAATTGTCGTAAAGACGATATTGATCGCATCGCTGTCGCCGTCCGAAAAGTTTTCTACGTCCTTGATTTCGACTCTTTTGCCGTCAATCATGATATTGTCGGCAAAAAGATACTTACTACTTGCAGGATTTGAGAAGTTGTCGCGTGTTTTCTCGATAATGTTGGTGCTATTTACGAAGTAGATAAAGTTGCGAAAACCACGTTTATACAGATCCAGAATAAGTGCGGCCATAATAAGGGTTTTACCGGATCCGGTCGCCATATTGAAAAGCAACTGAACAGGGAGAACCTTATTCTTTGTGTCGTTATCCATATATTGCAACCAACGCCCAATTGCTTCTTCCTGATATGGGCGTAATGGATATGCGATATTATCTTTGATGTGCTTCGGTACTTCCGGAAAACTCATTCCGGTTTCCGGAATCATATCATATTTTTCATAGAGAGCCTTTGGTCTATCTTGCATAATTACTCTCCATAAAAGGCTTTATTGTGCTTCTTATCCTCATCAGAAATTTTGTACGTGGCATCATCGATTTCTGAGTAATTTAGATAGAGCGTATTATTGTCGATTAAGTCGAGGAGAATATGTTTCTTGTCTGCCAATGATAACTTATGGAAGTCGCCCAGCTTAATGTTGTGATTCTTAGCATCAATACGGTATGACAAGAATGAAGAATGTAGGACTTCGTCTAAAAGATCGTCCATCTTTCTGTCGTCCGCAGCTTGGACTTTCTCGCGAAACTTGTTGGCGTCATTCTTGATATTGCAATAAACAAACGAACCGCCACCAGTCCAACCTACATCTTTTGAAATGCCAGATTGATCTCCGCAAAGAACTTTCTTAAGTCTAGATACGGGATCACATTTTTCGTCATACGTAAGTTGCTCTATGCCTATATATTGCCTGTTCATCTTGTGGGCGGCCCTAATCGTAGTCCCTGTTCCTAGATGATAATCTAGGACTATATCGCCTTCATCGCTCGCCATCTCTATAATTCTTTGAAGGAGTTTTTCCGGTTTTTGTCCGCTAAATCCTTTAGCTAATTCTGTAGAATTTTCCATCCCTTCTTTATAAGCGCGTGGGTCGGCATATACCTGCTGAATGTCTGTCCAAACTGAGGTTAGAGGAACTCCTGGACTCTCGTCTAAGTATTGTTTAATCCATATCGTTTCACCTTTTTCATCTCTACCACGAAGTCTCCGACGATAAACCCTTCCGTCGTCATCTTTAAACTTAAACCAGTCTGAGATATATTTTTCCGAATATGGAGTGTATATTTTTTTCTGTTTTCTAGCGTTATATCTTTTTGCGTATTGAAGAATGTAGTCGTGAATATTGACTGGCTTAGCACCGGCGGCCCTTCCGCCAGATGCGCTACCATAACACCAAATAAACTCTTCCACGAAGTTGTCTTTTCCAAAAACTTCATCCATCAATATTTTGAGGTAGTGGGATTCATTGTTATCAATATGGACGAAAATATTTCCATCGTCAGCCAGTAAGTCTTTGGCTACTTCTAGTCTATTTTTCATGAAGGTAAGCCAAGTCGACTCATTAAAATGGTCATTGTAATTAAAGCTATCGCTTCCCGTATTGAAAGGAGGGTCAATGTATATAAGTTTTACTTTGCCAGCGAAGCGTTTCTTGAGAGAATGGAGAACCACAAGATTATTGCCTTTAATAACAAGGTTGTCATTTGGTTTTAATTCATCGAGTTCATGCTCGCCATCTTTATCGTAGCGTTTCCAGTTCGTAAATACTTTATCTTCAAGAATAGTGTTTATTTCGTCTGGAGCGAGGATTTCGTTGAAGAATACTTCGTCGCGCTTTGCATCTTCTTTTGTCTGGCCGCCCTCAAGGATACAATCTTTGTATGGCCAGTTAAGTACTATACGATCGTCATTTCTCAGCATCGTTCCACCGGAAGCTAAGCCGATTTTTTGCTCAAAAGCAGTATAAGAATCCGGCAAGAATTCCTTTTGCGATATGAATTGTAAGAAGATATCTTTTTTGAAGATTAGGCCAGCGTCTGACTCAGAGAAGAATAGCTTCTTCATGTCTTTATCTGACAAAAGTTTGTTGATTAGCCCAGCATCATACTTCCGCGCTAGCTCCGCAACGATATTTTTGTTGAGCCTACCTTCAACAGCATATTCAGGAACTTCGCAGAGTAATTGGGCTAGACGATCGTATGAATTATGCATACCGCAATTACCTCGCTTAAACTGATAATATTCTATCTTCTATTATATCATAGAACCCCTTAGAACTTGAGTGGCGCTACATGGGATATGCTGAATTTGATATATTTTTCCACAATGAGTTATTGCGCTAGAATTCTCGCCATTCCGTAGCTTCTTTGCTTGGCTTTGTAATAGCTATTTGCCTGAATTGACAATCGCCGGGATCTAGGACGAATTCGCCTAACTTGTATTTTTGCTCGGCTATTTCATAGGCCTCTTCGGCACTGTCGGCTTCGATTTCGAAGTCTTTAGCGACGGTTTCTTCTATTGTGATCGTATATTTCATGATCGGATCTTATGATCATTTTCGGCAAAAGTCCACAATATTTTACTGTTTCGTGTCAAGAAAAAAATCCCACCCCTATTTTTTGTACAATAACTTTCAAAACCCGATTGTGTCCAAGTGGATACTATCTATTGACTAAATGATAGAATGTTTTGTTAGAATCGTTGCCATAATGGTTAATTTCTTCTGGCTCAGCCCAAAGCGAAAGTTTGTGGACGCGCCATTTGCCAATAAAGAACATCTGAACTATCGCGTCATTCACGTCGCGATTATTTAACGCGCGTGGAATGTATGCGAGGGGAAAGTAGTACCATTTGTCGTCTTCGGCGTCTAACCTCGCAAAAACGCGCTTACCGCGCCCAAAAAGGCGCACATCAAAGCGCTGTGCTAGTGTTTCTAGGGAATAAGTCTTTAACTCGTGAATTGCGTCACGAACGGGTGATTCCATTAGTTCCATACGCTCGAACTTGTCGTAATCGCGCGAGTTGAATCTGCCATTATGTTCGAGCATAAAGCTTTCAAGTTGCCGAGCAGTGACCGGTATTGGTTCGCCGGATTTAGTCTTTTTGAATGTGTGGCGTTTTGTCATGATACCTCTTTTCGGTTAGAGGTGCGCTTTTAACGGTAATACTATATTTAATTATATACTGCTAATGCTTAAATTACTTTTTATGATATAATGAAGATAATGATAAACAGGAGACATGGTGATGAAAGAAATTACTCTTAGCAAAGAGCAATACGAATTTTTGAAAGGCCTTGTTAGAATTGCTGCAGTAGAGAACGACGACACTGTACGCGTGTTTCCTGGTAATAAAGAAGCAAAAAAAGAAGCGGAAGTAATACATACTCTTTACACTGAGGTATTTGCTTGATTACTTTAGACGAAGTTTTAGATAATAAGACCGCTCTGTTTTTTATTGATGAATCAAAAGATATTCCCTCTAAAGACTTCAAGGGGAATAATGTTAAATGCACGTTAATTGGTCTTTTATGCGTACAGGGTGATCAGTTTTTAAAGCTAGAAGAAGATTTTCTAAAATATCGGATTAAGAATCGGTTGTGGGGTGAAGTCCATTTTGAGACGGCTAGCGGTTCTTATGTAGATAAATATTCAAATTTGTTGCACGAATATATCTCAAATTCATATGTGACATTCCATTCTAGAATGTTTGCCAATGTTGAAAAGGAAACCAGAAAAAACATACACGGTGGATTAACTGAATATGATGATATTTTCAAGGAAGAAGTATATCGGCTAATTAGGTCTGTGATTATGAAGTGTGTAGCTCATGGTATAAAAAAATTCTATATTCTAGCCGATGGGTATTCAAAAGGGAGAGATGACTACAAAAGCATAATGGATAGATTAAATGCGGATGATAAAATCCCAGAGATTGAGAGTGAGAATAATTTATGTTGCACTATAGGCGATTCTCGCTGTTGTGGGGCGTTGCAGATTAGTGATTTACTAGTCTCTACTCTTGGTCAATATAAATTCAAAAAGGATGGGCTAAAGAAAAATCGTGATAAGTTACTTGAGGTTATCGTTGAGGCTAATGGCGGTATAGATCCAATGGTACAAAAAAGAGGCTTCCCGACTTTGTATAGCTCTAAGTTTCATTATTATTGTGTATCTAGCTACAAAGGAATTGGTAATTCATAATTTAGTTGTCAATGGTATATGCCATTGACATTGTATTTCTTTTTATTTTCTCCATTGTCATTGTTTTAAGCCTCTACAGCTCCAGCAAAGCTATAAATCCTTAAAAGTTCGAATGGGGCAAAGCGACATCCCTATCTCTTTGCCTGTATATGTCTACCTCAGAATGTGCAAGGCATCAGCACCGGATAATTTTTCTTAGGTATAACCTTGATCTTAGCCGTGTATTCGGGGTGGTCAATACACCAGTCCACAACCATGCAAAGCCGAGCAACAATGTCTGGTCGCCCCTCACCAAGTGGTAGAAACCGAACACATCGTAAGGCAGTGTTTTTATTTTATTCAACACTCAATTTTATAGGAATACTTCCGTCACCTAATTCCGGAAGAACATCAATATACCCAATCCGCGTATAATCATAACTTGTATCGAAAGATTTATAGAAAATCACAAGGCAATTATCACCAAATAGCATCACATCGCCAGCTTCGATATGTTTCGGGCTATAAGTATTCGTTGGTAAAGAATCATCTAGATACGCGTACTTCTCGTTCTTGTTCAAATCGTCCATCGTAATATCTAGCGGCAACAGCTTAGCCAAAGCGGATGTAGTCGAGTTTTCCTCTAGGCTAATCTCGAGTTTTTCGTCGTTAATCTTAACGTAGATTTTAGCCATTCCATTCTCCCTTCCTTCGTTATCAGTTGCCGAGGTCTCTTGATTTAAATTAGGATCTATATTCGGGCTTTTATTTCTCATTAGAATTGTCGTGACGATAACTGAGATTATTACGACGATGAGTATAGGTGTAGAAATCTTGAGACCTTTACCGCGTTTAGAGTTTGCCATTTTTTAGCCTTTCTGACCGGATGTCATATTACGCTTTCTTCCATCTTTTGAGAGTCGGAAACACCTTTGTACAGTATTCCTTCATTTGCTCGTTAGTCATACCGGCTTGCTCACTAAACTCCGAGCACATCTCGATATATTCTTCCATGGAGACTTTATCTACGAATTCACCATCTTTGTAGCACCATTTACAATAGTCTTTATTAACGCTACCATCTTTTTCGGTAGAATACATATCTTCTGAAGTTAGTGGCATTGCGCAGCTCTCACAAATAGTTTGCTCCATAAAAGATCCCTTGTTTACTTATTACAATTATACCATTTTTACTTGACTCCTAGATCATGATCGTTATTTTTACTATTGAGCAATAGATTTCTTTTAATCCTCTCCAACCCACAAGTGGCGTATAAAACCATACTGAAACATAAGTGTTTTGACTTTTAATAGGTAGTTTGGTATATTTAAAATAACACAATACGTAACTAAGGGAGCAATAAATGTCAAAAAAATCACCACAAGAAGCGATGAAGTCGTTTAGCTGGATTTATATCATCGTTGCCGCATTCTACGCTATTGGCACAATTATTTGTTTTGCTATGCCAGAACTTCGTAATGGCTTGGAAGAAAACTTAGGCGGTGGCGAAGGGGCGATGAAATTTGGCATTGCATCTGGGGCCACTATTCTGATGAACTTGTGGTGTTTCTGGCTCGCAAGAAGTGTTGCAGATAAGAAAAGCGACGGTATGCTTTACGGAGCTATATTGATTTTGGGTATCGCTGTCCCCATTGTGATGTTCTTCACTACAGGAACCGGCGTTGTAGGCCTCTTGTCGCTCGATTTCATAATCGATACGGTAGGTCTTTATTATCTTATTCAGGTGAGAAAAGGAAATAAATAGTCAGGGGGTTGTAAATATTTCTATACATTTTCAGTCCCTTTGCCTTTAAGAGCACCCCACCAGATTATGCGAACCATCAACGGGTAAACGGTCATCGCGAGTCTTACAGATAGATTATTGCAAGAAAAAGAGCCGACAAACTGTCGGCCCTCCGAAAACTTTGAAAACTATTAATGTCTGAATTATGGTATCCATTGTACTAAGATGCTCGCGTATCCGTCCTGAGCATCCTAGACATCCCGGGCAAGCCTGAGGCACGGGACGCTTCCGCCCCGTCTAGAAGCCCCCTAGACACCCTAGCCGTCCTAGGCATTCCTGAGGTACGAAACGCTTCCGTCTCGGTCCACCACGGCGTGTCCTTGGCGCAGTCTGTTGCTAGGCGCGTCCCCGACGCAATCATAATACACGTCTATCTTGCCACTTCCGTCTTTTCGCTTCCTGATTTTAGCATTTCTTCCAAAGATCGTCCCAAGGTATAAGGGCTTCGTCTTAACCATAGACATATTCACCTTATTTACCATATGATCTCTCTTCTTGAGCCTTTCAGCCCTGATCTCGTAGACCTTGGTCTTCAGGCTGTCGTGTTCATCCTGCAGGGCCCTGAATTGTTCTTTCTTCTTCGCGCACTCGGATTTCAGGCGTCTAAATTCCGCCTCTTTTTCCAAATGAAGAGCCTTCGCGTGGTCGTACGCGGATTTAGCATCCTTGAATTTCGAATCACTGTACCTCGGTGCACGGTATTCGGCGTCACGCTTAGCTTCTTTAACCTCGTGAACGAGCCTACCGAGCTCTGCATTAAGCTTATCTCGAAGGTCCCTATGCTCGTATCCTTCCTGAGAATAATTCGCAGCCTTCGATTTGTCGCCATGTTCGAATTCGTAATTAGCGCGGTCAAAACATTTCCGCATCTCCTGATGCTCCTGATCAGCCCTAATTCGAAGCTCGTTTATCTGGGAATTATTATCGTCACGGATTTTACCGTATTCATCCCAGACATCACGAGAGTGATTCTGCACTCGCTGCAACCGTTCAAATTCGCGATTTAGGATATTCATCCGGTGCTGTCTTTCCCTCCAAGCGTCTTCCATCTCGTCGTAGGCGCAGTCTGTCTGAGCCTTAAGATCAGCGTATTCATGATACGCTTTCTGTTTGCGACGATATGATTTCTCTTCCAAATCCTTCCAATAGCTAAAACTCATTCTTATTCACCAACCTCTCTCTTAAAGTACAAAAAAACAATAATAGTCTTCATACTATATTATAACATATTTCAGAAAATAATCAATACATAAAGCTAGTGCTGTGGCCGATCTACAGATTCACCACTAGAGCCAAGGAGCTAAGCCCCACAGGAACTCTACCCCTTATATTACGGCACAACTAAGTCATCGAGATTCTTGGTCGAATTCAGTACGTCGAAATCGATGAATTCTTCCCCACCCGAGTACCCCTCGAGCTTACCCCTGTCTTTATACTGCCAAATCATCCAATCACCCCCGAACTCCAGATACACCGGGAAGAAGACGTTCCTCGCCCACAGGGGGTAATCCTTGAACTCTTCCTTGAGATACTTGTCGTAAAAATCCTTCTGCACATAAATCATCGGCTTAACCTTGTACTCATCCTCAAGCACCGCCAAGAGGATCTTCAGTTGCCTCGTAACGTCGTCCTTCTCTGGTGGATTCTCCTTAAATTTACCGTAGATCTCCACATCCACCGCCGGAATCAGCTTCCCTTTAAGTGAGCCGACCGTCTCGATGTAATTATTCGCCTGTGTTTCCCCGCTGCTCTCGAACGAGAAGAAATGATACGCCCCCACCTTCAGGCTCGTCTCAGAGGCATTCTTCCAGTTTTTCGAGAACATCTCATCCCTATGACTACTCCCCTCTGTCGCCTTGATATAAGCGAAGCGGACCCCTTGATCCGACAGGGTCCTCATATCGACGTCCGCCTGATAACTCGAGATATCTACCCCTTTAAGCCCATTCCCGACGAACCACTCGTTTACGAAGATTTTTCGTTCCCTAATAAGCGTGTAGCAGAGGAACCCGACCCCAACCACTACGACGATAAAAATTAGATTAATCAGAACAGTCTTGAACTTCATGAATCCCAATTTATACATAACCCTATTATATCAAAAAAAGCGCCACTTGCGCCAATCCCTAATAGAAAGCCCCTCAGCTAAATCTCTAGTTGTGTATCAGCAAGGCTGATAGAACCGCTTCACCTAGGTAGAGTTTAGAAACTGAGGGGCTTCAATGACGATATTTATTTATTTTAAACTCCTAGTCCACGTTTTTGTGAACCAACACTATTATACAATAAACTTGACAAATAGTAAATTCACATTAATAAATATCGCAAAAACAGGGGTAGAATCGTAGATAAACTGTAAAATGAAGTTTTACAAACCGCTCTCTGCCACTTGAAGACTATGGTTACTTCCGTTTCAGAATCTTTGGCACCGCCACCGAGAAATTGATCGCGTTCTTCTGGAACGTCTTGATAGCGTAGTAGATAGCCAGCACCGAGAACACTATTACAATCGCAATTCCGATACAGTATTCAGGCATGGTAATCGTCCCGAACCCACTCCTAAGGACCAGTGCGATCGGCGCCGTGATTGGGAAATAAGTCATAATCTGGACCATCATATTCGGCTCAGTCATCATGAACATCTGCATGAAGTATAGTGGCAGCACCATCAGGACGATTGCCGGGCCGATGAATGATGAGGCTTCCCTCGCGGTTGGCACCATCGAGCCAATCAGTGTACATCCACCAGAGTAGAACAGTACCGACGCAATGAAGAGGATGATACTCATCACGATAGTCAGAGGATCAAGCTCAATAATAGAGAGAATCGAGCTGATTAACGGATTATCGCGGTTTAGAAACACCAGGACGAACACTGGCACTACGATAACGGCAATCTGAATCGCTCCAAGTGCCAGCATTGCTAGCATTTTACCGATCACAAGGTGCTTGGATGATACAGTGGTCAGAATCATCTCAGAGATACGATTCTCCTTCTCTTCCACCACAATCATCAAGAACCGATTCCCGCAAAGCGCCACGAACAGGAAGAATACTACCCCTATAAAGAACGGGACAATCGCCTTACCTACGGCGTTCGATTCGGTACCGTCATGGTTGAGTTTATTATCGTGAACTTCGTAGGTCTTAGTCAGCGCCAACGTATCGAGGTCATCAATCCGCTTCGACGCATCCTCGGCCATCAGCATCCGAATAATTTCCCCGTCATTATTAAATATCTCCATTCCCTCGGAGATGTGATAAAACTCGACCCTCTTCGTCTCCAGGAAATCCTTCGGGATATAGAAGTACAGATCGGTATCACCATCCTTCACCATCTCAATCCCTTCCTCCTTATCACCCTTGACTAGGAGCGGATAATCAGAGGAGAAAACCCCTGCTTCATCAGTGATCGCAATCTTCGTATCGTCGCTAACCTTGGCTTCTTCGGTATTGTTTGCGGTTGTCAGGAAGATAATCAGGTAGAACCCCACAATGAATATCGGAATTAGGAGTGCGGCCACCCAGAAAGCCGGCTTCTTCGCCTGGCGCAGGAATTCGAATTTAAATACTTTAGAAATCGCTTTATTCATTTTTCTCTCCGTAAACCTTAACAAATATTTCGTCTAGTGATTTACCACCAAATTCCTTCCGGATGTCTGGGATTGTCCCGTATGCGCGAGCCACGCCGTCCTTGAGGAGTAGGGCTCTGTCGCAGAATCTCTCAACCTCGTCCATATAATGCGTAATCATGATGATGGCGCTGCCTTTCTTGTGGTAATCCTCGATAATGTCCATTAGGAGCTTCCGGTTCACGGGGTCAAATCCCTTCGTCGGTTCATCAAGAATCAGGAGTTTTGGATCGTTCATGATAGTTGTGCCGAGCTGAACCTTCTGTTGTTGGCCGCCTGAGAGCTTCTCCAGCTTCGTATTGGCTTTATCGAGGAGGCCGACGCGCTCTAGGTACTTCAGCGACCATTCCCTAGGGTTCTTGACTCCTTTAAGTTCGCCGAAATAAACCATCGTGTCGATAACATTCTCCTTGCGATAGAGCCCACGCTCTTCAGGGAGATACCCGACAGTGATATCTGTGTCCTCAGGATTGTATTTCTTCCCGCCAATCAGCAGTTCCCCGTCTGTCGGCTTATATAGTCCGAGCAGAGCCCTTACAGTGGTGGTTTTACCAGAACCATTCGAACCAAGAAACCCGAAAGTCTCACCTGCTCGCACCGTGAAACTCAGGTCCTTCACGACCGTAGTCTGCCCGAATTTCATCTTAAAATTATTTACCTCAACAATATTCTTCATAAGAATATTTTAACACAAAAACAAGAAAAAAGTCCATGGTGCCCGAGACAGGACTTGAACCTGCACACCTTGCGGCATATGCTCCTAAGGCATACGTGTATACCAATTTCACCACTCGGGCACGAGGGCTGGACTCCACTGATTATAACATATTTTTATAGAAAATACGAGCTAAATTTAGGCTTCCCTTTTCGCAAGTGCTGCGGAAGAGAGATAAGTCACGAGAGCGCCCATAATCAGCGCAATCGGCAAAATCTCCTCTGGGCCAGTCGAAGGCATCGAGCTGGTCGAAGAGTTAGTAGCGGTATTTTTAGAAGAATTTGAGTTTTCGTTAGTATTTGTAGATAGTGACCCGATAGAAGTGCCGTTTTGGCTAGACTTCTTCTCTGAGTCAGAAGTCTCGCTCTTCTTCTCGGACTCGGATTTCTCGGTCTCCGTAGAATCCTTGACCTCTGTCGAACCCTTGTCGGATTCATTCTCCTCTGGCTTGGCAATCTCGGTACTGACCGGATCCTCGGCCGGCGAGACCTTCTTAGAGGATTTATTGGTTGCCACAACCACGATTGCGGCAATTAATGCTAGGATAATCACAACAGCGACTATCGCTATTAAAATGATTTTACGCCGCTCTTTTTTGTCGGCTTCTACCTGGTTATACATAACAAAAACTCCTTATTTGACTATTATAACACAACTTCAGAGAAAAAACAAGAAGTACTACACCATGAACCCAGAGAAAAGCAAGTATTAACTATCCCTTGACATATATCGAGATTGTGGCCCCGGCATATTTGCGGGTTTTATCGAGGCTTAGCCCTGGAATCTCTGGGGCTTCTCCTGGATGCGATAGTGCCAGCATCCCGAATTCCCCTATAAATTCCGCCAAGTGCAAAATATCAGACGCGTTATAGTTATCATAAGGTGGATCAGCCAGAATCACATCAAATTGCGCATCCGAGGTGTAATCGGAGACCTTCATCGTATATACAGTCGCGCTGCCGGCACCAACTTCTTCTAAATTCTTGTTAAGAACTTTCACAGCCTCGCGTGACTTCTCGATGAACACCACCTCCTCCGCGCCCCTTGAAAGCGCCTCAATCCCAAGCGCCCCAGAGCCCGAGAAAGCATCAAGCACTCTCGCGCCACCGAGAAACGGACCGATCATGTTAAATAGAGCAATCCGTTCCCTCTCACCCATCGGATGCGTTTTTCCGCCAGGGGTAGTGAGCCTGCGTCCTTTATATGCTCCAGAGATGATTCTAACGGTATTCATAGACTAGTTCAATGTAGTTATCTGTTGATATTTTGTGATTCCTTGCATCAACTCAGTATATTTTAACATATTTTCAGGATTTTGCAAGAATAACTCGACATCATTCCGGGCACGGTGAATCAGTTTAGTATCAGAGAGCGATGCGATTCGAAGGTCCAGTGCCCCGTGCTGTAAGGCTCCATAAATCTCCCCCGGACCGCGTAGTTTCAGGTCGACCTCGGCGAGGTAGAATCCGTCGTTTGATTTCTCGAGTTCTCTGAGTCGACGCGATGGTCGCATATCGCCAGAGGTCAGAAGATAACAATACGCATGCGAGGCTCCTCTCCCTACTCGGCCCCTGAGCTGATGAAGCTGCGCCAGACCATAGGATTCGGCGTTCTCAATCACCATCAGTGTCGCATTCGGTACATCTACGCCCACCTCGACCACTGTTGTCGAGACGAGAATATCAATTTCCCCATCGGCAAATTTCTCCATTACGGCGTCTTTCTCGGCCGGCTTCATTTTCCCGTGCAGGAATTCAACTGTCCGATCAGGGAATACTTCCTTGAGCCTCCTGCAGCGCTTTTTGACGGACGTTACCTCGCTAACCGCCTTACTGCCCACCTCCGCCGAAGAAGCACTCCTGCAGCCCTCTAGGCCCATTCCAGCGTTATTTCCATCCTCAATCGCCTTGCAGATCCAATAAACTTGCTGGCCACGCATTTTCGTTCCGCGCCCCCTCTGGTCAGGCCTTTGATTTAAGATCTCGCGAATTTTCGGGTAAAGATTCTCAGACGTGTCCACTTCTGGCATAATAGAGGTTAGAATCGGCTGCCTCCCTTTCGGTAATTCGCCGAGAATCGATATGTCTAAGTCACCGAACACCGTTAGCTGAAGTGAGCGCGGAATCGGCGTCGCCGTCATCGCCAGAAGATGCGGTGCCAGCCCGGAGGGCGACTTTAAGAGTAATTTCTGCCTCTGCTCCACCCCAAATCGGTGTTGTTCATCAATCACCACGAGATTTAGCTTAGAGAACTCTGTATCATCTGTAAGCAATGCGTGTGTCCCTACGACCAGATTGATTTCTCCGTCACGAATCAGTTTTTTTAGCTCGGATTTCTTCTTTGTTGCTCCAGTTAGGAGTGCAGTTTTGACCCCAAAGGGCTCAAGCACCGCTGATAAACTCTCGAAATGCTGCCCAGCCAGAATCGCCGTTGGTGCCAGGATCGCCACCTGGCCACCGGCGTTTGACACCCCTAGCGCAGCCAATGCCGCAACCATCGTTTTACCAGAGCCAACATCACCCTGGAGTAGGCGGTTCATCGGGGTGTTTTTCTCCATATCCTGGAAAATCTCCCACGCGGCCAGCCTCTGAGCGTTCGTCAGTTGGAAAGGCAGGCTCTTCACGAAGCTCTGTACTTTCACCTTATCAAACGGGACAGGGGTGACCTGGAGCTTCTCGTTCTCCCGCCGATTCAATTTCGAGGCCAGAATTAGCTCGAACAACTCCTCGTACGCCAGATAATCCCTCGCGCTCCCGATAGTTTCAAGTGAGCTCGGAAAATGCGCATAAAACAGAGCCTTCCGCCTCGTCCCAACCCTAATAGATGGCAGAAGATCAGGAATCTCAGCGAACCTATCTCTAGAGGAATTCATCAGACGCTTGAAATCATGCGATTTAAGGCTCCCGTGGGCCACGTAGATGGGGCTGAGACCGGCAGTAGTGTCAACCTCGCTTACCTCAGAGGCTGAAGGCGAGATGAGACTGTAGCGCCCGTTTTTTAGCTCATAGGTGCCAGAGAAATAGTATTCCTTCTCTGGAGCAAACTGCTTGATCCGGTAGCTCTGATTGAACCATACAACCTTAATTGAGCCGGTTTTATCTTCGATCACCCCCTCGGTCACCGAGAGGTTTCGCCGCCTCGCTCGCCTGGTTGTAAGATTTGAAATCTTCCCCCGCACCACGACCTTGCCCGGCTGTATCTCTGAAATCGACGTCGGCGCCTCGTAATTCTCGTAATCTCTCGGGAGATTATAAAAAAAATCCCTCACGGTCTTTATTCCGTGTTTTTTCAGGGTTTCAGCGGTTTTCGGCCCGACTCCCTTTAAAAATTCAACTGATTCGTCTAAAAACATAAAACTAATCCACGCTACTACTATGCTCGTCGCGCCACTTGGCGATCTCCCCGTGATTACCCGAGAGGAGCACCTCTGGGACTTTCATTCCCCGAAAATCTTCCGGTCTCGTGTACTGAGGATACTCAAGGTTGTTCCCATTAGAGAAGCTCTCGATTTCTGCCGACTTCTCGCCCCCTAGCACCCCTGGTATTAGGCGCACAATCGAATCAATCATGATTAGCGCTGGCAGCTCTCCGCCAGTCAGAATGTATTTTCCGAGAGAAACCTTATAATCCACAATCGATAAAATCCGCTCATCATATCCTTCGTAATGCGGGCAAAGAATAATGAAATGTCGATCGTTGCCTCCGGCATCAGCGAACTCTCTCGCGCATTCCTGGTCCCAGATCCTCCCTACCGGTGTAGGCAGAACCACCTTCGCCTCAGGATCCTTCTCCTTCACGGACTCAATCGCTTGAAACACCGGCTCGCAGCGTAGCAACATCCCATCTCCACCCCCGTAAGGGGTATCATCAACGGACTTGTGCGGACCCAGCCCGAAGTCCCTCAGATTCACAAAATCAAACTCCGCCAACCCCTTCTCGGTTGCCTTCCACATCATTGAAGTTTTCAGGTATGGTTCTAACGCCTCCCGAAACAGTGTGATTATCGTAAATTTAATCATACCCCTATTATATCACTTCGGGGCCGATAAGACTAAAAGGTTTATTGTACTTGGTTATCAAGATCGTTAATCGCGGCCATAAGAGGCACCCCCTCTTCGGACTCAAAATCAGCGGACTTCCCACTAGAACTTATGCTCCCGCTCTCAAACCGCGTATCATTATCATAGTCATTTAAGCTGTAGATGTAATTATTCCCGTCTCGATCCTTCCTAGTGAAGCTTAGAAAACTTCCATCTTCATCATAATTGACGTCAACCTGGCGATAAGCCATCAACTGAGACTCCATCTGGTTCTCCCATTGTTCCTTAGAACTTGGTTGCTCCTTATTCATCGCTACTAAGGCGGCTACCGAGCCGGCTGCAGCAAGGGCGACTATTGAGCCAATCACGATCTTCTTGACGAGGCCTCTGGACTTATTCTTGGCGCCTTTAATCTCCTCTGGAGAGACCCCCCTCTCTTCTCTAGATCTGATTTTATTGCCTCGAGGCCCTTCAGCTGATGCGCCTATATCGTCTCTGAAATTTGCACTGCTCTCTAGTGCCTTTCTCCCGGCATCACGATTCCGTCGGCTTTCAACTCTAATATAATCTAATTCTCTTGGTTTTTCAGGATTATTCATGCTCCTCCTCTGCGATAGTCTCGCCGGCTAACGCCTCAATATCTATATCGTATTCTTCAAAGAAATCCTTCAGGGTGTCATCATCAACGTCATCAGGCATCTCATTTAGCTTCTTGATTGCCTCATCTGGCAGAAGATCGATCATCTTATCCAGAACCGTCTCAGTAATATTATCTTGATCCATAAACCTCCTTTTCCTCATTATAGCATAGAAACGAAACGAAAAAGAAATGACCTTTCGGTCATTTCCCCACTGCTACGCGCCCACCCTTGGGGCACATTGGTTTGTTTTAATCCGCTGTTTTTGTTTTTAATGAGTCTCCACACTCCACTAAAATCTCAGTGGAACCCCTGTGAAGCGTACCAGCTTAAGCTAATTATAAAGCATAAGCGTAGAAATGTCAAGAGCCAGCCACCTCTTTAAAATGAAAAAAGGCCCACAACGGTGAGCCTAGTTTTCAGTAGATCCCAAATTGTCTGGTTAATGCATCTTGAACAAGAATGGCATCTGTTTCGAGACATCTTCCTTGTCGCAATAGAAGTAGAACCCGTCGCAGGAAGTTCTCCGGTCAGGGCTAGCACAGAGGTCGAAATTGCTGATCTCGACGTAGTCGTTTAACCGATATTCCGGATTATTCCGGAATGGAGAAATCCCTACCCGGTCATAGAAGAACTCCCCGGAGACAGAGATAATGAACGCCCGATTCGCCACACAGAGCTTGCCTGGCTCGCCTTTAACACAGGCGGACCTAGGGATGCTCGCCGTCACCATGACGTTGTCTGCGCATCTCAGATACACCAGTGCGGGCGGCTCAAAATCTCTCACGAGAGGCAAAGCGATACCTCTCTTCTCGCAGATCTCGGTCGCCATAGCCCGAATAATACTTCTCTGCTCCAGTGAATCCTGATTGACTGGTACATTATGGAACCAGCTATCTCCATCCTTGCGGTCAAGGGCGATGTCACGAATCTTATGCCTGATTCGGCGACTGAGCCCTACGTCTTCGCAAATCTTCAAGGCGCCAAGCACCACTTGTGGGCTACCATGATTCAGAAGTTTCACAATCTGACTTTTCGACAGATTATTCCTGAAGACGTAAATTGCCTGGCAGTAATCTTTCAGGTAAATCTCGATGTCATGGACCAACTCAGCCTTCGTCGACAGGTCATAATCGTCCGCTAATGCGGTCTGATTGAGGAGATCGATTTTCTTCTGGAACCTCTCAAGGGAAGTTTCCTCCTTGATGATTTCGGATGGGATATCTTTCCTCCCCTTACAAGCAAACAACCCAGCGATCCTGTAAATGTCGTATTTCTCAAGCCACTCACGGATCGTATCAACGGGGATATCCTGCCCGGGGCAAGCCTTCGCGGCGTATTCCCCACAATACTTCGTGTAGCCACTCCTCCCCCAGGAAGAAACCGATCTCTCAAGCCCCTTCTCAATGAGATTAAGCGGAGTTTTTCTTCCGACGCATGAAGCCAGAGCTACCGAGAGGTGAAAATCGTCCGTATTAGCCCAAGCATCAAGCTTGTCGTCAGGGACGGGTCTCCCCTCCATCGCTTTGAGCAGTGTTTCAAAATTCTCGATCCGGTCATTGACCACGTGACTAAAACACTCCTCAATTAAACAAAGAGAGACATCGTCTCTCCCGATACAGCTACTAATTGCTACGTACCTCTTCTCTTCGTCGTCACACTTCATCCATTCGCGAATAATCCTTGTCGAGAGGGCTGTAGAGCCCCGGGGCAACATTTCGCGGATAGAATTGTAATTATAAAGAGATAGAATTTGCTTGATAATCCTAAGAGGCAAATCCTCTATACCGGCAAAGACGTTCAGTTTTGAAACCTCTGTTATCTTTCCGGATTGTGCTGCATCTCTCAGTAATTCTAATAAAGTTTTATTACTTAATCCTTTCCGTTCCATATTGCTCCCTCCTTTATAAACTCAATGGAATCATTTAAAGCTACTCAGGGCACTTGCCCCGCAGTCCTAATTATAACATAAAATTTAACAAATACCTCAAATTATGATATAATATTGTTATGTTTGTCGACACCGCGAAAGTAAGTCTGAAAGCTGGTAAGGGTGGCAATGGTGCCGTCTCTTTTCGTCATGAGATCTATATCCCGAAGGGTGGACCCGACGGTGGAGATGGTGGTAAGGGTGGCGACATCATCTTTCGCGCCGACAAGGATACGAACACACTGATTGATTTTCGTTTCACCCCTATTCTTACCGCCGAGAATGGCAAGAATGGCTCTGGCCAGCGTTCCGCTGGTCGAAGCGGCAAGAACCTCGTTGTAGAGGTCCCAATCGGAACAGTAGTATATAAACTTAGTGGCTCGAAGCAGGTTAAAGAAGTCTCTGATGATGGGGCTGATGAGTCTACCAAGGCTGAACCTACAGAGGTCGAGAAGGTCCTCATCGCTGACCTCATTCACGACGGCCAGGAAGCAATCATCGCTAAGGGCGGTGACGGCGGATTCGGCAATGCTCATTTCAAGAGCTCGACCCGCCAGACCCCTCGAATTGCCGAGGTCGGTGAGCCTGGTGAGGAGTTCGAGGCTGAATTAGAGCTAAAATCCATGGCGGATATCGGTCTAGTCGGTCTCCCGAATGCCGGTAAATCCACATTCCTCTCTGTTGTCTCGAACGCGAAGCCTGAAATTGCCGATTACCCGTTTACGACCATTACCCCTAATCTCGGGGTGGCCACAATTGACGGCAAGGATCTCCTGATCGCTGACATCCCAGGCCTTATCGAAGGGGCATCTGAGGGTAAGGGTCTCGGTCACGATTTTCTGCGCCACGTCGATCGTACAGCCGTACTTCTTCATCTTGTCGATATCTATAACAACGATGCGGGTGAGGCGTATCAGACCATCAGGGACGAGCTCGACAAGTATTCCGATTTGAAAAACCGTCAAGAAATTATTGCTTTGACCAAGTGTGAGGGTGTCGACGAGGACATCATCAAGATGCAGATGGCCTCAATTCTCGCCAAGAACCCAGATGCGAAGATTTTCACGATTTCGAGCCAAGCCCACCAGGGCCTGAACGAGCTCCTAAGAGAGCTGAGCCGCGCCTATGCGTCAAAATCTGAGGCCCAAACCTCCCGTACTTCAACTACCAATAATGAGGAATCCCCAGAAATGAGTCCTGAAGAAATGCCCGTAATCAGCCTCAGTGAAGACGTGCTGAAGAATACCTGGAAAGTCGAGAAAGTCGATGATGATAAATTTGTCGTCACAGGTGAGAAAATTGAGAAATTCGCTCGTCGCACCGATCTGGACAACTATGCATCTGTTAACCGCCTCCGTGACATCATGAAGAAGCTCGGAATTCGCGCTGAATTGACCACTCAGGGCGCCAAGCCAGAATCAATTATCAGCATCGCCGGTAAAGAATTCACCCTAGTCGAGGACTGGTAATAATTATACTAATTTCTAATGAATATAATTGAACTTGCCGACTTCGCTGGCCTGGATTGTTGAGTATAGCACACCGTAACAACCAGAATAGTTTCTCTCTGAGACATTGATTGAGCCATCAGCGTTGACCGATTCGACGTATCCGACGTGGCCGTACCAACCGGAGTCTGACTGGAAGATTGCACCTGCTGATGGCGCGTGGTCCACACGAAGTCCAGCAGCTCTTGCCATATCATCCCACCTGTTCGCATTAGCCTTGATGAAACCGAGGTCAGGCCTCTTGAGCCAACCCCAAGTTGTACACTGGCCAGCCCCCATCGCACGGTTACAAGTGGCGTTACTACGAGAAGAAGTGTCGCCCATATATGTGTAGGTGTAGGACTGAGTCGCTGCGCGGCGAGGCGCAACAGGGGCAACGTACTCTGGCCGCTCGGTCTCTGGCAGGTTGCCGTCCTTGATTAGGATCTTCGACCCCTCAGAAAGACCAGAAATCTCTAGATCGTTCATTGCGATGATTTCCTCTGCAGAAGAGCCGTACTTCTCGGCGATAGTTTCGGCTGTTTCACCAGGCTTCACGGTGTAAACGATGCCAGATTGGCTTGGAATGTATAGAGTAGAACCAACTGTAATATCATTAGTTTTAAGTCCGTTAGACCAGCGAATCTGGTCAGTAGAAACGCCATACTTGCTTGCAATTGCGTCGATCGAATCACCTTCTTCAACGGTAATCTCAATCACGCCACGCGAACCAGTCACCCCTGTAAGGCTGAGCTTCTCTGGCTTCCCGCCCATCGAGATACCGGCGTTGTACATAGTAGTAGCGGTAACATAGTTCGAAGCCATGCCGGATGCACTAGCAAGATTAAGGACGTTAGATAGGTCTGCGACCACGTACAGCTCTGATAATTGATCGACCGAAACTTTATAATCGTTCGCCTCAATTGATTCTAGGCTGCCGTTCAGACTACTACTATTCTTATCAAGCGTGCCGACAAAAACCAATACCAAAGTAAGCACTGAAGCAAGTAAATATGGTAAAACTACCTTGAATTTTCTAAAACTTGATTTTCTTTTCTTAGCCATCATAACGATACGTTACAGAGCTCCTTGCAATGACTGTAGATATTCTGGATATGCTCGGAATCTGTATAACTATAATACATCAAACCATCGTCTCCTGTCAAGAAATATAGATAAGAAGTATCAGAAGGATTAGCCACAGCGAGCAGGGCCGAACTACCAGGATTAGAGATTGGGCCACACGGAAGTCCAGCGTACAAGCGCGTATTATAGCAAGAATCAACGCTAAGAGCGGCCGCATTGTCGGCATACGTTGTTCTATCAGGGTCAACCGTATCAAGCGCGTAAGACACCGTTACGTCGCTCCCAAGGGGTATTCCGTATGCTAGACGTGAATAAAACACTTGTGCAACGGTAGGCTGCTCAGGGGAAGAAGTCTCTTTCTGAACGATTGAAGCAAGAGTGACCCCCTCAAATAGGGTTAGACCCTGGGCCTTGTATAGTTCCTCGAGGTTATTATCCTTGAAAGTCTTTTCGGTCCCCTGGAGGAAGGTCTCAATAATCTCACTAACAGTGGTCTCACCGTAGAAATTATGGGTTTCAGGATACAAGAACCCTTCAAGCGTCGCCCCTGAAGGACGGCTTTTAAGGAAGTCAAAGTTATAATCCGCAGATAGAGCTGCGTCGACCTCTTTCTCTGTGTAATTCGGGAGCCTCTCTTCCTTCTGGGATTCCCCATTCCTATCGATCTTCAAGAGTTTAGCCTTAATATCGTAAATTGTCTCCCCTGGTAGAATAGTGAAATCGAAAGTCGAAGCCTTCATTTCTGCCTCAATCCTCGCATACTCTTCAGCTCTCTCTTTCGCCCTCTGTTCTTTGATATGGTTGTAAAGGAAATATCCTCCAAGCGCCAACCCAGCAATGATCACTATTACTAATCCTCCAAACATCCATTTTGTAGAAGTTTTTAGCTTATGCTGGACTTTTTTGGAATTAAGCTTGACCTTGTCAGCTTCTTTCTTAGTCGCATTAGAGATAGATTCGCTTGCCCCCTTGGCGGCGCTCTGAATATCAGAGGCGACCTTCTGTATCCCTGTCTCTTTAACTATATCTTCTTGGGGTTTTTTATTATCTGCATCAGCTGTCGGTAAGCTCTCGAGAAAGTCTTGAAGGATAATCGAGGCCGCTTCAGCGTCGATATCACCTTTCTCGTATTTTTTCTTACCCTGCTTGAGTCTCTCCTCGGCCATTACGGATGTAAGAGACTCGTCCTGGAATTTCAATCTAGCTTCAGGCATCTTCTCTGAGAGGGTTTTGACGAAATTTCTTACGTACAGAGACTGAGCCGTTTCGTTGCCTTCGTTGCTCCTAGGCATCCCGATAATGAAGAAGTTTGTACTATTAATTCTAGCGATACGAGCGATTTCTTCCCATTCTGAGCCGTCTACATTAATAAACCCGACTGGTACAGCTATACGGGTAGTTGAATCAGCCTTGGCTACTCCAATGCGCTTCTCGCCTACATCTAGTCCTATAATTTTCATTTTAACTCCACCTTTTTAAAAATCTTAACTATTCTTTATCCTTATTCTCTGATTCTTCATCGCCCTTGGATTCTTCGTCGCCATCCTCGCTATTTTCGGATTCCTCATCCATCTGCTTAACCTCGTTCCCATTCTGATCTCTGACCTCGAGAATCACTGTGACCTTGTTGGAGTCATCAGGAATAACTGCGACCCATGGCACAGAAGTGTCAATTCTCACATCGTTAACCCCGTCATAATCGCGAAGCATATGCTGCGCATCACCGAGGCCGTGGCCCTTAATCATCTCAAGGATGCTCGAGGAGCTGAGCTTCGGACCAGTCATATAAGTCGTCTTAATCTTGCCGGTATAACCCTTATCAGTCTCCATGAAACCTTCGATAAACGGATCATTCATCTGGTAAATCTTCTGATCATCAGCGAGATTAGCCTTCTCGGTGATAAATTCAGCAACCTTAGTAGCGTCAATTACGTATACAGAGGTGGTTGTGGTTGTGGTAAGGGATGGCTTCACTCCTTCCTTCACCTCCTCGTCAATCGCAGGCGAAGATACAGCTTTAGAAGTATCCTGCTTGATGGTTGACTCAAGCACAATGTAATCATCTGAAATCGAATCGTATAATTTCTGCTTATTTTCTTCCTCATTCGTTGAAGCGAGCTGCTTCTTAGCGTTCTCAACGTCAATCTGCTGGACAACCTTTATTTTTTTATCTGTTCCGCCAGACATTGCACTACTTGAGACGCCCACATCTGCAGTAGTATTCCAACCTACATCTGAAGCGGCGATATTGTACTCTGAGCCGCCCTGGCTAGCAGTCACAGGAATCTTCGCATAGATATGACAACCTTGCAGCTTGAACTCATCAACGGTAGTGCTGGAGTCCTTATTCGCACAGACGCTATCATCGTCGCCATCATAGCTCATTGTTACGCCCTTGTCAGCGGTGTATTTTAGCCCATTATAAGTAAACACGTCACCAGCGTTTACGGCCTTAGTGCCACCCCTGTAAGAGACCTTCGCGATAACGGTGACTTCACCGTGGGCTTTCTCGCCCATGTTTTTCTCACCGGTCGCTTCAAAATCAACCTTCTGGGTGGTCTCAACTTTCTTCTCTTCGAGGTAGAACTTGCCGTTCTTGGCATCTTCATCTTCAAGCTTACTCGTGAAAGACATCGTTTCAGAGAAATTGTTCGAATTTGTGCGAATTCCGACTGTAACAGTTACGGATGGTGCAAGCACTAGTGCCCAGACGAGCACGATGATAAGTATTAGGGCCCCAATTCCGCCAATAATTGCAGTCTTCTTATGATTCTTAATCCACTCAACGAAGTTATTGTGGCCTTTTTTCTTCTCCTTCTTGCCCTTCTTTGGTTTCTCTTCCTCTTCCTCTTCTTCCTCTTCCTCCTCGTTGTCGTCCTTGTCTTCTTTCGCCTTTTCCTTCTTGTCATCATCAGAAGAACCCTTACCCCTAGAGTCCTTATTTGATTTATCATCACTAGATTCTTCTTCGTCCGACTCTTCCTCGTCGTCGTCATTGTCTTCAACCAACTCTTCCTTCGATGTGTTGTCGACCTCCTCGTCTTCAACGGTCGGAATAACTGGAGCAGTCTGCAGATCCTTCGTTACAGGTAGCATTGTGGCAGCTGCAAGTTTGACGATTGACGGATCAGTCGTCACGAGTACAACCGTCTTGTCGGCAGATTTGCCAGATTTATTGATCAATTTGATGTTCACAACACTCCGGAACACCCCCGCCTTTTTAGGCGGAACCAAAGCCACGATTTTTTCTTTCGATTTTTCGATTTTGGTAATGATATCGGTGATATCATCCTCAGGTTCAATATAAATCACGTCTTTATTCATACATAAATTTTAGCACATTTTTTAAAGCTTGTGTTAAAATATATTTAAATGAATGTTTTTAAACGCGACAAGGAGTCGAAAGCATCCCATGATAAGCCAAATTCTAATAATGCGGCTTTATCTGAGCTCGCTCTGAAGTCGATTCATGACGGTGTGATCATTACAGATAAGAATGGTTTAATTCAGTTCATTAACCCAGCAGCCGTCATCATGACCGGTTTTTCTTCAGCCGACAGTGCAGTTGGTCTAGATTACGGTCTAGTCATTAAGCTCGAAAGCAAAGAGGGGCGCGAGCTATCTGACGAGGAAAACCCGCTGGTTCAGGCAATGATAGCTAATCAAGTTCTGGAGCATTGCCAGGTTTCTCTTATCGATCTTACTTCTGACAAGCGTATTCCGATTGCTATTACAGTCCATCCGACCGAAGGCCTTAGTGGCAATAAAATTATCACCTTCCGTAATATCACTAAAGAGCTCGAGGAAGAAGGTGAGCAGACAGAATTCATCTCGACCGCGTCTCACGAAATGAGGACTCCTGTCGCGACGATTGACGGGTATCTCATGCTGGCATTGAATCCTCAAACCGCAACCATTGACGAGCGTGCTCGTGGTTATTTGACCGCCGCCGAGAAGGCTTCTAAGCACCTCGGTAAACTTTTCCAGGATCTTCTGGATGTCACGAAGCTTGACGACGGGAAAATCAGAGCTGAATATGAGCCGGTAGAAATGGTCGAATGCATTAAAGATATCTTCGATGATTACGAAGTCCGCGCGAAAGAGCTCAAATTAAACTATTCCTTCGGTTCTAACGATGTCATCTCGATGAACCCAGGCCGCACTATGCAGCAGGTCGTCTACGGTTATATCGACACTAATTTCATGCGCGAGATCATGGATAATCTCATCGAAAACGCCCTGAAATACACCCCTGAAGGCGGTGCCATTTACGTAAATGTCCGTGGCGACGGTGACCGAGTCTTAATTAATGTTACTGACACCGGGATGGGTATCTCGGCGGATGATTTAACTCATATTTTCCAGAAGTTCTATCGTGCAGACAATTCTGATACCAGAACTATCGGTGGAACCGGCCTAGGTCTGTATCTCGTCAAGCAACGAGTTGAGGCTATGGGCGGTAGAGTGTGGGCCGAATCAGCCTTCGGCGAAGGCTCGACATTTTACGTTTCCCTGCCACGACTTACTAGTGATGAATACGAGAAGCGTATGATCGCAGTCAAGAATCGTGCAATGCAAGAACAGCTTAGAAGTGAATCCGGCGAAACAGCAGATGGAACCGCCCCAGCGAATCCATTCATCCCGCAGCCTGGAAATACTCCGGTAGCGCCAGTCCCTACCCCCCTAAGCCCCCGCCCCTCCCCCCCCACCGTCCGGCTCCC
>JAZTXX010000016.1:0-37663 GCA_045636645.1 Candidatus Nanosyncoccus sp.
CAAAGTCTGCTTCTTATACATTAACCATTAACAAGAAAAAATCTGCCACTCCGAGTGAAGTAAATATAACTAAGAATGGATTTGTAGGAGATAAACTTTCTACCGTATCTCTTACTACTACCGGTCTTAGCTGGGGAAATCCTGATGAACTAATCAAGGAAGGCGAAAACGAATACACTGCAAATTATACTCAAAATGCTGACAATAACAACTACACCACTGAGGCCTTTAGAGTGAAAGTTGTTGGCAAAAACCGCGTATATATTAAAATTGAAGGAGAAGACCCCAAAATAATTAGTGAGGATGAACAGGACGAAGGTGGCAACAATAGCACCAACGGCATTAAATTCAAATATAATGGAGATAAAACCGATCTAATTAATGGAGTTTATGTCTATATTGATGGCCAGTTGGTTGATCCGCAACACTATGACATCGACGAAGAAAATGGCTATATCATCATCCATAATGAATACCTTGAAAAACTCTCTGACGGTGACCATACTATTACTATTACTCCGAAGAATGGAGAAGGAGAATCAACCGTTGTTAAGTTCGCTATTTCAGTTGGTGACGACGATTTCATAAATAATGAAGGTAGCGATAGTAATAATAGCGAAGTTCAGATACCTAGTACCTCAACAAAGTCTGACGCAAGTAGCCCTGATACCGGTGGAAACACTAGAGGACAAGAAGCTATCACTCCGGTTATCCTGGTCGCTCTTCCTGTTATCGCTACTTCCATAGTCATTGGTCTGTATATGAAAAAGAAATTTAAGCAATGAGTTCGATTAGATTAAGCTAGATTGACATTTTAGTTAATTTGTGATATAATTATAAGATAAGTCAATTGCGACTTGTAACTTAAGATGATGTTTTAGTTTTATAAAGGAGGGAAACTATGACAAAAAATGAGTTGAAGCTGAGAAAAAAATATCGATTCCTCTTCAATGAGAAGGATGAGGTGTTCTATGGGCATTTGTATGCCCTGAAGAAGCGGAAAGTCCAGCGTGCGCGGAATGCATTATTTGTAATTACCGCAATCGCAGTGTGCCTAACGATGATTTCCGCAATAATTACGGTTATCAGCCTTCTTGCTGGGCTGAATTTCGATCCGATTATTGCCTGCATTGTTAGCGGAACTGCTTGTTGCCTTGTTGTATTCTTGGTGGCTATAACCACCTATGAGGACCTCTGGGAACGGAGGTTCCTCGAGAAACACAATATCAGCAAGCTCAACCCCTGACGTGAGTCAGGGGTGTTTTTTATGCGGGGATGTTTCTGTGCTGGTTGCTTGTAAGGTTTATAGATTTATCTCGCTTGATCACCTTATAATGAAGGGGAACTCTTGCGGAAACCCTAGAGGTGTGGTATAATTGCACCACTATGATAACAAAAGAGAATAAAACTAAGGCTATTGCCAAGGTCGCCCGTAATAAGGCTGATGTTGGTTCTCCTGAAGTTCAAGTTTCTATTTTGACTGAGCGGATTAAGGAAGTTACCGAGCACGTCAAGAATAACAAACATGACTTTATGGCCAAAAGAGGTTTAATACAGATGGTTGGGAAGCGTAAAAGGCTTCTAAAGTATCTGGAAGAGACTGATTTTGAGCTTTACAAGAAGACCATCAGCAAGCTCGGACTTCGTAAGTAGTCCTACGAGTTATAACCTTACGTCGGTTTGGAGCAAGAAATAGCTAAAATGGGAAAACCCGCCTTAATTGGCGGGTTTTTTTTCCTGGGCTTTTCTCAGGGCTTCAAGCATTTTTTTTCGTGAAGGCATCTCGAGCCCCATTTTCTTTACGAAGAGTTTGATGTCTTCGTTTGCTTTTGCCCAGAGTTCTCCCTCTGTGTTTTTTCTGTATAAGTCCAGTCCGGACTCATCTTCAAAAAACGCGATGAGGGCTTTTTCGTATTCGCAAACGACTCTTGGTAGAATGTCGGTCGCGCGTTTGACGAATGTCCCTGTGGGTAAGGAATCGTTATTGCTCGGATAAATCGAGCAGATAACGCAGTCGTCTTTCCGTGCCACAATTACGCTAAAAAGGACATTATCCTTGTGCTTAGCTCTAATTGCCCGGAATATTTCCACGACCGGATCATCGCATTGTCTGGGAGATGGAATTCTCCCTTCGATGATTATCCTTGCCGATCCCTCGGTGTTGTCCACGCTCGTGGACGAAATGTAATTTTTCATTAAGTTCCCCCTTTTATATTTATTAAGGTACGCGCCGAAAAAGCGCCCCCTTACTATAATTATAGCATACTTTACTTGTGCTGTCAATGCTTATACTAATCTGCTAGGCATCTGATAGAATTACCACCCCATGCTCGATCATCTTTGCCAGTGCCAGGAGCAAAGAGTTCATCGTTGATCGCAATAAAGTATCCATAATTGCGATCCGTCGCTGTTGAAGTCCAATAACCACCGTAGTGGTTTATCCATGCGGCGCCGTCACTATCGCCCATACCATACCTACTGTCAAAAGTGTAGGTTCCGCTTAGGATAAAATTATTTGGATATCTTCTGAAGGCTTTTTCGGCTGTTATGCCTTCTGAATTCGTCTCAGTATTTAAATAATACGGGATATTGCTATTGGCTGGACCATTAATCTCATATTCGGTTGGGGTGTAGCCCATGATCGCGAGTCCAAGTTTGTATGCTTCGCTTGTTTCGAAGCTGTCTACGCTCCCACCAGTTGGGAGATGCCAACCTGCTGGGCAAATTGAGGTTTCTTCAACTGTTACATCTTCTCCATAATAGTCGTATTCCCAGACATCTGCGACGGCTGCAGGCCATGTGTAATAGTTTCCCATAGAATAGATGTTTTGATAATCCTGTTCCTCGGTCATTTTCGAGACTGGATTGACGGTATTAACATTGTTAAATCTCGGGAATCTCCAGTAAGAGTTCCAGGAGTTTCCCTGAATGAGTTCTGAGTCATCATCGGAATATGCATAGAGACTGTTTGCGAGATCTTCGATTCCTTCTCCGAATCTCCTGGTGGATTCTGGCTCAGCTAGACCGATAAAGTTTTCTGAGTATCCTTGGGACAGGGCACCTGTGGAATTATCTGAATTTGTGTTATCAAGTCTTAAGTTTTCTATCATCCAGCATTTTTCGTCGGCTAACTTTGCTACTGCGTAGACGTTGTTGTCTCTCGCATCCGTGAGGGCGGTGACGTCTCCGATATTCATCGATTGGCAGCCCTCCCAATTTTGGATGTCTCCATCTGACGGAACCCACATTGCATAGAGTCTCAATTCTTCTCCGGCAGGAAATGTGATGGTTTCGACTGGGCCGTAGGCTTCTCCGGTCCCGTCGGCTTTAGTGTTCCAACCGGCAAAACCGTAGCCTGGGCGCTGGAAATTTGAGGCCCACAGTGTGGTTGTCGTTGCTGTGCAAGAGATACTTTGAGAGTCCATTGTAGTGGGGCTATTTGCGCCATTATCATCATAGATAATGTGATTCATTACACATGCGGGTGGAATGTTTGCTACAGCCACATAATTCAGGGTATTGGTGTAAATGCCGGCTGGCAAGGTGTCATCGACGTTTATACCATAGTAAACTGTTGATTTGTCGTTTGCGTTTGTGGCAGAATCTGTGCTCTTGATGGTAAGCATGTTGTTGCTGGAAGTCGGAACGGCTTGCCAGACCGGGTTGTTAGAGTCGTTGGTGGGTTCGGCTGATTGATCCAACGCGATTCCCCAGGTGTTCTGAGTTAAGGTCGTTTTGTTGGTGCCTGAGAGGGCCTTGATTTTATTGGAGCTGTTTTCCGTGTTCAGAAGACTGCTTTGATTAGCGTAAACACCTAGGGTGTAGCCTAGCTCGGTACTTGATGTCACAGTGATGTCGTTTTTTGCGGTTGCAAATACGCCGTCAGTGGATTTTGTGACACTGATTGAGACGTCGTCGACAGAAAGAGATAGAGTATTGCTGGCAGCCTGGGCCTGCTTAACCGGTTCTTCGACGTGGTTTGCGGCGGCGATTGTTCCGATAAAGGCTAGAATTATGGTGACACTAAATATTGATGCCTTCCTGTGAGAGAGTTTAAAATGGTGATTTTTAGTATGTTTTCTTGCTATCACAAATAACACAATTAGCATTAGGATAATCAGGCTTACTCCGTATGTTGCTAGAGTTTTGGTTTCTGGGATTTTGAAGGCTCCGGTATCTGGTACGGCTATTTCTACTTCTGGCTCTGGCGTTGGCTCAGGCTCTGGGATCGGTTCGATCGGCTCTGGCGTTGGCTCAGGCTCCGGGATCGGCTCGATCGGCTCTGGCGTTGGCTCAGGCTCTGGGATCGGCTCTGGTTCTGGGATGATTGGGTCTAGTAGTTCAACTTTGATTGTGCTCATTGTCTTTATAATCTCCTTTACAAATTTCCATTAAGCCCGAGCCAGAATTTGAGGTAGTTTCCTGCGGTCGCATTGGTCCAATGAATGCCGTCGCTGGTGTTGTATTCACCCCAGGTTGCCTTCCAGTTGGCGTTCCAGCCCCAGCCGGTTGAGGTTTCTTTAGTGTCGAGAATCTGACTGAGAGTGTCGACATACTTGATTGAAGTATAATTCTTGGATGAGATGATGCTTTTTACCTTTTTGCCGTACTTGTAGTACTTGATATTTGAGCGGTATTTGGCGTCGCAGCTGTTTTTATGATTACTGTTGACGATCTTGGTGCTTTCGCTCTGGCTTGCTCTGACTGGCTGAACCGATGTTACGTAACCCTGGACATTGTACCCTTCTTTCGTAAGTTCAACGATGTCGGTGTTATATCTATCGACTTGTTTGGTGACTGTTGGAAGTATGATGTGCCTGCTATCTGATGTGTACTCCATGTTTTTATCATTCTCGGCATCGGTGCACGAGTAGTACTTTATATCGTTACCAAGTAGGGTGAAGTAGATATGGAAATCAACGTACGGCATCCTGGTTTTGTAATTGTGGACGATTTTCTTAGCAAAGCTCCAGCCAGAGTATGCGGGGTTGGTTTGCTGGAGGATTGCGGCGTCCTTACCCCAGTTTTCTGAGGTTTCAAAATTGTATCCGCGACCAGGGAAGTAGATAAAGTTTAGAGTTTCGTTGAGCTTTTTTGGACCCTCCCTATTGATGGCATATTGGTTGTTCTGGGTAGTCGTGTAGCTGTTCTTGCTCTTAGTTGAGCTGTAGGACTTAATATTCGCGTAGGATGCGCCGTTGATGCGCTCTAGCTGTGATGCGCCGAGAAGGATTATGATTTTTTTCCTAACGGTTATATTGTAGGTGGCCTTCTTGCCTGAGCCGTCTTTTGCGGTGGCGGTGATGACTGTGGTGCCAGCATCAACGGCTGTCACTAGACCGGTGCTGCTGACGGTTGCGACCGCGCTGTTGCTACTGGTCCAGGTTACGGCTTTATTGGTTGCATTTGATGGGGCAACTGCTGCGGATAATTGTGAGGTGTGATTTTGGGCGTTTACAAGGATCGAGTTTGTGCCGGAGATTGTGATGCTCGAGACTTGGACTGGGCCATTATATATCCACATTGCGTAAAGGGTTATAGATGTGCTAGACGACAATGTGATAGTGTTGCCCTTCTGGTAGGTTGTGCCGGTGCAGGCTCCGTTCGAGGTGGCTACAGTGCACCAGCCCTTGAAGGCGTAGTTCGTTCGAGTCGGAATCGTTTGGCTGATTGTGAATTGGGCGCTTGAAGCTGTGGTCGTGATGGATTGCTGAGCTGGAGCGTTTGCTCCACCATTGGCACTGTAGTATAGGATAAACGTCTTGCTAGGGATTACTTCCCAAATTGCATAAAGGGTTGTTGAGATATTGGTTACAGTTATGCTCCCGCCTGCCTGATAGGCGCCGGTGGTGGCGTTTTTGTTGGTGGACCAGCCCTTGAAATTGTATCCAGTTCGAGTTGGCTTAGTGGATGAGATGCTGAAGGTTGTACTATTGTTGGTCGTCTTATTCGTCTGAGCGGATGGGGCACCTGTGCCGCCATTGGCGTTATAATTTAGGGTAAAAGTGTGTTCTTCTACTGGGAGCGTTTCCCAGACTGCATAGAGGGAAAGATCTGCATCTGTGGAATAGTTTGCTCCGAGCGAATAATCGTTGCCGCTTCCGTCGGATTTAGTATTCCACTTGATGATGTTTGAGCCGGTCAGTGAGCAGGTTGAACCGTCACTTAGTTCGATGTTGGTAGACTGTAGTTTAAATTGGTCATCAATTGTTCCGTTTCCACCATTACAGCTGTAGCTGATTCTATAGGTCTGAACGATGTCGGCCTCCCAGATCGCATATAGATTGAGGTTCTCATCCTTGCTGTAGGTTGAGCCAGGGGAATATACTTCACCGCTTCCGTCGGAGAGAGTGTTCCATTCCTTGAAGTGGTAACCCTGGTTTGTGCATCCGGTGCTTTCACTAATTGTGATTGAGGCGCCAGTTTCTTTAGTCTGAGATTTGACCGAGCCGCTTCCTCCGTTACATGTGTAAGAAATGTCGTAGGTGGGGAGGATCGTTGCGATAGCTTTGTAGATGATTGTGCTGTTATTGGTGCCATAATAAGAACCGTCTGGGAGGTTGTTTGTGATATTGAAACCGTAGTATACAGTAATGGAATCATTCGCCGGGGTACTATTAGTTGTTTCTTTGATAGTCGTTTCGGAGCCAAGCGCTGGTATTCCGGCCCATTTGCTAGTTGATGATGGGGTGTAGTCCGTGCCGAATGTACTGTTATCTACAGCGAAACCATAGGAATCTTCTTCTAGGACGTCTGGGCTCGTGAAGGTGTTCGAAGAGGTTGAGATTCTGGCGTCGGCCGAGATACTTCCGTTGATTGAGAGGTCGTTGTATTCCGGGCTATCTGTTGAGATAAATAGTTTGTAGCCGTGTGCGGTGGCGGTGTCGATGGTGACGGTTTGAGATGTTGACACAAAGGCGCTTCCGCCAGAGAGATCCACGTCTTTTTCAAAATTTCCATCTGTCGTGGAGATTGATAGGCCTGAATCGCTAGACGACTCTGCGTAAACTTGCTGGTCATTAGTTTGAGGCGAGAGAAGGTTCGTGGCGGTAGCAACTCCGCCGGAGATTATCAGGAGGCCTAGAATGACCGGGATGATTCTGCGAGAATTTATGGATAGGCCACTCTGGCTATTGGACCTTAGGTTAGTAGATGAAACCATTTTAGTAATTCTTGGTCGATAGTGGTTTTCGACCATTCGGGGACTTCTCTTCTGCTTTCTCGAGATTAACCAGTTGATGCCGTATCTCTTGAATAAGAAGAAGAGTGCGAGGAGGATGAAGAGTCCTGAGAGGATGAAGGGGGTGTTTCTAGCAAGGTCTCCGCCGAACATTTGCATATTCAGTGCTCCGGTGTCTGGTGCGAGGGTTGAAATGTTAGTGTTTTCAATGTTTTCGGTGATTCTCATGACGGTGGCGAATTCCTTGCCGTCAGAGTACTTGACTAGAATGTTATAATCGCCTATTTTTAGTTTTGATATGTAATTCGCGTTGATAGTGATGATAGTGCTGCCTTCTTCCAGGGTGTAGTCTTCGTTAAGGGTTAGCTCTTGACCGTTGATGTAGAGGGAGCGGAATAGACTCAGATCGTAATCGATAATAAAAACAGCCTCTTCGCCTTCTTGAGGTTCTTGAACTTGTCCTTCAAGCCATGTGATCTTACCGGTGTTATCTGGGGTTGGTTCTGGGATTGGCGCGGAACTGTTGGTAATATTGATTTGCGGGCTAAAAGAAGCGCTCGCCATTTTTATCTATCCTGTTCATTTGTATGACCTTTATGCTTATATTTTAACACAGTTTAAAACAATTGCAAGAGAGTAAAATTAGCGAAAATGGGGGATTTTTGTTATAATAGAAGGGATATTAATAACTAGGGAAGACGGCAGATATAATTTGCTAATCTGTTAGCGCTTTATACCTGAAGTTTTCCCGAGAAAGGAATATTTTTATGGAAATTATCAATCCTAATGGTAAGAAAACGGTGCGGGTTTCAACCGATTGGTTGGGGCGAGAGCTGACACTTGAAGTGAATAGAGTGGGATTTCGTACGACTTCATCTGTATTGGTTACCTACGGAGACACGGTTGTGCTCGGTTCAGTGGTCGTTGGTACGAAGCCGGTGGTGCAGGATTTCTTCCCTCTATCGATTGACTATGAAGAGAAGTTTTATGCCTCAGGCAAGATCAGCGGTTCGAAGTTTATTAAGCGTGAAGGGAAGCCTGCGGATGAAGCGGTACTAGTTGGGAGATTGATTGACCGACCGATTAGACCACTATTCCCGAAGGGCTATCGTCAAGAGGTGCAGGTTGTATGTACGGTTCTTTCGATGGACCCGTCGTTTAGGCCTGATTGCGTGGCGATGATTGCGGCTTCTTCAGCATTGATGAATGCGGGTGTGCCATTTGATGGACCGATAGCGGGTATCCGGATTGGCCGTATTGGTGGCGAGTTTAAGGGATTCCTTAGTCCAGAGGAACGTGAAGCTTCTCCAATGGACCTTGTGGTGGCCTGTAAAGATGGCAAGGTGATGATGGTTGAAGCTGGGATGAAGGAAGTTCCAGAAGAAACTATTATCGAAGCGATGCATTGGGCTGTTTCAAATGTCCAGCCTGTACTTGATTTACAGAGAGAGCTCGCGAAGCAGGTTGCGGCTCCAGCGCAAGAATATGAATTAGTTTTGCCTGATGAGGAAGTTCTTAAGGAAGTCGATGAATGGACGAGTGGGAAGTTTGGCTCGAAAGTGCGTGGTAATGTGATGGAGCGTGCGCAGATTCTCGACGATATCAAGTATGCGATGCATGATGAGTTTGCCCTTTCAAAAGGCCAGGGTGAGACCGATAACGAGAAGGTTGCCTGGTATGATGAGAATCTCCGTGACGTGTATGATCAGGCATTTGAACTTGCCGTTCATAAAGAAGTTCGACGTGGGATTGTTGAAGAAGGCGTGCGCCCGGATGGACGCAAGATGGATGAGGTGCGACCCCTGTCTTCGCAAGTTGGGATTTTGCCTCGTACGCACGGCTCTTCATTATTTACAAGAGGCGTGACGCAGGCGATGAATATTGTAACTTTGGCTCCTTTGTCCTACTCGCAGGATGTTGATACGATGGAGGTGACTGGTGGAAAGAGGCGCTACATGCATCATTACAATGCTCCTTCTTACACCGTAGGTGAGCCAGGTCGTATGGGTTCACCTGGACGTCGTGAGATTGGGCATGGTTATCTGGCTGAGAGGGCATTGATTCCGGTTCTGCCTACTGAAGAGGATTTCCCTTACGCGATTCGCTCTGTGACCGAGATTATGTCGCAGAATGGTTCTACATCGATGGCTGCGACTTGTTCGTCCTGTATGGCTTTGATGGATGCTGGTGTGCCTCTAACTCGCCCAGTTTCTGGTGTAGCGATGGGATTAATGGTCGATGTACCTAAGGGGGCTGAGATTACGGCTTCCGATATCGATAAGGCATATGTCCTTACTGATTTGATGGATGCGGAGGATTTTGCAGGTGATATGGACTTCAAGGTGACTGGTACTTCTGAAGGTGTGACAGCTCTTCAGATGGATATGAAGGTGCATGGTTTGCCGGTAGAGATTCTTGAGAAAGCAATCAAGCAATCTCACGAAGGAAGGATGTTTATCCTGAAGCATATTCTTGAGGTGATCGATAAGCCACGGGCGGAGATTTCAAAATTTGCACCAAGGATTGAGAAGATCAAAATTTCTCCTGATAAGATTGGCGCGGTAATCGGTAAGGGTGGTGAGATGATTAATAAAATCACCGCTGAAACTGGTGCTGAGGTGAACATTGAGGATGATGGCCTTGTGACGGTCGCTGGTGATAACGCTGAGAAGATCGCAAAAGCTGTTGAGTGGATTCGTGGACTAACTGAGGAACCAGAGGTCGGTAAGATCTATAATGGTACAGTTGTTTCAATTAAGGACTTCGGGGCGTTTGTTAATATTCTCCCTGGTATTGATGGGATGCTGCATATTTCGCAAATTGCTGACAAGAGACTAAAATCAGTAGAGGAGGTGCTTCACGTTGGCGATAAGGTGAAAGTTCGTCTAGTGGCAATTGATCACGGAAAGCTATCTCTATCAATGAAGGGCGTGAAAGCTTAAGACGTTAGATGGATAAGATTCGGAATTTTTGCATAATTGCGCATATCGACCACGGGAAGTCAACGATTGCGGATCGGATGATGGAACTAACCGGCACAGTCTCGAAACGCGAAATGAAATCACAGCTTCTTGATTCGATGGAGCTTGAGCGTGAGAAGGGAATTACGATTAAGCTTGCGCCGGTGACGATGAACTGGAAGGGTTTCGTGCTAAACCTGATTGATACTCCGGGACACGTGGACTTCTCATATGAAGTGTCCCGTAGTTTGCAGGCGGTAGAGACTGCGGTGCTGGTGGTTGACGCGACACAGGGGATTCAGGCGCAGACGCTAGCCAATGTATATCTGGCGTTGGAGCAGGATCTGAAAATTATCCCAGTAATCAATAAAGTAGATTTACCGGCTGCAGATGTGCCGGGTGTGAAGGCGCAGATAATTAACCTTCTGGGCTGTGATTCGGATGAAATAATTGAGGCTTCGGGGAAAACCGGGCTCGGAGTGGACAAGATCCTCGACGCTGTAGTCGAAAAAGGCCCAGAACCAAGAGAAGGATAGTTGTGCCAAGATGGCAACGCGCTATCTATGGTATAATACAGATATGACTCGGGCGTTGATATTTGATTCGTATTTTGATGATTATCGTGGAGTTGTGCTCTATGTGAGGATTTTTGATGGGGAAATAAAAAAGAATTCGGAAATATTAATGATGGCGGCTGGAACAAAAGGGTTGGCGCTTGAGGTTGGGGTATTAACACCCAAGATGACACCACGAGATTCATTAAAATCAGGAGAAATCGGCTATATCGTTACGAACCTTAAAACTACGCGTGAGGCGAAGGTTGGCGATACGGTGACGCTTGCGAAGGGCCTTGTTGTGCGAGAAATTGAGGAAGGTGCCACTAAAAGAAAAGAGGTGATTGATAGTAATGGGCGAACTATTGAACCATTGCCTGGCTATAAGAATGTATTGCCGTTTGTCTATGCGGGGTTTTTTCCGGTTTCGAATGATCAATATAAGGATTTGAAGGAAGCGATTGAGAAGTTGAGTTTGTCTGATTCGGCGCTTCGATTTGAGCCGGAGAATTCACCAATTCTGGGGTTTGGACTGAGGATTGGGTTCCTTGGACTTCTTCATATGGACATTATTCGAGAGAGGCTAGAGAGAGAATTTGGACTCGATTTAATTGTAACGAACCCATCGACAAATTATGAGGTTGTGATGAATAATGGGGAGATTTCTGAGATTAAGTCTGCGTCGGATCTGCCTGATCCTTCGGAGATTCGCGAGATTAGAGAGCCATGGGTGAAGGGGGAGATTATTCTGCCAAAATCGATGATCGGGAATGTATTAAATCTGATTAATGAGAAGCGTGGGCATCAGACTAACTTGTCGTACATTGAAGATAGAGCGGTGGTTGACTTCGAAGCGCCGATGGCGAACTTGCTGACGGATTTCTATGATCAATTAAAATCAGCGACGAGTGGGTATGCGTCATTTAACTATGAGTTGAATGGCTACAAGGCAGAGGATTTAGTAAGAGTTGATTTCCTGGTGGCTGGACATAGGATGGACGCACTCTCGGTGATGGCGCACCGGTCGGAAGCTGATGGAATTGGAAGGGAAGTAACGAAGAAATTGAAGGAAGTAATTCCGAGACAAAACTATGAGGTGGCACTTCAGGCGGCAATTGGGGCCAGGATTATCGCAAGGGAGACGATTGGGGCGTATCGTAAGGACGTAACGGTGAAAATTCATACCGGCGATCGTGATCGGAAGGCTAAATTGCTTGAGAAGCAGAAGCGTGGTAAAGCTAGGATGAAGCGATTTGGTAAAGTTGATATTCCTTCAGAAGCGTTTACGGTGATGCTGAAACGAGATTAGGTGCGTATATAATATTAATAACGAGGAGGTAAAATGAAGATTCTTTGGACAGATGGGAGTGCGGAGCCGAACCCTGGTGAAGGAGGGTTTGCAGTGATAGAGGTAGTCGGAGAGGAAGCGCGCCCGGTAGTGCTTGGGCGTGAGGAGCAGTCTACGAATATTCGGATGGAAGGGCGGGCCTTGGTTGAGGCGATAAAATATGCCGGAAGTGATGGGTGTGAGATTCATACCGATTCGGAATTCTGGGTGAATGTTCTGACAAAATGGGCTCCAACCTGGCAGGCGAATGGATGGAAGAAGAAAAGCGGTCCGATTAAAAATTTGGAATTAGTGCAGGAATTGTACCGGTTGTACTCTGAAAATGAGGTGAAATTGGTCTGGGTGCGTGGGCATGTTGGGACAAAATACAATGAGATGGCCGATGAGTGGGCGAATAAGGCTCGGGGTGGAGCGGTGATCTAGATCTAGAAATACATATGCTTCTTGCGATTGTCGTAGGTGTGAGTGGCTAAAAGTCTGGCGTTTTTATATATTACCATGATCATGCATTTGCATTTTGCCTAGCATTTTGATATAATAGGAGTAACTGAATATACTTGTAATAAAAAGGAAAATTATGAATTTGAAAGAAGAACAGAGGCGTGCCCGGCTCTTAAAATTGCGGGCAGAACGACTTCCAGATATTAAGAAACAGTTTGAAGAGGCGCAGAATCGGAATTTTAACTCAAATTTCATGCCTGGAGGCAAGGATGAAAAATTAGTGGTGTCTTCGCCTACTTCAGCAAGAAATGGCTCTAAGGGGGCAAGAAAAGCCTCACAGGGCAAAAAAGTCTCCAAGAAGCCTGCGAAAACTGCGAAAACGACCCAGAAGGCCTCCCCTAAGGCTCAAGCGAAGCTTGAGGCAGAGCGCAGGAAAGTGAATTTGTCCGTCTCGGCAAAAAAGGGTGATATGGTTCATCATCAGAGGATGCTTTCTCAAGATGTTAACGCCCAGGCGACTCAACATATCATTGGTATTCCTGTGAACAAGTCTCGCTATAACGGTTATAACGGTGAGCAGGTGACAAATGCCAAGCTGAAACAGATGCGACCAGACCCGGAAGCGGTGCGAATTATTCCAATTGGTGGTCTAGGTGAATTTGGTATTGGTAAGAATATGACCGTGATTGAATATAAGTCTGAGATGCTAGTGATTGATATGGGCGTGTTGTTTGCCGGGGAGGATTACCCTGGGGTGAACTATCTCATTCCGGATATTAAGTATCTTGAAGATAATATTTCAAAAGTCAAAGCGGTTTGTTTTACGCATGCACACCTTGATCATATTGGAGCATGTCGTCATCTTCTTCCGAAGTTCTCTAATTTAACTCCAATTTATGCGACTGATTTTACGATTGGCATGATCAAGAAACAAATGTCAGAGATTGAAGATGCACCAGAAATGAATTATGTTTCAGTCGATCCGTTTAAGCATGAAAAAATTCAGGTTTCGGAGCATTTATCGGTAGAGTTTATCCATACTCTGCATTCTATCCCTGGAAATACGGCGATTGTGGTGAGGACCCCTAACGGCTTGATTTATCTATCGGGTGACTGGCGTGCTGAGGCAAATCCGATGGGGATTCAGACGGATTACGAGAGAATTGACGAAATCGTGAAGAATGAGGGTATTGATTTAATGTTGAATGAGGCGACGAATATTGATTCACCAGGACATCATCCTCATTCAGAATATGATGTTGGTGATAACCTCGGTAAGGTTATGGACCATTATGTAAATGGGCGCGTAATCATTTCGTGCTTTTCGTCGCAGATTTCAAGGATCGAGCTTGTCTTAAAGGAAGCTGCGAAGAGGGGGCGTAAGGTGGCTTTCTCGGGCTTCTCGATGATTAACAACCTTGAAGTGGCGCTTCGGGCGAAATCGATTAAGGTTCCGAAAGATACGATCGTGAAGATGGAAGATATCATTAAGCTTCCGGACGAGAAGGTTTGTATTGTCTGTACTGGTTCACAGGGTGAGCTTAATGCGGTACTTAATCGTATGGTGACTGGTGCACATAAATATATCAAGATTAAGTCGACGGATACTATCGTGTTCTCATCAAATCCGATTCCTGGGAACGAGCCACATGTGGTTTCGACGGTAGATGGATTACTTCGTGAAGGTGCTCAGGTGATTCAGAATGGTAAAACCCATTTGACTAATATTGGTCCACTACATCTATCTGGTCATGCATATTATGAGGATCATGTTGATTTTGTGACTAGACTTAATCCAACGAACTATATGCCATATCATGGTGAGTTTTACATGCTTGAGCATAGTGCTGAGATGGCCGAGAATGTGTTAGGTCTTTCAAGGGACAGGATTCTACTCTCGGATGATGGCGATATTGTTGAATTGATGCCAGATAAGACTATTCGAAAAGCGGGGCGAATCCATGCTGGCAATAAGTTATTTGATGATGCTGATCAGCCGGTCCATGAAGCGGTGGTTAAAGACAGGATTCATATTTCGAGAGAAGGAATTTTTGTGATAGTGTTGACGTTGTCAAAGAAAACTGGACATCTGATGAAAACTCCGGATATCGTGTCGCGTGCTTTTATCTATCTTGATAACTCTGAGGAATTAATTGGAAAGATTCGACATTATCTGCGCCAGAAGACGGACAAGTCGATTTCGACCGATCCTGAGATGAAGGTATTAAAAGAGGAGATTAAAGAAGATATTACGCATATCTTGTTTGATGCGACTGGTCATACACCGATCGTGATTCCGGTGATTAATAAGGTTTAAATGCTCATGAAGGGCGTAGGGGCGTTGCGCGCAGCGATTGTGCTCTCCTGGGGGGGTTCGCTCTATCTTGTGTGATATAATTAATCTATAATTAGGAGATACTATGGCTAGTATATATGACTTTAAAGTTAAAAAGCGTGATGGCAAGGAGCTTGACCTTGCATCGTTAAAAGGGAAGGTAATTCTGGTTGTTAACACTGCGACGGGGTGTGGGTTCACGCCGCAGTATGAGGGGCTCGAGAAGCTTTATAGTGAATACCATGATAAGGGCTTGGAAATTCTGGATTTTCCTTGCAACCAGTTTGGACATCAGGCGCCTGGTAGTGACGACGAGATTCATGAGTTTTGTACTGCGAAGTATAAGACATCTTTCGATCAACTTGCGAAGGTTGAAGTGAATGGCGACAAGGCGGAGCCACTTTATGGATTCTTGAAGAATGAGATTGACGATGATCCTGCTCCGAAAGGGATGAAGAATAAAATTGCGATGAAGGCGATTGCGAAGCTTCCTGGTGTGTCGAAGGAGAAGGGCTTCATTAAGTGGAATTTTACAAAATTCTTGGTTGACCGTGATGGGAAGGTTGCGGGGAGATTTGGCCCAACTGACACTCCTGCCGACATGGAGGCCGACGTTAAAAAACTTATAGGATAATGATTTAGTTGGAGGAAATATGGAAATTTTAGATTTTTATGCTGATTGGTGTGGTCCGTGTCAGATGATGAAGCCGACAATGGATGAATTCGAGAAGGCTCATCCAGATATTAAAGTTACGCCAATCAATATCGATGAGCAAGAGGAACTGGCTGAGAAATATGAGGTCTCATCGATTCCTTGCATTGTTGTCTTGAAGGACGGTGAAGAATATAAGCGTTCGGTGGGGGTCCTGTCGCTGAAAAAACTCGAAAAGTTAGTGGGGTAGAAATGAATTATGATGTTGTGATAGTTGGCGCAGGTGTTGCAGGCTTGACTGCTGCGATTTATGCGCGAAGAGCCGGGAAAAGTGTGCTAGTGCTTGAGGGGAAAGTGCCTGGTGGTCAGATTATCAATACTTTCCATATTGAAAACTGGCCTGGGGACTTCGGGGTGTCCGGAGTGGATTTAACGCAGAAAATTCAGAGGCAGGCGATTGAGCTTGGTGCAGAAATTGAGATGGAAGAGGTTGTAAGCGTGATCAAAGAAGGAAACGGATTTAAGATTGTTACGGAGGATGATGAGTATACTTCTGGTGCGATAATTTTGGCCGTAGGCGCAGAAGATAAGAAGCTTGGCATCCCTCGGGAAGAGGAACTGACAGGGCGAGGCGTATCGTATTGCGCGACTTGTGACGGAGCTTTCTATAAGGGGAAAAATGTTGCGGTTGTTGGTGGGGGGAACACAGCACTGTACGATGCTTTGTATCTGTCTGATCTGGTTTCGAAGGTGTACCTGGTGCATCGAAGGGAAGATTTTCGGGGTGATGCGGTACTGGTTGATAGGCTGCGAGAGAAGAATAATGTCGAGTTCGTGCTTGGGTATGTTCCGGAAGAGATTCTAGGTGAGAAAAACGTCTCAGGATTGAAACTTGCCCCAAGTGGGAAGGTTGATGGTGTGGATAAGTCGCGCGAGCTTGAGGTTGATGGGATATTTGTCGCTGTGGGCAAGAAGCCGCAGGCGGAGATTTATTCTGATTTAGTGAAGCTGGATGAGAAAGGCTATATTGAAGCGGGAGAAGATTGTAAGACTTCTTGCCCTGGCGTGATGGTCGCAGGAGACTGTCGGACTAAGTCTGTGCGACAGCTAGTGACCGCAGCTGCCGATGGCGCGATTGCAGCGAGCGGACTGTAAAGGTACGAATTAAAGGGGTTTTATGGTATAATGAAAGGGTGCCCGAGTGGCGGAATTGGTATACGGGTTCGACTTAAAATCGAATGGAGAAATCCATATGGGTTCAAGTCCCATCTCGGGCACCAAATTTGTTATTAAAATCGCCTATCTCGGCGATTTTTCAGTTTCGCTCGATCAATAATCGTGCTTCGCAAGAAGAAAACACCAATCTACCGGCTTTTATTCTCAAATGGTTGTATAATTATTTCTATGAAGAAGGCGTATATTGCGATTGATTTGAAGTCTTTTTATGCGTCGGTGGAGTGTGTGGAGTTGGGGCTCAATCCTCTGACGACGAATCTAGTTGTGGCTGACAAATCAAGAACTGAGAAAACGATTTGCCTTGCAGTATCGCCTTCGCTTAAGGCCTATGGGATTTCTGGTAGGGCGAGACTATACGAGGTCGTGCAGAGGGCTCGAGAGATAAATCGGGCGAGAGGAAGAGGGCGAAAACTTGTCGGTAAGTCCGTGGATGATAATCAACTGAAGAATGACCCGAGACTTGCGCTTGATTACATCGTTGCAACTCCCAGGATGGCATATTATATGCGTTATAGTGCACGAATATATAATATATATCTAAAATATGTCGCTGAGGAGGATATTCACGTTTATTCAATTGATGAAGTTTTTATCGATGCGACGTCGTATTTATCGTTATATAAAATGTCTGCTAGTGAACTTGCGAGAAAAATTATGCAGGACATCTTGGAGGAGACCGGAATTACTGCGACTGCTGGGGTGGGGTCTAATTTATATCTCGCGAAGGTGGCGATGGATATTTTGGCGAAACATGCTAAGCCTGATAAGAATGGGAGTCGAATCGCGGAACTAGATGAGATGAGCTATCGGGAGCTTCTGTGGGAACATCGACCGATTACGGATTTCTGGCGAGTGGGGAGAGGTTACGCAAAACGTTTGGCTGAGGGAGGGCTCTATACGATGGGTGACGTCGCTTTGTGTTCCGAGAAGGACGAAGATTATCTATACCGGATGTTCGGAATTAATGCGGAGTTGCTGATCGATCACGCTTGGGGCTATGAACCGTGCGAAATGTCCGACATTAAGAGGTATCGGCCGCAGAGCAATTCTTTCACTTCTGGGCAGGTATTGAAGGAGCCGTATAATTTCGAGAAAGCAAGAGTGGTGACGCAAGAGATGGCTGAGGATATCGCATTGAAATTGCTTAGTAAAAAACTTGTAACCGACCAAGTCACTTTAACTATAAATTATGATCGAGCAAGTTTAGAAAAGGGGAATTATGAAGGTGCGGTGACGAAAGATTTCTATGGACGAGAGGTGCCGAAGCACGCCCATGGGACGAAGAGTTTGCCAAAATATTCCGCATCGACGACGCTAATTCGCGATACAGTGATGGAAATATTTGATAGATTGGTTAATCCAGAGCTTCTGGTGCGAAGAATTACAATCGATGTGCTAGATGTAGTGTCTGTGGATTCGGAGGACGCGAAGAAGCCTCGACAGCTAGAATTATTCGGCGCCGAGAAAAATTCAGAAGTGCTTGACCTGGAACTAGAAAAAGAGGGGAGGGCGAACGAAGCGATACTAGCTATAAAAAGGAAATATGGAAAGAACGCTATTTTGAAGGGGATTAATTTTGAAGAGGGGGCGACTGGGAGAGAAAGAAATCGACAAATAGGAGGACATCGCGGATGAAGTACCAAGAAATTATTAGTCATGAACACTATGAGCCTAAAAATCATCCGAGGATGTCGCGGGAGATGAGGGCTGCGCAGTTTTCACCTTTTGCGGCTTTAACTGGGTATGAAAGGGTGATTAGGAAAACTGCGAAGTTCGCGGAGCTTAGAAACCACCGTGTGATTGAACCCAATTTGGATGACGATAACGGTCTGATATAATATAAGTTATGAATATATTATACTGTGGCGACAAAGGCATTGCGCGTGGGGTCTTAGTTTCTATTCTTTCGATTCTGAAGCATAATTCACAGCCAATTCATTTCTTCATCGCGACAATTGATTATGAAACGACGAAGGCTTTCACCGATTCGGCGGTGAAATTTCTGGATGAACTCGTGAAGAAGACGAATGCGAAGAGTTTTGTCCGGAAGGTTGACGCAACGGAAGTTTTTGTTCAGAATTTACCGAAAAAGAATATGGGGTCATATTTCACGCCTTGCTCGATGCTAAGGCTTTATATCGATAAAATTCCTGAGCTTTGCAAGCTTGATAGGATACTGTACCTTGATTATGACGTGGTTTGCCGTGGGGATTTGTCGGAGTTTTACGATACAGAGCTTGATGGGATTGAGGCTGCGGGGGTGCTGGATATTTATGGGAAAAATTTCTATCATTATCATGGGCTGTTTAATTTTGATTACATGAATTCTGGCGTGATGCTGTTTAATGTGTCCGAGTGTCTGAAGACGCGGATGTTTGATAGAACCGTAAAGCTTTGTGCGAGACGTTGGATGATGCTTGCGGATCAGGCGGCCCTTAATAAATCAATCAGTCGCCGCAAGCTTATGCCGAGAAAATATAATGAGCAGGCGGAGAGGCCGAAAGAAGATACGGTTTTGCATCATTTTTCGAATAATTTTAAATTCTGGCCGTATTTTCGGGTCCAGAAAATTAAGCCTTTTGAGATTGATAAGATCCACCAGGTCTTAAAAATTACAGAATATGATGATATATTTGAAGAATATAATAAATTAAAAGAAAGAATTGTTTGATATGGCAAAGGCTGAACTATTCCAAAAAGATATTCCCGAATCCGAGAGAGTATTCTATTATACAAGTGAGACTGATGACCCGATTAAGACGGATGAGCAGGAGAAGAAGATTGAGGTTGGGTTACCTGAAGGATATGAATTTATCCCGAAGAATCCGTTTGTGAGGGCTTACTCTTCGGTGTTGTTTCGGGCTTTCTGGATTTTTGGGCAATGGTATGAGAGGAGATACTGGCAGACGAAGTTTCATGGTAAGGAGAAACTGAAAAAGGCTAAGGGCAAGGGGTTTGTATTATATGCCAACCATACGAACCCGTTCCATGATGTATTTGGGCCGGCAATTGCGGTGGATAGGCGAATTTTTACGGTAATTAGTCCGGTAAATCTGAAGATTCCTGGGATCGGAAAAGTCCTGCCGTATATTGGTGGGTTGCCGCTTGGGAAGACTCCGGAAGAGAAGAAGGCATTCAACGATGCGGTAGATAAGAGGCTTAGCCAGAAAAAGGTCCTGGTGATTTATCCGGAGGCGCACGTATGGCCTTATGCGACCAATATTCGTAAATTCCCAGCTGGCGGTAAGTCATTCAAATACGCAGAGAGAAATAATTTGCCAGTTTATACTATGACTACTACTTATCATAAGCGCAAGAATAGCAAGCGTAATCTTCCTCGGATGGATGTGTATATTGATGGGCCGTTTTATGCGGATTCGAATGCCTCACCTGAAGAGAGACAGAATGAATTAGCGCGAAAAGCTTACGATTCTATGGTAAAATATAGTAAGAAAAATAGTTACAATTATTTTGTTTATAAGAAAAAATGAGTATATTTAATACAGGTCTTCCGTTAAATAAGCATACAAAAGTTGTGCCGGTTTTTTTGGCAATTAATAGTGCCTATGCGCCATATGCGGCGGCGGCGATCCATTCGCTAACTCGGCATGTAAACCCGAATAGGTATTACAAGGTGATAATACTCCATGATGGGTTGAATCTTGTGAACCGGTGGAGACTTCGTAATCTTGTGACGAAGAATGTTGCTTTGCAATTCAAGAAGATGTCTAGGAGTCTATACCTTAGAGCGATTGTGGCTTACTGTACGCGGAGGAAGAAGGGCGCAGGGGATTTCTTCTCGTCGGCGGTGTATTATTACCGAGCATTTATCCCGATGATGTTCCCGATTTATAAGAAAGCTGTCTATATTGATAGCGATACGATTCTCAGGGCGGATATTGGTGAATTGTTCGACATTGATCTTGGTGGTAATGCTCTAGCGGCGATGGTTGATCCGAAGGTCGAGAATATTCCGGAGTTTAGGGACTATGTTGAAAATGCGCTTGGGGTTCCGCACAAGGAATATGTGAATTCTGGCGTACAAGTGATGGATTTGAAAAAAATGCGTAAGATGCGTTATGTTCATAGGATGATTGGGTTAATTCAGAAGTATGATGCTGATCTTGTTGCACCTGACCAGGACTACTTGAATGTGATTTTTAGGGGGGAGATACTCCATCTTGATCCAGTCTGGAATGCTGAGCCAGTAAAGGATTTACCGCGCAAAGTTAAGCTTGTGCATTTTAATTTGTTTAATAAGCCATGGCATTACAAGAATGTGCCGTGCGAGAGGATTTTTTGGGACGCTGCAAAAGGGACTGGTTTCTATGGTGATTTGATGCGTCAGCGTAATTCTTTTGATGAGGAGAAGCAAAAGGCTGATCATGAGAAAGTTGGAGCATTGATTCAGAAGGCAGCCGAGCTCGCGAAAGTTAAGGAACCTGTAGTAAAGTCCGAATAATTGAGTTGTGTTTTAAATGGGCGGAAGGGTAAATATCCTATTGTTTTTGCTATAGCCATATGCTATATATTAAGTATAAGAAGCTTAGATTCAAAGAAAGGTTCATACATATGGCAAAAACTATCGATAAACCTCTTATAGTGACGCTTAGTCTTATGGTGTTAGTGATGCTTTCTTTTGCGATGCTACTTTCTTCTACTACTTCCGCTGATGATAGTAGTAATGATTCTAGTACTGATGAAATATCGATTGATGTACCGATTTCTTGTTCTTTGGCTAGTTCTGGCAATACTTCCCACACGGCCGAAATCAACAATGGGCAATATGTTAATAATATTGGCACCACTACGCTTACGGCTTTCTGTAATGACTCAGCAGGTTTCTCTATTTATGCGGTAGGATTTTCTAACGATACGATTGGTAACAATACTTTAGCTAATGCCGCGGCTGGCCCTTCTTATACTATTAATACTGGTACTGCGACGGGACCTGTTGGGGGTGCAGATAATTCTGCCTGGGCTATGAAGTTAGCAACTGTCACCAGTCCTACTCCCGCTTATCCTATTATTATTGCTGGTAGTAGCAATGATCCCGATACGGATAATGCTACAGATTTTTCAAATTATCAGGCCGTACCGAATACTTATACGAAGGTTGCATATCGTACTAGCGGTACCGACGTTGGCGCTAGTGCTGAAGGAGCTAATCTCACGACTACTTATGCTTCTTATGTTTCCAGAACTCAACCTGCCGGAACTTACACCGGGAAAGTTAAATATACTTTAGTCCATCCATATACGGAGCTGCCACCGAGTGGATCAACTTCGATTGAAGACGTGACATATATGCAGGAGATTGCATCGATGACTCCGGAAGAGAAGGTTGCTCTGAAGCAATCCATGACTATAGATGCCCAATATCAATTAAGTGATGCTCGTGATAACAAACGTTATTATGTCTCAAAACTTAGGGATGGAAATATATGGATGACTCAAAACTTAGATCATGATATTGTCACTACTCCTAATTTCTATACTAATGAGAATACTGATATTGGGTATAATTCATTTACGGGACAGTATGATTCGGCGAGTTGGAATCCTATTCTTAGCGCGTATACCCATGATGATAGTTCGGAATATGATTTCGGAGCCTACAATGAAGAATTTGCTAATAATCCTGATTATGCAAGTATCTATAACGATTACGATCCTCGATATTATCCTGAATCATTTGATCCGGGGGAATTATACATTAACCTTGATTCAATCAGGTATTATGGTACATATGAGGGAGAGCAGCCTAGTAGTGACGTCTTAGCGAATGGCGATGCTCACTATCATTTAGGCAATTACTATAACTGGCCTTCCGCAGTGGCCTTGAACGATGTTCGAGATTACACTGAGCCAGAGTATAATTTGAATAGATCTATTTGTCCTGCTGGTTGGACTTTGCCGAAGATTGAGTTTGATCCTGAGACTGGTGATCTCGCTTCGAATCCTGGAACTTTTGCCAATATGTTTAAACAATATGGTTGGAATAATTATGATCAACTGCTGGAGAATCCTCGCATATGGGAGAGCCCTTTTTATTTTCCTTTAAGTGGGGATAAAGAGCTTGCTTATGGCATTTTATATCTTGGAATTTACGGACTTTATTGGTCCCCGTCTGTAGGCTGGTCGGAGGCGCTTGGCCTTTCGATGCAGTATTCTGGAACGGTTAACCCTGATAATGGTTACCCTCGTAATTACGGAGCTAACATTCGCTGCCTGACTCGGTGAAATTCTAGACAAAAAATGGAGGTGCCTACCGGAATTGAACCGGTGTACGCGGTTTTGCAGACCGCTGCGTAACCACTCCGCCAAAGCACCTTGTAATGATTATTATATCATGAACTTAGATAAATTGTTACATTTGAAGCAGGATGATTCCGATGACGACGAGGATTGTTGCAACGAAATGAATCATTACAGTTTTCTTATCTAGCTTCTCGCGTCCGAATTTTGGCCAGATGATAGTGAGGACGATGCCCATGAAGAAGATAACGATTGGCTCAATGGAATCGGAAGAGACTGAAGCGAGAGCGACGGCTGGCGCCATAATTAAACCGAGGCGATAGAAAATGTCTTTAGCAAATCCCACTACGCTATTGATTGCGAGTGGGAGACAAATCTTTCCTTTGCTTTTTCTTGAGATCGTTTTATAACGTCTGCGAAGTTTTGGTGATGAATAGACGATGATGAGATTGCTGATACCTTTACCGAGGAACACGAACATGATTTCGGCGAAGATGTTCATGCTATCGACATTGTTTTTGACGAAAAGAATGTTCGCGATTACGTTGATCAGGACATAGATGAAAGCGTATGCTACCGCTCGGAGTTTAATGTTGCGGCTTCTTTTTCTTGTGTTTATGATGATGAGGAATGGTGCGGCGATTATTACGATGAATGCGACGAGCTGGATGGGGGAGAATTCTTGTCCAAGAAGAAACCAGCCAAGGATGAGATATAGAACTGGCGAGAGTTGGGTGAATATTCCGATATTTGTGGAGTCGTCGATTTCGAGTGCCTTGAAATAATAGATGCCCGAAATTCCACCGATTAGGCCTGAAAGGAAGAAGAAAAGGTAGTTTATCATGTAGTCTGGATTATAGTTCGGTCCTGTGAAGATGGCGATTAATGCGGCAATAAGGATAAAGGCGTAGCCGTAGAATAATTTCTGTGAGGCCGCACCTCTACCCTTGAAGTAGACGTCCGAAGTGTAATTATCAATAAAAATCCTGATTGGGTCGAGAAATGCAGCAAGAAAAACAAATACTAACCATATCATCCTACGTATTATAACATAAGCGGGAATGATTTTCGATGGAGTTTCTGGAGCAATAAAAAATGGTGCAGAACGCAAGAGACTCTAACTCTCGCACCGGAGGTCCGAGAGTTAGTGATTGTTTGGAGTTTCTGGAGCAATAAAAAATGGTGCAGAACGCAAGAGACTCTGACTCTCGCACCGGAGGTCCGAGAGTTAGTGATTGGTTGGAGTTTCTGGAGCAATAAAAAATGGTGCGAATGAAGAGACTCTAACTCTCGACCTCTTCCTTGGCAAGGAAGCGCTCTAAACAACTGAGCTACATTCGCACGTCTTGATGGATTAATTATAACATACTTTTTAGATTTTGTGTGAAAAAGTGCTATAATGGTTATATAAATAAAGGAGAACAAAATGCCTACATGGGTAATAGCAATTATAATTATTGTAGTGGTGCTACTTGTGATTGTTGGTGCAATTGCTGGTATCTACAATGGCTTGGTCAGTTTAGACGAGCGGGTCAATGAAGCATGGTCTGACATTACTGTTCAGCTCAAGTATCGTGCTGATTTGATTCCTAATGTCGTCGAGACTGTTAAGGGCTACGCGAAGCACGAAAAAGAAACCTTCCAGATGGTGACAGAAGCACGTTCTGCTTCGATGGGGGTAAAGACTGTGAAGCAGGCAGCTGAGGCAGAGAAGGAAATGCAGTCAGCGCTCGGTCGACTTTTCGCTATCGCTGAAGCGTATCCTGAGCTTAAAGCGAACACTAACTTCCAGACCTTGCAGACTCAGTTGCAAGATGTGGAGGATAAGATTCAGGCTGCACGTAGGTTCTACAATGCAGGTGCTAAAGAACTTAATACCAAGATTAAGACATTCCCAACCAATATTATCAACAACATGATTGGTCACTTCAAGAAGCGTGATTACTTCGAAGTTGCCGAAAGTGAAAAGGCGAAAATTCAGAACGCCCCAGAAGTTAAGTTTTAAAACTAATGCTCCTGGGTGACCAGGAGCATTTATCATGGATTTAAGATGTATAAACAAATTGCAGAGAATAAGCGCAAAACCGTCTTTATAATGATTAGCTTTATTATTTTTATTGGAGCGATTGCTTCACTTTTTGCTCTTGCTTATAAGGATTTCTGGATTGCGGTTTGGACTGTTATGGTTGCGATTATTTATGCCGCTATTCAGTATTATGCTGCTGGCTCAACGGCGATGATGATGTCTGGTGCGAAGGAGATCTCCAAGAAAGAAAACCCGAGATTATATAATATAGTGGAGAATCTATCAATTACGACTGGTTTGCCGATGCCAAGAGTGTACGTGATTAATGATCCTGCGCCGAACGCTTTTGCTACGGGTCGCGATCCGAAACACGCAAGAGTTGCGGCAACTACTGGACTAATGGATATTATGAACGATAGGGAACTTACAGCTGTGATGGCGCACGAGATGTCGCATGTGAAGAATTATGACATTCGGGTTTCGATGATTGTGTTTGGGTTGGTTTGTGTGATTGGTTTTATTTCGGATATTGCGATGAGGATTATGTTTTTCGGCAACAGGAGTAGTAGCGAGGACAATAGTCCTGTCGCTACGTTTTTACTGCTTGTAGTCATAGCTCTTTCTCCGATTGTGGCACTTTTTGCCCAGATGGCTGTTTCGAGACAACGCGAATATCTGGCGGATGCGTCCGCGGTGAATATTACTAGATTTCCTGAAGGGATGGTTGAGGCTTTGAAGAAGCTCCAGGCTCATAGTCAGCCAATGAAGAGGCAGAATATTGCAGCGGAGACGATGTATATTAATAATCCTTTGAGGAAGGGATTTATGAGCGGTATGCTTTCATCGCATCCACCAATTGAAAAGAGAATTGAGAGATTGGAGCATGGCAAAAAAACGTTCTAATACAACTAAGAAGCGTTCTTCCGTAAAAGTTAAGGATAAAACGATTGAAGAACTGCTTGAGAATGAGAAAGCTTCTCGTAAGAACCACGAGAGGAAGTGGGTAAAGGAGAAGGTTGCTTCGAAGCGGGGAATGCTTAAGGAGAAGCGCTCGCATCGTTTCTTGCCACACCGATCTTTCCGGAGGTCCTATCGTGAGGATTACAAGAGAGATTTGAATGTTCCGGGCATTATGTATCACACCATGGCGACATTTCGAATTATCTTCAAGAATTGGCGATTGTTTTTGCCACTCCTGATTATTGCTGTTATTCTTAATGCTGTGTTTGTTGGGATTATGAGCGAGTCTAACTATGTTCAGTTCCAGGATATTATGGATCAGACGAGCGAGGAAGTGACCGGTGACGTAGTGAGCGGGATTGGCAAGGCTGGGATGCTTCTTATTTCGACTATTTCGACTGGTGGTTTGTCAGGCGATTCGAGTGAGGCTGCGTTGGTGTTTGGAGTTTTGATTTTTCTGATTATCTGGCTTACGACGATTTTCTTGATTCGTCACTTATTGGCCGGACACAAAGTTAAACTTCGAGATGGTTTATATAATTCTATGACCCCGTTGATTTCTTCTTTTTTGATTTTTGTCGTGGCGGTTATCCAGTGTATTCCGTTGTTCTTCTTAGTGATCGTCTATTCGTCGGCGGTGCAAACTGATTTTCTCTCAACGCCTTTTTATGCGTTAGTATTCTTCGTATTTGCGCTTGCGATGATCGTCCTATCTGGGTACCTTTTATCTTCATCATTGATCGCGTTTGTGGCTGTGAGTGCGCCGGGGATGTATCCGTTGCAGGCTCTCAGAGCTTCGTCTGATTTGATGATGGGGAGGAGGACGAAGTTTATTCTGCGCCTCGTGGCTCTGATAATTGTTATTGTGATTTTCTGGATATTAGTGATGCTTCCGATTATCGCATTCGATCTCTGGTTTAAACAGTTTGAGTGGACGGCTGGATTCCCATTTGTGCCGATTTGCTTGACGGTGATGACTTGCTTTACTGGTGTCTATATTTCTGCTTATTTGTATTTATACTATCGTTGGATGTTGAATAATTAGATTGTATCTTGTCTGTGAGCGGGCTGAGGTGGTTTTTGCATCTTATTGTGATAGAATATAGTATATATGAATATAATTGAGGCGGAAAAAAGGATTCTTAAGCTTAGAGAACTGATTAATGATTATCGTTATCATTATCACGTGCTTGACGAGTCGATTATGAGCGAGGCAGCGGCGGATTCATTGAAGCATGAGCTGAGTTTGCTTGAAGAAGAGTATCCGGAGTTCATCACGCCTGATTCGCCAACGCAACGTGTGGCGGGGAAGCCGCTGGATAAGTTTACGAAAGTTCCGCACGAAAAGAGGATGATTAGTCTTGCGGATGTTTTTTCGGAAGAAGAAATAAAAGATTGGATTACTCGTAACGAGAAGTTGATTCCGAGCGGAAAGATTGAAGAGTTTTTTACTGATATTAAAATGGATGGATTGGCTTGTTCGTTGAAGTACCGTGATGGAGTGTTTTTTCAGGCGGTGACGCGTGGGGATGGGTTGGTTGGCGAAGATGTGACTCTTAATGTGAAAACGATTGAGAATGTTCCCCTTCGTTTGGCTTTGGAGGAGGATATTCCTCCTGAGGTTGAAGTGAGGGGGGAAATAGTGATTTTTAAAGAGGATTTTGAACGACTAAATGAAAAGCAGCGAAAGAACGGCGAGGCGGAGTTTGCGAACCCACGGAATCTTGCAGCTGGGTCGATACGGCAATTGGATCCAAAAGTCGCGGCTAGTCGTCCACTTAAATTTGTCGCGTATGATTTAGTAACACCGGATTCTGCTACTTGGGATGAGGCTTACGAGAAGCTGCGAGAATATGGATTTCAGACTTCGGGTGAGGATAAGGTGTTTAAGTTTTCAGAAATGAAGAAGCTGTTTGGATATATCCAGGATTTGGATGAGTATCGCAAGGGGTTGAAGTTTAATACCGATGGAATGGTGATAAAGATAAATGATAGAGCAGTATATGATAGGCTAGGGATCGTCGGGAAGACCCCGCGCGGTGCGGTGGCATTTAAGTTTCCGGCGGAGGAATCAACGACGGTGGTGCGAGATATTGTGATATCGATTGGGCGAACTGGCGCGGCGACGCCAGTGGCGATTTTGGATCCGGTGGTAGTGGCGGGAACGACAGTAAGGCATGCGTCGCTTCATAATGCGGATGAGATTGCGAGGCTAGATGTCAGAATTGGTGACACGGTTATTATATATAAGGCCGGGGACATTATCCCGCAGGTAAAGGAAGTTTTGACGACACTTCGTCCAGATAGTACGGTGAGATTTGATTATGAGAAGGCCTTAAAAGAACAGTATCCGGAGCTTGAGTTTGAGAGACCAGATAGTGAGGTGGTTTACCGCGTAAAAGGTGAATCGTCAGATGTAATTTTGAAGCGTGCTGTGGAATATTATGCTTCAAAGCCAGCGCTAAATATTGAAGGGCTCGGCGAAAAAAACGTGGAGGCTTTGATTGATGCTGGGCTAATTGAATCCATTGCCGATTTATATGAATTGAAGGAAGGAGACGTGGCGAAGCTCGAGAGATTTGGTGAGATTTCGGCGCGAAATTTGATTACTGCGATTGACGCATCACGAAAACCAAAGCTTGCAAAGTTTATTACTGCGCTTGGGATTCGACATGTTGGTGCGGCGACCGCGGTGAGCTTGGCTCGGAGATTTAAGAGCTTGAAGGCTTTAATGGAGGCAAGTGAGGAAGAGTTGTTGTCGGTTGACGATATTGGTCAGGTGGTTGCGGAGTCTATTTTGGCGTGGTTTTCGGACGAGGATAATTTGGATATGCTTTCTAAAATGCAGGAGCTTGGTGTGGAGGTGCAAAATGAATCTGACGAGGTATTGCCTCTTGTGGGGAAATCCTATATCGTAACTGGGACTCTGACGAGTATGGGGCGCGAAGAAGCGGAAGATAAACTGAGGGAACTCGGTGCGACGGTGACTTCTTCTGTGACTAAGAATACAACTGCACTAATCGTAGGTGAAAAACCAGGGAAATCCAAGACCGAAAAAGCAAAAAAGCTTGGTATCGAGACGATCGATGAAGAAGAATTTTTGAAACTTGTTAGGAATAATTAGTATTGCAACAATGATTTGACAAGTTCGGCGACGGATGGGGTGGATTTGAAATTTCCGCCGGACTGGTCAATGATTGAGCCTTTGACCATGTAGCCGTTATAATCATTGATCATCGAGATGTCGTTTTCGGAGTCCCCAACGGTTATGATGTTCGCTGGTTGGTAGTTTCTGGTTTGCACGAGATAATTGATCGCGTCTGATTTGCCGGCGGTCTTCGGAGAGACCTCGACGAAGCCTCTATGGCCGGCTTCTATTGGGCGATCGGGGGAGGAGATGCTGTAGAAAGCGAATACTGGAAGAAGCGATAAAGCATTAGTAGCGACAGGGATGAGTCTAGTATCCTTGAACCAGAATTGTAATTTAGTGATGTCTGCGTCTGGGCGGCTGTATTCTTCAGAATTCTGCGTGAAATAAACTACGAATGGGGTTTCTGGAAAATATTCAAAGGTCTTAAGCATCCTGGAGACGATTTCTGGTTCGAAGCTGGTCGAGCGAAGGATATTGGCGGAGCGGTCGAGGAGGATTGAGCCGCAGTCGACAATGTAGTAGTCGCAAAGCTCCTTCATGGCTGGAGTTTCTTCGGTGACTGATGGGTAGCTTCGGCCAGTGGCGATGCAAAAATCATGGCCGGCGTTTTTCCATTTTCTGATTGCTTCGATGTTGGTGTTGGTTTTTTCTGGTTCGTCTCTGAAAAATAGTGTACGATCAAAGTCTGAAAATAAAATCATATTATATATATTAGCATAATGCGGAGTAATTTGGTATAGACGCGCTTTCTTGATTCTTTAACTAAGCCAATCATAAATAAAATGTCTTCTTTTTTTGTAGCTTATGCTTATATAATATATAAGTATTAATTTTTTAAGAGAAAGGTGTTTAGTGAAGGATACAACACGCCGCAGGAGTGGAGGCCTGCGCAAACTTATTACTGCGGTTTTCGCCGTAGCTTTTGTTGTTTCGATAATGATAACTCAAAAAGCTTGGCGATACGACGCGCGAGCTAGCACAGCACCGCGAGGCAATATCTGATATCGACAAGAAACTGATAGAAGCAGTAGACGCTATGCTAGACGGCAAGATCACAATTGACGACAAGAACAGGTATAGTGAAGCATTAGAGCAGAAGCGCCAAGACCTGCGACGAGAAATTGATAAATTGGAACGGAACCAAGGCCTAAATGAAGCCACGATAGATTACGTATGTAATTTTATGACAAAACCAGCAAAACTCTGGAAAGACGCTGACCTCGAGACGAGACAGGCGTTCCAAAAAATGCTGTTTCCAAATGGCTTACACTTCGATATTAAAGACAAAATTTTTGGAACGGACGATTTAAACCCACTCTTCTCCGTTATTCGCAACAAAAAAGAGTCCTGCGATGGCAGCAACTCCGAAATGGTGATCTCGGCGGGAGTAAAGATTTTGCTTAGCAAAATCTTTTCCTTTCTGCGTCATTCGGTGCATAAGGATAACAGGTTATCCTTATGCACGCTCATTTCCTTGAAAGGGCGAACTTCGTTCGTCTCCCACTAAGACCAATTATGAATTAAAAAAAGAATCCTTTCAGGATTCGTTTTTTAATTCATGGTGATCTCGGCGGGAGTCGAACCCGCGTTGTCGGGATGAAAACCCGATGTACTAACCGTTATACTACGAGACCAAAACTACGATACCAGGGAGGAATCTCTAAATATTATAACAAAATGTCTAGAAATTGCAAGAGTAGTGGTATTCGACGTGGTAGGATTTCTTATCATATGGTGGGTCGGGGAAGAACTGAACGTATGTGCGGTTCTCGTTGCAGATGTTGCGGACAAGTTTGGAATCGTTAGAGATTTCTGGCTCATTGATTTTCTCGTGTAGGACCAATTGGCGGAGAGTGACGCGGGTGAAACCCTTATCGTGGTATTTCTCCATAGCCTTATTGATATCATTGATTTGCTTGAATTGCTCAGACGAGGTGATGCTGTCGTACAGGTAATTCTCGTAGTAGTTCTCGCTAATTCTTGCTAGTTTCGCCTTAACGTCGTCGCTTGGCTGGTAGACGAGACAGAAGACTACCATTGCGATGACCGCTAGTATTGTGCCAACTATGACACCGATAGTCACCTTCTTACTGGTTGTTATTGGTGAAGGGGCTGGCTTGTGGGCTGTGATATGTATTTCAGCGCTGTGGATATTGGTTTTATGTTTTTGTCGTTTACCTGGCATAACATATTAATATTATCATATTATTGAACTTATGGTAAGATATTAATATGAGTAAGCTTTTTAAACGAACAAAAATCTTGGCAACGATTGGTCCGGCGACAAATTCGGCGGAGAAAATAGAAGAAATCATCATGGCTGGCGTAAATGGATGTCGGCTGAACTGTTCTCATGGCTCAAACGAGGAGCGTGATAGACAGATTAAGTGGATTCGAGAAGCTGCCGCGAAGAAGGGGAGGAGTGTTGCGATACTGCAGGATTTACAGGGGCCGAAGATTCGTTTAGGTGAGCTCGTGGGTAATCATTTGGATCTTGAGTCTGGAGATGAGGTGATATTGGAATCGAAGGACGATTTCAAGCATGATGGTGGGAAGACTGTGCCGATACAGTATAACTTGGCGGAGAAATGCCGGGTGGGGGAGCCTCTGTCGATGTTCGACGGAAAGATTAAGTCTGAGGTTGTCGAGATAGTGTCTGATACAGCTATTAAAGTGAAAATCCTGAATGATGGATTTATCATGTCGAAGAAGGGGTTGAATCTGCCTGATACGGACTTCGGTGGGGATATTTTGACTTCGAAGGATATCTCAGATATTGAATATGGTGCGAATTGCGACTATGATTATGTCTCGTTGTCGTTCGTGCAGTCGGCGTCGGATATTGTGAAGTTGAAGCAGATGCTTCTTTCGCTTGGTTCGAACGCGAAGGTGATTGCAAAGATTGAAACAAAGAAAGCGATTACGTCGGAGAAGCATTTGGAGGAAATCGTGGAAGCTTCTGATGGGATTATGGTTGCGCGTGGTGATATGGCTGTTGAAGCTGGCGCGGAAGTTGTTCCGATTATCCAGCGAAAATTGATTGCGATGTGCCGGGCGCATGCGAAGCTTTGTATTGTGGCGACGCAGATGCTAAGCTCGATGGTTGACTCGCCAGAGCCGACGAGGGCTGAAGTATCGGATGTGGCGACTGCGGTGGTGCAGGGTGCTGACGTAGTGATGCTTTCTGATGAAACGGCGAATGGCAATTATCCGTTAGAGACTGTACAGGAGATGAAGAAAGTGATCCTCTATACGCAGAATCATTCGAGGATTGCACCGATTACTAAGTCACCAGTGGGAAATAGTTCGGAGATTTATGATGCGATTTCTGATGCGGCGGCGAGGATGGCTGAGAAAATTGACGCAGATGTGATAATGTGTCAGACGGCTTCAGGGGCTACAGCGATGACAATGGCGGCGCAGAGACCTAATTTACCAATTGTCTCAGTAACATCGAATCCACGCGTAGCTAATCAACTTGCTCTAATCTATGCAAATTCAGCTTTCGTTAGGCCTTTTTCGGCGGATTTTGGTTATGATCTCGCTAAGGAGCTTAAAGATTCAGGATATTTACAAACGAAGGAGGGGGAAATTGAACTTCTCGCGGTGATTGTGTCAGGCGATCGTGATAAGGTTGGAACCGATACGATTAAAGTCAGAACGATTAAATAAAAAGGCCCCTCTCGGGGGCCTTTTTATTTCTCGATGGCTTCTATGCCTGGAAGTTTGTTGCCCAGAAGGAATTCGAGTGCTGCACCTCCACCGGTTGAAACGAGAGAGTACTTGAGATTCGGATGTGATCCCATGATGGTTTCAACGAATCCGGTAGTATCGCCGCCACAGATGATTGTCTCGGCGTCTTGGTGCTCGCCTATGGCTTCGGCCGCGATGGTGCTGGAAGTAGCGTAAGCTGGGTCTTCAGCGTAACCGAGTAATCCATTCCAGATAATGGTCTTCGCGTCGGTGATGAAGCCGGCAACTTTGGCGGTTGAAAGAGGGCCGATATCTAATTTTTTGCCTTCCTCGTTCTCGTCGAAATCTTCTGCGACGTAGATTTTCGGATTCTTGGCTTTATATCCGTCGGCGGAGATTTTACCGCCTACGACTATCTGGTCGGCAATGTCGGTGAATTTATCGATTAAAGGTTGCTTATCATCGACTTTGGAACCACCGATGATTAGAAGAACTGGGTGGACTGGATGCTTTGTGGCTTTCTCTAGGTTGATGACTTCTTTCTCGATGAGGAGCCCGGCGTAGACTGGTAGGAAATGCTTGACGGCGTCGGTCGAAGCGTGAGCGCGATGAATTACAGCAAATCCATCCTGTACGAAGGCTTCGGAGTTGGTTGACTCAATGATGTTCTTGATGAAATCGTCGGAGTTTTCCTCCTCGCCTGGGTCGAAGCGAAGGTTTTCTAGAAGCGCTATTTTGACGTCTTCTGGAATCTTGATTTGCTCGCCTTGTTTAGGGAGAGGGTAGAAACCGATTTTCTGCTTCGGTAGGAGTTTACGGAGAACATCGACGACAGGCGAGAGTGTAAAATCAGGATTCTCCTTACCTTCTGGTCGGCCGAGATGAGAGATGAGGATGATTCTCTTTGCTCCGTTTTCGATAAGATGGTTAATGGTGGGAAGGCTTGAACGAATGCGGAGGTCGCTTTCGACTTTGCCGTCCTTTATGGGTACGTTGTAGTCAACGCGAACAAGAATAGTCTTGTTTTTAGCGTCTAAATCTTTTATTGTCTTCATGCGCTTATTATAGCACACAATGATTTTATAAATTATTCGCGATAAGGACCTAAAGTGTATTTACAATTATTCATCTCGTGATATAATCAGCTTTATGAAAAAGCCGAGAACTTACCAACAGTTGATTGGTGAAACAATTGAACATATGCGTGTCGAGAAGGGTTGGACGCAAGGAGAACTCGCGAAGGCCGTCGGTTCAAGTCAGTCGGCTATCCACCGAATTGAGAAGGGTGGACAGAATATTTCTCTTGAGATGATTAAGAAGCTTTCAGAGGCGTTCGGGAACCAAATTCTCTCTATTAATGATTCTGCTTCTCAGAGTTTTAGGATTCGTGGTGGTAAAGAATTGCATGGTGAGATCACGATTAATACGTCTAAGAACGCTGCTGTGGGGTTGCTTTGTGCGGCGCTTCTGAACACCGGGAGAACGGTTCTTCACAAGGTTGCAAGGATTGAAGAAGTATTCCGGATTATTGAGGTTTTGGAGTCTATAGGTGTGAAATGCCATTGGCAGAACCGTCATCGAGACCTGGAAATTATATCACCGCACGAATTAAAACTTGATGAGATGGATGTCGAAGCCGCTAGAAGAACGAGGTCAATTATTATGTTCCTTGGGCCGCTTCTTCATCGCTATCCGAAATTCCGGATTCCGTACGCTGGTGGATGTTCGCTTGGGGTGAGGACGGTTGAGCCGCATTTGCAGGCATTGAAATCGTTTGGGTTGCAGGTAGATGCCGAGAGCAATAGTGGCTACTACGAGATTTCTATCAATCAAGATACTCTTCGGCGATATCGTGATAGGTATATTGTTTTAACTGAGCGCGGTGATACGGTTACGGAGAACGTCTTGATGGCGGCGGCGCTTAGCCCTGGTCAGACGACGATTGTGGGTGCATCGCCGAATTATATGGTGCAGGACGTCTGTTTCTTCCTTGAAAAACTTGGCGTGAAAATCCAGGGGATAGGTACAACGACGTTGACTGTGATTGGTCGACCAAAAATTGATCTTGATACTGAATACAATATTTCGGAAGATCCGATTGAGGCGATGTCGTTTATCGCCGCTGGATTGGTAACAAAGTCGGAGATTACACTTACGAGAGTACCGATCGAATTTCTGGAGATTGAACTTGAGGTCTTGAAGAATATGAATGCGAAGTTTGAAAAATCTCCCGAGTACACATCGCTTAACGGGCGGACGCGACTAATTGATCTTACCATTAAGAAGTCAGAATTGATCGCTCCGGTTGATAAGATTCATCCAATGCCTTTCCCAGGGCTCAATATTGATAATTTGCCGTTTTTCTCGGTGATTTCGGCGGTGGCAGAGGGAAGGACCTTGATTCATGACTGGGTATTCGAGAACCGGGCAGTTTATACTACGGAGCTTTCGAATCTTAATGTTAAAGTTGAACTTCTCGATGCACATCGCGTGTATATTGAAGGGCCGACGAATTTTCGTCCAGCTGAGCTTGTGGCGCCCCAGGCGCTTCGGCCGGCCGTAGTGGTGCTAATCGCGATGCTTGCAGCGCCAGGGCAATCGATTCTAAGAAACATTTACGCGATTAATCGTGGATATCAAGATTTTGCAGCCAGGCTTCGACATCTTGGTGCAGATATCGTTCCGCTTACCGGTATTTAAGTGTTGCTCCTTCTACCCCCTGATATGGTATAATATTTAGTATGAAACTATCTGAAGAATTGATTTATCGTGGGTTTCAGGCGGAGACTACGATTGAGAACCCTGCAGATCTTGATACGCGGGAGAATAAAAAGTTTTACTGGGGCGCAGATCCGTCCGCAGATTCTCTGACAATTGGGAACTTAGCGGCGTTGATGATGTGTGCTTGTTTTGTGCGACACGGCTATCAGCCGTATTTGCTCGTTGGCGGCGCGACTGGACAAATTGGCGATCCTAAGGATAACGGGGAACGGGATTTAAAATCTCTTGATGAAATTGAACACAATAAACAATGTATCAAGAAGCAGGTTGAGGGAGTAATTAATAATACTACCTCTGAAGCTGAGCTTACAGATTCTAATCTTACGATGGTTGACAACTATGATTGGTTTAAGGATATGAAGTATCTTGAATTCCTGCGCGAGGTCGGTAAAGCTTTCTCAATGACACAGCTGCTCGATCGGCAATTCGTCCAAAACCGTATTGGCGAGGGTGGCTCTGGTATTTCTTATGCGGAATTCTCGTACACATTGATTCAAGGGTATGACTTCTTGCACCTTTACCGTGAGTATGGAGTAAGGATGCAGCTTTGTGGTGCCGACCAGTATGGGAACTGTACTTCAGGGATTCATCTGATTAAGAGACTCGAGGATGGCCAGGCTGATGTGTGGTCAACGCCGCTGATTATTGATCCGGTGACGGGTAGGAAATTTGGCAAATCAGAGGGTAACGCCATCTGGCTTGCGAGCTCTGATAATGGGTCGGGGAATTATACTTCGATATTTGATTTCTACCAGTTCTGGCTAAATCAACCGGATGAGAGTGTCGAGTACCTGATAAAGATTTATACGCTTTTGTCGAAGGAGGAGATTGAAGATATTCTGGCGAGACACCAGGAGAAGCCTGAGCTTCGAATTGCTCAGAAAGCTCTTGCAAAGGGTGTGACTGAAGTTGTGCACGGAAGCAAGAATGCTGAGACGGTTGAGAATCTTACTACGATGTTGTTCTCGAGAGAAACGGATTTTACAGCTTTCACCGAAGACGAGATTGGCGAGTTTGCCGAATATCTCCCAACGGTGAAGAAGGGTGTGCAGATGGTTGATGCATTAGTTGATAACGGATTGGCCGAATCGAAGAAGAAGGCGCGGGAATTCCTCTCGCAGGGAGCGATTACTGTTAACGGGGTGAAAGTATCCGAAGATATTGAGCTTAATCAGACCGCGATCATCAAGAAGGGGAAGAATAAATTCTTAATTGTAAAATGAAATATCTAGCAGTTCTCGGAAGACAACCGGAGATTTCTTTGGCGGAGTTGGAGGCGTTATTTTCGGATGTTCGACAGATTTCTAGTGAGCTGGCGAGTTTTTCTTTGAGGGATGAGAATGTTCGAGGGGAGGCTGAGGCGGGCTCTGGCTTAGGTGGGGAAGTATTGAGGGGCCCTGGCGGGATGATTGATCGTTTAGGGGGCACATTGAAACTTGCGATACTTATCGAAGAAAAGCCGCTAGAATATCTCTCAAGTTTACCTGAGGGGAAGATTACGCTTGGGGTTTCGGACTATTCACGAGGTGCTACTAAGAAGTCTGCCCTAACTGAGGCCCTGAAGCTTAAGAAGATTTTGGTAAGACACGGGAGATCTGTAAGGGTGGTTGAGAGTAGCGATGCGGTACTTTCTACGGCGACTTCGCTCCATAATGGGCTTTCTGGGAAGAATCCACGTAAGATTGAGTTAGTAAAAGTTAATGATGAGTGGTACCGAGTTATTGGGGTGCAGGATATTGATGCATATTCTCGACGAGATCAGGCTCGCCCGGCGCGTGATGCGAAAGTGGGGATGCTGCCACCGAAACTAGCACAAGTATTGATAAATCTATGCGGCCCGCTTGGCTCTGGCTCCGTCCTACTTGATCCTTTTTGTGGGACAGGGGTCGTTCTACAAGAAGCGATACTGATAGGATACCAGGCGTATGGGACGGATCTTAGCGAGAGGATGGTAGAATATAGCGAGAAAAACTTGAAATGGTTGACTAAAGAGCGTTCGCGCCTAGGGCGAGATGGGCGTCAAGGGGTTGCGGTGAATGGTTCGCAGGGTCAGGACAAGAAACAGCTATTTCGTGTTTCGGTTGGTGA
>JAZTXX010000017.1:0-28241 GCA_045636645.1 Candidatus Nanosyncoccus sp.
TCTCCATTCCTGACATTTAGATTAGCCTTTATATCTTCCTCGTCAGTGTAGGTTGGGGTGGTAGCGTTTTGATCTTCGCTCCAACCGAGGAATGCGTGAGTGATTGCGGAGCTAGGTACGGAGTAGGTGCCGGAAACAGTAGCAAGGCTTCGGGTGGCACTCCCAATCTCTGCGCTAATAACGGCGTAATATCCGTAATAGTCACTTACAGAACCATCTGAATGGAAGCCAAATGTCACAGTGTCACCAGGGACATCACATTCCACAGTGGTTAGACTATAATTGCCATACTTACCATAATCATCCTCTCCACATTTTTCACCGTATTCATAGTCATACTCGGCTGTATATTCTGGATGGGAGCCTTCCCAGAATGATACCCAATCATATGAAGTAGACTCTGTCGAGTATGTCAGTTTAATATGAATGCTATCAGCGCCTGGAATTGTGATAACCTCGTTCGTATTGACATAATCCGAGTATCCACTTCCGCTTGACACCCCATTGTCATCGATATTCTGCGTGTGTGAATAGCGATAGACGGTTTCGTGTGTATCTTGAACATCAGTATAATACTCTACCGAATTCTCTCTTGCTTGATTATCGAAGAATAGGCCATTACCGTGATAATTGATGGTGAGTGGCGTGGCTCCTGTCACGGTAAATGAGAGGGTTGAGTCGTCTACGATTCTTAGCGTGGTTGGATTCTGACCTAGGTCTCCGATGATAGTATTCTCTCCTGGGATCCAATTATCTAGCCCGTAGCTAGTTGCAAAGTCTGCAGTGACAGTATAATCTGCCCCATGTACTAGGGTTACGACTGGACTTCTCGGAGTAGCAACCTCAGTGCCATGCTCGTCGCTCTCAAAAGTAACCCTTGTAGCATTCTCTGGGAATGTAACGGCCAGCTGCTTAGGAGCATCAAATGTTGTAACAGTTAGAGTGGAGGCATCCGTAATGGTGAATGATGTTGGGTTATCGCTAGTGTTCCCGAGAGAACCATTCTCATCGGTGCCCCATCCGGTGAAGTAATGCCTTCCTTCAACGGTGTTTGAAATTGTGTACTCGATACGGTCAAACAATTCAACCGTACCAGTACAGGTTCCGTCTCCATTATTGACGCTATTTTCTGGCGTTATAGTTTGTGCACCGTATTCTTCATTGTAGAACCTTATGCTAGAGATATGCTCACTGAAGTTTACGGTGACTGGATGTGTTGTTGAATAAATTGCATATAGTGTGGAAGGATTATTAGAGTGAATAAAGTCATAGCTCGCCAGAATATCCGCTTCATTGCGATAAGCAGGGACGGCATCATCCCGATTCTCACTCCACCCGAAAAACTTTGATGGGATTTGCGATGATTCCGGAACTTTGTATGTTCCTGAGGCTGGTATGCTTGGAGCCGTCACGACCGCGTAGTAGCCATAGTAATTATTATTTGTGTCATTTGAAGTAAATCCGAAGGTCACACTATCACCTCTTATATCACATTCAACAGTCCGTTCATACGTACCGCCATATCTATTTTCACCACCTCCACCACAGCTATATCCGCTATCGGAATCAGAGCTCGCCCTGTATTCTGGATGACTTCCCTCCCAGAGAGTTACCCAATCACGGTATTTCCCTTCGGTCTGATAGGTGAGTGAAATATGGAGCCTGTTAGCACCCGGAATTGTAACGACCCTGCTCGAGTCAAGACTGTCTGGATACGCACCAGAAGATTTACCCGTCTCATCGACGTTTGGTGTATGAGAGTAACGGATAGCCTTATAATACTGAACGGGGTTAGACGTATCCGTCGACCCGCCATCATAGTAGAGACCATTCCCATCGTAATTAATTGTGAAGCGGTTGTCGCTGGCGGTGGCGCTAAGGGTTGAGTCGCCAGTTACCATATATGTAGTTGGGTTCTCATCCGTATCGCCTATGGTGCCAGCACCGGTCGTAGACCAACCGTCAAAATCAAATCCGATTCCTGCAGTCGTAGCAGTGATCATGTATTGCTCGTTAGCGACTAGACCGACCTTGCCAGTATAAGTTCCATCACCGTTGTCTATACTGTTAGCTTGCGTCACTATCTGGACGCCGTACGTCGCACTATAGAGACCAACACTTCTGATATTCTCATTGAATCTTACGTCAGTGATTGAATCCGACTGAGCGTACACCGCATAGAGGTCTATGACATCACCCTCGTTGGCATCGATAACGAGATTAGACCTGACGTCTGCCTCGTTAAGGTAGGTCGGAATTGTCGCATCCTGGTCCTCACTCCAGCCAAGAATACTAGTAGGCGCTTCCGAAGAGTTCGGGGTTGCGTATGTTCCAGAAACTGGTGCCCTAGTAGCCGTTACAACCGCATAATAACCAGAATGCTTACTTAAAAAAGATGACAATGAATCGTAGTGGAAACTAAATGTGACCGTATCACCCGGAATATCGCATTCTATTGTTGTTTCACTATTGTTATAATACATTCCACTAGTATTGTCTCCGCACTTCACTCCAGAACTGTAGTTATCGACAGCCCTGTAATACGGGTGGTTTCCCTCCCAGAAACTTACCCAATTAGACGAGTAATTTGTTCTATACTTTAAAGTAATATGGAGACTATCCACTCCCGGGATAGTAATGACTTCATTTGTATCCTGATGACTCTCATAGGTGTCATTTTGTCTACCTGTATCGTCGTAATTTGAAGTATGCGAATGCCTCTTATCATCGTGATAGTATACCTGGTTATTCGTATCGGATTGGTTATTATTATAGTACAAACCATTACCATGGTAGTTTACTAGCACGCGTTTATCATTCGTGACAACGGTCAGGATCGAATCACCCGTAACTGCATATATTGCTGGATTTGCAGCAATGTCAGATATGGTGCCAGCATCTGTAGTAGACCAATTAGTGAAATCAAATCCCGTAGCGGTCGTCGCCGTAATCCTGTATTTCACATCTTGTTTAAGAGAGACTGTTGGGTTAGAAGGTGTTGCTGTCTGGGTGCCGAAATTACCGTTCATGAAGGTGACGCTTGATATACCTGATTCAGTGAAGTCTACGGTGACATTGTGCGATGGGGCTTCAGCTGAAGAGACTGAGAGGATGGCATCTCCAGTCACTGAATATGCGGTTGGATTAGTTCTGTCATTTGTTAGGGTTCCATTCTCTGTGGTAGCCCATGAGGATACTTCGTGACCAGTCTTAGTGTAGGCTGTGACTGTATATAGAGTACCGTCTCTTAGTTGTTTTGTGAAGCCATTTCTGATAGCTACTCTAGTTGGCCAGTCTGGATTAGTGAATACTACGTATGAGATATTCTCGTCCATGTTGACAGTCACAGTGTGCGTTGGAGTGTCTGCGGTAGATGTGACGGTGAGGGTATTATTGCCGGTTGGAGTGAAGTTGGAATGGGTACCAGTGTAGTTGGTTAGATTTCCGGCTGTGGTTGACCAGGTGGAAATTTCGTATCCGTCATCGGTTATGGCTGTGACTTTGTAGGTCTCTCCTTGCTTTAGGCTGACCGTAGAGCCATCCTCGGTGGCGGAGATGCATTCGTAGAAGCCATTTGTATCGTAGTTACTGAAATAATATCCATCTGTCCCGCTGAGATACGTTTTATGCCTATCGTTACAGAATGATACCTTTCTAATATTAGAATCCATACTAACGGTCGTTGTGACGCTGTCTGGAATTGGCCGAGTCGTGAAACTAACCGTAGTATCTCCCGTAGCGGCAAAATCAAAATAGTATTCGATATCATAGCCACCGCTCGACACGTCATTATGGAATATCACACCGTGCTCGCCTGGGTCCCACGAAGCCAACTCATAGCCATCTTTTATATTGATATAGAATGGATTGATAACTCCACGACTTGCAGAGAAAGTTCCGCCTGAAGTAGAGATATCATTATAATACGTCCACACGCCCTCAACGTTCTCATCGAATGTAACGGTCACTGTGGCAAAGGAATTATGGATATCATATGGAGTGAACGTGCCGCTCGACCAAGTACCAGGCCGCTTTAGGAAGTCTGGGTAATCTCTGACTCTATTCTCAAACATGCTAGAAAAGGTTGACACCATCCTGATGTCCCAATCACTAATTGCAGAACGGTCAATGCGGTAGTAATGATCTATAGCGTCGGTACTATAGTAGGAGTTGTATCCGAAATAGAACATTCTCTCCATGTTTACGACATTACCGGTATCCCAATGCGACAAGGCGTCTAGACTAGAAATATAGCTGATATCCTCGAACATGCTTTCCATATTTACTACCTTGGAAGTGTCCCAGTTTTTAAGTCCATCAATATTAGTAAGAGAAACTGCACCTTCGAACATATAGCTCATATCTACAACTTTGCTAGTATCCCAATCTGCTAGGCCATCTAGGTTATCAAGAGATGTGGTATGATAGAACATATAATTCATCGCTACAACATTGCTGGTATCCCAGTCTGCAAGAGCGTCCAGATCAGCAAGAGAGGTTGTTCCGCTGAACATTCTATACATATATTGAACGCTACCAGTGTCCCAATCCGCGATACCGCCCAAGTCGATAAGAGAAGCGGCGGCCTCGAACATGCTTTCCATATCTATTACGCTGCTGGTATCCCAGTTTGCAAGACCGTCCAAATTGACAAGGTTTTCCGTATGATAGAACATTTTGTTCATATCTACGACATTGCCAGTATTCCAGTTAGCGAGGGCATCCAGATTGGTGAGGTATCGGTCTCCACTAAATAGGCTGTCCATCCTTTTAGCCTTGCTGGTATCCCAGTTCGCGAGAAATCTGATATCATGAAGGCGAATGGCGTCCTCGAACACACTACTCATATCTGTAACGCTGCTGGTATCCCAGTTCGCGAGGGCTTTAATATCCTCCAAGGAATAGTTTGCGTGGAACATGAAGCTTATGTTCGAGACGCTACTGGTATCCCAGTTCGCAAGTCCATCAAGGCTCTTCAGGTGTTGAGCGCCACCGAACATACTATTCATGTCTACGACATTGCCAGTATTCCAGCTTGTAAGGGCCTCTAGATTAGTGAGCATAGAATCATACCTAAACATATTAGACATATTAACTACGTTATCTGTTCTCCAGTCCGCTAACACGGATATGTCTGTCAAATAATTGAGGTCGCTGAATGCTTCGCTGGAATCCTCATTCATGTAAACATCTTCTGCATCAGTATAGAAGTATGTAATGTTATTGTTATAATCGTTGAATACGTAAACTGGATTCTCCGAGTCTGGAGTAGATACAATGTAGTCATCAGATGGTTCAAAACCAGACGGGAGTGCCTCTGCTGCTTTCAGGGCTTTGGTCGAATAACCAATACGGCCGTTCAAATCTCTACCCGGGATTAGTGTAGCGGTTCCTGATTTTCGTCTACTTGTAACGCTGAGGGTTGCGTCGCCGGAGATCGTGTAGGTCGTAGCGCTGCTGATTGCATTATCCAGGACACCATTCTCCGTGGTAGTCCAGCCATTGAAGAAGTAGTTATTCTCAGTATCGAAAGCACTGACGACCGTATATGGTTCATCGCGGTAGAGTTTAACTGTGCCAGTGTACGTCCCATTGCCATTATCTATGCTGTTAGCCTGCGTTAGGGTCTGAGCACCATGGGATGAATTATAGAAGCCGACGCTCGTAACGTGCTCGTCGAAGTTTACGGTTACAGTTGAAGGTGTAGCATAGATTGCATAGAGATCCACCGTATCACCATTGCCAGCCTGGAGATAGTACTCAATGTCGCCTTCGTCCTTATATGTAGGCGTGGTCGCATACTGATCTTCGCTCCAACCCAGAAACACGCGCGTGTCGTCCATGGTAGGGATAGTGTAGGAGCCTTCCATAGTCACAAGATCACGATCACTATTCGTGCCGATGGCGGTAACTACGGCGTAATAACCGTAGTAATCATTGTAGTAGCTATCAGAATGGAAGCTGAATGTGACAGAGTCGCCCGGAATATCACATTCGACAGTGTTAGTACCGTAGTATTCATTGTATTTAGGCGAATACCAATCATTGCAAATAAAACCAGATTCGTAATTGTCGCGAGCCGTATAGTCTGGATGGGCTCCCTCCCATAATGAGAGCCAGTCTGTCGAGTCATAGGCCTCAAAGGTAAGTACAATATGGAGGCTGTCCACGCCTGGAATAGTGATGACGTCATTGCTGTCATATTCACCTGGGTAACCGCCGTTATGCACCCCCTCATCGTCAATATTCGGGGTATGGGAATACCGAGTAATTTCCTCGGTGGTAACCGTCCCGTCCGAATAATACTTGACCGTGTTCTCCGTCTCATTGTTGTCGAAAGGAAGATCGTTGCCGTGGTAATTAATAGTAAGAAAATCACCTTCAGCGGTCCAGATGGCATATAGCGTAACATCACCGCTTAGCTCGCCTTCGCCGATCCCGATATGGATGGTTTGTCCAGGGCTGAAGCTCTTACCACTACCATCGGCTGACGTGTTCCATTCCTTGAACGTGAGATTGTCGCGAGTAGGATATTTATCTGATAATGTAACCGAACTATTCTCGTTGTCCTCGATAGTCTCAGAAGCGTCCGGGAAGTTCGAGACCGTCTTATTAGTATTCTTGTCATAAGTAATGTTTAAGATTGAAGTACAGACTGGGTTCGTCGTGACGTAATAAACCAGGCTCCCTGCAGTGCCGGTCACCGGGTCATTCGCGATAGTGTATGTACCAGTTGGAGCTGATGCTGGGGTGTGAGCACCATAATATATACGGAAGGTATCATTAATATCCGCGTCTGAAGCGGTTGAAGATGGGTCCTTAATGGTTGCTGGAGATGCATTGGAACTTGGTACTGGGAAGAAGATGTCGTTCTCAGTTGGTGGGAGGAGAGTCGATGAATTGACGAGCGAATAACCCCAAGTGCTTGGAGATTGCTTCAGGGTGGCAACACCATTAATTGGGGTAAAATGTAGGGTGTTTGTTCTGGTCGAATCGCCGTCTAGGTAGAGTCCGCTATCTTGAACCGATGAAGAAAGGGTGAGATTGTAGCCTGCTTGGCAGGTCGTGCTGACATTAATTTCGCTTGACGTTATAATGGTGTTCCCTGGTGTCGCCTGGAATTCCACTGGTCCGTCCGTGGCCATATTGATTGAGTAGGCGGAAGCCGATGAAGAAGTTGTAACTAGTGCCGCAAAGAGAGAAATGACAACAGATACCAAAAACACTGGCAAGAGGTGCCAGGTGAATTTGCTTCCTAAATTTTGAGAGAATGCAAAAATCCCATCAAACAATGTATGATGCTTGCGAGATGTTTTTAAAGCATTTTTATTTACCGCATCACGGTATCTGCTAAATTGCATGTATGACCTTCCCTATGTTTAGATTCATTTTATCATGCTCATGGTTAGTGCGCAATAGTTTTTTGCGATTTTTTTATAAAAAAATAGCCACTAGTGTGGCTTCGAATTTCGTAGGTGGTATTACAGCGTACGTTTCTTGGTCTCGCGGGTGAAAAACACAAGTCGGTCACCGATTTCGAGATCGATTTTGCTGGTGGTCTTAAGGGCCAGGCCGCCGGTTTCACCAGCGATAAGCTCTTTGGCGTCAATTTTTTCTTTCTGGACGGAGGTGACTTCGGCTTCGCCGAGGAACTTCTTGTTTCGAATAATGCGGACGAGGTATTCAGGCTTGACGTCGCCCTTCAGTACTTCCCCGCCAGCGATGATGCTGGTTTTCTCTGTGCGGAAGACGCCGAGAACCTTCATCTCGCCCTTGTCCTCTTCGACTATTTCAGCGTCGAGGAGATTCTCCATCTCGTGCTTAGCGTCGTCGAGGAGCTCGTAGATCACCTTATATGTGCGGACTGGCACGTTGTCGCGGGAAGCCATCTTATTGATGTTGACTGGGACCGAAACGTTGAAGCCGTAGACGACGGTGTTCTCGCCGGCGGCCATGTAGATATCGTTCTCATTAATGTCGCCAACTCCGGTCGAGACGATATTTAATGTGATTTCGCCATGAGTGTCGATGAGCTTAAGCGAATCAACCACACTAGTGACTGAGCCTAGGACGTCACCCTTAATGATGACGTTGAAGGTCTTGGAATTATCAGCGACGCTCATCATGCGTAGAAGATCTGTGCTTGTAACATTAGCGCTAGCCGACTCGTCGGCGGCCGCCTGAGCGTTGAGCAAGGCCATTTTGCGGGCGGTCTTCTCGTCCTTAACTTCCATGAAGCGATCGCCAAAATTCGGGAGATCCTTGAAGCCGGTGATGGTGACTGGGGTGGATGGGGTAGCTTTACCCTTCGGCCTGCCTCTCCAATCCAGCATGGTACGGATCTTGCCGTAGGAAGAACCTGCGACGATGTATTCGCCAGTCTTAAGCTCGCCACCAGTGACGAGGAGATTAACGACTGAGCCCTTCCCTGTCTCCATGTGAGATTCGATTACGAGACCCTCTGATGGGATGTCTACATCAGCTTTAAGCTCTTCGATGTCTGCGGTGAGAAGGATCATATCAAGAAGCTTGTCGAGATTCTGATTAAGCTTGGCGGAAATTGGCACCATCGTGGTATCCCCGCCCCATTCTTCTGGCTGAAGCCCCTGCTGACTAAGGTCTGCCATAGTGCGGTTAACATCGGCACCCTCGCGGTCAATTTTATTGATTGCGACGATGATTTTTGCATTGGCGGACTTAGCGAAATTGATTGCCTCAATAGTCTGAGGTTTAACTCCGTCGTCGGCTGCTACTACGATGACGACGATGTCTGTTAGCATCGCGCCGTGCTGACGAATTGCCGCAAACGCTTCGTGACCAGGGGTATCGAGAAAAGTGATTAGACGATCCTCGTGCTTCAACTGATAGGCGGAAATATGCTGCGTGATTCCACCTGCTTCATCGTCGACGGTCTTCTTGTTCAGGAGGGTATCGAGAAGAGTGGTTTTACCGTGGTCAACATGACCCATAACTGCGACCACCGGTGGGCGCGTCACGGCCTTATCGGATAATTCTCTGTGATAATCTGAAGTCTTGGTTGAGGTGTTCTTCTTCTCTAGCTTGACGTTCTTTAATCCTAGCTCCTCGATGATGATCGAAGCAGTCTCAAAATCAAGCCGCTGGTTGATGGTCGCGACAATCCCATTCTTGAAGAGAGTGCCGATAAGTTCAGTAACAGAAAGGCCGAGCGCGGTAGCGAGCTCGTCGACGGTGATAGAACCAGCGATCTGGATTGTTTTTTCTTCCATCTATTCCTTTCCGTTATTATGCCTAGCGCTTAGGGGATTTCGTACCTTGAAAAACCCACCAAGTGCGTCAGCGATGATATTCATTTAATTTTATCACATTTTAGGAAAATATGCTATAATAGATACACAATCCCGGGTAGCTCAATGGTGGAGCAAGAAGCTGTTAACTTCGAGGTTGCTGGTTCGAGTCCAGTCCCGGGAGCCAATTATTCAAGTTGAAAGGCGCCATCTAGGCGTTTTTTCGTGCTCGCTCGTCCATAAGACGCGCTTCGCGCGAATAAAACACCCATCTGGCGCCTTTCAATCTTGAATAATCTAGCTGTTCCAGGGGGCTGGATGAGAACCAGCGAAGCTGGTTCGGATGTCGTAGGAGACGAGTGAAAATCTCAAATTCATTTGAGATTTTCCGAGACGACGCCCGGCATCTGACTTTTGCTGAAGCAAAAGCCAGCGTCCAGTCCCGGGAGCCAATTATTTCAGCTCCGAGAGCTTCTGGTATTCGAAGCGGTATTTCTGCTTTACGTCTGGGTACTTCTTGTGGTCTACCTCTGACATGAACATGTCGTACGGTCGGCAATAGAGGTGGTTTCCGTCGTATAGTCCGCGGTAGACTACGAGCTTCTCCTTTGTCTCTGAGTGAAGTGCGACATCCTCTACCAGATACAGACTCCCCTTGAAATGTCGGTAGACTCCGTGGATTATTAGTTTTCTCCCTGCCATAGAATTATTATACCAGATTGGATGAAGGGTTTTTCTACCGTTTATATAGTTTTTATGCTATTATGATTATATTGAAGGAGGAAATATGTCTAAAACTAAAAAGGTTAAGAACGGGAAGCTTTGGCTTAATATCTTCTTGGCTGTGGTGATTTTCGCTGCGACGGCCGGAATTGTATGGGGGCTACTTGCCATGAGGAATAGCAACAAGGAGACTCTTGGTGATGAATATTTTAAGAGTGATGATACGAAATATGTGATTGACCTGTTTCCTGAAGAGGGTAATCCCAATTCCTCGGTTAAAACTCATGTTGTCTACTCTTATGACGGCGATGCTGTAACTGGGATGAAGACTTATTTTGAATACGCCGATTCAGAGGCCGCTGAGAAAGCCCTGCCATCGGTAAAGGGTTTGTCGGAGTTTAAGAATAACAGCGTTGAGCTCGATGGTAAATACATTGTCGTCACTGCTAACGAGGACCAGTATAAGGGGTTGACCGCTTCGGACGTCAAGCAACAGACAGAGGCGATTCAGCAATTCCAGAGTAGTAAATCCTCCAAGAAGCAGGGGGGCAAGGAGAAGCCTGCAGAGGGGAATGCTGAAAAAGAGGAGCCTAAAAAAGCTGCACCTGAAGATAAGAAAGAGTAGGTAGTCGATGGATTATTATCAATTTGTAGTTGATAGCGCAACAAACGCGAGCAATAGCTCTAATAATTCCTCCCCTGAATGCACGGGCGAGAACTGCGAGACGGTTCAGAGTTCGCCTATCAACGCTCTCCCGAGTTTCGATCTTATGAAGATTAAGGATTCCCCCGTATTCATAGTCCTGATTGTGCTTGGGGTTATTCTCTATCTGTTGGTCGCCTGGGCGATGCTTTCTATCATTAAGATGAATCACCGGCTTAAAACCCTTGTAAAGCTCGAGAAAAGACGGGTTGATTCAGGGATGGACATACTTGTTGAGAGCAAGCTTATCGCTGAGTCCAAGAAGAAAAAAGAAGAGGCGAGTCCATTAAAAACAGAGGTCGCCTCAGTTCCCGAATCCGGCTATCCCTTATCCCCCGAAGATTCCCCTGAACAGCCCAAGAGAGACGGCCATCATGATGAGGCCGGCAGTGAGAACGCCTAGGACGACAGCGATCACGGATTTCTTGAAGTCAAGCTTCAAGATGCTGGCTGCCAGGGTTCCGGTCCAGGCACCAGTGCCTGGGATTGGGATTGCGACGAAGAGGAATAGTGCTACATATGTGCCGTAGTTCTTGGTCTTCTTGAGGAGCTTCTCGCCTGCCTTTTCGCCTTTTTTTAGGCAGAAATTGCAGAATTTCTTGGCTGGTTTCCAGGACTTCTTGCTGCCCCAAACGAGGAGCTTGCGTGCAAAAAGATAGATGAACGGTACAGGGAGAATGTTACCGATGATGGCGATCAGGAGGATCGCCCACTCAGGGAGACCAAGCCCCATACCGATGGCGATCGGGATGGCTCCGCGAAGCTCGATCAGCGGCACCATTGATATCAAGAAAATAGCCAGAATACTCCAAAACATACAGATATTTTAGCATATTTGGTTTGGGAATTCTAGAATCTGGGGTGTTTTATGTTAAAATAGAGAAAAGGAGAAATAGAGGTGGATATCTCAATAATTGTACCGGTTTTTAACGCAGAGAAATACCTTGATAGGTGTATTTCTTCAATCTTGAAGTCACTAGAGAGAGCCGAGAAGGAAGTAAGCAAGGGCTCTTCTAAGGCTAGAGGTAAGTCTGGTGGCTCGAAGAAGCTTAGGGTTGAGATCATCGCTGTAGATAATAATTCATCTGATGGTTCCCTGGCGAAGCTTCATGCTCTCGCCAAGAAACATCCGTCCATTCGGGTACTGGAATGCCGCACCCCTGGAGCTGCCGCTGCAAGAAATTTTGGTCTAAGAGAAGCGGGGGGTGAATACTTCTGGTTCGTTGACTCAGATGACGAGATTCGTAGTGATGCTGTCTCGAAACTCCTCAATGCGGCCTATTCATCAGATGCTGACATGGTGATGCTTGGAATGAAGAGGATTTACCCCAGTGGAGAAACGAATTACCTATCTGCGGTGAGGCCGGAGGAGCCAAATTACAAGAGCCGCTTCATCAGATACGGTCTCGGGACGGTTCAGGTGCTCGCGAGGCGTAAATGGTGGGAGAAGAATCACTTCAATTTCAAGGAGGGGGTGATCCAAGAGGATATGGAGTTGATGTCTTCTCTGATTCTCCATACCGATAAATACGCGGCGGTAGATGAGCCGATCTACCTCTATTATCAGAATTCGGATTCGGTGCTTCACAAGGAAGAATTTAGCACTCATATCTTTGATATTTTCCCGGCGCTAGAGGGGCTCTATCAGAGGTTTGTCGAGGCTAAGAGTGAGCAGGAATTCCATGATGAGCTTGAGTGGTTTTTCATCTGGAATCTCCTGATTGACTCCGCGAAGGACTTCGGGCAGTTTCCCGAGGGGAAGCCTGGGTTCTCGCGTGCTCGAGAGATGCTGAAGGAATACTTCCCTGCTTGGCGGAGGAATCGCTTCCTTAGGGAGAAGCCCCTGAAGCTTCGTATGAGGGTTAGGCTGAATTATTACAAATAAAATAACCCCCCCCCTTCGCGGGGGGTATTTTATTGGGGGGATTATTTCTTGGTTTTCTCTTCCTTTTCTAGCTCGCGGAAGGCGACTTTGCCGATCTTGGTCTGAGGGAGCTTGTCGCGGAATTCGTAGGCTACTGGGAGAGCGTAAACTGGGACGTTGCGCTCGAGGAGCTCACGGATCTCGCGCTCTAGCCTCTTACCGGCTTTGTAGCCTGGCTTCAAAACGATGAAGGCCTTCGGGACCTGACCCTTGTAGTGGTGGTCAATTCCGATAACCGTTGAGGTCAGGACTGCTTCGTGTGAGTTGATGATTGATTCTAGGTGGGTTGGATAGATGTTATAACCTGAGGAGACGATTATCCTCTTGAGGCGCTGAGCGAAGTAGATCATGCCATCTTCGCCGAGGTAACCGATGTCACCGGTGTGGAGCCAGATTCTACCGTCGTCGTGGACACGGATGGCCTGGGCGGTCTCAGCGTCATCACCGAGATAACCCATCATGACTAATGGACCAGAGATACAGATTTCGCCTTCCTCATTGACGCTAAGCTCCTTGAAAGTGTTGTTCTTGACGATCTTGAAGTCCATATCTGGGAATGGAACACCGATAATTCCGTCCGAGAAGGAGTTCTCTGGGGAGAGACAGACTGCTCCGGAGCCTTCGGTGAGACCGTAACCAACGCGAATTTTCGCATCGGAACCGTGCGCTCTTAGGAATTCATTCACTTTATCCCTTAGGGTCTGGTTTAGGGCGTCTCCACCACAGATGACTGCGGAAACTGACTCGAGGTCGTTACTTCCAAGCTTGATATTGGTTAGGGCTTCGAACAGGGTCGGAACACCTACGATGAAGTTCGGGGTATTCTTGCGGATGATGTCGGCAAATTGCTTATGAGAGAAAGCTGGGATCAGGATACAGCCCATCCCCTTACACAGAGGTGTATGGATACAGACGCCAAGCCCAAAGCAATGGAATAATGGGAGGATTGAGAGGACTGTGGCTCCTGGCGTCACCTGACGTATCATAGTGCTGTCGCAGATCGATTCCGCGTTGATATTCAGGTTTGAAAGCATAACGGCCTTAGGAGCGCCCGTAGTGCCTCCTGAGTACATTATTACGGCGAGATCAGCCCCTCCGCGCTCCTCATGATAGTTTCCTTGATAGAAATAAGAGTTCGCAATGAAATCCTCCCATAGGACGACACGACTGTCGTTCGACGGGAGACGGACCTTCTTGATATGTAAGGTGTTGTAAAGCTTCTTCTTGAGGAAACCGAGACCATCAGATGGGCGTACAACGATAATTCGCTCAAGTTGAGCGGTGTCACGCAAGCGGTAAACCTTATCAAAAACAGCGTCAATAGTTAAGACATATTTCGACTCGGCGACCTTGATGTAGTACTCGAGCTCCTTCTCAGATGATAATGGGTGAACCATGTTACAGATTGCGCCGACCATGTTGACGGCGTAGACCATCGTGATCCCCTCAGGGGTGTTTGGCATACAGATTGTGACGCGATCCCCTTCCTTCACGCCGTAGTTCTTGAGGGCGCGGGCGGTTTTCTCGATTTTCTTGATGAAATTCTTGAATGACACCTTGTGACCGTAGTAGATGTATGCGGTGTTATCAGGCCATTTCTCGGCAGCTTGCATAACCATGTCAACCATGGAGCAATCCGGGTAATCTATGTGACTGGGGATGTTTTCCTCGTCGTAATATTCCAGCCAAGGGCTGTTTTTATGATCTTTCTGACTTTTTTTCACGAAATAACTCCTTACGTATACTTCACACGATTATATCATAAGCAAGAATATTTTGGAATACATTAATGGATTTACAGGGGTAAACAAGCTGCATGGGCTATGTAGTCTATATGGGTTAATATGTATTAGGCGGATTAAGAGGTGGCCTGGTTATTCGAAATTAGGCGGTGGCCTGGTTATTCATTGCTTCTAGCCAATTCCTGAGCGCCCTACCAGGAGCGACCGTCTCGTCCGCCGCCCGCGAGAGGATTGTGACGTAGTTTTTCTGTTCTTCGGTTAGACTATTCCAGAAATTCGTGTAGTATTCAGGGGCTCTATCGATTGTCTCGATTAGCATGTTCGTTACGTTTTCACCGAGTCTTTCCGAGGCCCTCCTGACGTAGCTTAGGTATTCTCTTTCCTTCTCGAGCGTTGGCTCCTCTTCGTCACTTGGGGCTTGGGCATCAGAACTCTCGCCTGAGGCGGGCGTTGCAGGCCCTGTATCTGGAGCTGCATCACTTGCCGAGCCTGGGTCTCTGGCCACCCCCACTGCTGGTTCAGGGGCTGGCTCCTGTGGTGGCGTATCGGGGCTACCAGCTGTACCGGTAGGCTCTGCTTCGACGACCCCTTGATATGGCCCACCTAGACCGACGCGCGCTGATGGTGGCGGAATAGGGATACCAGCATAAGTGACCTCTGGAGTTGGCGGAATAAGACTATACGTATCTGGGGTTTCAATGACTTGCCTTGTTAATTCTTCGAATGTTCCAGTAAATGGTCCGTCGTTGCCGACCGCTGTAGCCATTGGGATAAATTCCTCCATGCCTGAGGCCGGATCGGTCCCCATTGAGGCGCCGACTTCGAAGAATTCATAGAATCTTTCGCCGTTTGAACCTACTGCGCGAATGATGTCGCCATCTGGGGTGGTGAAGACGCCATTCTTACAGAAGACGAATTGGCCATTGCCATCTGGGAAACCCTGGACCTCGAACCTATTCCCGTCTAGCGTCAGGAAGCCTTTAATACGACCACTGTTTGCGAGTTCCTGGAAATTGAGGACTTTGCCGCTCGGAGTAGTTGATTCTCCAACCATGTTCGTGACGTAGTTGCCCGGTGAGACTTCGGAGACGTTCAATTCGTTGCCATCGTATGGGATAGTGCCATTATTGGCCCATTCTCGAACCATGACGTTAGCCTTATGAGATGAGTTTGCTGGGTCAACTGGGGAGTGGGTATTCCTAATCTCGGTAGTTCCGTCGGCGATTTTGACCTTCTTGTACCCTGCTTGCTCAAGCTGATCGATCTGGTTTTGCTGGTCAGAAGTGAGCTGAATTGAGTCGTGGCTCTGCGGGAATGCTGATGCAATGATCGTCTCCTGCGCGTTGGCGTTATTCGAGGTCTTAAGCAGGCCGATTTTCTCAAGCAATCCGACTTTGTCTGGGCTCATAGCAGCCATGATTTCCTGAGAGGCGATGAAGGTGGTTGCGCCGATTGCGACGGTCTTTGCGACTTGCTTTGCGACCTGTGCTGCACGCAGGCGTTTGAATTTGCTGTCTTTCTCGTCAATATCGTCATAGATCTCATCTTGGATGCGCCCCTCAATTTCCGCAAGTTTCTGCTTGTCCTCATCTGAGAGTGCACGCTTGGCGTGAATCACCGCGGTATCGAGAGCGAGACGCTCATCGCCGCGCTTGGTTTCAGATGAGAAGGCGATGAGGCCTTTTCTGTCAGAATCTGACATTTCGATGCGAACTTTGGCTGAGGCGATTGCCTCTAGAATCTTCTCGCTGTCACCACTCTCCACCGCATCTTCGATGTTCTTGGTGAGATCGGAGGCTTTCTCAACTTGATAAACTGTGTTGCCGATCTTGGCTTCGTATTTTGCCATCCTGCGTTCACGTCCGTTCGTCGCCGATTCGACGTCTTCTTCGTCCGCGTACCCCATTCCCCCCTCAATGTCTCGAAGCATTCTCTCGCGATCGTTTGTGACACGATTGTGCTCGCGTACGCCCGCCATTGCTCCCGCGAAGGCGATGCCGCCACCTGGAACTATCAGGCTGGCAGCCTTGCTGGAGCCGGACTTCGCAAGAACCGATACGACTCCTGCCGCGACAGCTAGAACTTCTGGTTTAACGATGCTTCCAAACTTTGAGCTTTCGTACTTCTCGAGTACGGTGTCAATCTTGCTACGATGGAGCTCGCTTCTCGCACCATCGTGGATGGTGGCGTTATAGACTGCGACCTTATCTAGGACCTTGTCGAGAGAGAGCGCGCCACGAGCCATATCTTTGACTTTGATTGCGTTCTCTGCGACTTCAAAATAGTTGTTAACAAAATTCGGGTCTCCGGAATCCATCCTGAGACGTTCCATTTGCTCGCGAAGTTTCGCCTTAAATAGCTGCTCATCTGCTCCGTCGCCCCTCGCTTCGGCGTATTCCGAGATTGCGTTTCGCACGACTTCAGTCAATCCTGTATCGGCCTCCCTGTCGCGAGATTCGTCAAAATTCTCGTGGACGTAGCCCATCTCGTTTTCGGCAACACTCTTAACCATACGGCCAACTGCGCCTTTACTTCTGTCCTGTAGGGCGTCATCAAGAGATATTTCTTTGTCGTCGACAAGAACTTTACGGTCGCCGTTTAGAATCTGCTTCTCATACTTCATCTTGAAGTATTTCTCAAGAAAATTCATCCCTATCCTCTTAAAGAATCCAGAGTTAGACTTCTCGTCGTTGAAGATTCGCTCTGCTTCGTCTCTGGCTAACTCCTTGCGATCAAGCGAAGCGTCAGCGTTAATTGCGGTGAGAGGGTGCATCTCAAGGATTTTTTCGATTTCCTTGTCGATCTCGTCGATTCTCTGATTGTTGAGTTCTATGATTTCTTCGTCGATTGAGGCGATTTCCTTGTTGTTATCCGCGATCATCCCCTCAAGCTCCTCTATCCTCTTATTCTTGAGCTCTTCTATTTCTTCGTCGATTGAAGCAATCTCTCTGTTGTTTTCGTCAATCATCCCCTCAAGCTGCGCTATCCTCTTATTCTTGTCTCCTTCAATTCCAATAAGGATCTTGCGACCATCTCCGCTAGCTTCGCCGTCTTCGTGCTCTTTCTGCCACTCGGTGGCGGCGTCTTCCATGGACTGATTTAGGTCGTCCCACTGGGCTTGAATCGCCTCATTCTCGTTATTTTGGCTTGGCATATCTTCCAGGCCTTGCAGGCGGCGCCATTCGTCGTGCATCGTGTCGTTGCTGACGCTTTCATTGTAGGCGCGAGCCATTTCTTCCGAGGTCTTGTCGCTTGGACTCGGCATATCTTCCAGGCCTTGCAGGCGGCGCCATTCGTCGTGCATCGTGTCGTTGCCGACGCTTTCATTGTAGGCGCGAGCCATTTCTTCCGAGGTCTTGTCGCTTGGACTTGGCATATCTTCCAGGCCTTGCAGGCGGCGCCATTCGTCGTGCATCGCTTCGAGCTCTTCCCACTGGTTGTTTTGATTCTGATTTTCTGGTGTGTTGTTTATTTTTTCTTGCTTCATTCTACTCCTCCGGAGATAGGTAGTAGTTGCGGAATTGTAGCATGGTCTCAATCGCAACCTGGGTTAAATCAACACCTGAGTTCTCCATGAACTCGGTCATTTTTTCGTTCGTGAAATCTTCTTGTTCTAGTCTATCGGCAAGTTCGGTGGCTTTCTCTTCAGATAGTTGCATTATGGCGGCGCGATTAATCTGATCGAGAAGTCTATCGGTCATTTCTTTCTTCAGTTCTTCGCGAGTTTCAGGATCCAGATCTGTAAGGCCCTTGTCTTGCAAAAGTTGTTCAATAAAGTCGTCGACGCCCTGCATAATGTATAACCTTTCTTTTAAGTTTAAGCGCTTTTCTGTATCATAGCGCTTATTTTTATTTTTGTCAACAAAAATAGCCCTGGAATTAGGGCTATTTTTATTCGCTATTATTTGGCGATTGAGAGCGAGATTTTGCGGCCCTCTTTATCGATGTCAAGAACTTTGAAATTCTTGCGCTCGTTTAGGGTGAAGATCTTCTCTGGGTCGACGTCTGAACCTTCACCTAGCTCAGAGACGTGGACAAGTGCTTCAACGGCTGGGGAGATCTGGACGAATGCTCCGAATGGAGTGATTCGGGTGACGGTTCCTTCAACCTTGGAGCCTTTCTTGAGGTTCTCAACCTCTGATACCCATGGGTCTTCCTGAAGCTGCTTCATCGAGAGAGACAAGCGTTCTTTGTCGATTGCGATGATCTTGGCTTCGATTGTGTCGCCAACCTTGACATAGTCAGATGGGTTGCTGACACGCTCCCAAGAGATCTCTGAGATGTGGATCAATCCTTCGATTCCGTCGACGTTGACGAATACACCAAAGTCAACTACACCTGTCACCACACCCTTGACGGTGTCACCGATCTTCAGTTCTGCAAATCTTGCAGCGAGACCGTCCTTGACTGCTTCCTTCTCTGAGAAGATTAGCTTGTTTTCTTTCTTGCTGGCATCGAGGATGCGGGCCTTGATTGTCTTGCCGACAAGAGAGTTGAGACGCTGCAGGATCTCGTCCTTATCAGACGAACCGACGCGCGGGTAGTGCTCAGCAGAGAGCTGTGACACTGGCAAGAAGCCACGAATGCCTTCGTACTCGACGAGGAGGCCACCGCGGTTCGCGTCGAATGGGACAACCTCGACAGTTTCGCTGTTGTCGAGCTTGGATTGGATTTCATCCCAGCCCTTATCCTTGACCGCCTTGCGGAGCGATAGCAATACGTAACCATCATTCATCTCTGCTTCGATCACTGATGCGGTGACCTCGTCACCGATGTTCAGGTTCTTAGCGAAAGATGCTTCGCGACGTGGGACCAGGCCGACACCCTGTGCCCCTAAATCGATTAAGATTTCGTGTTTTTTGACGGAGAGAACCGACCCATTGACGATGTCTCCAGCCATGACTTTTTTAGATGAATCCTCGTTGCTTGCGAGAAGCTCATCCATGGTGATTTTTTTGGCATTTGCCATAGTTATTTTTCCTTCCTTTAGACTCATTCACAGGAATTGGAACCTAGACAAAACTTAAACTCACCCTTAACCCTTATTGATTTGGGTGCTTCTAGTGTCTGAAGGTCGATCCAAATTCTATGAATGAGCCTAAAAACATCTATAATTATAGCAAAAAAGTGTGATATAATCAAGATATGTATTTGAGTGTTGATATCGGAGGAACTAAGACTTTGATTGCGCTGTTCTCGAAGCGCGGTCGGGTAATTCGTCGGCGGAAGTTCAAGACCGCTCATGGCTCAAGGACGTTTATCGGCGATCTTACGGAGAATTTGCAATACTTCAAGAAATACAAGATCAAGTCTATTGTTGTAGCGATTCCTGGCGTTGTACAAAAAAATTATTCAGTTCATTTCGGCAATCGAAAATGGGACAATATTGACATTTTTACCCCTATAAAATCTTTGTTCGACTGCCCAGTCACGTTCGAAAACGACGCGAGTCTTGCGGCGCTTTATGAAGGATATCGTCTGGCCGGGAAGGTCGTCTTCTTGACTTTCTCGACTGGTATTGGCGGTGGAATCGTCGAGAAGAATCGTATCACCAATGAGTCGAGGTCGTTCGAGCCGGGTCACAAGATCTATACCTATAATGGGAAGAAGGCCGAGTGGGAGGATATTGCCGCAGCCAGTGCGCTTGAGAAGTATTACCATGTTGACTACGCTACCGATCTCAGGAAGAAGGAGATATTGCAGGATATAGCCAGCAGGGTTTATCTTGGCCTCCCTGATATCGTTAAGAAGTATCATCCTGACACGATCGTCCTTGGTGGTCCGCTCGGGAAGATTTTCAAGTTGTATGCGAAATACCTCCCGGTCAGCGAGATTGGTGCGAAGCTGAAGCGTCCGAAGCGTCCGAACGAGTCGGTAATCTATGGTGGGTACATACTGGCACGGCAGAACGAGAAGAAATGATTCTCTACCGATGATGGTCACGGACTTACTTGAAAAACTAAAGAGAGACTATCCTCAGCTGAGATTTCGTACTGGTAAGAGGTTCTCTTTCAGGGCGCCTAACTCTATTACGATTGGGCCGGACGAAGAACGGGCTGATCTCCTGCTCCTGCACGAGGTCGGACACGCGGTGCTTTCGCACAGGGATTTCACCGTTGATGCGAAGAGGGTTAAGATGGAATCCGAGGCCTGGGATGAGGCCCGCAGGCTCGCCAAGAAATACCAGGTCGATGTCGATGAGGAGATGATCCAAGATGAGCTGGACACGTATAGAGATTGGCTCCACCAAAAATCGCGTTGCCCGAAGTGTGGACTAACGCGATTTCAGACACCTGACAAAGTCTATTATTGTCCTCGATGTGATTATTTCTAGGCAGCTTTCTTAGCTGGACCACGGCGAGAAATACGGCCGCCCTTAGCACCTGCGATACGAGCAAGAGCTGGGTTAGCAGCAAATCCACCGGTGTGACCGTTCTGGCCACCTTTTTTGCCAATACGTGCATAGAATTCCTTGCCGTACTTTGCTTTGTTGGTTGCAGCAGCTTTCATGCCACCAGCCTTAGTTCCAGACATCTAGAACTCCTATTCTGCCCACCAAATTCTTAAATTGATAACACACCACCTCTATTTGCTATTTCCTGGCGAATCCTTGCCTGACGGTCTCCTCATCTTGTCCGAGGACTCAATGATTACCCCTGATGGCAGTCATCTGTCACTAGAATAACAAACCAAGTGAATAACTCCATTATAACATAGTGCTTAACGTTTGTCAATATGCTAATTCTAAAAAATATGTTCTAATATTTGTTGAAAAACCCGAACACTAAAAATGAATAATTTCCACATTTTGTGGAAAAAATGTATTGACATTATGCATTTCGTGATATAAAATAGAGATAGTTTTAAGTAGATTAAACTGCGAGGCTACTTAAAATCCATGTATGACCTTGGAATCGCCTTCTAACAGGCGATTCCGCTTTTTTTAGGGGAGTTTGATTCCCTTATTCCTACAGTCGCCTCGTGTTATAATCTAATTATATGATTGAGATTAAGAACGTCACCAAGAGGTATGGCGACAAAAAAGCCTTAGATAATATTTCATTTACTGTGAATGATGGGGAGATTTTCGCCTTCATCGGGCATAACGGGGCCGGCAAGACCACTCTAATAAAGTCTATCTGTGGGATTATCGACTTCAATAGTGGCCACATCCTGATAAACGGAAAGTCCATCGTGTCTGACCCCGTGGCCTGTAAGAAGGAGATGGCCTATGTACCAGATGATCCTGACCTCTATGAGGAGATGAAGGCGATCGATTTCATCAATTTCGTCTGTGATATGTATGAGACCCCCGAAAACGTGCGGGAGAAGAATATTAGGCAGTACGCCGGGATGTTCAATCTCGAGAACGAGCTGGGTAGCCAAATCAAGTCTTTCTCTCACGGGATGAAGCAGAAGGTTGCCTTGATTGCCGCTCTGGCGCATGACCCGAAGGTGCTGATTATGGATGAGCCGTTCGTGGGGCTGGACCCGAAGGCGATTTTCGATATGAAGGAGCTAATGCATAAGATGGCTCGAGACGGGAAAACCATTTTCTTCTCTACTCACATCCTCGATGTGGCCGAGAAGCTCTGCTCGCGGGTAGCGATCGTGAAGAAAGGCAAGCTAGTGGAGGTTGGCAGCATGAAGGAAGTTAAGGGCAACCGTTCGCTCGAGAAGGTCTTCCTGGAGCTTGAGGATAATGAATAAGATCTTCTCTCTTATCAAAGCTTCCCTGACGGACGGGATGCGAATATTCATCATTGCCGGTAAGGACAAGAAGAGGCGTCACGCCCTTCTTGCGACAGTGGTGATACTCTTGTCTGCATCGATTTTTAGTAGTGCGTACATGATGGCGCGAAATATGGCTGAGAATGGGATGCAGCACAATGTTCTCGCATTATACGTCATGGCGACGACGGTTCTAACCGTAATGGAGGGGGTATATAAGACTAGTAGCTTGTTGTTCAACTGTCATGACAACGACCTACTATTATCCCTTCCGATCAGGAAATCTACGATCACTTTCACTCGGATTTTCAAATTCTATGTGTTTGAGGTATTCTATAATGCTATCTTCCTTGTGCCGGCCATCCTGGCTTATATCATAACCACGGAGATCGATGCTACGTTTTACTTGGTGGCGGTCCTGATGCTCCTACTTCTTCCGGTGATACCGGTAGCCGTCTCCTGTGTTGTTGGAGCGATAACTTCGGCCATCTCGACAAGATTCAAGAAACGACCGATGATTGAGATTCTGATCTCGATTACTTCTTTGGTGGTTATACTCATCCTGGCTTTCTCCCTAACCCAGTCGAATGGCCTATCAGCTGAAGCGATCAGTAGCATTAGCAACAATATCACAAGCTACTACTACCCGGCAGATGCGTTCGTGAAGCTGGCGACGAGCTTCAGCGCGATTGAACTCTTGAAATTTATCGCTATAAATCTAGTGGTCTTCGCGCTGGTAGTACTCCTGATTGGCAAGCTCTACTACCCGATTGTGGTGCGAGCGAATACCGTAAAAAGGCCTAGCGGCGACAAGTTCAAGCCTAGCTTCAAGAGGCGAAATCAGACTTGGGCGATGGTCAAAAAAGAGTTGAGGAAGTATTTTAATACCCCCGTACTGGTGTCAAATACTGTGATTGGACTGGTGCTGTTCTTGGTTGTGGTGGTGATACTCTGCCTGAAGTTTAACGATGCGGTGGGGCTAATCGAGAAGCAGAGTAACTTCCAAATTTCGCCCGAGGTCGCGCTCGGATTCACTCCTGGAGCGGCTTTCGTGCTCGTGACGTTCTCAAGCCTGATGACTTTCATTACTACTACGATGATTTCCCTTGAGGGTAGGGCTTTTAATATCCTAAAAACGATGCCGGTCAGTGGGATTAAAGTGTTCTCCTCGAAGATACTCGCCTCTGTCCTCCTGGTGATACCAGTGATGGTTCTCGGTAGCTTGATTATGTTCGCGAGGTTCCAATTTGGGGCACTGGACTTCTTGCTGATCCTAGTAGCATCAGTAGTAATGCCGCTTGTCACCGAGACGGCTGGAATTTTCATTGATTTGAGGTATGCGCGGTTCGATGCGGATAGTGATGCAGAAATCGTGAAGCAGAGTCCAGGGGTGATGGTCGCATCGTTCATGGGGCTCGGGATTACGATTTTCACTATCTCGATCGCGGTGCTCCTGATAATTTTTATCGGGCAGACAATCGGGATTCTAATCGTTGACCTGATTTATATCGTGATCCTAGCGGTTCTTTGGTTCGTTCTCAGAAACTACGGGGAGCGGAAGTATCTGGAGATATCGGCTTAAGCTGATTGCCCCCTGGTAGCGACCGTATTGGCTTCCGTTTGACACTAAAAAATCGGCCAAAATGCCGACTTGTATAAACCATGGTGGGGATATGTGGACTTGAACCACAGACCTCGTCATTATCAGTGACGCGCTCTAACCAGCTGAGCTATATCCCCATTTTATTGTCGCTTGGCTAACCACTCAGTAAAGCCTCGCGTTTCTTAGGGCGTGACCCCTACAAAAAATCACTAAATTGATTATATCACAAAATATGGCAGGAGTAAATATTAGTTGATAAAAAAATCGGGTATAGTGGCTTCGTGGTTTAAGGTATGGTATAATACAAGCGGAAGCAGTTTAATCAGGAGTTAAAAATGGAACAAAATCCAGCTACAACACCTCAGAAAACGGAGATAGAGTCAACCGAAGAGACGGTTCCTGGCAGCCAAAAATCAACCAAAAAAATTCTTATAATACTAGCTTGCGTTGTCGTGGCTGTAGTAGTTATCATTCTTGGCGTCAATCTGATCTTTTCGAATAGTTTACAGGCTGAGAATCCTGCCGAGATAAATTGGCTAAAGAGTGGTGATGAGACTCAGAACGGCATTTTTGGTAAGTCAACTGCTGTGCTGTTCAAAAAAACCTATGATTTTACAATCACCGAAAAAGGGTTCTCTTCCTATGGTAAATCATACATCAAACTCGAATCAGATGATGGTCTGTCTTTTTATTATTTTTATAAGCCAAATTCTTTCAGTGATGTCCCTGGGTATTATGGATATTGGCTAGAGAAGGACTCCGAGGAATACACTGAACCAGGGGACATTCTCTTTAAACTAAATCAAGATAAAATTCACCAAATAGCAGCACAGTATAATGGTACCTTTGTTGAGGATAGTCAATATTTCAGAATCTTAGCCTTTTCTGATGAGGAAAGCCGCATAGCTTTCGCCAATGCTGTTGCGAACCTCGAGATGATTAAGCCAGCTACAGAGTACTGCGGCCACGTACCTATAGGTGAAGACTGTAGCTATCTTTCACCGGTGAGTATAAATAAAGATATCAATGATTACAGTTTCGGATCCCTTAATTCCCTTGAGGATCTGTGGGCATTTGTTTCAAAATAATACCTTCGCGTCGTGAGCCCATTTGTGATGAGATAAAAAAATAAGCCCGCTAGCTTATTCTTTGCAAAACTTGAATGGTAGACAATTTGCTTCACAAATTTTCTTCCAAAGGGCGTCGCCTCTGAAAATCTAAATCGAGATTTAGATTTTCCCTCGGCTCCTACTTTGGTGGAGTAACAGGGATTCAAACCCTGGACCTCTGCCTTGCAAAGGCAGCGCTCTAATCAGCTGAGCTATTACCCCATATATTAAAATGCTGTGTAACTATTTTACACCAAAACTGAAAAAAAGTAAAGGATTTGTATGCGTCCATAACATATTAGACTTTTCCTGGTTCAATTTTAACATATAAATATAAGCTTTTAGCGGTGGGATTTGAATAGTTTTATTATTTAGCTCTCTGTGTGAAAAATGAGGTCTTTTAGTATTATAGAAAATACACCAATCAGCCAATTGCTGACTAAATTCCTCAATATTTTCAAATAGAACTCCAGTATAAGGATCTATAAACTCTTCTTGGCTGGTCCTGTTATAACGTTCAATTTTACCATTATAAATAGGCTTTTTAACATAATTCCAGAAATGTATGATTCCTAGTTTATTTAGCTTTTCATCAAAATATTTGGAAAATTCACCACCATTATCTGTCTGTATATGCTTTATAGTAAATGGAGCAACGACAGTAAGTCTGTCCATAAAATCACTTGTGGTTGCACTACTTAAGCTCTTGTATGCATATGAATAAGCAAATGAGGATACATAGTCAATTGCCGAGACAATATATCGCCTTACTCCATTTTTTACTTTAATTACACAATCTATTTGTACCAGTTCTCCTGGAAGTTTAGGATAATAACCGGCTCGTCTTAATTTTTGTCTTTGATGATATCTATAGTCCACAAAGTGATCTTTTCTGGCATAATAAGTGAGTCTCTGGTATATGGGTATTTTACCGCTGCTCTTTAGTCTTTTAATAATTCTGCCAATAGAAGATTCTGATATTTTATCTAGATTGTTTAGTTCGCAATACTCATCTAAGAATACTTTTAGTTTACTTTTACCTATACGGGGATATTTTGTTCTAATACGGGTAATTTCTTCAACTAATAGATAGGAGATTTTACTTTTTCTAACTCTTTTTGGTTTAGTGGATTTGGGTGAGAGTGAGGTGGCTAGTCTTCTGCTAGCTCTATACTTCTTTTGCCAAAGATAGATTGTACTTCGCCCTACACCAAAAGCATCAATGGCAGAGTTTATACCATATTGATTTTTATGCTCCAAGACCTTGACGCGGAATTCTTGGACTGCTTTAATAGATTTGGGTATATTATTGTGGTATTTCATAACATTAATATACCCTTTTTGTTGGCTTTTGATAACCATCTAAATAGGCCCTCCAATGTTAGTTGTTATTTGCTGGAGAGTCCAATATGTATTTGAACTTATGCAGGATTACCTATAAAACTATCTGACGAGTATACTCATACATTGCAATAGCGGCGGCGGCGCCGACATTAACAGAGCGGGTCGAGCCAAAGGATTCGATAAAGCGGACGTCGTCTGATTTTTTTAATAACTCAGGCGTGATGCCGTTGTTTTCGGAGCCAAAGATAAGCGTGGTGGCGGGAGCAAATGTTTTATCGTGGAGTTCTTTAGCACGGGGGGTGTTGTTCTCAATAGCGACCAATTCCCTGTCCCCCTGGGTTTTTAAGAAGTCATCATGCGAGGGGTGATGGACGATTTCGAGATATTTGTCGGTGCACATCGCGCCGCGACGGTTGTACTTCTTCTTGCCGATAATGTGGACTTTTTTGACATTAAATGAATTCGCGGTGCGGACGATCGAGCCGATATTGAAATCGTGTTCGACGTTTTCGATGGCGATCTCGAGGGGGCTACGTTTTTTACTCAGCTCGTCAAAAACTTGTTCATTGCTGAGGCCTTTGAATTTGTCAATGAGGTTGCGGGTGTCTTCCATGGCTGTATTATAACACAAGAGACGATTACTCATCTTTGTTACCGCGACGAGAGAGGACGAATAGAGTGGTTAAGGAAGCGGCAGTGACGGCGGCAGTGACGATAAGCGGAAGATCGGAGGAGCTGGTGGTCGTAATAGTGGTTTGGTAATAGTTTCGTCATCGTCGTCGGTCATGGCACCGAAAGGAGCGGAATAGTTGGTAGTAGGGGTGGTTAGGTCAGAATCGTTAGAGGATGATTCGCTAGGTGTAGAATCGGTGGCATTATCATTGGTTGTAGCAGATTTAGTATTGCTAGAGTTGCTAGATGATGCGCTGGCGGGGACATTCGCTGGGGCGCTAGAAGGTGCGTTAGTAGGGTTGTTTGATGGGGTGTTGGAAGGTGCACTGGAAGGGCTGTTTGATGGGGTGTTGGAAGGTGATGAGGGAGAATCTTGCATGTAGTAGAAATTGGCACCAGAGGCAATTGATACGGACGAAGTGGAGCCACTACTACCAGTACCGTAATAGGCGCTCACAGCCGAAGAGCGTTTGTTTATGAAATCTGGATTATAGTTAGTAGTTGATCGTTGGAGGTAACCATAATAGTTAAAACCAGCCATAAACCCGCTTCCAAGCGTTGAGGCGCTCGTAGTGATTTGTCTGGTACTAAAGGACCCATAAGGCAAAGTACTTAGATGCCCGGCATAATTGAAACCACGGAGGAAATTTGTGCCAGCTGTAGTGATATTACTAGTATTGAAGGAGCCATCTGGGAGGGAGGTGAGGGAGCCAGAGTCGTTAAACCAACTGAAGAAATTGTCGCCAACGGCAGTAATGTTGCTAATATCAAAGGAGCCGTCTGGGAGGGAGGTGAGGCGGCCAGATTCGTTAAAGAATTCGAAGAAATAGTTGCCAGCGGTAGTAATGTTGCTAATATCAAAGGAGCCGTCTGGGAGGGAGGTGAGGCGGCCATAGTAGTTAAACTCATCGAAGAAATAGTTGCCAACGGTAGTGATGTTGCTAGTATCAAAGGAGCCATCTGGGAGGGAGGCGAGGGAGCCAGAGTCGTTAAAGGAAATGAAGAAATAGTTGCCAACGGTAGTGATGTTGCTAGTATCAAAGGAGCCATCTGGTAGGGAGGTGAGGGAGCCACGGTAGTTAAAGCCACCGAAGAAAAAGTCGCCAACGGTAGTGATGTTGCTAATATCAAAGGAGCCATCTGGGAGGGAGGTGAGGGAGCCAGAGCGGTTAAAGTCATCGAAGAAATAGTTGCCAACGGTAGTGATGTTGCTAGTATCAAAGGAGCCATCTGGTAGGGAGGTGAGGCGGCCACAGTAGTAAAAGTACATGAAGAAATAGTCGCCAACGGTAGTAATGTTACTAATATCAAAGGAGCCATCTGGGAGGGAGGTGAGGGAGCCAGAGTAGTTAAAGGAATAGAAGAAACTGTTGCCAGCGGTAGTACCAGTGGTATCTGTAGTAAATTTATTCATGTCTGGCATA
>JAZTXX010000018.1:0-66919 GCA_045636645.1 Candidatus Nanosyncoccus sp.
TTTTGACTTTATGCTCGAACCGAGTTGCGACATGAAAACATGCGCCAGATGATATAATTGAAGCAAGTATGGCATTCGATTTCAAGAAAGAATACAAAGAGTTCTATATGCCGAAGAATAAACCGGCGATTATTGAAGTGCCAAAGATGAACTATATCGCCGTTAGAGGTAAAGGAAATCCTAATGAAGAAAATGGCGATTACCAAAATACGCTTGGGTTACTTTACGGAGTCGCCTATACGATAAAGATGAGTTATAAAGGCGATCATAAGATAGATGGGTTCTTTGAATACGTTGTACCACCATTAGAGGGCTTTTGGTGGCAAGATGGCAAAGATGGTATAGATTACGATCATAAAGAAACTCTAAACTTCATCTCGATTATTCGCTTACCAGACTTTGTAACAAAAGCTGATTTTGACTGGGCAATAGAAGAAGCCACCAAGAAGAAGAAACAAGATTTCTCTAGAGTGGAGTTCTTAACCTATGACGAGGGTTTATGTGTCCAATGCATGCATATTGGAAGCTATGACGACGAACCGGCTACCGTTGAGTTAATGCACAAATATATGGAAGCTAACGGCTATAAGCTAGATATAACTGATACTAGATACCATCATGAGATTTATCTAAGCGATCCCAGAAAATGCGACGTGAGTAAACTTAAGACCGTAATCAGGCACCCAATTAAGAAAAATGGCTGGTCGGAAGAAGCTTACAGAAACATGATGGAATTGATAGAAACTGTTGAGAAGATCGACAAAGAACAAGCTAAGATGACACCAGAAGAAAAGAAACGCAACGAGTGGGCAGCTTGGGATGGCGACACTATGCTGTTCAAATATTGATACCGCCTCAATGGCGCAACCTCAAAAGAAACGAGGTTATTATGGCAAAACGCCGATTATACAAGAAGCCAAAGAACGGCGAACCTATCAAGGTAACCGCCAGACAGCTTCACCAACTCTATGTTAAACACGAAGGCATCCTTACTTCGCGAGAATATTGCGATCTAAAGAATATGGAGCTGATAGATTCAAACGTTAGAGACGCCAAATGGGCGCTTAGGGAATTTGATGACGAAACATTACTCGGAACCTGGGATAAAGAGATGCGCTTTGACTATGGAAAACGCGTCTATATTCATTACGACGGCGAGGACAAGGATAAATACTTCTTCTCTCTCGCCTACATTCCACGCGCCCTAAATAACCGCGACGTAAACGAAGCGATTCTGCGCATGTATTTCGTACGACGCTGGACCGTAACGAAGCTTTGGCTTTGGGCTGAACCGGTAGATATTACACCAAACTACAGCCGCGAATTCTAGAAAATAAAGTGTCAGAAAGTCAATAGATAGCATCCACTTGATCACAATCGGACTTTTGGCCTTTTTCGTGCAAGAAACAGGGATAAAGTTTTTTCTTGACCTGAAATCGCTAAATGTTGTGAAATATGCGCGTGAAAAGCTAGCTGCAGGCGCTGAAATGATGCTTTTTATGATATAATTAAAGTAAGGATATTTATAATTCAATTGCGGAGGAAAACAACGTGGCACAAAAGGAAGCAAAAGCACGCCTAAAGATAAATATGCTACTTTCTGATGCTGGGTGGCGATTGCTCGATGATGAAAATGGCCCGGCAAATGTCGATGTAGAAAACAAGGTAGATATCGAAAATCCAGGCGACGATTTCGAAAACACCAGAAGAGGTTTTATTGATTATCTTCTTCTAGATTCAAACCAAAAGCCAATTGCTGTTCTTGAAGCAAAACGAGAGAGCATTCCTCCCCTCTCCGCCAAGGAACAAGCGCGCGACTATGCTAATTCACTCCATGTTCGCTACGTAATTCTAAGTAATGGCAATACTCATTATCTTTGGGATATGCAATTCGGCAATCCAGAGCCAATTAGTAGCTTTCCTTCACTCGGCTCACTCGAGGATGAAAAGAAATGGGTCCCAGATGTTGATGCGCTCGTAAACGAAGAAATTACTCGCACATATATTGCCGAATCGCAGATGCCAGAGATAAAATCTCATCCAGATTACATAAATGAAGATACGCGCAAAGAGTTTATTGAGAAAAATAAGTTAAAAATCCTTCGTAATTATCAAGTTAACGCCATTAAAGCCGTTCAGAAGTCTGCAAGAAACGGAAAGAAAAGATTCTTACTTGAGATGGCAACTGGCACTGGTAAAACATTGACTTGTGCGGCTATAATTAAGCTTTTCCTAAAGACTGGAAACGCTCAAAGAATTCTCTTTTTGGTAGATCGTATCGAATTGGAAAATCAGGCTAAAAAGTCATTCAATCAATCCATCGGAAAAGACTATGTTGTAAAGGTGTGGAAGGAAGACCGCGATAACTGGAAAACTGCAGATATCGTAATTAGTACCGTTCAATCACTACTTGCAAGCGGTCGCTATCGTGATTTTAGCCCTAATGATTTTGACTTAATCATCTCAGATGAGGCGCACCGTTCTATAGGTGGCAATGCTAGAGCTGTCTTTGAATATTTTACCGGCTACAAAATCGGCCTTACTGCAACTCCGAAAGATTTCTTAAAGAATACCAAGCAGGAAGCGAACTCAGAAAAGGAATTTGAACGCAGGGAGCTTCTAGATACATATAGAACGTTTGGTTGCGAATCTGGCCAGCCTACATTCCGTTACGACCTCAAAGACGGCGTGAACGATCCTGACGGGCCATTCTTGGTTAACCCTGTAATCTTGGACGCTAGAACTAATATTACATCGCAATTGTTGGCCGACGAAGGCTATGCCGTGCACCGTGTTATCGATGGTGAAGATGTCGACGAAAACTTCGGTATAAGGGATTTTGAGAAGACCTTCTTTAATGAAGAAACGAATCGTGTGTTCTGCGATACATTTATGAAGTACGCCGCGAAAGATCCTCTATCGGGCGAAATTGGCAAAACAATCATCTTTACAGTAAGCCAGAAGCATGCCGAAAAAATCGTCCAAATGCTCAATCAGATAGCAATGGAGCAGTTCCCAGGCAAGTATAATTCCGATTTTGCGATTCAGATTACCAGTAACGTGCGCGACGCGCAACAGTTTTCAATTAATTTCTCCGAAAATAATCTAAGAGGACATACTAGATGGTTGCCAGATTACGAAAGTAGTCGCGCAAGAGTTGCTGTCACCGTTGGCATGATGACAACTGGCTATGACTGCTCAGACCTACTTAACCTTGTGTTTATGAGGCCAGTATTTAGTCCTTCAGACTTTATTCAGATGAAAGGCCGAGGTACACGCCTTCATACCTTTAAATACGTGGACTACGAAAATGGCGAAAAGGTTACCGAGATTAAGAAGGAAAACTTCAGGATTATCGACTTCTTTGCTGTATGTGAATATTTTGAAGAAAAATATGATTACGATGCTCCATTAGTAGTGCCGGCAAATAAATCCCAAAATATAACGATTACACCGCCAACTGCCGGTGTAGATACCTTCCCTCCAGAAGTGGTTGTAGTAAGAGGAGTAGAGTTAGGTGAAGATGATGAGTTGCAGAACCTTGACCAAACGGTCGTAGGAAAAGAGGGGATGCGCGTAGATCGCGAAATGTTCCGTAGCTTCCAGGATGAAGTCAAATCCAATGAAGAGTTTGTTAAACTCTACAACGATGGCAATATTGACGAAGCCCTTAGTTACCTTAAGACGGAAATACTTGGCGAAGATAAGCCTAAATTCTATATGACTCCAGAGAAGATTCGCAAAATCTTTAACCTTGACCGCAGGCTAGATCTTCGCGAGATTCTTGATCTCATCATGAACAATAAGGAACCTTTAACAAAAGCCCAATACATCCAACAGAAATTCGATGAATTTGTCTCAGATAAGAATCTAAGCGAAGAGCTGGTTGGCGAGTCTTATAATGATGCGTTCGAATTATTTGACGCATATATCACCAATAGAAAAGTTGCTGAAGCGATAGATAATAAAGACTTTAGCCTTCTCGCTGGTTTTGGCTCTGTCACTATTGAACAGCTGAAGAGACTTGGAGTCGATAGAATGAATCAAATTGTCGGATATATCAGAGATTACATTAATGTAGAAAAACTAAGAGTAAAGGATTAATAAATGGACTACACCCACTTCAAACAAATCATAGATAACTCCCGGGATATCCTCATGGGCAAATTGCCTAGCCCAATCGCTCAGGTAGATGCAATCTCCTATGCTTTAATCTATAAGTTTATGTCTGATACGGACGATGACTCTGCGGCCCTAGGCGGTAAGCGCACTTACTTCTCTGGCGAATATGAAAAATATAGCTGGCATAATTTAATGAGTCCAACTATCACCGGCGCAGATCGCGTAATTCTTTACCGCAACGCTCTTGAGAATATGAGCCGAAATCCAAACATCCCTCCTCTATTCCGTGAGATTTTTAATGGCGCAACGCTCGGCTTTACAGATTCAAATACGCTTAATCTATTCCTTCGCGAAATCGATAAGATTAAACAGAGCTCTGGCGACTCCATTGGTGATGCTTACGAATACCTGCTTTCCACTATGGGCTCTCAGGGTAAACTTGGCCAATTCCGTACGCCTCGCCACATCATTAATATGATGGTCGAGCTTATTAATCCAGATAAATCTGATAAGATCCTGGATCCGGCTTGTGGTACTGCAGGCTTCCTAATTTCTGCCTACAACTGGATTAAGAAGAAACACATCGAAAAAGAACGTTTAAATAGTGAAGATATCGAAAAGATTCATCGTAACTTCTACGGCTTCGATATCGAGCCTAATATGACTCGCATTGCGCGTGTAAACTTGTTCTTGCACGGTTTTAAATCTCCTCACATTATTGAGCACGATACCCTTAGCTCAGAAGACTACTGGGATGATAGGTACGACGTTATTATTGCCAATCCTCCATTCATGACTCCAAAAGGCGGTATTACTCCACATAAAAAGTTTGGCATTACATCTAACCGTGCTGAGCTTCTCTTCGTTGACTATATTGCCTCACATCTAAAGCCAAATGGTCGTGCAGCGGTTATTGTTCCGGATGGCGTCTTGTTTGGAAGTAGCACAGCGCATAAATCACTCCGAAAAGAGATAGTCGAGAACAAGAAGCTTCAAGCTGTCATTTCGATGCCTTCAGGTGTATTTAAGCCATATGCTGGCGTCTCTACAGCGATTTTAGTATTCACTAACTCAAATAGCGAAAGAACTGACAAAGTTTGGTTCTACGACATGAAAACGGACGGGTACAGCCTGGACGATAAACGTTCAAAGCTTAAAACAAGTGACATTCCTGATATTCTTGCAAGATTCAGAAATCTAGATGGCGAAAAAGACCGCACGCGTAGCGAACAATCATTCTTTGTAGATAAAGAAGAGATCGTTAAAAACGGCTACGATCTAACGATTAATAAATACAAGGAAGTAGAATGCGAAAAAGTCGAATATCCGCCAACTTCTGAAATCATTGCTGAGATTAAGAAGCTAGATAAAGAAGCTTCCGAAAGTCTGGCCGAACTCGAAAAATTATTAAACGAAACAAATCCGGATTTGTAGATATGATTACAAAATTAGAAGATTTCTTAGAAGAAGTTACCGAAAAGACAACACAGAGTGACCAATACCCAGTTCTTACATCATCAAAAAACGGATTGTTTCTGCAGGATGATTATTTCAATAAACAAGTAGCAAGTAAGGATAATAAAGGTTACAAAATTATTCGACGCGGCGAATTTACTTATCGTGCAATGAGCGACACAGGAGAATTCTATCCAAACATGCTCGAATGTGCGGAAATTGGCATCGTAAGCCCTGCTTATCCGGTATTTAGAATTTCAAATGATATTGTTCTGCCAGATTATTTGAAGTACTATTTTAGATCGAGCAATTTCCAAAAATCCATCACTTCTTTTGTGCAGGGTAGCACGCGCGCAAGTATGAAGTTTGCCAAAATGAAAACTATTAGCATTGATTTGCCTAGTATAGAAGAGCAGCAAAAAATAGTTCTAAAGTTAGACCTTGTTAAAAATCAGACAAAGCAAAAAACTGAAGAACTAATGCAGTTAGATAACCTCATCAAAGCCCGATTTGTCGAGATGTTTAAAGGAAAATATGACACGTTTAAGGTCGGCGAAAAGCTAAAAACAACTTCTGGTGGTACACCAAAAAGTTCAGTAGGCGAATACTATGATGGCGGTAACATTCCGTGGCTAACGAGTGGCGAAGTTAATTATGGAGATATTACTAAACCGTCGAATTACATAACAGAAAAAGGATTAAACAATTCGTCAGCGAAATGGGTTCCTGAGAATTCGATCGTAATCGCTATGTACGGTGCTACCGCAGGTAAAGTGGGGATTGTGAGATACAGAACAACTACTAACCAGGCAGTTTGTTCTGTCTTGCCAAATGATGATTTTGATCAGGAGTTTTTACGTTACGCTTTTCAGGATATCAGTGAGGAACTAACTTCTAAAGCGATTGGTGGCGGACAGCCGAATATCTCTCAGACAATCATAAAGAACAGCTGTATTGTTGATGTGCCGATTGAAGAGCAAAAACGTTTTGCTTCTTTTGCCAAGCAGGTCGACAAATCAAAATTTGCCGTACAAAAGTCGCTCGAAAAGACTCAACAATTATTCGATAGCTTGATGCAGGAGTATTTTGGCTAAAAAGTTATTCCTTTTGTTAGTGGAGGTTCTAATCTAACAAAAGGAGTTATTAATGGAAGATACCATTAAATACATTTTGGTGGATATGGATGAATATCTCACCGCAAATCAATCACAAAAACTACAACGCGTGCTCGTTTCGCGCCTAACGAAAGAAACGAGATCAATAAATGGCATTTCAAACGACAATTATCTGTCAATGTTTTTGAATGCCAAGAAGATAGAAGGATGCTCCGAGCGGACTCTATCCTACTATAAAACCACCGTAGAAAAGCTACTAGATGAAATAGATGATCCAATACGCAAAGTGACCACCGATGATATACGTGATTACCTTGCAAACTATCAAGGTCTAAATGATTGTAGTAAAACAACGATCGACAATATTCGTCGCAACATCTCGAGCTTCTTTACCTGGCTCGAGGAAGAAGACTACATTATCAAAAGCCCAATGCGCAGAATCCATAAAATCAAAACTACAAAAACCGTAAAAGAAATTATCTCAGACGAAGAAATAGAAAAAATGCGCGATAGATGTAGTAGTTTGCGCGATTTGGCGATTATTGACCTTCTCTACTCGACCGGAATTAGAATTGGCGAGCTCGTAAGGCTCAATATTGATGACATAGACTTCGAGGAACGTGAATGTATCGTTTTCGGCAAAGGCGACAAAGAACGTCGCGTATATTTTGACGCTAAAACTAAAATACACCTGATGGGCTACATAAATAGCCGTTCTGACGCAAATCCTGCCCTTTTCGTGACGCTTGACGCGCCTTACGATAGATTGCAGATATCTGGCGTAGAAATCCGCCTGAGGCACTTAGGACGCGAATTAGGCATAAATAAAGTTCATCCTCATAAATTCCGCCGTACTATGGCGACTCGCGCAATCGACAAAGGAATGCCAATCGAGCAAGTTCAGAAATTACTAGGTCATTCACAAATCGATACTACCATGCATTATGCGATTGTGAATCAAACGAATGTAAAAGTTGCACACCGCAAGTTCATTGCTTAGCGCAAATTTTGATTTGTCGACTTGTTTATAGAATGCCGAGAATTGTTCTTGTAGTGTGATTGGCGGCAAAGCAACTTTGTATCCATCAAGGAATGACACTGGCGTTCTTCTTTGCCCAGCACTACCAGTCATGTTTGCTTCGGCATCCTTTCTGAATGATTTAAATGATGTTAATACGTAAATCCAATATGGATTACTTATACCATCAATCGGACGTAATACGTGGAACTCGGTTGAACCAAAACCTATCTCATTCTTTAAACCTTTTGCAACTGCGCCCTTGCCATTCTCCATGCAAGGTGTAATTTTCGCAAATAATACATCGTTTTCCGCGAAATACGTAAAGCCTTTTTTGACTTCTTCGTAAGGCCTAATATCTGTCGGATCGATATCGCCTTTCTCGGAGACTGACGGCATAGGAATAAAAGAAACCTCTATGTCTGGCTTCAACCTTTTGTCCTTTGCTTTTTTAGGATTCAACTCGCAACATTCACCCAATTCTTTTACTCCATAGCAAAACGGATCGGCTCCTGGCGTTCCAAACATCTCGACAAATCGGGCTTTGATGAGGTTGTCTAGCTTTGCTAACTCATCTTCTTTTTGATGAATTAGTCGTTTAATAGTATTCAAACTCTGAACGATTGATTTTTGATCTTTTTCGTTATGAAGATCCAATTCGTCAGTAAGCCATCTTTTTAAATCAAGTGTTTTGCCTTGCCGGCTCCCCCTATTTGCATAGATAGAAAACATTCTTTCATTGTTAGCCGCCAATAGGTAATCCAAATAGTCATAGTTCGAAATCTTAATCTTGTACGTGTGATATGCGGGAGAAACTGAGTATGTTTCGTCATCTCGTAGTATTCCGATGTCGATCTGATTAGAGCCCATACCAACCGTTAAAGTTCCTTTATGGATTATTTTATTCTTAGAATAGTCCTTTGCTAGTTCTTTTGAGTAAATACTCTCGCGTGTTCTAATTCCATATTTGCCTACAGCTACCGGTTTGTATTTATTGTCGGTGTTTCTTTCCGAATATTCTTCGATCAAATCGCCCAATTTAACTTTCATACTACCTCTACAAATCCGGATTTGTAGAGGTATTTGATGAAGATTAATGAAGTAATAAAATCATTGCCAGCATCAAATGCTGCAGTAAAGAACACTGCTTCTTCTGAACCAAAAAACGGTTGGTTTCCTGCATATAGCGCATCCGGACAAGATGTTTGGCTTCCTGAATATCGCTACGACAAGAAAGGGATTGTAGTTAGCGCGGTTGGAGCAAGGTGCGGAAAAGCATTTAAAGCCGACGGGAAATGGAATATATGCGCCAATACTCATCCATTAATCGTTGAAGAATCGAAAGCGCTTCGTGATTATTGTTGGTACATGATCAATGATGAAAATTGGTGGATTAAGGGCGGTACAGCCCAACCGTTTGTAAAGGTTAAAGATTCTTTTAATCGCGAGCATCATTTTCCTACCTTGAAAGAACAAAAAGTAATAGTCGATCAACTAGACACAGCTCGTCTACTGATAGAGCAGAAAGAATTGCAATTGAAACAACTTGATAGCCTCATCAAAGCCCGATTTGTCGAGATGTTTGGAGCACCTGGTACCAACCCTAAAGGCTGGAACGAGATTAAGCTAGGCGAGGTCTGCGACCTCCAAAATGGTTATGCGTTCAAATCTAGCGACTATATTGATAAATCTAGTGTCTTGAATTGTAGGATGAGTAACATTAGGCCAGACGGAGGTTTTAATGCGGAATACCATCCAAAATATCTTCCTGAAGAATATTGGAATAAGTGCTCAGGGTATCGATTATTTGACGGTGACGTAATCATCGCAATGACAGATATGGCTAGCGACCCAAAAATTCTAGGAGTTCCGACAATAGTGTCTACGAATGGGAAGAAGTTTCTTTTAAATCAACGTGTTGGAAAACTCTCATTTCTTCATGACGATCGAATAAATAGGGTTTACTTGATGCATTCACTTGGACAAAAATATGTCAGAAAAGAACTCGCAAAAAGTGCCGCAGGTAGTACACAAATAAATGTTGGGAAACCAGCAATTTTAAACATTGACATTTATGAGCCACCGAGATTTCTTCAAGACCAATTTGCAACCTTCGTCGCCCAGGTCGACAAATCAAAATTTGCTGTCTACTCCGCATTGAGCTACCTGAGAAAAATTATGAAAATATGATATAATATATCTAGTAATTGCGGCTAAATATATTTTTTGCCAGCCGTAGAAATGGAGTGATTTATGGACATATCCAAGATGTCTGCGCAACAACAAGAAAAGTATTTAGTCGAAAAAATCTTCAAAATCCTTAAGGAGTACGGCCAGCCAATGACGCGTGCCGATCTAAAAGAAGTATTGTCTGATCGTGACGACAGTATTGCGGACTACATAAAGTTTGAACGAACTAGCGAGAAAACACAAAATACATATCATCCATTTCTTTTTAAATTTAACTTCGCAATTAAAAATCTTGCTATCGCTGGCCTAATAACAAGTGAAGGCAAAATTGCTTTAACGGAAAAAGGCATTAATTTAAATGCAGCAGATTTCAATGTGGACAAAGATGTATACGACATAAGTAAAACCTATTGGAAAGAAAAGCACAAAGAATATCTTGCAGAAAAAGAGCAGGAAGAAGCTGGAGACGATAGTAAATTAGAGAAGTCAGGCCCACAAGAAGTCTATAATGAAAACCTTAAAGCCAAATTACTAGACGCTATTGCTAAGATGTCTCCTGGAAAATTCGAGGCATTCTCGCGCGCACTTCTAAAGAAAATGGGTGTAGATTTTACCGAAAAAGGCACGAATATTAGCAATGATGGCGGAATCGACGGTTTTGGCTATCATAGAGACTCTAACGATTTTAGAACCACTCGCGTAGTCATCCAATGTAAGAGATATAATGCCGGCGATGTTTCTTCTCCGGAAATTGACCGTTTCTTGGGTGCTATGAACAAAAACCAGGCCGATTACGGTATTTTTATTACTAATAGTAGATTTACGGTGTCGGCAAGAAAGGCGGCCGTTGAAGGCTCACCCGTAACGCTTATTGACGGTGACGAACTAGTCCGCCTAATCATCAAATACGAACTATTCCTTGTTCCAGTACAAACCTATGAGCTTACCGATTTTTACAAAAGTGAAGACGAACAGACTCAATAGCCTCCTTCATTCCACATTTTGAGCAAATCTTAGTCTTATTATCCCTACGCGATAGCGCAGGATAGCCGATATAATGAGCATCGCATTTCGGGCATTTGCGACGCTTTTTGACGTTCTTTTTATCCATATTCAAATCTCCTTTTCCCCTGCGAGGAAGGATATAACGAGCAAGAGCAACTTACTCTCCCTCCAATCAATTGCGGCTCATCCTCGCAAGGTGTTTGTATTTAACCTTAATTTGCAAATTATACAAGTTCTTGTTGTATCCTAACACCTTACGACCCCAAGAAGATATGGTATAATATAGATAACTAATTGGAAGTTGTAGTGCCTGAAGATGTAGCAAAATTTATAGATCGACTTATCGCCCTTCACTTTGAGGGCGGATGTTTGATTAATGCTATCGACGAGGCAAAAAATGATCCTCAAGACGAAGAAACTTTCAATATAATCTGTCATCTCCTTTCCTGTGCTGATGAAGATATCGATAGGAGCAAAATCAAGAGTACTTACGATCTTTTAGAATATAAAACGAATGAATGGATCGTATCGTGCATCGACATGCTTGCCAATATAAAACCTCAACGCTTTATCTTCAATTTCACTAATAATAGCATTAGATATAACGAAGATGACGATAAATACTTACTGCTAAGAGAACAAACCGTATTAGATCTTAAATTACTCGAAGAGATAATTCCAGAAATCGAGCGCGAATACGAAGACGGTCACAAGCAGCTCTTCTATGATGACGATAAAGATCTCAAGGTAAGCTACGATCCAAAAACTCGCACAATCCACGTCGGTAACAAAGTAGTACGTTTCCGCGAGGACGCACCGTTCACTCCTGCTCTTTGCGAAATTATGTTTAAGGACCCAACAAAACTTTACGAATTACGCGATTTCCAGACCGTCTGGGATGATTTGTATGATTACATAGGTAATGAACGCCCTTCGGACTGGCACCGCGTCTACGAGGTCTTAAAACGCCTTAACGAGCGCATTCGTAATATCGCCGGAATAGATGATCTATTTGAACTCAATACAAAATCAGTCAGAATCAATCCTAAATACTTAAAATAGCTCAATATTATCGCAATAATAACGCTGAACTCTCTTTTTGTATCCTTGCAATATGGAATGAAGAGGTAATATAACGTATCAGAAAGACAAGAAACTGGAGCAACAAGCGCTCGTAAAGTTTCTAGAAATATTAATCGATATAGACAAGCGAGAGCATGTCGTTAATAAGGATGACGACGATGAATAGCTTTATATCGGAAATTGAAATAATGCCAGTAAAGCCGCATGGCGGACTGGTAGCCTTCGCAAGCTTTGTGCTGTACGGAACGATCTACTGTAGTTCTGTCGGCATTATGACGCGACTAGATGGCTCATATAGACTCACCTTTCCAACCAAAAAGGTTGGACTGAATAGCTTCGGAATATTCTACCCGATAGACAGATATGTTGGGCAAGAAATAGAAGAGGCAGTGATTAGTAAATATGAAGATGTAATGAGAGCTAGCGATGATCGATACTGTGATTCTCCGAGTGAACTACCCCAATTTCAGGATTAGCCCGAGCGTTTATCGTAAGTTCTCTCCTTCTGCTCATGGCATCTTTGGACCGCCATACTATTCTTTTGGATCCGGAAAAGTTATTAAATGCGTACTGCAGCTAAAGGCAAAAGATAAGAAGCTAGGCATATATCAGCCACGCGTAACACTTATGAAAGCAGTACGAGCCGGCGGTGTTTCTGTATTCTTACATATCGAGTTCTCAGCGCCAAAGATTCTTTATAACAACAACTTCGACGAGCTTAACTCTGGCGACTTTAAGGGTGTCTGTCTGGAACTTTATCGCAAGCTATATAAGCTCGGAATTGAGATTAAAAGAAACCAGATAGAAAGGGCCGAAGTCAAGACGGTCCACTTTGGCAAGAATATAGTCTTTGATGATTACCGAACCGCGGCAAGCGTAATTGGCGATATAGCGAAAGCGAACGTGTCAACCAGAAAGCAAGCCGATATGCGCGTTTACCGAAACGATGGCGAGGCTTTGCACTTTTACAGCGCAAGTCAGGCCATAGCGATTTATGATAAACGAAGAGAATTGGCTAAGTCTCGCGTCAGCGAGCGCGGACTACTCGAGAAAGATAACTACTGCCAGCTCACGCTATTTGATAACGTTCGTTCGAAGAAGCCTTTTGAGGTGGTGCGTGTTGAAGCGAGATATAACACTAAACGTGCGTTCAATACAGCGCTGAAACACGCTCTCGAGAAGGCTAAAGCGAGCGACAGTGTCGCAAGACTAGCTACGAAGCAAAAGCTTGTATTTATAGATATCTTTAATGAAGAACTAGCCAAGACGCTGTTGGAATATGAGTTCGCGCAGATCGAAGCGAAGAACCTAGATCTTAATGAAACGATTACGAATACAGCTACCAGCTTTCTTCATGAAATTAATACGTTAAATCCAAAAGCGACCTTGGCGCAACGGCTAGAGACTTTGGCGATATGGAGCCTAATGCGCGAAACCGGAAGCCGAGACGTGCGGAAGATGACTGGCGCCAATTCGGCGCAGTGGTCTAGACTTACAAAGAAAATATCAAAGATCTACTTTAGAACGAGAAAGAGTAGCTCTACTAGCTACATAGAAGATAAACTGGCAGAGTTTAAACCAGTACGATTACTTGAATACTTTACAGAATTAAACAAGGTGCGCGCTGGGCCAAACTAGCGCAAATGTAGGGTGGTTCTTTACGGCTATTTTAGTTGCGAATAGCCCAACTCCAAAAGGTCCATTTATGATATGGACTTATGAAAGGTTTAGGGTATTATGTTTGATAACATGGGAAACTCTACCCCTGTAAATACCGGCAAAACTAATGAGCCGCAACTAACCAGAAAAGCTGTTCTATTCGCTCGCGTATCAACAGCGCGACAAGAAAAAGAAGGCTTATCTCTCGATGAAATTCAGTTACCGCGAATGCGCGATTATGCAATCGAGCAAAATTTAAAGATCGTACGCGAATACGCCATTGGCGAAACTGGCGGTAGCTATAAAGAGCGCAAACGCTTCAACGAGATGATCCAGTTCTTAAAGGATAATCCGGATGTAACGGACATTATCGCCTTCCGCGTAGATCGTATTACGAGGAATTTCCGCGACGCGGTAACGATTGAAGATTTGCGCATTAAATATGGCAAGCGCATCCACTGCGTTGACGAAAGGCTGATTCTCTCGGAGAATAGCCGCGCGACCGACCTCACATCTTGGAATGTGAAGGTTTTTGTGGGTCAGGAATACCTGAACCGCATTAAGGAAGACGGCCTTAATACGAAGATTAACAAACTGTCGCGCGGCGAGCTACCATGGAGCGCGCCTTATGGCTATGAATTCAAAACTATCAGCGTCAGGCCGAAGGTTAAAAACGTCGTTCCTGTAGAACCGGCCGCGTCGATTGTAAAAGAAGTATTCTTACTCTTCTCAACCGGAACTTATTCATGTAGAACCTTAGCAAGACTAATGAACAAGAAATACGGCACTAGATTTTCGCAAGGGATCATCCACAAATTCCTAAGATGCGAGTTTTATGTCGGGTTTATTATCGATAAAAAAGGCGGAAAGAAATATCCGCATAATTACGAGAAGATAATAGATCGAGAGTTGTTTGATATGGCTAATCAGATACTCGACAAGAGAAACCTTAAGGGCGACGACCAAGTACCGAAATATGGTGGCATAGAATCGGCTTATCGTGGACTAATTCGCTGCGAAGAGTGTGGATGCACAATAACGCCAGAATTTAAGAAGCGTAAGCTACGACATGGTGGTTATAATTACCACAAATACTACCACTGCACGAACCGACGAGGAGTCCATAAGAGCATGAAGAGCTACACCGAAGAATATCTTGATGATAAGGTAAAAGAATTCCTACGAGGATTAAGATTAACCGAAACGAAGCTAGACGAGATTAGAAAGGCGTTAGCCGAAGCGCACGCCGGAAAGATAGATTTCTATCGCGAGCAACGCCGAAGCTTGTCTCAAAAGCGTAAGAAACTAGAAGCGAGACAGCAAGAAGCTTACGATATGTTGATGGACAAGAGTATTACTCTGGAACTTTATAACCAAAATAACGAGCGATATCGCAACGAACTGGCCGAGATCCAAACGCAGGAAGCCGCGCTAGATCGAGCTGACGACAACTTCTATACGAACGCCGGTTACATCTTAAAAGTCTTTAAATATGCCGATAAATTATTCGACGTTGCCACGACGGCCGAAAAAAGAGACCTCATTGGTCTCATCACGTGCTCGAACCGAACTTTAGGACCTAGCGGACTGATATTACAGGGGTCAGGACCGTTCGCTCGGAACTTTTCTGGTCTAAATTCTGAAAATGGCTGGAGCGGAGGGATTCGAACCCCCGAATGGCGGGACCAGAACCCGCTGCCTTACCACTTGGCGACGCTCCAAGCTTTAGCTATTGTACCATATTTTCATAAAAAATGCTATAATAAGCATACTATGGCTAAGAAAAAAATTTTTACAAATAAACAACTAGCTGAACTTTCTGCCGAAGAAATCATCGACAAGCTGCAGCACGAGAACTATTCTCTCCTTAATTCGCTTGGTGCCGAGAAGCTCCGTAAAGAGATGGTACCAGTAGGTAAGGCCTGCAATACTGCTATTAATTATTTCTTTGGGACTACTGGACCGAAGTCTGATCCCGTCAAGCATAGCAAGGCTGCAAGGAAGAAACTGGTTAGAATTCTATCGAAGATTACGCCTGGTTCGTACAAAGGGATACCGCACGACCAGAAGAATGGCCTCGTCGTAGGATTCAATCATCCTTCACTCGGCGAAATTGCTAGAATCCTCATGATGAAAATCGATATCATGGGTGATAAGCCAATGTATTTTCCGGTGAATCTGCCTTGGTATGAAGCATTGGCGCCGAATTTCGATCGTATCAAGAAGCTTGGAATTATTATTACTCCAACGATTACTCCTTCGACCTGGCAGAAGATGGCCCTTAAAGAGGGAACTAAATTATTCGAGGATGCATCAAGAATCAAGCGTGATTTTCGCGAGATTTATACTTCTTTATCTCATGATGCTTTGAAAAATGGCGGCGTAGTATTCGTTGCACCGTCAGCTACTAGGCAAGCTACAGTATTTAAGTCTAAAAATGTCTATGATAAGAAAGAAGATATTATTCCGACCATGTCCGTGCTGGCACTTAGTATTTATAAGGATCCTGAGATGCAGTGTGACTTTCTCCCGATAGCCGTGCTCCCACCTAAAGGATACAAGCGTGGTTTAAACTTCCGAAAAAAATACAAATTGATTCCGTGTGAGGTCATGACTGCCGATGAGATTCGCAAGAAATACTTTAAGACCAAAAATCCTAAACGTCTTGATGGGTTCGATTATGATTTTCACATGCGTATCGCCGAAAAACTCCCGAAAGATTTCTGGTATTAATAGTCTTATGGTATAATCATAAGCATGATGGAAGAGGATAAGTACTATTACCATCCATTGGAAAATATTGAAGATGTCGATATTTTCTACGAAGCGGTGGAACGAAATCATTTAACAAGAGCAGTGTCGCCAGAAAGGCCTTACACTTATTGGACGATCGAGCTTTATGATCAGAAAAACGGAATCCGTGGCGGTGGTGGTCTCGGAATTCTAGCGGCCGACACTAGGCGTGTCGCTGATAAAATGGGGATTCCTCTAGCTCTTATTACCCCATTCTATCCCTTCGAGGTACACCAAACAATTAAAGATGGCAAAGTTTATGATGAACACAAGCCGGTTGATTATCATAAGTTCGGATTCAAGTTTGTCGATACCGTTAATATCCGTTGCTGTGACACACTATGCAAGCTTGACGTGATTGAGAAGAGGTTTAATAGTACAAGGATTATTTCAGTCACTGAACCGAATTTCGGCGAATTGTATTCCGGAATGAGCGGATCCGATCATCGCCTTTACCAGGAAGTTTCGCTCGGGTTCGGTGGATATGCCGCTTTGAAATTACTTGGATTGAAGCCAGCTATTATGCAGCTGAATGAAGTTGCGACTTTCTTCGCGGCGCTTGCACGTCTAGACGAGCTTGCAAGCAATGGGATGGATTTCTACGAGGCTGTCGTTTATACAAGAAAGCACACATTGTATACTAATCATACTTTAGTTCAGGCTGCCGAGGCTGAATTCGGTAGGGAACAGTTTGACAAATACGTCTTCCCAAATCTCAAGTCTTCAGCTGTGAAGAAGTGGCTGTCCGATAAGTTCACCAATGACCACATTAAGCTTTCTTCAGTTACAATCGAAATTGCGGAGCTTAGAAGCGGAGTCTCTAAACTCCATGCTAGGGTGGCGAATTACCGCGACATCGCTGGAAATAAGGTAAAATTTAAGGCGGTAACAAACGGTATCGACATGGATACTTGGGTGATGCCCGAGGTGATGACTTATTTCGAAGAGAAGGGGATCATCGATAAATTCACTGCGCCGACTGCTGATTATATTGAGAAGCTCAGTGATATTTCTGCAGAAGATATTCATAAATTCAAGCATGAAGGACGAAAAATCCTTAATAAGGCTCTTAAAACCAGGCCTGACCAGACCGGGAAGGTTCTTAATTTCAAGGATGGCGATTTTATTTTTGACTTCAAGCGTCGCTTCGTTGATTATAAGAGGCCAGAGATGCCGTTCAGGGATCCATCGAGGCTTCGAGAGATTCTAGAGCCTCGTGGAGCTCACTACATTCTCGCTGGACGCGTCCATGCTGGTGACGAAGTGATGTCTGGTAAGCTCAGTAACTTGCTTGATCTTGTTGCTAAGGATGATTATCTACGTGATCATGTCCACTATATTGCTGACTATGATGAGGAACTCGCTTTCGCCCTTTCGTGTGGGTCGAATGTCGCCATTAATGTGCCAATTGTTGGCCTAGAGGCTTGTGGTACTTCCTGGATGAAGGATATCGCGAACTTCAACATCCTAATCTCAACGCATGATGGCGGCGTGGCCGACGGCCCGATGAGCGCCTACTTCAATGTGAGTGGCAATGATGAGAGCGAAGAACTTGATATGCTATATCAGCAGATGGAGGACGCAATTGCGACTTGGGGTAATGATTTCGACCTTGAATTCGTCCTGAGACGTCAACTTGAGGCGTTCCTGCCAGTGATTTCCGGAGCTCGCATGATGACCGACTACCTTGATTATCTTTTCCCAAAATAATCCTTATGTATGAATTGACAAAACAGTAATCTCTGTTACTATTCTATTAGGGTTAATTGCATAAGGACAATATAATAATCTAAAAACATTTATATATAGGAATTGCTTATGGATAACGATTATATCATCAAAAAGACATCAGCTAACAATAATAGCTCTTTATCGGATGGACAAATCAAGTCTTTAATGCAAACTAAAAAGTGGAGAAAAAAGTCTATAATACTTATCTCTATAGGTCCAGTCTCGGTTTTTATTAGCTCACTGATTGTCTCAATAATAGCCTTGAAAAATTTTAGCATTCATGATCCAATGCTCTGGATAGCCTTTTTTGCCTTTATCCCATTATTTATCGGGTATGTCTTAACATTAATATGCCTTCCTATTGGAATTGTTAAATTAAAGAAATATTCACCTGCAGACTTCGGCATGATGGTTCGACAATTTCTTAAACTCCTCGCAATAGAGATTATTTGCACTGTTATTGTAATTATGTGCGCTGATAAAAGGCTTCTCGTCATAACCAATTTTTTGGTCGTTTCAGATATTATTTGTCTCGTCACTCTAATCTTGCTTAAACTTGTACATAGAAAAATACTTAAACATGTCGACCGGTTGAGCTAAAAACACAACGTTTAACATACTGCTCGTCATTCAGAAATAAAAATCTTGACTATTCCTTCCTGGCGTAGTATACTATTGACAAGTCTGGTATCAGACTTTTTTTAATATAAAGGAGTAAGATGGCTAAAGTCACTAGAATCAAGGCAACCGATGATTCACCTAAGAAGGCTGAGTCTGAAGAGCCGACAATTACTCGAAAAAAAGTTGTTGTTAAAGACAAAAAGCAAGAGAAAACTAAACGAAAAGAAGCAAAAAAAGCTGAAAAGAAGATTACCGACGGGAAGAAGTCTAGGAAGAAGCCATTTATCTTGATTCGTCCATTCGTCTACCTTGGTAGATATCTTCGTGACTCTTGGCGTGAACTTCGTCAGGTTAGGTGGCCTAATCGTAAAGCCACCTGGAAGATGGTGCTCGCTGTCCTCGTCTACACGGCCCTCTTTATGGTGATTATTTCGCTTCTAGATTTATTCTTTACATGGCTATTTAGTTTAATATTAAAGTAACTTAGAAAGGATTATAAATGGCAGTAAATAGATATGATGATACAAGGGCATGGTACGCGATTTCTACCTACTCTGGTTACGAAGACAAAGTAGCCGATTCTATCAACCAGCGTACTAGCACGGTCGAGATGGCCGATAAAATTTTCGAGGCAATAGTGCCGAAAGAGAAGCAGATCGAGATTAAGAACGGTAAGCGTAAGATCGTTGATCGTAAGATTCTTCAAGGTTATGTGCTTGTCGATATGAAACTATCTGACGAAACTTGGTATATTATCCGTAATACTCCTGGTGTAACTGGTTTTATTGGTACTGGTACTCAGCCTACTCCTGTTTCTGAGAAGGAAATTGCGAAGATTAAGAAGCGTATGGGCGTCGAGGATCCAAAATTCTCAGTGAAGTATGAGGTTGGCGAAGTTGTTTCCATCACCGATGGCCCATTCAAGGGCTTCGATGGTTCTATTTCGGAAATCGATGCTGCTAAGGGTAAGCTTAAGGTCATGGTTTCGATGTTCGGACGCGAGACACCAGTCGAACTCGATGCCTTGCAGGTGAAGCAATTAAGCTAATCGCTTTGCTTTACTTTTCGCATAAAAATTGTTATAATATTAGAGTTACGCACTAGAAAGGTACTAATATGGCAGAAAAGAAAGTAATTGGGAATTTGAAATTACGTATCCCTGCAGGAAGGGCTACAGCTGGACCTCCGGTTGGTTCTACGCTCGGTCAGTGGGGTCTTAATATGATGGACTTCATCAACCCGTTCAATGAGGCCACTAAGGATCTCATGGGCAAGAACGTGATTGTCCACATTCGTGTATTTGAAGATCGAACTTTTGACTGGAAGTCTCTTGGGCAGCCTGTTGATGATTTAATCCGTGAAGCTATCAAGATCGACAAAGGCTCTGGAAAGCCGAACGTTGATAAGGTCGGGAAGATCACCAAGGCTCAGCTTCAGGAAATCGCTGAGAAGAAGATGGATCAGCTTAATGCCATCGACATTGAGGGTGCTATCAAGATTATCGCTGGCACTGCTCGCTCGATGGGCGTTGAAGTGGTCGACTAATTAATATTCGAACAAAAAAGGTCAAGCGTAATGCTTGACTTTTTTTAACTTTAGTGTTATTATCGAATGATACTTAATTATTCAAGGAGGGTAGCAAAATGGCTAAATTTTTAAGTTGTAACTTTAGTAACATTGAAGAAGGGATGAAGAAACTGGAGGACCTCTGGACGGAATATAACAGTCTGGTCCCAACCTACAAAAAATTGATTTCGATTAAGAAAGAACTAAAACTTCCTTTAAACGGAATCAGAAAGAGTTTTTTGAAAGAGGAGTTTCCGGATATCGACTTCCTTAAGATCAAAACGCTTGATAAAGCGATTGATTTTATGTATGACCTGACCCCCAGGCAGATTAGTAGCCTAATCAATAGAATCGAATACGAGAAAGAGAATGGAGTCTTCTATAAGATGCTGAGGAGTTACATTCGAGATTTCAGATTCGAAATCCGGCGGGTTGGCAAGGGAGAAACCTTCTACCAGCAACTTGATGAAGAAAAGAACAATTACGCTCTTATGCTTCTTTCATCAATTGAGGAGTCCTAAGGGCTCCTTTTTCCTTGATTTTTTAGAGGTTTTTTGGTATAATTGTAGGAATAATTAATTAGTGGAAGAGGTCGACTCGTTATTACCACGGAAAGGATTAATATGGCCGAAGAAGAGGTCAAAAACTTAGAGAACACTGAGGCTACCCCTGAAGTAGCACCAGAAACAACCCCAGCTGAGGAAACTGCAATTCCAGAAGAAGCTGAGAATACCGAGACTTATGCAAAGTCTGGGAAAAAATCGAAGAAACATATCGAGGAGGTGAAGGCTGAAGAGGCTCGCCAAGCTCGTAAAATTGAAAGAAAAGCCGAGGAAGCTATCGTTAAACCAAAGGGTGCAACACCTGTAACTCGCCCACGCATCGAGCGTCGTGGTAAGAAGTATCAGGAGGCTTTCAAGCAGATCGATAAGACTAAGAACTATAATTTAGCTGATGCGATTGAGCTCGCTATCAAGACTAATCCAGCTAAATTTGATGCAAGTGTTGAAGTCCACGCTCGTCTCGGCGTTGACCCACGCCAGGCCGATCAGAATATCCGCACCACGATGGTTCTACCTCATGGTAACGGTAAGACTGTGCGTGTTGCCGTATTCGCGCCAATCGATGTCTGCAAGGTCGCTAAGACTGCAGGTGCCGACATTGCTGATGACGAAGAATTCATTCGCCAGCTCGAGAAAGGTACCATTGATTTCGATGTACTTATTTCGACGCCTCAGTACATGCCAAAGCTTGGTAAGTTTGCTCGTTTACTCGGGCCTAAGGGCTTGATGCCTAATCCTAAGGCCGGCACTGTTACGACTGATGTCGAGAAGGCTGTAAAGGACGCGAAGGCCGGTAAGGTTGAGTACCGTGTTGACAAGCAAGCAATCGTTCATATCGGTGTTGGCAAAGTTTCATTTGGCACTGATAAGCTAGTCCAGAATGCAAACGCATTCTTCGATTCGCTCAAGGCTCAGCGCCCTACTTCTCTAAAGGGTTCGTTCGTGAAGTCTGTCTTCATCACTACAACCATGGGTCCTTCAATCCAGATCGAGAACATCTACAACTAAGCCTATTTAAAAAGCCCTCGATAGAGGGCTTTTTTGTGCTATAATTTGCTTATGGAATTCATTCAAAATCTTAATACGTATGAAGTTGTAATCTTTATCATCCTTGGCGTCCTCGTTACCTTGTTTGGTTTCAGGCTAAAGAAGGTGGCTTTTTTCGTGCTATGGTTCCTGCTCGGTTACAATTTAGTTTTGAATTTTCTGCCAACGATTAATAATCTGGTCCCGCAGATTGTCGGCAACGAGCTCTGGCAGGCACTCCTGCCGTTCGCTGGCGGCCTTCTTCTTGGACTACTCGGATTCACTATTGAGAAGATCTGTCTCAGTCTTGTCTGTTTCGGTCTTGTCATGATGATTGGCACGAGGTTCTTCGGGACGGAGATTCCTACTCTACTCATCTCTGGTGCAATCGGCGTCGTCGTTGGTGGAGCATCTTCATTTATCATCAAGCCTGCAACTATTTTCGCGACTTCTATCATGGGTGCATATGCGCTGACTCTTTCGATTCTGACCCTATCGACATTCTTCGGGCCAAGTACATTCTGGCCGTTCTTCATCGGCATCGCCGTGATCGGAAGTATCTTCCAGTTTTCAACTAATAAGTAGCTTGTATTTTTTGATGATCTGTGGTATAATTAGGGGAGTTACCAATGACAGCGACGGGAGAAATCCTTAATCATGTCGCCAAGGAATTATCTTACAATTTAATTTGGTGACGATTTTTAACAATTAGTCAACAAAAATAATTTTAATAACCAAAGGAACTTTTTATGGCAATTTCAAAGGATAAAAAGAACACATTGGTTGCTGATTTGACTGAGCTTCTATCAAACGCAAAAACCACTGTATACGCTAAGTATCAGGGGTTAACTGTAGCTGAGCTCCAGGAACTTCGCAAAGATGCTAGAGAAGCTGGTGTTAAGATTAAGGTTGTTAAGAACCGCTTGGTTCGCGTGGCAATGGGGCAGATTGCTGTCTACAAAGACACTGATACGACCAATCTTACAGGCCAACTGATTTATGCAGTTTCTAGTGAAGATGAGGTAGCTCCAGCTAAGGTTTTGGCTAATTTTGCTAAAACCCACAAGGCTCTAAGTCTTGCCGGTGGTTTCAGTGATCTCGGTGTCGCTCTTTCCGAAGACGACGTCAAGTCACTCGCTGCAATGCCAAGCAAGAACGAGTTGATCGCTCAGGTGGTGGCACAACTTCTATCGCCAGTCACAGATACTGTTTCTGGACTTACTGGTGGTCTTTCCGGAATCGTTTCCGGACTCGAAGCACACGCTGCTTAAACGCAACCAAATTTTTACAAATTAGGTTAGTCCTATTAAACTATAATCATCAAGATAGTTTCACTATCTAAAGGAGAAAACTATGGCAACTGATATTAAGAAATTAGCTGAGGAATTGGTTAAGTTGACCGTCCTCGAAGTAAACGAACTCAAGAACGTCCTTAAGGACGAGTATGGTATTGAGCCAGCTGCTGCAGCTGTTGCAGTCGCTGCTGGTCCAGCTGCTGACGCTGGTGCCGCCGCTGATGAAGGTAAGTCTGAATACGACGTCGTCCTCAAGGATGCTGGCGCACAGAAAATTGCAGTCATCAAGGCTGTCAAGGAAGCTACCGGACTCGGTCTTGGCGAAGCTAAGGCTATCGTCGATGGTGCTCCTGCAACTGTGAAAGAGAAAGTTGCTAAGGCTGACGCTGAAGCAATGAAGAAGGCTCTCGAAGAAGCCGGTGCTACTGTTGAATTAGCTTAAGTATAAAATGTTGACTAATTGGCAAATTTGCCCCGTAGGGGGCATTTTTGTTGTATAATTATTTGTATGAATGATTTCGACTATTTAGGTGAGGGTGAAGTATATCTTGATTCGGCTTGTCAGTCACTGAGGCCACGCCCGGTAATTTCTGCTATCAACGATTATTACACTGAACATAACTCTTGTGGCGAAAGAGTTAAATATAAGTGGGGCGTCACAACCGACGAGAAGGTCGAGGAGACTAGGAGTTTAGTGCTCAAATATCTTGGATTGAAACCTAAGAAGTACACCGTTTCTTTCACACTTAATACTACCTATGGCATCAATTTGATACTGTCACAGCTTAGAGCTGAGAATTTTAATAAAGTTGTAACAACTGAGATCGAACATAATTCACCATTCCTCTCAACAATGGCTTTCTCTGAGCGGACAGGACTACCTCGCGAAGTGATCAAGAGGGAAGAGGACGGTTCCGTCGATATCTCTAATTATGATTTCGATAAGGCTGTGGTCGTATTAAACTGTGCATCAAATTTCGATGGCAGAAAGCTTAGTAATCTCAAGGACCTAGTAAAGGTCGTTCAGAGAGACGGCGGGATAGTGATTGTTGACGCTGCGCAATCGATGGCTCATTCTGTCGATGTTCTACACGGTATTGAAGCTGATGCGATTTGTTTCTCTGCACATAAACTATATGCACCGTCACTTGGTGTGATTGTCTGGAGAGATAATCTGATGGATAAGATGGATAATGGTTTCGTCGGCGGTGGAATGGTTGACGATGTCGACAAGGATTCGTATGTTCTTTCTGCCGAAGGGAAGGAGCATCGCTATACACGATTTGAATCAGGACTTCAGGCTTGGGGCGAAATCGTAGGACTCGGTGCAGCCATTAAGTGGCTAATGAAGCTGCCAAAATCCGACTGGAAGAATTTAACTGATAACTATACCGAGCTATATGAGTTCCTAAAGGGTTCAGATAAGGTTCATTTCGTGAATCATAAAGCGAATCCGACAATGTCATTCTATGTTGATGGCCTGGATTCTCATCTTCTTGGTACTGCGCTTAGCCGTGAGAACATTATGGCCCGAACTGGCTATTTCTGTGCTCACTACTACCTAGATCATGTACTCGGCATGCCGCCGCTCGTTCGATTCTCGCTCGGTATTCACAACCGGCCAGAAGATATTGAGAAGACTAAGAATATCCTTGAGAAAATTATCTACTAGCGCCGTTCGTTTGCCTATCTCTAATTATTGTGTTATAATTTGTTTAGCACATTAAAATACCGAGGGATTGGAGGTGATAGTATGTTAACTATTGGTGGATGGTTTATGTTTGGTGCAATCGGGCTTCTCATCTTGTTTGTTGCTGTTGTTTTATTCCGTGTGGCAAATAGACCATACCAGAAGGCGCTGATTCCGATCGTGGCGGTGACAATAATCGCATTGGTTTTTATTATTGAGTTTTGGTACTTCAACTACACTGCTTCTGGAATCAGGAAGATGACCGATCAGAAATCGAATCTTCAAAACGGCATTGAGAGGACTATTAACGTTTATACTGCGAACGGTGACCTGATGGCTTCTTATACTGGGAAGATCGATATCGAGGATTCGGAAGGGGGGTATGTCAAGTTTGACTATAAAGGTAAGCGTTATATATATTATAATTGCTTCGTTGAAACTATTGCCGAAATTGGACAATAACCCTTGGGTCCCCGAGGTCGGGGAAAGCCCCGGATCTCGGGGCTTTTTTTTCATTCGACTTGTGGTAAAATAGTTACATTATGGTGTGCATAGCAGCGTTTATTATCTTAGCAATTATTGGTGTGTTTGTCGCGCTAATTTCAATTTTTAAACCTAAGGTCGGTAGAGCCTACCTTAAAGCCTTGAAGAAGGCTTGGGGTTGTCTCTGGAAGAAAGTCCGCCTGCAGAAGTGCGAGACTGGGTTCAAAGACGACGTGAAAAATACTCTCCTATCCCGTGTTATCGTGAAGCATCCAAAATGGGTTCGCCCTTTATCTATAGTTATTGAAGTTTTATCAGTAATAATTGTGATTGTTGCGATCTGGGCAATTCTTACTGCAATTAAATCGCTTCTCGCTCTCTGGGCGCTTGGTTCATGCAACGTGACGAAGCCTTCGGCTTGTACGCTCGGAGCAGAAGTCTGCTCGATTGACGAGTCTGAGCCGACCAACCCCCTTGAGGCTACCGGTCGCTGGTTTACGGAGTGGGGAGAGATATTCGAAGCTATCCCTGATAAATTTAGGAACTATGATGCGGGCGGTTATGATTTTAAATATATCGATGCGTCTACTGGCGATAATCTACCGGTAGCAGTCGATATATTCGACCCTGGATGCACGGTCTGCATGTCATCCTATCGTAACCAGAAGAATTCTGGATTCTTCGATAAGTACACCGTGAGACTGGTTCCTTTCCCGATCCAGGATGCAGACGGAAAATATAAATTCAAGAATTCGGAAACTGTCGCGAGGTATATGTTTGCCGCTTCAGAATACGACTCAAAATATGCTCTTCTGATCCTTGACAACATCTTCACGAAATATAACAGCGAGGATATTTCTTACCTAAATAAATTCAATGAGGATTATTCTCGAGATGATGCTGAGAAAAAAATCGAATCATGGTTAATCGATGCTGGATTTGACAAGAAAAAGATCAAAGAGCTCCGCGAAGGTGCGGCTAGTCAAGGCGTTACAGATAAATTGAATTCAAATCGCTCTATTGTCGAGAATGAGCTCCGCGTTAAGGGGATTCCTACAATCATCTTTGACGGGAAGAAGCATACTGGCCTATACAAGGCGGAATAGAACAATAATTTAGCTTATGTTTTATATTGTAAAATTTACAACATTTTGATGTTTACCACTGTTTTCTTAGTGGAAAACTATAATTTGAAACCCTTGACTTTACCTTTTATTAGGTATATTATAATAATAATATTATATTTAGACAGGATTGCGAGGTATGTCTGAAATACCAGAAAAACAAATAAAGAGGTTACGTGGACTGCTGAGTGAGGCAGAAACTAATTTATCCGCAGCTAAGGAGTTACTCATCTCCATTCTCGGCGATGGGGAAACTATTTCTACCCCAAGAGATACTGTTATCTCTAGCCCCGAAGGGAAGATTATTGAGGGCGTCTTCGATGGTCAGATTATGATTGGCCCAGATGGCAAGAACTACCCAGTTCCTGCTAATTATGCTTCTAAGTCGAAGCTGGTTGAGGGCGACATTATGAAGTTGACTATTACAGAAGACGGTAAGTTCCTATATAAGCAGATTGGTCCAGTCGAGCGAAAGACCGTCATCGGTACACTCACACATCACGATGATAAATATTTCGTTGAAGTCTCCGGAAGAGAATACCAGATTCTTTATGCATCTGTGACTTATTTCCACCTCCGCGAAGGCTCTCAGGTCTCCGTTGTGATTCCGGCAGAGAACGAAGATGCTACCTGGGCCGCTGTTGAAGCAGCATTGTAATCGTAATCTTAACCGCCCCATGAGGGCGGTTTTTTGATACCGGTGATGTATGCTATAATAATAGGAATGAAGAGTTTGTATCGTAGATATCGACCAGTAAAACTTGAGGAGGTCGTAGGTCAGGATCAGGTTACCAAGCCTCTAATTTCTTCCCTAAAACAAGGCAAGATTAGTCATGCCTATCTATTCATTGGTCCAAGGGGCTGCGGAAAAACATCAGTTGCCAGAATCCTTGCTCATGAGGTAAATGGTTTCAAGTACGAGATTGAGGACGATTATGTCGATATTATTGAGATCGATGGCGCTTCGAACCGCGGTATCGACAATATCAGGGAGCTACGTGAGAAGGTTGCAATTGCTCCTTCGAAGGGTAAATACAAAGTATATATTATAGACGAAGTTCATATGCTGACCAAGGAGGCCTTTAATGCCTTACTGAAGACTTTGGAGGAGCCTCCGGAACACGCGATTTTCATTATGGCAACGACCGATGCATACAAAGTCCCGGTGACGATTACGTCACGGGCCCAGACTTATACTTTCAAGCTTGCCGACTATGATACGATGTTTAGGTTTCTGAAAGGTGTCACAGCAAGTGAGAAGCTTAAGATCGATGACGACGCTCTTTCAATTATCACGCGACGTGGTGGTGGATCGTTTCGAGACTCATTGTCGCTACTGGACCAGATTTCGACTCTATCCGATAAAATAATCTCTAATGAGATGGTAATTAATGCCTTGGGGCTTCCTCAAGATGAGAAAGTTGAAGAATTAATCTCTTCATATCTCACTCAGGACGTCTCTAATATTTCCAGCTGTATTACCGAACTTCTATCGTCTGGAGTCAAAGTTGAAACTTTAGTTGACGAGATGATTGGCAAGATTATCGCCGATCCTAACCCTGCATACATGCCGCTTCTTGCAAGGCTACCAGACGTTAAGTCCCCTTATGCTGAGGCGAAGCTTCTTGTCGCATTGGTTAATCCTGGCGCTAGCGATACGGCTAGAGCTGTTCCACAGTCAAGAGCCCAAGCTGGTCAATCAAACGAGAGGCCTGCAATAAGAGCTAAAGAGCCCTTGCCGAGACCCAGCGAGCCATCACCGAAGAATGAGGAGTTAACTAGCGAGATTCAAGATTCTATGCCTCAAACCAGTGAAGATGTTGCTTCCCCCGAAGATTTTGACTGGGATAGTTTTCTCGCCAAAGTACAAGAGAAAAGTGATGCAATTTATTCGCAGCTCTCGAAAACGAAACATATCTATTCCAGTGGCATAATTCATATCTATCCGATGAAGAATGTTATTAGGAATATCCTGATTAAGACCAATAACAAGAATATTCTAAGTGATGCTACGCCTACCGGCGTGAAGGTCGTCATCCACGAAGCTAACGAATCGCCCACGAACGAAAAGAAGGATGCAATTCTTAGTAAAATATCTGATATAATGGGAGGGGAGGTAAGCTATGGAGGAAGAAGTCCGTTCTAGTAAAAACGGTGGTAAAGTTATTCCGCAAGACATTGTTGCAGAGAAGTCTCTACTTGGTGCGATCATCATCAATAATGATGTTCTGCCAGAAATTCTAACTATTTTAAAACCGAAAGATTTCTACGAGCCTAAGCATCAGGTTATTTTTGAATCTATTTCTGATTTATACGACCAACATAAGCCTATCGACATTCTAACTTTGACTTCAAATCTAAAGAGTAAGAAACAACTTAGCGAAGTCGGTAAGGCGTATCTTGCTGAACTGTCGAACTTTGTGCCAGCAGCCTCTCACGCGAAGGCTTACGCCGACATCGTCGAGAAGGCTTCGGTAAGACGAAGACTAATCAGCGCCGGGACAACTATCGTTAAGCGTGCCTACGACGACGACGCGAATACTGATGACCTGATTGGTGATGCGGAACGAGAATTATTTGAAGTTTCCGACAAGATTGTTAAGAGTGATTATGTTGCGATCGATCAGCTCCTTGCTGATGCGTTTGATCGAATTGATGAACTGCATCGCAATAAAGGCGCTCTACGTGGGTTAAAAACTGGGTTTCGTGACCTTGATAAGATTACTGCTGGGTTCCAGAAAGGTGACCTCGTAATCGTCGGCGCACGTCCAGCAATGGGTAAAACTACTTTCGCGCAGAATCTCGCCTACAATATCGCGAGCATTAATAATAAGGGGGTTCTATTCTTTTCAATGGAAATGGCCGCCAACGAAATTGTCGACAGGCTAATCTCCGAAGTCTCTGGTGTAAAGAACTGGAATATTCGTACTGGTAACCTTTCTGACGAGGAATTCCAGAAAATCGGCGATGCAATGGATGAGATGGATAACCTCCCTATTTACATCGACGATACAAGCTCTATGACGATCGTGGAACTTCGTAATAAAGCGCGGCGTGCCATGCACGATCACGATATTGGCGTAATTGTTGTGGACTACCTGCAGCTCATCCAGGGTTCAGATAGGTACAAAGGTAACCGTGTCCAAGAGGTGACGGAAATTTCTCGTGGTCTGAAAATCCTAGCCAGGGAACTAGAGATTCCAGTGATTGCACTTGCGCAGTTATCACGTAATGTGACCGGCCGTGACAATCCTAGACCAATTCTTTCAGACCTTCGCGAGTCTGGCTCAATCGAGCAGGATGCCGACCTTGTGATGTTTCTTCACCGTCCAGATTATTACAAGCAGAACGACGATGATTATGTTGAAACACATGTCACTGAATTAATAATCGCTAAGCACCGTCATGGAGCGGTCGGTAAAGTTGAATTGTACTTCCACCCAGAACTCCTCATGTTCATGTCACTTGATACTACACGCGAGTAGTGTTATAATGTTTATGTGAAGAAAATTACTATTTCTAAACTTTTTTTATACCGATATCGGTTTATTATTGGCTACGTTATTTTAAGTTTAGCATTCATGGTGCTACTGTTTGTTTTGCCAATTTTTGCCCAGAAGGGCTTATCGCAAGACGAGATTAATTCTGCTACAAGTTCTTTCTATCTTGGTAAAAACGGCATACTAAACGGTGACCTTGTCGACCTTCCTTACAGAATCATTCAGAAATATTCTATCGTACTATTCGGGTTGACCGCTTTTTCAATCAAGCTTCCAAGCATCATAATTGGCTTACTGCTTGGCTTCCTAATCATTCTTCTACTTAACCGTTGGTTTAAGAATAATGTATCTCTACTCGCATCTTCACTTGTGGTTCTCTCAACTCCATTCCTATTCCTGGCAGGTTCCGGTACACCACTAATCATGCTCGTATTCTGGCCGACCCTCTTATTGTGGCTCGGGTCGAAGATTCAAGGAGAGAAACGTCCGAAGCCTTTCTATAGCTTCGCTTTCGCAATTACATTGCTTCTAGCGATTCTTACGCCATATTTAATATACTTCGCTATATTCTGCGTGATATTCGTTTTAGCTCAGCCGCATCTTCGTTTCATCGTTAAGAATTTGCCAAAGTTACCGCTTGCTATAGTCACTCTTATCTTCCTTGCTGGCCTAGTTGTACTGGGTATTAACACATTTAATCATCCTGATACTTTAATGCAACTGTTCTTCACGAAGGATTTCAATGCGGGGAATTTCTTCAACAATATCTCCGAAGGCTTCTCTCCAGTGTTTTCTTGGCATAATAGTGTCGAGGGGGTATTCCTGTCACCACTCATTAGTCTTCCGACCTTCGTTTTGGCCCTAATTGGTCTATTCTCGACAACCAAGGGCTTCTTTGCTTCTAGGAACTCTATCGCGAGTATTCTCATCGTTTTCACAATCATCATAACTGGGTTCAACCCTCAGGCCGTAGTATTCTTCATCCTGCCATTTTCTATATTGATCGCTCATGGCGTGAAGTACTTGCTCGAGAAATGGTACGGTCTATTCCCGGAGAATCCTTACGCCAGAATTTCCGCGTTGATTCCTCTGACAATTCTGTTTTCCATCATGATTATCCCTGGCTTGTTCCAGTATATCTATGGATATAGATATAATCCAAGTATCGCTGATTATTTTAGTGAAGATCTAACTGTGATTCATGAAAATCTCGATGAGGACACACTTCTTGTAAATGAGAATGTCGAATTCTACCGCATCCTAGAACATAAGACTAACATTAGGATTATTGATTCTATGGATAAATCGCTCGAGAAAGTCGCGATCTTAAACAATTCCGAGATTAAGCCCGATAAATTTGAACTAGAGCGGATAATCACCTCGCCGAGAAAGGATAATTCTGATATAATATATCTATATACTGCAACTAACAAGAACAATCAAGGAGAATAGTATGGGTCAAAAGATGGACCAAATGAAATTATTAAATCAACTACGTAAGGCTCAGAAGGAGCTTAAGAATGAGATCGTTGAAGTTGAAGCCGGTGATGGGGCAGTAGTAGTTCAGATTAATGGTGAGCTGAAGGTTAAGAAAGTTAAAATCGATCCTGAGAAGATCGATCTTGATGATATTCACGAGCTTGAGCGCTGGATTGAGAACTGCATGCGCGACGGCTTTGCGAAAGCACAAGAAATCGCTACCGACAAGATGAAACCTCTCATGGGTGGTCTTGGCAATCTCGGTCTTGGGATGTAATATGCTTCCTCAAGCACTTGTTAATACTATTGAGGCATTATCAAGGTTGCCTGGTGTTGGTTCACGCACCGCTGAGCGATACGCTTATTACCTGTTCAAGTCCGATGAGAAAATTTCGGAAGGGATAGCTGAGGCCCTGGAGTCACTCCACTCCGGCGTGAAGTCTTGCCCGGTAACTTTTGCACTGATTGACGCCGATGAGGAAGTTTCTCCGTTTTATTCCGATCCTGGACGCGATAAGACTACCGTATTAGTTGTAGAAGAGCCTCTAGACATATATGCGATCGAACAGACACATTCATTCAAGGGGACGTATCACGTACTTGGTGGAGCTATTTCACCAATTGACGGGATTACTCCAGAACAGTTGCATATAGGTGAATTAATTAAGCGTGCGAACGATGACAATGTAAAAGAAATTATTATTGCTACTAACCCGTCCGTCGAGGGTGAATCAACCGCCTTATTTTTAGAAAAACTCCTACATGAGCAGAATCCCAACCTCAAGCTCACAAGACTTGCGCGAGGATTACCACTTGGCGTTGATTTATCATACGCTGACCAAGTTACATTAAGTGCCGCACTAGAGAATCGTACTGATCTCTAGTCGGCGCATTGATTATTCTTTAGAGTTCTGCCAAGGCCTTGAAATCGACTTTGGAGAGCTTGGTTTTAGGGAGCTCTGGCAAGAATCTGATTTCTCGCGGAATCTCGTACTTAGCGAGATGTTTCTTGTAGATATTCGAAAGCTCCTTCTTCACAGCACGCTCAGAAACACCCTCCGGGACAACGACAAAGACGACGATCTTCTCACCCCTCAGTTTATCTTCCTTGCCAATTGCAGCGCAAGCAGTAATATTCTTACACTTCAAGGTTACATCTTCAATATTAGCTGGGTAGATATTGTAGCCGTTCGAGATAATCATCCGCTTAATGCGAGAACGGAAGTGTACGAGACCCTTCTCGTCAATATATCCGACATCACCAGTACGTAAATATTTCTTACCACCGACAGTAATAAAGGCTTCTTCGGTTTCTTTCGGTTTGCCGAGATACTCTTTCATGACGGCGAGACCTCTAACCAGAATTTCGCCATCCTCGCCAGTCTTTGCCTGCTTCTTGGTCTTCAGGTCCATGATGATGACCTCATTGTCTGGGAGAGGGAAACCGATAGCATCCGGATCATCTGCGACGTTTGGTGGTGAGAAGATGAATCCGCCAGACGCTTCAGTAAGACCGTAACCGTTCTCAATTACAGCCTTAGAGCCATGCTCACGCAGGAAATCATTAATCTTCTCCTTGCTACTCATACTAATCATATCTCCACCGGAGACTACGTATTTCACGGTCTTGAGTTCGCCCTTCTTGAACTTGATTTTGGTTAAGTATTCAAACACAGTAGGCACGCCACAGAGAATACTGACTTTGTATTTCGTGATATAGCTTTTTAGCTTCTTCGGATTGAACTGCGGGATGAGGAATGAACGGGCGCCGTTAAATAGCGGCATATGGATACAACAGCCGAGTCCAAATGCGTGAAAATTCGGCAAGAACGCCATATAAGAATAGCTTGACTTAAATAGTTCTGGAACGAGGTATTTTGCGCCTAGAGCTTGAGCGTTGAAGTTCAAGTTCGTCAGAACTATGCCTTTCGGCTTTCCAGTTGTACCGCCAGAATACATGATGGCTGCGACGTCCTTCGCATTCACCCTCGCATGAGGATTGCCGATATAGCGATTCGCCTTCATGAGGAACTTATCCCAGGTAATGACGTGCTGGGAGTTCTTGATACGATTCTTACGACCCTTCGTGACTTTGTAGAGAACCCTCATGAGGAAGTCCATTGAGCGGGTCGGCGACACTACGATCACTTGCTCAAGATTTGTATTCTTGATGATTGATTCGACCTTGAAATACGAAATATCGATACAGAGCATGATTTTCGAATCAGCTTGTGTAACGTAGTCCTCGATTTCTTTTTCACTTGAGAGGGGATGAATCATGTTAGCGACTGCACCGATCTCGTTCACCGCATAGAACATGTAAACTGCTTCTGGGGTGTTCGGCATACAGATCGAGATACGATCTCCCTTATTTGCGCCAAGCGCTTTAAGCGCTGCAGCAACTTTATTGATTTTCTTTATGAGATCCTTATATGTTATCTCATTATCGAAGTATTGCAGGGCGATATTATGAGGCCATTTACAGGATGATTCGTAAACCACGTCATACATGCCGCCTTCTGGGTACTCGATGTCTTTTGGTAGCTTATCAATATAGCTATACTTCGCGCTCTCTAATTTCATATCAATTCTGCGCAAAGTGTTCTTGATTTTTTTGTAAATATAGTCTATTGGCATAGTAATACTATTTTACCACAAAATCGTGTTATAATGATGTGTATGGATAAAAACTTTCGGGTTAGAGTGATTGTCGGTTTTAGCCTATTCGCTATTGCACTAATCGCGTTGTACTTGTTTGACGGGATTCCGTTTAAAATAATCTTCGGAATATTCTCATTTATTTCGATGATTGAGCTCCTTAGTTTCTTTAAGAAGAAATATACCTTCTACAATGTATTCCTTGCGATTCTCGAAATCGTGTTTTTAGTCTGCGGGACGATATTTGTTGCCAGGATTAATACCGACTACTTCTGGTATATTATCCTTGGTGTGCCTGGATACGACGTTTTCGCCTATCTATCCGGGAAGCTGCTTGGTGGGAAGATTTTCAAAAAGTCTCGTCCATTCCCGAAAATTTCCAAGAATAAAACTTGGGAGGGCACAATTCTTGGTCTAGTATTCGCAATTAGTCTTGTGGCAATCAAGATGGCGGCTGGGGGAAATTTCGAGACTGATTGGTTCTATCTACTATGCGGTCCACTCGCACTGGTTGGCGACTTATTCGAGAGTCACCTGAAGCGTTGCTTCAAGGTGAAGGATTCCAATGAGATCCTAATTAAAAATAAGTTTTTCAGTAAGGTCGAAATGATGGTTGGCGGTTCGGAAGGGCATGGAGGATTCCTCGATCGAATCGATTCCTGTGCGTTCGCTTGTACTGTTCTGCTGATTATTTCGCTGGTTGTATAATAATTATTTCTTGGGTTTTAGAATTTTCTTGTAACCCTTTATTAAATAATCGACTCCGGAGAATACCGTGAGGGCTAGGGCAGCATATAAAGCGATATTACCAATAACTTCGAAGAATTCGAGACTAACTATGGTATTGAAGAGGATAATAATTAGTGCGATCATTTGAAATGTCGTCTTCAGCTTACCGTAGAATGAAGCAGCAACAGTGATACCATCTCGCGCGGCCATCATGCGCATCCCGTCAACCGCAAGGTCGCGCACGATTATTATTGCAAAAACCCAGATTGGAATGATTCCAAGTGTCGTGAGTGCGAGGAATGCGAGATTTACAAGCATCTTGTCGGCAAGCGGGTCAAGAAAAGCGCCAAAATCAGTCGTTAAGTCATGTTTCCTTGCCCAGATTCCGTCTATTTTATCCGTGATTGATGCTACAATGAACACGACTAGTGCTATAATCCTTGACCATGTATAGGGAAGTAGGACGAATACCAGAAAAACTACTGAAAGGAGCATTCTAGTAATCGTAAGGACTGTTGGCCCCGTTATAGCTTTCTTATTAGTATTCTTACTACTCAAATTACGTCTCTCCTGTGGTCGACTTTCCAGGAGCGGACTTTGGCGAATTTTGCAGCAAGGACGTCTGTAGACCATTTATCGCCTAGCATGACGGTTTCTTCTGGCTTGAACTTATAGGTCTCCATCGCTTCGGTCAGCTTTGTGCTCATTGGCTTCTTAGCCCACCATATACAGTCAATCTTAATCGGCTCGCAGAATTTCTGCATCATTTTCTTACGGCCATTGTTTGATATTATTACAATTTTGACTCCGGCTTTTTTGCATTCTTCTACCCATTCTTGCAACTCGTCGGCTGGTTCCTTCTCGGAGTGGAGCCGTAGGGTGTTATCGAGATCGCATAATAAAAGCTTAACGCCTTCTTTTTTTAATACTTCAGGTGTGACGTCTTCGAAGCGCTCAAAATTTTTGTCTGCGCGAAAAATACTCATGTATCTATTTTATCATGATATAATGATTATATGTACGATAAATTCAGTGAATTTTTGCGGGACAAGGAGAAAATCTGCATAATCCAAGCCGAGAATCCTGATGGTGATTCGCTTGGCTCGGCTTTAGCACTTGATTATGTTCTAAATGGTAAAGAAGTCTCACTGTATTGCCCAGTTGATATACCGAAATACCTTCATTATTTCACTGATTGGTCACGGATTACCAATGAATTTGATTATAAGGCCGATGGATACATTATCGTTGATACGGCTGCCGAGGTACTACTATCAAAACTTCTTGATGACAATGCTATAGCCAATCGATTAAATAATGCTCCGGTCCTCGTGATTGACCATCATGAGACCCCAGATGACATTTCGTTTTCACATGAGAGCATTATTGAAATCTGTCCAGCCTGCGCGGAGCTGATTTATCGAATTTGTAAAGACCAGAATATTGAAATAACGAAGGATATCGCTGAGGTCATCTTCCAGGGCATCCTTTCCGACACGCTTGGGCTAACTAGCGCTTCAGTAACCGCTGAGACGTTCGAGATCGCGGCGGAATTATCTAAGGCTGGCGCAGTGATTTCTGAGCTTGAAGAGAGACGACGTGAATATATGAAGAAGTCTCCGAGGATTCTAGACTATAAGGCTGATTTAATTAAAAGGATCGAATATTCGCTTGATGGGGAGCTCGTGACAGTACATATCCCATGGGAAGATATCCGTACATATTCGGACGAATATAATCCAAATGTTTTGATACTTGAAGAGATGAGACTTGTTGAAGGTGTGAAGGTTGCCGTAGCGGTCAAGACCTATCCCGACGGGAAGGTTACCGGTAAAATCCGTTGTTCCGCTGATGCGCCGATTGCCGAGAAGATCGCTGGATATTTTGGTGGCGGTGGACACCCGCTCGCCGCTGGATTTCGAACTTATGATATCACTTACGATGATGTTGTAAGGGATTTAATAAAAGTAATACCGGAGGTGTTAGATGAAGGATAATAATCTCACTCTAGCCAAGACTCATGATTCGTGCGAGTCTGGCGACGAAAAATTAACTGTCGTATTGATTCACGGAATAGCTTCTGATTCGAATACTTACAATAAGGCTCTAACTTATTTTGATTCTATAGAAGATCTAAAAGACGTTAGATTTGTGACTTTTGATCTTCTTGGCTCCGGAGAGTCCACAAAGGACGATTCTCTAAACTATGACTACGATGATCAGCTTGAGGCGCTCCATAATTCGATCACCGAGCTCGATGTTAAGTCACCATTAGTGCTTGTCGGTCATTCGCTCGGTACATTTATCGTCACAAGATATGCTTCCATTTATAAGGATGAGATCTCGAAGCTAGTTCTTGTATCTCCACCGATTTATTCTGCACAGGATTTCGCTCATCCTGATTTCCAGAAGGGGATTGATGGGTTCATTGATTCTGTTAGCGCCAAAAACCCGGATATCGTCGAGAAGAAATCTTTCAAGAATTCAATGTCTAATATTGTGCTCGATCAATCAAATTATGACGTACTTGCTTCGCTTGATTTACCAATTATTATCATTTATGGTGACGAAGATAAAATTATTTCGTCCTATAATATCCCCGGGATGCTGAAGGCAAACAAGAATATTACCGCCATTAAGACCGTTGGTCGCCATAGCGTTTCAGAAGATAAATACACTGAGCTCGCTAAAGTATTATTGGAGAGCATTAATGCTTAAAATCTACAATACGACATCGCGTAAACTTGAGGATTTTAAACCTCATAGTGATGTTGTGAAGATTTATACCTGTGGGCCGACGGTTTATAATTATGCCCACATTGGGAATTTGACTGCGTATATCTACTGGGATCTACTCGTTAGGGCCCTTAAAGCTAATAATTATAAAATTAAACGAGTTTTGAATCTTACCGACGTCGGGCATCTTGTCTCTGACGGCGATGAAGGTGAGGATAAACTTGAGAAGGGGGCCGAGCGTGAGGGGAAGAGCGTGTTCGAGATTGCTGATTATTATATCGGGCAATTTATGGATGATTATCGTTCACTTGAACTGACTGAGCCGGACGTATTAGCACGTGCAACTGACTACATCAAAGAAGATACCGAAGCAGTTGATTTGATGACGAAAAACAGTTTTACTTATGAGACATCTGACGGGGTGTACTTCGATACGAGTAAGTTCGAAAAGTATGCTGATTTCGCTAAGCTTGATCTTGCAGGGTTAAAGGCTGGTGCTAGAGTTGATTTTTCTAGCGAAAAAAAGAATGCTTCGGATTTTGCCGTTTGGAAGTTTATTAAGCCTGGCGAAAAACATGCGATGCGATGGGATTATTTAGGGCGCCCTGGATATCCTGGTTGGCACTTAGAATGCGCAACTATAATTCATAAGGAGTTAGGTGAGCCGATCGACATACATACGGGCGGGATTGACCATATTCCGGTACACCATACTAACGAAATTGCAGAGTGCTACGGTGCATATGGCACAAATCTGTCAAAATACTGGATGCACTGTGATTTTATCACGATCGACAACGAGAAAATCTCAAAATCTCTCGGTAATGTTTATTCGCTTCGTGATCTAAATGAACGTGATTTTTCTGCGATGGATTATAAAATGTGGGTATTGTCAGGCCACTACCAAGGCACTCGTAATTTTACTTTTGAATCACTAGAAGGTGCAAAAAACCGCAGGCTAAATTGGCGAAATAGGATTGCAGAGTGTTACCAGAATGATATCGTTGGTGAAAAAGATGCTTTTTCTGAGATTCTGGCCGCAGTTAATAATAATATGAATTCGTCGGAAGCTTTCGCGATAATTGATAACAAGAATCTGTCACTTGAAGATTGGAAAAATATAGATGAACTATTTGGTCTGCGCTTAATCGCCGATACACCTGACATTTCGAAAGAAACCTACGCACAAATTCAGGAACGTGAGGAGGCTCGTGCAGAAAAAAACTATACTCGATCTGATGAAATCCGCGACCTACTCGCAAAACAAAACATTACCGTAAAAGACACTGCGGATGGCGCAGTATGGCAGTATCTAAAATAGGCAAAACTCTTATGTAGTATTTTAGGTAAATTGGAGGGTTGAGAATTTTTCTTATATTGCTATAAATGGCCCGGGTTGGCTTCGGAGTTTGGTGGGCCGAGTATTATTGTTATTATTTGATAATACACCATGTCAAAAACCAAGTTGCCAAACCAAAGTAAAATATCTGACCATCTCTCCATGAATCTAGCGAAATAGCCTCGTCATATTCGAGGCTATTTTAACTAAACTAGTGCGTGCTTGCTTTTTTGTAGCGAGGCTAAGACCTGATTGACCTCATTTTGTGCTATTTGGGGTTTCAACCTCTCGTTCATTCTAACTAATGATTCGGCTGTCGGTTGCTTGCTTGGTGGAACTTCCGTCACTTCAAGCTTTAAGCCATTATCTATGGCTTCTTTCTCAAATGCTCGCCAATCCATTTTATCACCTCCTTCTAATAGCTTAGACTGTCTAGCTCTGTAAAGTGCGTACTGATTGTTATCCTATTATAACATTTTTATTATTTATAGTAGCGATTCATAAATGACTCTTTAAAAGATCCAAATGTTCCATCCATAATCGATTCGCGAATTTGGTCGGTGAGATATACTACAAAATGTTCGTTATGGATGCTGGCCAAGACTTTTGCGGTAATTTCGTCGGTTTTGAAGAGATGGTGGAGGTATGCTCTGTTGTAATTTTTACAACATTCACAATCACAATCTGACATGAGGGGAGCGAAATCGTGTTTGTATTTGGCGTTTTTAATATTGATGCGGCCATCGTTCGTGTAAAGCGAGCCATTTCTAGCCATGCGGGTAGGTCCGACACAATCAAAAGTATCGCAACCATATTCGGCTCCAACAAATAAGTCTAGTGGCTCTTGGCCCATACCGAGAAGGTGGCGTGGCTTATCTTCTGGTAAAATCGAATTAACATTTTTTAGCATTTCATCCATACCTTCGGCCGTAAATACGCCGCCGATGCCGAAGCCATCTGGATTTTTACTGGCACAATACTTGGCTGACTCGGCACGCAGCTCGTTGAATGTGCCACCCTGTACAACCGCGTAAAGATATTGTTCTTCGCTATCAAGCACAACGTCTTTTAGGCGGTTGTGCTCGGCGACACAACGATCGAGCCATGCGTGGGTGCGAAGCATGGCAGCTTTCATATCTTCGTAGCTCTCGGACTTGGCGAGATGATCAAAGGCCATATGAATGTCGGCGCCAATCGCCCATTGGGCTTGCATGCTGGATTCTGGCGTGATTTCGAAGTTTGCGCCGTCGATATGAGATTTGAATTTCACTCCGTTTTCGGATATTTTGACATTTGGCAGACTAAAAATCTGGAATCCGCCTGAGTCAGTAAAAGTCGGTCCATGCCAACTTGAAAATTCGGCGAGACCGCCCGCTTCTTGAATTAAATCTGTACCGGGGCGAAGGATCAAATGGTAGGTGTTTGCAAGAATCGCCTGCGAGCCGAGCGCTCGCATTTGGCTCATAGTGAGAGCTTTTACCGTGGCGCGGGTGGCGGCGCCGACAAAAGCTGGAGTCTTAATATCGCCATGCGGAGTATGTATAACGCCTACGCGAGCTAGACCGTCTTTTTTTTCGATATCAAATTTTAACATATCAGCATTGAGTCTCCGTAGCTTAGGAAATTGTATTTTTCATTGATCGCGTGCTCATAGGCATTCTTGAGGTGGTCCCAACCCGCAAAAGCTGAGGCAAGCATCAATACTGTGGACTTTGGGGCGTGATAATTCGTAAGTAGAGCATCGACAATTTCGAATTTGTAGCCCGGATAAATGAAGATGTTATCTTCGCCGTGAGTCTGGCCGGTTTTACCGTAGAATTCAAGAGTGCGTGCGACGGTTGTACCCAGAGCTATAACTCTGTTTCCGTTCTTCTTAACCTCCTTAATCGCATCGATCGTCTCGTCAGGAATTGTGAACCATTCGGAATGCATTTCATGGTCTTCGACATTGTCTGTACGGATTGGAAGGAAGGTCCCGAGGCCAACGTGGAGGGTTAGGTATCTGATGTTTACGCCTTTCTTCTCGAGTTTCTCAAGAAGTTCTTTCGTCATGTTTAGGCTTGCGGTTGGGGCAGCTGCTGAGCCCATGTTCTTGGCCCAAACGGTCTGGTAACGTTTCTTGTCTTCCGAGTTAGCGTCGCGATGAAGATATGGGGGCAAGGGAACCGTGCCGAATTTCTCTGCGAGCTCCAGCAGGGGAGTTTCCGACTCGACTTCGGCGATCCCGTTGCCGAGTATGCGCTTGATTCTGATTATATGAGATTCAACTTCTAACTCGTCTCCATCGTGGAGCTTCCCACGATACATTACGCGCTGGGGCTCGTCACCATGCTTCTCGAGTACTACTAATTCACGTTTACGTCCGTCGGGGAGAGTGCAAAACAATCGAGACTGCATCACGCGAGTATCATTCAGAATCAGAAGGTCGCCTTCGTTCAAGAATTCGTCGAGATTTCTGTAGTAGGAATCTGTGATGCTCCCGTCATTTCTCGACAAGACGAGGAGCCTAGTTGTGCCGCGTTCGCTTGGCGGGAATTTGGCGATTCTTTCTTCTGGCAAATCGTAAGTGAAATCCGAAACTAACATTTACATATTATAACATATTTTCGGGGTTCTTGGCTAGGTCGCGCTGGATTTGCTTCTTGTAACGCTCTTCTTCTGAAAAAATGCAGCCACAATACTTCTGCATGTATAGGCCAATCTCCCTTGCCCTGGCTTGCCCCTCACGGAATCCTACCCTAAAATCTCTATAAACAAACTCTACACCTGACAATTCCGCCAATTCTTCACAGACGGCTTTGAGCTCCCCGTGCTTCTGATACGGGGAGACTAGGAGTGTGGTCGTAAATGAGTCGTAGCCGTGCTTTGCGGCGTAGCGGACGGTCTCGGTTAATCTCTTCTTGTAGCAATAATTAACACAGCGATTCGGGATATCCGAGATGACGTTCTTACAGAATTCGTCTAGTCCGTAGTCTTCTTTGATGACGAGGGCCACGTCGACTTCTTTCGCGTAGTCTTTCAGACAGTCACGCCTGGTCTTGTATTCTATGTATGGATGAATATTCGGGTTGTACCAAAATAGTGTCGGTTCGATTCCTTCCGACCTCAGTGAATCAATACAATAAACACTACATGGAGCACAGCAAGTGTGCATTAACATTTTCATTTACACAATTATAACATTTATGGTACAATTAATCTATAAGGAGGTCTATGGCAAAAACAATTGAAACCGATTTAAAAACATTTATCAAGTTTTGGTTGGTGCCACTCGGAATTGTGGTTTCGATTTTTATAATTTTTAAGGCTTTGACTGGCCTAATTATTATTGGAATTTCGATTTTCCTTGCCCTAGCCCTGAAACCTTTAGTCCGTAAAGTTAACGGTTTATTTACGAGACAGATTAAGAGAGATAAGAACCATCAGAATATCTCTGCGATCCTGGCATATCTAATCGTCGTCTTGGTGATCGGGGCGATCGTGGCAATTGTCGGTCCGGTCGTAATTAATGAGACCTCGAAATACATCTACCACTTCCCGGAGACGTTTGAGACGACGTTTGGTGGATGGGATGGGATTAATAACTTCGGGCGCTCCATTGGGGTTGAGAATCTTCAGGCGGAGATTATGAATGGCTTTTCGAATATTTCCGACAATCTGCTCGGATTTCTCGGGAACAATATTATGACTAGCGTGAGCAGTATTGCAGATATCGCTATGAAGATTATACTGGTGCTCGTTTTGACACTACTGTTTCTACTTGATGGCCCGGATATGCTTGAGTCGCTCTGGAAGGCTATCTCTTCGCATGACGGCGACAATAAGAATGTAACGGTTGCTAGAAGAGTTGTAATGAAGATGGCCAACGTTGTCTCGACCTATGTATCACGGCAGATTATTGTCGCGATGATTGATGGCTGTGCGACCATGGTAATCGTACTTGCGCTCTCGCTAATTTTCAATCTTCCATCTGATCTGACTGTTCCGATGGGGATGATCACTATGGCGTTCTACTTGATTCCGATGTTCGGGCAGTTTATTGGTGGTACCCTCGTGACGATCTTACTATTCTTTACTAATCCGGTGATGGCTGCAACTTTCGCTGTTGTATATATAATATATGCTCAGCTTGAGAACAACCTCATTTCTCCGAAGATTCAAGGCCAAGCGCTCAAGCTTAGTCCGCTAATTATCCTCTGTTCCGTAACTATCGGTATGTATATGTTCGGTCTGCTTGGCGCAATTATCGCGATCCCAATCGCAGGCTGTATCCGTGTGTTAGTGGAGGAATATCCCAACATCAAGGCTCTCAGGAGTTAATATGACCAAGACTAACTCTCGGGAAAAGTCGTTTCCCGCAAATGAACGACGTGCAGAGTTCATGAAGTCTCTTCGGAGACCAGCACTGATTATTGTTTTTATATTAATTAATATTGTTGTAATTGCAATTACCGCAATTAACGAATTCGGTAATTCTGAAAATGCTGCAGCACTTTCTGAAGTCAAAATCAGCTGGTGGTTCCTGATTCCAGCGCTTCTTTGCTTCGTGTTCGCATTGGTTTTCGAGGTATATAAATATGTCCTAATGATTCGCGAGATGTCGAAAGGGAAGGCAAAGTACGACCCGAAGCATGCTTGGAAGGTATCGAGGAGAACTGTGCTTCTTGGTAAATACTATGATAGCATCACTCCGGCCGCAATTGGTGGTCAACCATTCCAGGTATACTATATGCGAAAAAACAGCGGGCTTTCCGACGGAGTGTCAACTTCAATTCCGGTCTTCGGGATGATTTCTGGACAGCTTGGTTTTATGATTATCGCAGTGTTCTGTTTCTTGATTGGTAGCTGGACAATTAATAACGCTGCGCTGATCGGGACAGCTTGTTTTGGTTTGATTTTCTACGCGTTCTGGCCAGTTGTCGTAATGATTGGGACTTTTCTACCGAACACTACAACGGACTTGATCAACCTATTTGTAGGTATTCTCGCGAAGATTCGTATCGTGAAGAATAAAGAGAAGGCTAAGAAGAAGATTCGCTACGAAATCAATGAATATGCGAGATGTGTAAAGACTATCCTAAAAACGCCCGGGCTTTTCGCGAAAACAATCTTATGCTCGCTGTTATACAATGCTTTAATTGGCATGATACCTTTCTTCGTGCTCACAGCATTTGGTGGACAGATTGATTTCTTGCCTTGCTTCGTGACAACAATCGCTGTGACCAGTGCAGTCTACTTCGTGCCGACTCCAGGTAACTCTGGTGCTGCGGAAGGAACCTTCTATGCTGTATTCTCGGCCGTATCGAGTGGTTACGTATTCTGGGCGATGCTGGTCTGGCGCTTATTCTCTTACTATTCTTACATCATTATGGGGCCAATCATTTATTTCAGGATGCATCTCGAGAAGAAACGAAATGAGCGAAATGAACTTGGGAGTAAAGATGGCAAAGAAGGCAAGCAAGAAGAGAAGGCGATCGAAGCTAAATCTTAGCCGAAAAAACCTATTGGTTATCGGGGTCTTCGGTGTGCTTTTAGTCGGATTTTTGGTCTGGTTTTTCATATCTTTCTTATGTGAAGATTTAGAACTTCACCTTACGACCAGTTATGAATTCCCAGAGAGTTCTTCACTTAATGATTTGTACAGTATCCAAAATGGTAACTATGCGATAGCAATTGATGGGGAAATTGTGGCTGGGGGAAATTTCAAGACTAAGACAGCTGAGGAGCCTGGGGATGATGAAGAAGCCGCAGAGCCTAAGAATTCTGGGGAGATTTATGAGACCGAAGAAGTTCGCCCGACCGCCAGTACTGCGAAGATGATCCTTGGACTTGCAGTGATGCGAGAGAAGCCGTTTAACCCAGGTGAGGATGGTGAGACTATTACGATCACTGATGAGATGTATTCGCATTACGTCTGGTATATCTCGAACAACGGCTCGAATACGAGAGTTAAGGTCGGAGAGGAGATTAGTGAATATGATGCTTTGGCTTCGATATTCCTTGCCTCTTCGAACAATATGGCCGATTCTCTCGCAATCTGGGCCTTCGGATCAATTGACGCTTACAGAGAATATGCTACTTCGATGCTTCGTGAATGGGGGCTCATGAATACCCAGATTGGGAGCGACGCGAGTGGATATCATCCTGATACTGTAAGTACGGCTAGCGAGCTCGCAATAATTGGCGAGAAAGTCCTAGAGGACCCGGTACTTTCCGAGATTGTTAACACAAAAGAACACACTGTTCCGGTCGCCGGGACATTAACAAACAGTAATAAAATACTCGGGAATCTTGGGATCGCTGGGATTAAGACTGGTTATATCGGTGACGCTTCGGGATACTGTCTGGTCAGCGGGTACAGACTAAACGATCACGTTATCACAACATCGCTTCTTGGCGCTACGACTAGAGATGAGTCTTTCAACCAAAGCCTCGCAATTACTGAAGCCATTCAGAGAAAGACTAACCCTCTTAGACTAGTTAAGTCTGGTCAGACGGTAGGGTATTATGATAGTTGGTGGACTGGCAAGGTTAAGGTTTCGGCTGAAGAAGATTTTGACGAGATGATTTGGGCTGAAGCCGACACTAATTCGTCGCTTAATATGGATGGGGAGGACGGAAAACTGGTTCTTAGCATCGCCAATAAAACCTACGAGCGAAACGTTCGAGCAGATCATTATGTCCCCCAGCCCTCATTCTGGGAAAGAGTGATGCATGTTTTTGGTTGGAAGAACGAGGCTGAATTTGGAGAAGAGCGGGAGGATAATAATCCTGAAAATATAGAGGTAGAAGATAATGAAGGCGTGGACGAAAACTCCGAAACAGAACCAGCGAAGCCGGATCAAGACCTCACCCCGATTACTAGAATTCCTTCAGATAATTATACGATCCAATTCGGCTATCTAATGCTAATTAATCCAAATTTTCCCGTGACGACTAATTTCATTGATGCGAGGCGCTCAGAGCTTGTTAGTATTTCATCGCTATATGGAATCGTAGAAGGGAACCCGAATAATGGAGATAATCTACTCGACCCGGAGGCTGCAAAGCACCTAAACGAAATGGTTAAGGCCTACGAGGCTGCCTACCCTGGACACACTTTCGAGACTCGCTCTTGCTACCGCGCGAGAGGGACTACTTGCGGTAGACTTTGTGCGGCGACTGGAACTTCTGACCATCATACGGGGCTGACCTGCGACCTACTTGATCCGGCTTACGGGACTTCACTTGATACTGATACCTACGACCAGCACATTGATTGGCAGTGGTTGTATGAGAATTCCTACAAATATGGATTTATCGACCGTTTCCCATACGAATGGGCTGGTGGACCGATGAGTCAACCAGCAAATATCGACGAGAATGGTTCAACTGGATTATTTGAAACCTGGCATTATCGCTTCGTCGGCGTTGGTCCTGCGACCGAAATTGCGACTGGTAAATACAATAATGGTAAATACGATTCTTTAGAGCATTATCTAAAAGCTAGAGGGCTAATTCAGGATCTTAAAAATGGGAATTGACATTAAAAGTAAATGGGGTAGAATAGTATAGCAATGTTTAAACTTTTTCGTTATCTGAAGCCTTATTGGTGGCAGGTCATTATCCTAATTCTTGCGACAGCGGTCCAAGTCTGGACTACTTTGCAACTACCCGCTTTGATGGCTGGAATAATTAATGATGGTATCATGCCCGGCAATACTGATTACATAATGCAAATCGGTATCCAGATGATTGGAATTGCGGTTGTTTCTGCGATCGCCGCGCTGGTATCTAGTTATTACTCGGCAAAGATTGGGACATCATTCTCGCGAGATATTAGAACGGCTATTTTTACGAAGATTATTAATTTCAATATCTTAGATGTGAAGGATTTCAGCACGGCTTCGCTTCTAACAAGGACCACCAACGACGTCACACAGGTTCAAAATGTTACCGTGATGATATTATCCATGATGCTCCGTGCACCACTGTTCTGCATTATATCTATCGTGATGGCTATACAGACTGCGCCAGACATGAGCTGGATTATCCTGGTTGGGGCTATTGCGATTCTCTGCACGGTTGTGCTGATTATGGCGCTGGTGATTCCGAAGTTTAAGCTATTCCAGAAGCTTGTTGATAAGATTACTTTAATTACGCGCGAGAATCTCACTGGGCTTCGCGTAGTTAGGGCTTTTAATAATCAGAAGCTGGAGAAGAAAAAGTTCGTGAAGACCAATAACGAATTAACTCGAATCCTTATCTTTATTGATCGGATCCTCGAACTCCAGAACCCATTAATCAACATTATCTTCAATGGGATGACACTTCTTTGCTCGTGGGTTGGAATTTCGCTTCTGACTAAGGACTTCGCATATCTTGGTAATATGACTGCTTTCGCGCAGTATGTTACACACGTGATGTTGTCGTTTCTCATGATGTCGATTCTCTTCGTAATGCTTCCGCGTGCTAACGTCTCTGCCCAGCGTATCAATGAGGTCCTACGCAAGACTTCGAAGATTACCTGGCGCGAGAAGACAAACGGTACACCCGATAAGAAAGCTTCGGTTGAATTTCGCAATGTTGATTTTAATTATCCGGCCGCAACTGAGAAGGTGCTAGACAATATTTCATTTAGAGCTGAAGCCGGTGAGACGATTGCCTTTATCGGTTCGACGGGTTCTGGCAAGTCTACACTCGTGAATCTTGTGCCTAGATTCTATGAGGCGACGAAGGGCGACGTCCTGATTAATGGTATATCTGTAAAAGAATACAGTAAGGATGATTTGATCTCGAAGATTGGCCTGGTTCCACAACGAGGGATGCTTTTCTCCGGCACAGTTAAGTCTAATATTAAGTTCGGCGCTCCGAATGCTTCGGATAAAGATGTTTATAAGGCTGCGAAGATTGCGCAGGCTGATGGATTTATCGAGAAGTTTCCGGATAAATACAATTCACATATCGCCCAAGGTGGGGCAAATGTCTCGGGTGGTCAGAAACAGAGGCTCTCGATTGCTCGGGCAATTTGCAAGAAACCGGATATTTTCGTGTTCGACGACGCTTTCTCGGCGCTTGATATGAAGACCGACGCAAAGCTTCGAGCCGCTCTAACTGAAGTGACCGAAGATTCAGTAGTATTGATCGTTGCGCAGAGGGTCAGCACCATTAAAGACGCAGACCAAATTGTCGTACTAAACAATGGTAAGATTGTCGGCAAGGGAAGACATCTGGAGCTCGTCGCGAACTGTGAAATCTATCGGGAGATCGTAAAATCGCAGCTTTCTGATAAGGAGTTCGACCGTGAGATTAAGCTTTCCGAGGAATACCTGAAGCCATCAAAGAAAAGTTCTCGTAAATCAGTGGCTCCCGCCAAGGAGGTAGATTATGCCTAATGGACACGGTACAGCAACTGGTAAACCGAAGAATATGAGGGAATCATTTAAGATTTTCATGAGGTCCATCAAAGGCTATCGATGGCCGATATTGATCTCGGTACTACTCACGATTGGCTCGGCCGTCCTAATCTTATTTATTCCGAAGATTCTAGGCGACATGACGACGGTCGCGGTTGATAGCTATCCCAATATTGATTGGGGGACGATTGGTGGCAAGGCCCTTCTCGTAATTGTCCTGTTCCTTATTTCCGCCGCGCTGGGTTACGGGCAGGCCTTCATTCTCGCCGTTGTTTCAGCAAAATATACTAAGGGACTGCGTGAGCAAATTCTCGATAAGATCTCGAAGCTGCCGATTTCATACTTCGATAAGCATCAATTCGGCGACACTCTTTCTAGAATGTCTAACGACGTCGATATTCTTACTAACTCAATGTCGCAGGAAATTGCAGACGTGTCAATGAGCCTAACGACGCTCGTCGGCGTGATGATCGTGATGCTATTCCTTTCTGTGCCGCTGTCGCTTGTGGCCTTCGTAGTAGTCCCGGTCTCGGTTATAGTAGTTGGGCGCATTATGAAATTTGCTCAGAAGTATTTCCGCGAGCAACAAAGCACACTTGGCGTGCTCAATAGCAAGATCGAGGAGGATTATTCCGGCCAGGTCGTACTTAAGTCCAATTCGTACGAGAGGGCAGCTCTCGAGGATTTCACTGTAACGAACGAGAAGCTCACGAAAGTTGCAAGGCGCGCACAGATCTTCTCGTCACTCTCATTCCCAGTTACTCATATCTTCACGAATCTCGGCTACGTTGCAGTCTGTGTACTTGGTGGTACCTTCGTGGTTCAGGGACAAATCAATATCGGGAATATTCAGGCATTTATCCAATATATGTCACGGTTTAACCGTCCAATTACTGAGATTGCTTCGACTACTTCGACTCTGCAGGCATTACTTGCGGCGACTGAAAGGATTTTCGAATTCTTAAACGAGCCAGAGGAAGAGCCCGATATCGAACCTTCAAGGACTATTGAAAATGTTAAGGGCGAGGTCGAATTCCACGATATCCACTTCAGCTATGTACCGGATCGTCCGATTATTAAGAATTTCTCAGTGAAGGTTAAGCCCGGAATGAAAGTTGCGATTGTTGGCCCGACTGGTGCAGGTAAAACCACCATTATTAATCTTTTGATGCGATTCTATGAACCAAATTCTGGTTATATCTCGATCGATGGTGTACCTACGCGCGAGATGAAGCGTTCGGATGTCAGGAAATTGTTTGGAATGGTCCTGCAGGACACTTGGCTGTTCTCCGGCACGGTTGAAGAGAACCTGCGTTACGGCAATCAGAAAGCATCCCTAGATGATATTAAGAAAGCAGCGAAGGCTTCGAATGTGCATCACATTATTGAGGCTCTCCCTCGTGGTTACCGTTCGATGATTTCCGAAGACTCAGACAATATCTCCGCCGGTGAGAAGCAACTTATCACTATTGCGCGCGCGATGGTCGAGAATCCACCGATGATGATTCTAGACGAAGCGACTTCGAATGTCGACACTAGGACCGAACAGCTCATCCAGGATTCGTTTGAGAAGCTCACGCGCGGGAGAACTTCGTTCGTGATTGCTCACCGTCTATCGACTATCCGAAATTCTGATCTGATTCTTGTAATGCGTGACGGCAACATCGTCGAGCAAGGAACTCACGATGAGCTCCTCAAGATGAACGGTTTCTATGCGGAGCTTTATAATTCACAGTTCGCTGATAATTAATGATTATCTATGGATTCTATATAGGTGGTTTAGCGCGGGCTAGCTTGTTAGTCAGCGAGCTAATTAGTTAGGGGCTTGAAGCAGACTAAGAGCTCAGTTTTCTGCTAGACTAGTTTCTTTTTGATTGTCTCAAAAATCTCTTCAATGGAGCCGGAGGCGTCGATCGTTTCGACGTCGTAGTCTTCGGCGATCTTGAGGTATGCCTTGTTGATTTTGCGCTGAAATTCGTTGCCTTTGGATTTCCAGACCTCTTTCTTGCGATCCCAATTCTTGTCAGTCTGAGTACCGAGGCGCCTACCCTGCTCATCCTCATCGATAGTCAGGAGAAAGATTCTGTCTGGATGGAAATACCGCTCTGGCATGATGGTCTTATGGAGCCTGATGATTGTCGAGCGACTGACGCCTGCACCGTAACCTTCGTAGATTAAAGTCGAGAACCAGTTTCTTGTCGTAATAACAACTCCACCAGCCTTCAGGGTCGGCTCTGCGAGCTTTCGCCACTGCTCGTAGCGGTTCACGAGATAGAGCAATACGCGGGTTCGGTGATCGATGTCTTGATTCGAGCCATAGTTTAGTTTAGCGATAGTTGAGACGAATTCGTCCTCACTCGCAGTGCCAGACTCGGCGTAGGAAACTACTGTTTTGCCTTGGTTTTCGAAATATTCCTTGAGGAGTTTGGCCTGAGTGTCTTTACCTGTGCCGTCTTGGCCTTCAATAACTATATACATCTGAGATACCTTTCATAGCACGCTGGGCAGAGTGCGCGGTATTCGATTTTGCTGGTTCCGTCGATTAGAATATCTGGGCCGTCTGCGACGAGTTTGCCGTCCAAGAACCTGGCGTTCAGGGTGGCTTTATGGCCACACTCGCAGATGGTTTTTAATTCTTCGATGTCGTGCGCAATCTGGAGAAGTCTGGTGGCACCCTCGAACCCGCCATCTTCGCGGCGGAAATTCAGGCGTAGACCATAGGCGACTACTGGAATATCAAGATTAATCGTGACGAGCATTAGCTGATCGGCCTGTTTCGGAGTCAGAAACTGGGCCTCGTCAACGAGGACGCACTGGACATTACTGTATTTTTCTGAAATCATCTTGTAGAGATTCGCCCGCCTCGTGAAGCAGAAGTCGGTCTTGCGCTCTGGGCCAATCCTGGTCAGGAGCTTATCACCGTTCTTCGTGTCAGTTGCTGGCTTGATGACGCATACTTTATGCCCGCGCTCCTCGTAGTTAAACGCAACCTGGAGAAGTTGCATCGTTTTACCACACCCCATTGCGCCGTAGCGAAAGTATAGTTTTGCCATATAGGATTATTATACCACGGTGAAAGATTGTTTTGCTAAGTCGAGTGGAAAAGAATATAATAGGTAGTATGCATGAAAGCTGGAAACCTTTTCTCGAATCTGAGTTTAATAAGCCATACTTCAAGGAGTTGTCCGAATTCCTGCACGACGAATACGAGAACAAGACGATATTTCCTAGGAAGGAGCTGGTTTTTCGGGCTTTTTCGACTGATCTTGACGAAGTGAAGGTCGTAATTCTGGGTCAGGACCCATACCATACTCCTGGCGCGGCCGAGGGCCTGGCTTTTTCTGTACCGAATTCTCAGCCGATTCCACCATCGCTTATTAATATCTATAAGGAAATTGACAGTGATATTGGCGGGCACGTAAATCCACGCGGCAGCCTGGCAAATTGGCAGAAACAGGGGGTGATGTTGCTTAACACTGTTCTGACGGTTGAGGCACATAAGCCAAAATCTCATAGTGGTCGGGGTTGGGAAATCTTCACTACTGAGGTAATTAAATACCTGAATGAGCATCGCCCACACCTTGTGTTTATTCTGTGGGGTCGAGACGCACGGGGGAAGAAGACTCTAATCGACGCATCGAAGCACTTGGTGCTCGAGTCGGCGCACCCGTCACCACTGTCTGCCTATCATGGTTTTTTCGGGAGTAGACCTTTCTCGAAATGCAATGAATTCCTAAAAAAGAACGGTCTTTCTGAGATTACCTGGTAGGATTTTATTTATATGGATTAAATCCAAGCCTTAAGACGCTGGTATTCTGCGGATTCTTCGTCGTACGAGTCGAGGATATCCTCGATGTAGGTCTTACCGTTAGTAACATTTAAAGTCTCGACTTCTGGCATTGATGCGAGAAGACGCACGACCGCCTCGTCGGTATCAATATTAGTCATCGAACGCTTCGGGTCGGTTGAATAGGAAGGGACGCGAAGTTCTTCATAGACGAAACGTTTGATTCCGGCTTGAAGGCAATGCTTAAGGCAGTTATCACAGGTTGCAACTCGATTATATACTGTGCATCCGGCCAAGTTCTGGCGAGCAAACAAAATAGCGTTCATTTCGGAGTGAATCACGAAATGATACTTCATCGGGCGCTCAGACAATGTCAACTTGGATTCGTCCGCACCTTGCCCTAGGCCGTTATACCCCAGAGATACTACACGTTTATTCTGATCAACGATGACGCAGCCCATTTTGGACGAAGGGTCTTTCGACTTCTCTGCGACAGCGCTGGCAATATTTAAAAAGTATTTGTCCCATTCGAGCTGTTTCTTGTTCATAAAACCTCCTTTTATAGAATTATACCACAGATTATTTTGAGCTGAGGTGCCAATGGTCACCGTATTCACACTTATAGACATCGAGTTCGATCGGGCCATGGTCGTATTCGGCTACTCTTGCGGCTAGCTCGGCTTCTTCTTTGGTATCGTAGGCGATCTTATGATTATCTCCGACCCAGCATCTTTTTGGTTCATATGCGCCGTGTTTAAGGTGTTTATTTCGATTTGCCATATTTGTATATTATATCACGGATTGTATTATTTGTCAATTTATGGTAAAATAACCTTTATGACTTTTGACAAAAATAAGATTAGAAACGTTGCGATTATTGCTCACGTCGACCACGGTAAAACTACGCTGGTTGACGGGCTCTTGAAGCAGTCGCATACTTTTCGTGATAACCAGGCCGAGATGAGCCAGACCTTGATTATGGATTCCGGTGATCAGGAACATGAGCGCGGGATTACTATTACTGCCAAGCAAACTTGTGTTTATTATGATGGTTATAAGATTAATATCATTGATACTCCTGGCCACGCAGATTTCTCCGGCGAGGTTGAGCGTACGCTTAACATGGCTGACGGGGTGCTTCTGATTGTTGACGCACAGGAAGGCCCGATGCCTCAGACGAAATTTGTCCTCTCTAAGGCTTTGTCTCTTGGGCTGAAGCCGGTCGTCGTGATTAATAAGATTGATAAGCCTGCGTCTAGGATCGATGAGGTTCTTTCCGAGATTGAGAGTTTATTCCTCGAGCTCGCTACCGACGAGTCGCAGCTGTTCTACCCCGTCTACTATGCGATTGCACGCGAGGGTCGAGCAGGGAAAACTACTGAGCTTGACCAAGATCTTAAGGTGATTTTCGAGTCAATCATCAACGATATTCCAGCTCCGGATGTGGACCTTGATTCTGATTCGGCGCAGCTACTCGTGGCGGCGCTGGCCGGTGATAATTACCTCGGCAAGTATTGTATTGGTAAAATTTTCCGCGGCAAGCTGAAGAAGGGGCAGAGTGTTAGCCTGATGCAGCACTCACCATCCGGCACTACCGATATTAAGAAGTGTAAAATCGACCAGATTTTCTCTTATCGTGGGCTTTCGAAAGAAGAGGTGCCCGAGGCTGGGGCGGGCGACATCGTCGCCGTGACCGGCATCGCCGAGGCGAATATCGGCGATACGATTGCGACCGGGGATAATCCTGAGGCTTTACCAACAATCGAGCTTGAAGCCCCAACGCTTAGTATTTATATTGGGCCAAACACTTCACCGCTTAAGGGGCGTGAAGGCGAATTTACGACTTCACGGCAGATTGCTGAGAGGCTTGAGCGTGAGCTTGAGACTAATATCGCGCTCAAGATCCAACCCGACGGACTAGGCTACAAGGTATCCGGTCGTGGCGAGCTACATCTCTCGGTCTTGATCGAGACGATGCGCCGAGAAGGTTATGAGCTTGAGGCAGGTCGCCCGGAAGTGGTTTATAAGGAAATTGACGGAGTGAAGAGTGAGCCGATCGAGTCGCTGACTATCGAGGTTGAGCCTGAGTTTGTTGGCGCGGTATCGCAAGAACTCGGGGTTCGTAAGGCTGAGCTTAAGACCCAGGACCTTACTTCGAGTGGTTCGACTAGATTCGTCTACGAGATTTCAACTGCCGCCCTGATTGGACTCCGTAATAGTCTGCTTACCGCTACTAAGGGGACAGTGATCATGTCTAGCATTCCTTCCGGTTATCGCCCGGTTGAGGGTCGCTACAAGCCGGAGAGGAACGGAGCTTTGATCTCATTTGAGACTGGTGTTTCTACAGCCTATGCGCTCGACGCCGCACAGGCGCGTGGGACTCTCTATATCCCTCCGCAGGTGCCAGTTTATCAAGGTATGATTGTGGGGCTTTCAAACAAGAAGGATGATCTAGATATCAATGTCTGCCGCGAGAAACAATTAACTAATATGCGTACACACGCTTCGGATGGCGCAATCCAGCTAACCCCTTACACTCAATTATCTCTTGAACAGTGTTTGGATTTCTTGCTTGACGACGAATTGCTTGAAGTCACACCGAAATCACTACGTCTTCGCAAGCGCCAACTTGACCCGATTAAGCGAAAACGCGAGAATCGCCAGTAGTAATCTAACGCCCTCTTAAGATACTGTCTTTATGGTATAATTTCTGTATGCTAATTGATTCACATTGCCATCTTCATGACAGGAAATTCTTCACCCCTGAACAAGCGGAGGAAATGATTGGTCGCGCCCACGAGGCCGGAATCACGAAAATCATCTGTATCGGGACGTCTCACGAGGATTCGTTGGCAGCCAGTGACTTCGCCTGCTCGCATGAGGACGTTTACTGGACTTATGGGGTGCACCCAGAAGGAGCCTCTGGTGATAATGAATATAAGATCCCAGAGACTAATAATCTGGTTGCGATTGGCGAGGTCGGCCTTGACTATCATTACGAGGGTTATGACCGCAAGGCCCAGATTCGCCTGTTTGAGGGGATGCTGCAACTCGCTAGGGATAGTGACCTGCCAATTTCTTTCCACGTGAGAGAGGCTTTCGAGGATTTCTTCCCGGTGGTCGGTAATTTTCCAGGGGTTCGCGGGGTTGTGCATTCTTTCACTGATAATAAGAAGATCTTGAAACGAATCTTGAATGAGACCGAGTTTTATGTGGGCGTAAACGGGCTCGCGACTTATTCGACTTTGCCAACACCACCACTTGAGAGGATTTTGCTTGAAACAGATGCGCCATTCTTGACTCCTGTGCCATTTCGTGGTATAATTAATGAACCGGCCTATGTGCGCGAGATAGCCACCTGGCTATCTACAAAACTAGGCGAAGAGTTCAAAATTATAGAGAAGGAGACCACGAATAATGCAAGAAAACTATTCGGAATTTAAAGTCCCATCCTTCGCTAGGCGCGAAGTCTATGATTTTGATGTTCCAACTGATGATACTTATGCGGTCTATCAGGAGTTAAGTCAAATAGCAGAGGAGCTTGAGGAATGTCGCTTAAGAAACTGTTAACTGATGCTTTCGGGATCCTGAAGGACGAGAAACACTACACAAATAAGCTGACCTACGACGATTTGGTTAATGCTGAGAGTGCAATCGGTAGGACGATTTTCGGTCCGGTTCCGGAAGGGCGTCGTCGTGAGTTTTTTGAGGCGAAGAAGAATGTCTGGATCTGGCATGAGAGCTATCTGAACGCGGCTGGAGTAATGGAGGAAATGACGATCCGCTACGAGGTTAGGCCAGCAGGTGTTTACAAAAAAGCAGGAAAAAGCGGCTACCGGAAAATCGAGGGCGATGAGCTGAATAACTTCCGTAAAGCCGCTAAATCTTATCTTAAGCTTGTCAAAACAAAACTCTATTGCTAAAATAGAGGTATGGGAAAAGACAAGAATCAAGATATCTCGGGGGAGCTTGCTAATGCATTTAAACCAGAAAAGAAATCCAAGCTGAAACCAGCCTCTATAGCTATTCTAGTGATTGGGGTCATTGTGCTCATTGTAGGGATTGTTGTACTGATATTGAATCTTTCGAAGGGCCCAGCACTCTCTGATGCCGAGAAACTAACCTCAGCCAAGGAATGGATACTAGATGCGAATTGTGGAAGTAGTTCTGATGCTGCCAGCAGTGTTGAAACAGGTGAAGCTTCTAATGATGAAGGTATCACTGGTGGCGAGGCGAACTGCTCTGGCGCCGTGGTTTGGAAATTTACAGAAGTCGGTAAGGGGAATCTTACGACAAATGGCCACAAGAATGATTATGATTTTAAATGGGCGATCGAGGAAGATAAGTTAAGGATAGAAGTTGAGTGGTTGTATGACCTTGATAAGGACTATGGATATAAGTTTGAGGACAATGATTCAACCCTAGTTCTTACTGATAAGGATGATAAGGAATACCGCTTCGTTAAGACCGAAAAAACAGAAAAATAGAATTCATGAAAATAGCCACCTCTTAGGTGGCTATTTTGAAGGTTACATAATGATCATCTTGTTTACTTTTCGCCATAAGGCCCTAACTGTCTCTTCTTTCGGGCTTCTGAGCTGATTGTCCGAGAGGAAATCCTCGATTACTTCCTTCGCCATCACTTGATGGTTCCTGACGAACGGCCGATCAGTGCACGGTGACAACAACCAATGATTGACCGTCGTATTGAAGCCGAAATTCCCGATCTCATTCTCAGAGTACAGCCCGTATGATGAGAGTTCATCGAATACATTTGACGACTCCGGGTTCTGCATGCACTCGTAGAGTTCTCTGGACCTGATTAAACCCCAGAACATCTCATAGTCGCAGACCCAGTGAACCTCCCGCTTCGGATATTCGATCACATATGTCCTCTTCGGCGAGATGCCGGGAATGGTCCATGACAAGTCGGAAACGAATTCCATCCCATCGATTTCGAACTCTACCCAGGCGTGCCTCAGACGCTCACCTCTTACCCAGCTTGCCCCTTGGATAATCTTTGCAGTTGGGCAATCCTTCAAGAGTAACATGCTGAGAGCCGTACACTCGAAACAGAGTCCGTCTGATAAATAATACTGAACCTTGTCCATCAATTGGAGGTTTGTGTCCAGCCACTTGGTCAACTCTACGCCATAGAGGTACATCTCCTTCGCCTTCTCGAAAACTGGCTGAAGGGCTTTTTTCTCTTCATCAGAGAAGTAAACGTACCCGTAATAGTCGGGATGGTAAGTATCTCGACTGATTTCTTTAATTCTAGGCAATTATTTCACCTTCCTTTCGTAAGATTCTTGTAATCCTCGATTACACTAATACTATTATAACATACTTGTATATTTTGTCAAATATGGTATAATTCATCTATGATATATCTTGATCACGCTTCTGCAACCCCTATTCATAAGGAAGTTCTCGACGCTATGATGCCATATTTTCAGGATGAGTTTTTTAACCCATCCTCTCCATACCTTCCTGCGAAAAAAGTCTCCGCCGACTACGAATCAGCTAAGGCCACAATTGCCCATGCGGTCGGAGCGAAATCCTCGGATCTCGTGATTACCGCCGGTGCTACCGAGGCGAACAACCTAGCCTTCACGGCTGCATCCGTAATTCCTGACTACGAGATCTTGTATCTCTCAATCGAGCATGACTCTGTCAGGGCTGTCGCTGAATCTCTTGATGGAAGGCCAATCAAGGTCCTACCAAACGGCCTAATTGATCTTGAAGATCTCAAGAATAAGATAACCGATCAGACAACTTTTATATCTGTTGCGCTGGTTAACAATGAGCTTGGAGTAATTCAGCCTCTCTCTGAAGTCGCCGGAATCATCCGAGAGGTTAAGATTGACCGTATGAAGAGGGGCGTTAAGACACCGCTTCTTCTTCATTCTGATGCTTCACAAGCTCTTGGTCTTCTCGACATCAGCGTCGCTAGGCTTGGGGTCGATCTCCTTACTCTTAATAGCGGAAAAATCTACGGCCCGAAAGGAGTGGGTGCTCTATATGTCTCTCACGATGCAAGGTTGAAGCCTCTCACAATGGGTGGCGGACAGGAAAACGGAGTCCGTTCTGGAACCGAGAATGTTCCTGGCGTGATCGGCTTCGCTCGAGCTATCGAAGGCGCCAAGAAGCACTTGAATGGAAATAGAAAAAAATACGCTTCTATGAAAAAATCATTTCTTAGTGAACTTAAAGATTATGAGCTTATTAATAAGAAGCATTCACTTGATAGCTTTATCGTAGTATGCTTCAAGGAGTTAGACGCCGAGAGATTAATATTTCTCCTAGAGGAAAGGGGTGTGTATGTTGCGACTGGCGCTGCTTGTGCAGCTTCTAAGGGTATAAAGTCGCACGTCCTTAAGTCTATTGGCTTATCCGACGAGCAGATTAATGGTTCACTCCGTATTAGCCTCGGTGAAACCAACACAGAGGGACAGATTCACGAGGCTGCAAGAATCATCAATGAAGTCGTGAGAAAAGAATACGAGCGAATTCATAGCTAGCTGATTATCTAACCTGTCGGTTGATCAGCTAGTCGGCTGGTTAGTTGGTCATACAGCGAACCGGGAAACCATATGGCTTGATATAGCTGTAGGATGGGGCGAGACTGCCTCCATATAAATTGAGGTAATATGCGAAGTAATGCCTGACCGTTGACGACCAGTAACTTCCTTCGCTACCTCTAGCACTATTGTATTGGTTGTGTCTATTGCCTGCCAATATGAAATTATTAGGAAACCTCCGTAGTGCTTTATGCCCAGAATCACCATTATTATTAAGTAAGCTGGCACTGTATTCGCCTAGACCTGAATCTGGTGCAACATCTGGAGAATTATTATGCATGACTAGCCTTGTTAGTCTATTAAAGTCTGAGTTTGGTAAGGAATTCTGGTTACCACTTGTCGGTAATCGCCAGCCATTAGGACAAATTGAGGTGGTCGTAAATGAGTATCCATCATTCTCGTTATTCTCGGTACTCGCAACGGCCGCTGGGAAGGTATAGTAGTTGCCATAGCCGTAAACATCAGTACCCGCGACGGAAAGATAATTCGAGCTTTCTTGGAACATCGTAGTTCTATGTAGGCTATTAACGGAACTATAGCGCGGGAAGCGATAGGTCGGTCTGCTATCTTCACCAATACTCTCTCTAGTGGACAAATATGACTGATCGGAGCCGCTATAGTACAGCGAGTTAAGAAGCGGGGCATCCTCTCGTAGGTTCGTCTCGGGCTCAGCCAGACCGATAAAATCACCGTGGCCAGTGGATGAGCTTGAAGCGTAGCCCTGCGCTTGGCCGATCTGGGTGGCGCTTCTTGTGTATTTGCCTTCTAGTCTTAGATTTTCTATCATCCAGCAATGTCCATCTGCAAGTCTCGCGATGGCGTAGGTCTGATTATCACGAAGGTCTGTGAGGGCGGAAACACTCGCCATGGTTGCTCTACCCGTGACTGGAGCTGGGGTTAGGCTATTGCAGACAGAGACGTAGTCATCCTGCATGCTACCAACTGATTTAACCCAGACGGCATACACTGATAGGCCTTCGTCAGCATACTGATCGGCAGTAAATGTGATATCTTCATTAGGGCCATAGTAGGTACCTGAATAATCGTATTTATCGTTCCAGCCGGCAAAACCGTAGCCTTCTCTGGAATAATTCGAAGCAACTAGGGTTGCTGAAGTTGCATATGGATCAATCTGATGAAACGCTTCGCCGTCACCTGCAACCATTGTACCCTCAACACGGTTCAATACTCCGGTATTATAGCAAATATGTCGCGATTCACAGGGAATAGGCGAGATCTGTGGTTCAAGCTTGGCGACAGCATAAAAATTGATGACATTCCTGTATTCTCCGGCCGGCTGATCGCCTGATGCGCGAGCAGCAATCTTGAATTGGATCGATCTGCTATCTGCGGCCCGGTTCGTATTAATGATGTTCGCAACGTTCTCGGTGTCAGAATACAGTGGTAGACCAGAATAGTTTGACCATGTAGTATTCGAGCCTGCTGGTCGGTATGCGTAACCCCAGGTATTATCAGCGGTTAGACTTGCCAGACTTTCGTCAGTCTCGATGCCGTAGAATCTCGTATAAGAATTGTCTATCATGAGGTCGCGACTATTATAGTCAGTTGCTTGCCCGACAGATGCTGACAAACTATATCCGTAAACCGTATTAGTATCGACCGAGACGGTAATCTCGTTACTATCCCTAGAGGTGCCTGGAACTAGATTATCGATCCTTAAACCTGATGATGACATAGTCATCCTTAATTCTTCATCAAAGGAGAATTCGACTTCTGCGTTTGAGGAGAAGGAAATTGCTTTAGTTTCTTGATTTGATAGTAAAACAAATGAGAACAGGGAAAATAAAACTAGTACTCCTAGACCTCCGTAAAGATTTTTACGCCTAAACAGCGGATTGCTCTTATTGCGAACCATAATATGTTTTTAGTATAACCTTAATGCATTGTATTTTCAAGGGTTGATTTATTGATGATTTATTGTATAACTTGTGGTATAATATGGGGTATGAAAACTGTTTATGTCGGGATGAGTGGTGGCGTTGATTCGAGTGTTTCAGCTCTTCTTTTGAAAGAACAGGGCTTCAATGTTGTCGGTATTTATATGAAGAATTGGTCGCAAGACCTGCCAGGGATGAAGTGTCCTTGGGCGGAAGATCTTGCTGATGCGAAACGTGTCGCCGTGAAGCTTGGGATTGATTTTCAGGTCTGGGATTTTGAGGATGCGTACCGAGAAAAGGTCGTCGAGTATATGTTGGATGAATTTCGTAAGGGCAACACACCTAACCCCGACGTGATGTGTAACCAGGAGATAAAATTCAAACTTTTCTACGAGAAGGCTATGGAGGCTGGCGCTGATTTTATTGCGACTGGACACTATGCTAGAGTTCATGATTCGAGTTTACTAAGGGCGGTTGATGAGAATAAGGACCAGACATATTTCCTCTATCGTATTTCCGAGGAATCCTTGTCACACACTCTTTTCCCGATTGGAGAGATGAAGAAGCCCGATGTGAAAAAACTCGCCGAGAAACACGAGCTCCATAATGCCTACAAGAAGGAGTCTATGGGGGTCTGCTTCGTTGGTGAGGTCGGGATGAAGGATTTTCTGAAGGAATATATCGATTTTCAACCTGGAGAAATCCGCGAAATCGAGAGCGAGAAAGTCCTCGGCTACCATGAGGGGGCGATTTTCTATACAATCGGTCAGAGACATGGTTTATATCTTAGCGGCGAGAAGGGTGTGATAAATGACGGGATGCCGTATTACGTCGTGAAAAAAGATGTTAAGAAGAATGTCATATATGTCTCCAAGAATCTGAACGACCAGAACTTATGGTCCGATCAACTGGAGCTTCGAGACGTCTTCCTGCGTTCTGATAAAATAAATCAAGGTGTTATGGTTCGGCTAAGACACCGAGCCCCGTTAGTTCCGGCAAAGTTCGACGGGAAGATCCTGAGTTTCGAATCAGGCCTTCGACGACCAGCATCTGGCCAATCCGCCGTAATCTATGACGGAGAGGTCTGCCTCGGCGGAGGAATTATTGCATAGAAAACACCCCTCGTTTCGCGAGGGGTGTTATTCGCAAACTACCGATTATATTATCATCATTGTTGCGCTTGCGAGAAGAAGAACTCCAGCTACTACGCTCATACCGGTGATGAAGTAGATGTGCATCTTCTCGCGACTCGAGACTGTCCTCTTAGCAGTCCTCGTGCAAGTCCTCTTGCGAGCCTGGGTTGATCTCGCAGTTGTTTTTTTGGCAGTTTTTGTCGCAGTTTTTTTCTTTGCTTGTGCCATTTTGGCTCCTTTTATTAAATTTAATAAAGCTTATTCTTATTTTATCATAATATTTTTGAAAATGCAAGTGATTTTTGCTATAATAATCTGTATGGACGCAAATACTATTAGACAAAAATTCTTAGATTTTCAAACCTCAAGAGGTCATAAGATTATCCAGCCAGCACCGCTCGTGCTTGAAGGTGACCCGACGACACTTTTCACTGGTTCTGGGATGCAGCCGCTCCTGCCGTATCTGCTTGGTAAGGAACACTCTGAGGGGACTAGGCTAACAGATTCACAACCATCAATGAGGTTGCAGGATATTGAAGATGTTGGTGACCCGAGGCACACGACCGTATTTGAAATGCTCGGGAACTGGTCGCTCGGAGATTATTTTAAAGAAGAGCAGATTCGAGGATTTTTCGAGTTTCTGACCCATGAGGTCGGCCTCGATCCTTCACGGATTTACGTGACTTGCTTCATTGGTAATGAAAAGTATGGTATCCCGCGTGACACCGAAGCGGCTGAAATCTGGCAGAAGGTTTTCTCTGAAGCCGGAATTGAGGCGAAGGTTGCCGAAATTGGCTCTGCATCCGATGGGGACAAGCGTGGTATTAAGCCAGGTGAGAGGATTTTCTTCTACGATGATAAGGAAAACTGGTGGAGCCGTGGCGGTGGTTGCGATTCGACGCCGATCGGTGATCCGTGTGGGCCAGATTCAGAGGTGTTCTATGACTTCGGCGAGGATAAGCAGGACGAAGAGAAATACGGTAAGGCTCACCCAGCTTCGGATGGGGCTAGGTTTATGGAAATCGGCAACCAAGTTTTCATGCAGTATCGCAGGCTCGAGGATGGAAGCTTCGAAGAACTCGAAAAGAAGAATGTGGACTTTGGTGGTGGACTCGAGAGAATTGCGGCAGCTGCGATTGATTCGTTTGACGTGTTCAAGATTTCTTTGATGAAACCGATTATTGATAAGCTGGAGGAGATTTCCGGGAAATCCTACGAGAACAATACACACGAAATGCGCGTAATCGCAGATCATATCCGCGGAGCATATCTGCTGGCCGCTCAAGGGCTAGTGCCGTCAAATAAGACTCAGGGCTACGCGATGAGGAGGCTACTTCGTCGGGCCATCCTAAGAGCACTTGACCTTGGTATTTCCTCGAATTTCTTAGCCGAAATTGTGCCGATCGTGGCTTCAAACTATACAGATTTGCCTGACGCGATCCTGACACACCGCAGCGAAGCACTTGATGTGATGCTAAAAGAAGAGAATGCATTCAGAAAGACTCTAAACCGTGGGTTAAGGGAGCTTCGAAAGATGTCCGACCAGTCAGAGACTAAGGTCTTAAGTGGATTTGACCTTTTTAAACTTCAGGACACTTATGGGTTTCCAATGGAGCTCTCGGTCGAGGAATGCTATCGGGAAGGAATTGATTTATCTCCCGATTATCTTAAGGAATTCGAGCAGGCCTTGTCCGAGCAGCGCGAGAGGTCCCAGACTGCATCTAAGGGTATGTTCAAGGGTGGCCTCGAGGACCACGGTGAGCAGACCGTTAAGTATCACACAGCGACCCACCTACTATTGGCAGCTCTTCAGAAAATCGTCGCTCCGGATATTGCTCAGAGAGGGTCGAACATCACTGCAGACCGCGTGAGATTTGATTTTAACTGCGACCATAAGCTTACATCTGAGGAGAAAACCGCAGTCGAAAATCTAGTTAACGAATGGATCGAAGCTGATCTTCCGGTAGTATTCGATGAATACGATAAGGCTTATGCGCGCGATACTTTGAAGGCGCACGGGCAGTTCTGGGATAAATATCCCGAGAAGCTGAAGGTCTACACAATTGGTGATTTTGATGCTCCGATCTCGCGAGAAGTTTGCGGTGGCCCACACGTTGAACATACTGGCGCAATTGGTCATTTTAAGATTAAGAAAGAAGAGTCCTCATCCGCTGGGGTAAGAAGAATCAAGGCCGTCATAGAATAATGTTGTAAATTTTACAACAATCTGTATTGTGATTATTTCTGAAGGATTTTGGCGATTTTGGCTTTGATTTTGTTTTCTTCGGGTGCGCCTGCCAGAGTGTCGATACCGACCCTGAGAAGACCGAGAGCCGTAGCATAAGAATGGTCGAGGTTGAAATCTGCATCGTTCTTGAGATTTGGGAGTTCTGCGACATCGATTAGGTGGATGACTGGGCGGCGCGAAAATGGTAGATCCTTGTACCAGTCGGAAATCGCCAAGGTCTCTTGGATGAGCGAAAGACTAGCGCCACCACCACAGAGCAAAACGTTCCGCGGAAGGCTTCCGACATTATCGAAGTCTTCCAACGCGACCTCGATTCCGGTGAGCCACACGCTAAGGTTGCGAGAAAGGGCTGATTCTACTTTGGCCTTGACACGATCGTCTAGTTTAGTGGTATCAAAATCAAGCTTGTATTGCTCGGCCGTATCAAAATCTACTCCGAGCGACTCGGCGACTTGATGAGTGAAGCTTCGTCCACCAATAGAGAACATTTTTGTTCCTTCAACTCCACCATCTTCGACGACAGCGATATCGGTCGTACCGCCGCCGATATCCATAACAATGCCAGAAAAACTCGAATCAAGATCATCACCGAGGCAGGCTCGACATACTGCAAATGGTTCCACGGCTACCGTAAGAAGGTCGAGATTGAGCTCCGCGCAGACTTTCTCGATAGCTGCAACATGAATTAGTGGGGCGAAGGCTGTGTAGAATTGGATCACGACGTCGGAACCCTTAAACCCGATAGGATTACTAATCTTGTATCCATCAATAGTTAGGGACACTATCGCTGAATTAATAAGTCTCACTTCAACATTCTCATTGCCGGTTTCGAGGGCGACAGTCTTCTTCGCAACTTCGCCGGATTTCTGCTGGACTTTCTTGATGATCTCTTGCATCTCATTATCGGTGATGGGTTTATTCGGATTCTTACGATTGTAATGCACCGTAGTGGTTGAGCCCTTGATTAATTCACCGGCAACACCGACAACCGTAAGGTCGGCGCGCTCGCGGGCCTTCTCCTCGACCTGGACTAATGCTTCCTCGCAGACACTAACAACTGCCGGAATATCCGCAATTGCACCATTGTACATATTGCCCTCAGTCTGCTTCGCCTTACCGACACCCAGAATCTCCAGGTCACCTTTCTTAGTTGGCCTAGCTAGAACTGCTTTAACGAATTCCGTTCCAATATCAAGTCCTAAAATAGTGCTCATGGTTCCATTATAACACATCGGATTAAGTAGACCTTAAAATATAGGCCCTATCTTGAACTTATAAAAGATAGAATCTATATTTCAAACTCTATATACTTAGATGGTTTCAGGCTTGAGAGCTCATACTTTCCAAATTTGGTGCGATGAAGTTTTTCTACTTTATAGCCAAGGGCTTGGAAGGTTCGGCGGATCTGGCGATTGCGACCCTCGGTTAAAATCACCGTAAACGATTTCTTTGGGTCGCCACTCGATTGGTTTCTGATAACAGTGAACTTGCTTGGACCGTCGTCAAGCACTACGCCAAAATCCGAGATCATTTGTTGGTGGATTGGTTCTAGGGCCTTATCCAGCTCGACCTCATAGATCTTCTCTTTATGGAACTTCGGGTGAGTCATCTGGAAGGCGAAATCCCCGTCGTTTGTGAGAAGGATTAATCCAGAAGAGTCCTTATCGAGGCGCCCGACGGTTTTAAGCTTATGGTATTTCTCGGGTAGGAGCTCATATAGGGTTGGAGCGCTCCCCTGAGCCCTTCTCGAACAGACATACCCGACCGGTTTATTGAAAGCAAGATAGACATATTCCGTTTCGAACGGAATTACCTTATTATTATAACATATTTTATCGGATTTGTCTAGTCTAGCACCGAGGATTGCCTTCTTCCCATCGATGGTTATTTTGCCGGCAGAAATAAGTTCGTCTGCTTCGCGACGAGATACGCCAAGTCTCTCGGCTAGGAATTTATTGAGCCGGAGCTCCGCCATCGTTTTCCTGCGGGGCAGCGTCGGCTGGCGCTGCTGGTGTTGCTGGAGCTGATGCTAAACCGGAGAATGATGCTGTATTGTCAGCTACAGGGGCTTCCGCCGGTGCGGCTACTTCTGTCTGGGCTGGAGCTTCCGCGAATGCGGCTGCGATTGCTGGGTCTACTGCTTCAGTCGCGACTGCTGGGGTTTCGGTCGCAGGGGCTTCCGTAATCTCCGGCGCTGGGGCTGCTGGTGCTTCAGGCGCCACTGGGGCTGGAGCTTCGGTAGCGGGAACCTCGGCTGCCGGTGCTTCAGGCATTGGTACAACAGGGGCTGCTGGCGCTTCAGGCGCAGCTGGGGCTACTGGAGTTTCTGCTGACGCAGCTGGGGCTACTGGAGTTTCTGTGGTAGTTGGAGCTCCCGGAGTAGCTGGAGCTTCTGCGCCGGCTGGAGCGGCTGGAGCTCTGTCACCAATTACTTCATGGATTGCTGCTACGACATCCTCGATACCAACCTGTGATTTAACGAGATATCTATCTGCACCAAGGCGCTCGCCTCTCTGGCGTTGATCCTCTGCGGAAAGTGCGGTCATCATAATAACTTTGATGTTTGCTGTTTCTGGAGTTGAACGAAGAATATCAAGCATATCAAAACCGGAAATTTTAGGCATCATGACATCAGACAGAATTAGGTCTGGCTTCTCGCGTACAGCGACAGCTAGGGCCTCTTCACCGTCGCCTGCCGAAACCACTTCGTAGCCTTCGGCGGTGATGCGTATACTGTAGATTTCGCGAAGCGATGCATCGTCTTCGACTACCATTACTTTACTCATTTGTTTTCTCCGTTTAGGTTATTATTGATTGTATTTTGAACTGTTGAAATGGGTGGGGGAGAGACCGGAATAGGCTGCGGCGGTGGAGCAGGGGCTACGGCGTTCGGAACT
>JAZTXX010000019.1:0-25334 GCA_045636645.1 Candidatus Nanosyncoccus sp.
CCCTTCGCCAAATTCTTCAATTGAAAATCCTCCACCTCCACCGGTGGATGAATCACCTGTGCCTCACGCCCGTAATACTCCCGAATCGCCTCCTCAGCATACTGTGAAATCGTGATATAGCAATCAGGCCTCTGTGCAGCCCTGTAATCAGCCCTTCGAAGCGGCCTCACGAACAGTTTAAAGAAGACCCTCACGATCGGATTAAGCAACCCAAACCCCGGATTCTCGACATAGGTATCGTACATCTGCCAATAATACTGTGTCGGCACATGACAGAAGCATACGTGAACCCCTTCAGGATTTTTCACATTTTTCTTCTTCTTTTTCTCGTGAAGAAACCTCCCAGACTTCACAGCTTTCGCCTCCGCCCCTGTTACAGAAATAATCAAATCATACTCCGACAGATCCAAACGTGAAAAATACCACTGCCGAAACGGCCCAAGGACCCTCCGAAGCCGAGTCGGAAACACCTGCAACCACCCAGTTCTCACATCCGCATTCTGGAACCAATCAATCCCCTTCGGATCATATTTCGAAGTGTAAATCGGAGCCTTCGGATACATTTTGTGGATTTTAAGAAGCACCTTCTCCGCTCCCCCAACATTCGTCAACCAGTCACAAACTAACGCAACCTTCATACGATTATTTAGCACCTTCTCCCTTAAACACTGTCACAATTGTCTTAAAGAATATCGAAAGATCCAGCATCAACGACCAGTTTTTCACATAATAGATATCCAGAGCCCTTCTCTCCTCAAACGGAATATCCCTGCGTCCAGACACCTGCGCGAACCCAGTCAATCCCGATTTCACCGTCAGAATCAATGAGCGGTCACCGTAATCCCTCAGTTCCCCAGGCAGAAGCGCTCTCGGCCCAATCAGCGAAATATCGCCCTTCAGGATATTAAACAATTGAGGCAATTCATCAAGTGAAGTCCTCCTTAAGAAATGCCCCACTTTCGTAATTCTCGGATCATTCTTCATGTAATCTCCATCCTTACGATAGCGCCGAATCAGTTGCGGCTTCCCCATTTTGATAAACGCCTCTTCTGCGGTCATCCCGGAATATTCCGGTCTCATAGTCCTGAACTTATAACACTTAAACTTTCGATTATACCGAGTCAATCTCTCATCAGCATAGAACGCTGAGTGGCGAAAATCCAAGCACTTCAACACAAGCCAAATTATCACCATCGGAATTAAAGCAATAACTATTGCAACAAGTGAGAACACAAAATCAAAACATCTCTTGAATACCGCATATCCACCGGTCAGAGGCGTAGTCATCACCAACACAGCCGGAGTATTCCCAATCAGTTCCAACTCCCCAAAATGCGACGACAAAGCCGTCTCTGAAGGAACGAAATAATACAATAAGTGTCGATTAACCGCCTGCTTATACACATACTCTGTCGACTTCTCGTCCGTCTGAAAAATCACATCCGCCCGCGCCTTACGTAGAGCATCCTTTAAAGAAGAATATTGGTGAGTTTTCAAATCCTTCGGGATAAATCTTTTCCCTGACACGATTCCAGCAAGTCTCAGCCCCGACTCAGGGTGCGATGCGATATAATCCGCCAAATATTCAGTATTCTTAGAATTCCCAATAATCACAACTCGCTTCGTCGCATAATCATTCCTGAAAATCGCCCTCACGAGCAACCTCACAATAACACGCTCAAGCAACAAGAAAACAAACGACAAGGCCATCGCAGTAACAGCCATAATCCTCACCGGGAATAGGTTCTCACCCTTGAAGAAATCATACACAATCAGTGAAGCCACCGCAAGAATCGCTGCGAGAATCAATCTACCAAGCTCCGGCAACCGCGATCTTCCTAAGAAGACTGAGCGACGATATAACCCTAGAGCCGCCAGAATAATCAACATCACCGGGAGCACCACAACCGTTGTCAGCACGAAATCCACAATCTGCGCCTCGAACACGAATGGTCTCGGATCCACATGAACTCGAATAAAATATGCCATCGCAAAAGACATAATAAGAGCCACCGCATCCCCTATAATGAGGAGCAGACGCAAAACAAAATCAGATTTTTTCTGCATATCTTTTATTATATCATATCCGAGCTAAAGCATTAATCTAGTGACAATTCAAGATATAACCTAAAATACCAATCTAGGAATCCGCGTATCCTAGTCTTTCTTTTTAAACCGCTTGAGAAAATCCACATGCTGCTTAACCCCTAAAGCCTCCCCCACTCCAGGAATATCTCGCGCCGCATCGAAAACTTTCTGGTGTACTGCGGCACGAGTCGTCGGCACGGCACTCCCAATTGTACTTCTCGCGGCGCCCTCAGCGGCATTTTTTACAGCCTGTTTCGCAACGCCCCCAACCGTTCCCACTTCAGCTCCAGCTGTCGCTAGCTTCGTGAAGAGATCCATATATTCCTTATTAAGCGGACTTGCAGCAAATTTACTCTCAAATTCTCCCGCATCTTTGCACTCTGTACCAAGCTCCTCAATTTTCGTGAACAAATCTTCAACTTCCTTCTTCGATTTCTCTGAGAGCTCATAAGCATTCAGGATCGCATTCTTCCTCGCGTCAATACTTATTTTGACATTACTATCCATTTTGTCTCCTATTTATCCAGTCATTTATACCTACATTATACTACACTTCAAAATAACATAGTTTTCTTCAAATAACAGTGGAAAACCAGCCAAAAAACCACAAAAAACTATAAACATTTTATAACGATTGTGCTATAATAATAAGCATGCGAGTGTGGAGTTCGCTCCGATGAGGAGCGTGGGAAAGTTGATAATAGTTTTCAATCTGCTCGTACTCCTTAGCCTAGTTTTTTCGAACCAGGCAGTTTTTGCTGAAGACAGCCTGTCAATAACCGTTCCGTCCGACACCGTCAGCCTCACTGCATACCCAGGAATTTTTGCCTCGGAATCACAGACGATCACAGCCTCAACCTCAAGTACGGCCGGCTACACCGTCACCTTGTCACCAGCTGGCTCAAGCAATTCCCTCCATCTCGAGACCGACCCAAGCTACGCCATCCCAACCTTCACCATACCTCAAGGCTCATCAAGCCTACCAGCCGGCTCAACCGGTCACGGCTACGGGTTCAGTACCGATGATGGGGCAAACTACTTCGCAATTCCAGCCGTCAACACATCGAAGCAGATCTTCAAGACTAGCAGCGCCGGCACCAATCAGCACGACCTAACTTTCGGAATTCTTGTCTCATCAGAGGATCCTAGCGGTGACTACGACGGGACCATCCTCCTTCAAGTTGTAGCGAATCTTTCTCCTTGTTCTCCAGGCAAAATCTGCTATTACGGGAACAATGATGACGGTACAGGCCAGATGGAAGACCAGACCGCATCATCCAATTCAAGCGTGATGCTCACCCCACCAAACTTCTCCCGCCGAGGGTATGGATTCGCCGGGTGGAATACAGAAATCGACGGCTCAGGGACTACCTATGGCCCAAGCGCAACGATCACAACCGGAGACCTCTCGTCTGAAGGCTTGCAACTCTACGCTAAATGGATCGCTTCAACTGGAACCTTCCAAGGCTGGGAAGGCTGCGACGATATGAACATTGGCGACGTAACTGCCTTGACTGACACTCGCGACGGCGAAACTTATGCGGTTGCTAAGCACCCAGACGGCCAATGCTGGATGATGGAGAACCTAAGACTAGACCTATCAGACGAAGATGTCGAAATCACCGCCGACAACACGAATAGACCGTCCGCGGATTTCATGCAAGAAATCAACAATAATCACCCAGCCCCAACCAATTCCTTCTGCGAATCCAACACCACAGCCTGTGTAAATAAGGTCGTCTACAGTACCAACAATATTAATCGAAGCCTAACACCATCATATAATACTAATGATACTGCGACCTCTTGGTTCTCCTACGGAGTCTATTATAACTGGTACACCGCAACCGCCGGCAAAGGAACCCTAGAACAATCCATCCCAGGCGCTTCTTCAGACGGAGATCTCTGCCCGGCCAACTGGAGGCTTCCAGCTAGCGCAGGCGATGTTGGTGACTATTCAATTCTAGACAGATCCTACGGTGGAACCGGCAAGAACCAGAACACCGGCAGTATAGGCACTACCGCGTCCAATCGCTGGCGGACCTACCCATTAAACTTCATCTATTCTGGGGAGCAGAAAGCAAGTGGCCCATACAATCGTGGGAACTCCGGAAGTTTCACCACTCTTAATACCCAAAGCGGCGAACGAACCATCAATATGTGGCTAAGGGCAGAAGGCATATCCATCAACTCCAACACCTCACCGAAACACCGTGGGCAACCTCTCCGCTGTCTAGTCAATGACGGATATAAGGTCAATGGCAACATCCACTACGATTCAAATGGAGGCCTTGGCACTATGCCAGACAATGTGGACGTACTCCTCGGCGAAGCACTAGCCGATTACAACACCTTCACGAAGCCAGGCTCCGTCTTCGTCACTTGGAACTCATCACCAGATGGTAAGGGCGTAGTAATCAAAGAAGGCGGAATGGTAGCAGGAGCAGCCTACGCCATGGGAATCGAAGAAGGCGAAACACTCACTCTCTATGCAATTTGGGATACAGATTACAGCCTAGTGTACGACGGGAATGGAGCTGACGCTGGTTCAATGTCAAGCGTCACTATTCCAAAACTCACTACCGGAACGAAGACCTTAGTCGCTCCAAACTATTCAAGGACAGGATACAGTTTTGGCGGTTGGAGCCTAGATCCTAATGCCGCCACGAAACTAGCCAATGGTACAAGTGTTACAATCTACGGTCCAAACGAAACAATCAATATAACAAACTCTTTCCTTAACACGAACATCGACCCCAACACAGGTGAACTAAAATTCTATGCTGTCTGGATCCCAGAAAACACCACGTATACAATGCAGACCTTTGATGCAACCGCTTGTAGCGCCCTTAATTCGAACGAAGTCATCTCCCTAAAAGACACGCGCGACAATAATCTGTACACTGTCGCAAAACTTGCTGACAATAATTGCTGGATGATTGAAAACCTACGCCTGGATCCCGCAGGCATAGCCTTTACGGCTACTAACACCAACTCACCAACCAGTGACTTTATTACTGAAGCTGTCAATCCAAACACCAGTTCGAATAATACACTCTGTAAGACAGATAATTCCGCCTGCGACGACTCTATTAAATACAACGCCAATGCCATCAATCGCAATCTAGTTGAACGCTACGACGGCAACAATAACTACAACTCATGGTATAGCTACGGAATAATGTATAACTGGTATTCCGCCACAGCCGGCAATGGCACCTACAGCTTTACCACGAATAGCGGTATCTCTAGCAATGGCGTCGTCTCTGGCGATATCTGCCCTGCAAACTGGCGCCTCCCAACTGGCGGAAGCTCATCATCCAGCGATATTAACACACTAAACAGAGCAGTGAACAACGGTTCCACCTCCTCTGACGCCGGTCTAGTCAAATTCCCCGTCAATCTCATCTACTCAGGAGACTACAACTATAACACCGCAGGCGGCAGATCCACATTCGCCCGCTACTGGACCGCAACTTCAGCTGGAACAGATAAAGCCTACCGCTTCGGTCTTACGCAGGGCGGTAATCCAACACCAGCCGGTTCATGGAATAAATGGGATGCCTTCGCCGTCCGCTGTTTAGTGAAATAGGGAGAGAAAATGGAGCAACGAGATCTCTACGACAAGAACCGCGACCTAACCAACAAGACAATCAAGAAAGGTGAAAAAACTCCAGAAGGATTCTATATCATAGTAGTTCTAATCTTCATCGAGAATAGCAACGGCGAATTCCTCATCCAACGCCGCAGCCGTAAATTCAAAGACGGCAAACTCGCCACAACCGGCGGCCACGTCAAATCAGGCGATACCAGCATCGAAGGGATAATCGAAGAAGTTAGCGAGGAGATCGGTCTAGACATCCCACCATCGAATATACAATTATACTATTCCGGCCGTGAGGACTCTGCGCAGGTCTTCTTCGACGACTACTACGCGAGATTAGACATCGACGACCTATCAAAACTAAAACTCCAGGATAACGAAGTCGATGAGGTCCTTTGGATGACAAAAGACGAAATCTACAGAGCCTGCGAAGCCGGCGAATTCCTTAAAAACCACATCGAAGAATTCGACCGACTTATGGCCTGGAAAGCCGCCGCATAAAAATAGTGAGCGGCGACCAGAAATACTTATTCGGCTTTATACGGTTGTGGACTGGTGTCTAGAACACTCTGAATACACGGCCAGGCTCAACCTTGCACATTCTGAGGTATACTTTTGTAGGCAAAGAGATAGGGATGTCGCTTCGCTCCATTCGAACTTTTAAAAGATACTGAAGTAAATGTAGCCCTAGATCAAGATAATGTAAACAACTTATAAAATAATCATAATATAGTGTCAATGAAAGAGATTTCAGGGTATAATATAAAACATGAAAAAACATGAAATGAATTTGCAACCAAAGTATTTTGATTTTATGAAAGACGGAACAAAACGTATCGAGCTTCGCCTTTATGATGAAAAACGAAGTCAGATAGAGCTTGGAGATATTATTGAATTCTCTAAGTCTGAAAACGACAAATTAAAAGCTGAAGTTATCGGCCTTCTCCGCTACAATTCCTTTAGAGACCTGTTTGAAGATTTCGATATTTCTATTCTAGCCGATGCTTCAATGACAAAAGATGAATTACTAGATGTACTTAGTGAGTTCTATACTACGGAAAAACAAGCAGAGTATGGAGTTGTTGGCATCCGCCTGAAGATGCTTTAAGTGTAACTCGCTCCATTCGAACCCACGAGCGTGGTTTCTTGCCACACCACAGTTTACAAATAAAAAATAAAGACCTGAAAGTCTTATTTTTTAGTGGTGATCCGGGTGGGACTCGAACCCACGACACCAAGCTTAAGAGGCTCGTGCTCTAACCAGCTGAGCTACCGGACCAAAACGTGTTTTGTACCAACTATTATACCACGATTTTTAATAAAAATAAAGTCCAAAACGCCTTTTTCAAGAAAATTCTATATTCTCAAGCGACAAATAAATCTAGCCCCCTGATTGAAAACCAAGAGGCTAGGCTTAGCTAATTAAGATTTAGCTATTTCGCGTATTCGACTGCACGTGTTTCGCGAATTACATTCACCTTAATCACGCCAGGATACGACATAGTCGCCTCGATTTTATTAGCAATGTCGCGAGCAAGCTTTAATGCAGACAAATCGTCAATAGACTTTGGCTCAACAATCACACGAATCTCACGTCCAGCCGAAATCGCATAAGCCTTATCAATACCGTTAAACGAAGTTGCAATATTTTCAAGGTCCTTCATCCTCTCAGCAAAATTTTCCGCTGAAATATTTCTAGCACCAGGACGCGCTGCCGAAATCGAATCAACAATCTTCACGATCACTGCTTCCGGTGTCGTCGGTTCGATATCATCATGATGGGCAGCCATCGCATGGACTACTGGATCCGGCATCCCATACTTCTTAGCAAGTTCCGCGCCAATCTCTGCATGCTTCCCCTCAATCTTATGTGTCACAGCCTTACCAATATCGTGTAGAAGCGTTGCAGTCTTTGCAATTCTTTTATCAGCGCCGACTTCTTCCGCAATCATTCCAGCCATGTGAGCCATTTCAATCGAATGAAGCAACACGTTCTGGCCATAAGAAGTTCTAAACTTCAACTCACCAAGCAAATGCAAAATCTCGCGCGGAATCCCCACCACTCCAACTTCTCGCGCGGCATCTTCACCAGCTCGCACAACTTCTTTCTCAATTTCACGTTCAGCTTTCGCAACAGATTCCTCAATCGAAGCAGGGTTAATTCGTCCATCTTTCATTAAACGTTCCAGAGCATATCTCGCCACCTGACGACGAATTGGATCAAACGAAGACAGCACAATCATTCCTGGCGTATCATCAACCATGATATCAACACCAGTCGCACGCTGCAAAGCCTGAATATTGCGCCCTTCCTTCCCAATAATCCTTCCTTTCATATCGTCATCCGGAAGCCTTAGTGCAGTCACAGTCCTATCTGCCGTAACCTCCGATGACATTCTCTCCATCGCCGTAAGAAGTGCAGCCTGCGCCGTCTCGTCAATCTCGTGCTTGATTTCCTTCTGTTCCTTATTAATAAGAGATACCAGATCTTGCTTAATATCATTTTCAGTCATCTTCATCAACTTTTCACGCGCATCAGCCTTCGAAAGCCCCGCAATCTTCTCGAGCTTCTCATGTTGCTTCGCACGTATATCTCTCACTTCCTTCTTGAGATCTTCCAGCTCTCTCTCTTCCTTCCCTAATTTCTCAGTCTTCTTCTCAAGCTGATCAAGCTTAGAATCAAGCGTAGCCTCACGCTCACTCAAACGATTCTCCGTGCGTTTCCACTCACGACGACGCTCGTTCTCCTCGGCCTGGTTCTTCTCGGTAATTTTCGAAGCTTCCTTCTTCGCAGACAAGACAATATCCGAAGCTTCTCGCTTCGCCTTACGTACTAGATCATCAGCCTTATCTTTCCCACCGTTTTCATTGTGTTTATTATATGCAAAAATTCCTCCCGCCCCAACGGCCAGTCCCGCCACAGCGGCAATGATTGGAATCACTATTTCCATATTACCTTTCTAATTGTTTTTGCTGATATTTTGCGCTATACCAGCGGGTTAACAAATAACATCAAATTATAATATTCCAATCATAATTATACCACATAATCCCAATTCTCGCCGCCAAAGTCTACATTCCATCATACTAATGCTTGCATTTTGTTCCATTGAGTCATAAACTAAAAGTGAGAAAAGTTACAAATGGGTTATTTAGAAGAGATGCTACTGAGAAACGGCGTCATTTATCACGCGCCGGGCGGTGAAAGCTCTTACATTGAAGGGAGCCTTGTTTCTAATTCCCTTGTTGTACGAAATTCTTCTGGTTGGGTCACACACCGAATCGAACGCGCGTCAAACGGAGTTGATCTAATCGTCAGAAACGTTTCCACTGGTTGTGTTGAAGCAAGAATTAAAGCCTAATTAGTTCAAGACTTTTATTTTCCGGTTGTCTATAATAAAATATAAGCATAAGGTTAATAGAAAGGCTTTCATGGATAACGATCTTAACACTATGCCAGACGCCGCGCCGAACAAAGCGCCAAGCGTAACGCCAGAACCAACACCAACACCGGAACCAGAAACCCCACTGGAGCCAGGAATATCAGCTTCAGAAACCCCACTGGAACCAAGAGCATCAGCTTTAGAAACCCCGACGCCAAAAATCCCAGAAACTCCAACCCCAGATCCAGTATCTTCCCCGGTCATTCCAGCGGAACCGGCCATCGACCCAAACTTCCCTGGTCAAGCTCCATCAGGATTAGCTACACCGTCAACAAAACCTAACAACAAAAGAACAATCGTCGTTGCAATAATAGGATTAATCATCATTATCGCTCTCGCAATCGTAACTATGATGCTAACTAGCGGTCAACTCAGCGGTCAGAACAAAGTCGTTAATGATAATCCGACCGTATCACCAACCTACTCAGACCCAATCGAAGAAGAGCCCAGCGACATCGAATCAGATAACACTCCAACAGATGCGAACGTCAGCTCAGACTGGACAAGCTATTCCTTCTCAATTAACGGCGAGACCATGACCCTTCCTCTCAAATTCTCAGAACTATCCAGAATAAGCGGCTTAACCATGAAAGAATCTGCCGGCGCCAACACCATCAGCCCGAACTATGTCTCGCTCGTAAATCTATACAAAGATGATAAAGTAAACCTCCATATCGAAGTAACTAATAATAGTGAAGGAAGCTTAAGACTAGATGAATGCGACGTCGTAAGAGTCACTCAGACAAATTACCATGTCGAAAAAGGCGACACGAAAGTCATCTTCCCAGGCAACCTCACCGCCGGAATGGAAATGACCGAAGAACAGCTGTTTAGTATCCTCGGGACTACCAACAATGTCATCCACCACAACGAAGGAACAGATGCCGCAAATGACGTCTACACATATGCAGAAAACGACATGTGGATAACCGAAGATATGTACAAGATCACCATTAAAAATGGTGTTATCGACGAACTCGTGCTAGACAACAAAAACTAATCAAGCGCCAAAAATCGGCCTATTGAAGGCCGATTTTTTATCCCCAAAATCCTCGCTTCTTCGTCTTCCTGAATTCCTCGAGTAATTCTTTCTGCTTTCGAGACAAATTCTTCGGAGTTTCAACCACGATAGTCACAATATGCGGCCCCCTATCACCATCACTTCTGAATGGCACACCGTGTCCAGATAATTTAAACGGTGTTCCCGACTGTGTACCAGCTGGAACTTTCATCGTAATCTTACCATCGACAGTCTCAACTTCAATCTCGCAACCCAGAGCCGCATCAACCATACTAATGTGCTCTTCTGACAAGATGATCGCGCCTTCACGCGTCAAATGTTTATGAGGCTTAACCTTAATTCGAACATATAGATCCCCAGCTTCAGAGCCGCCTTCTGGTGCCGGACCGCCTTTCCCCCGCAGCCTAATCGACATCCCGTCATCAATTCCAGCCGGAATCTTAACCTTAATCTTCTCGCCGTTGCTCGCCTCAATAGTCTTATTGGTCCCGAAAATCGCCTCTTCGAAAGTCAAAGTCACCGCAGCCTGATAGTCAGCCCCTCGACGTGGCCTCCTCGAAGCGCCACCGCCAAATCCGAAAATACTCCCAAGAATATCATCAAGCCCCCCACCACCAAAATCAAAATTAAACGTCTGACCATTATAGTTAAATCCACCATTGGCAAACGGATTGCCATTAAATCCACCAGTCCCGCCGAATCCACCAGCTCCCCCAACACCAGCATGACCAAATTGATCATAACGCGCCCTCTTCTGCTTATCAGAAAGCACGTCATGAGCCTCATTAATCTCTTTGAACTTCGCTTCGGCTTCCTTATCACCAGGATTCTTATCAGGATGATACTTTACCGCAAGTTTACGGTAAGCCTTCTTAATCTCATCATCAGAGGCATTCTTGCCAACGCCTAAAATCTCATAATAATCACGTTTCGCTGCCATAATACTCCATATTATATATCATTAGCACTCCAAATGCAAGAGTGCTAATTATTGTTGCTGTGCTTGAAGTGGTGCCGCACTCGCAGGGTTAGTCGTGATCAAGCTTTCCTCTGTCTCTGACGCAATCACCTGGATATGCACGTGGTTCTGACCGGCAAAGAACAATCCCTGTCCAACCGGAAAGTTTGAGAGCCTCCTTTTCTCTTCCTCAGTCAGTTTAAACACATCCGAAAGCACATCAACCGCCGACGAGGACTGTTTAAGTAGAAGCTGCATCGAAGAGTTGTTCACGATCGCCCTCCCCATCGGTGTCCCCATGAAGTCTTCCACATCTTGTGTAATCGTCGTAAGCCCGAGGTAATACTTCCTAGCACGCTTCGCAAGTGAGAATAAGAAATTCGCCGAATCCTCATATTGCATCAACTGCCAAGCCTCATCCACAATCAGAAGACGCTTCTTTTGTTGCGCTCTCACAATGTTCCAGATATGCGACAGCACAATATACATCGCAACCGGACGAAGTTCATCCTCAAGATCGCGGATATTGAACACAACCATCTGATTATTAATATCAACATTTGACTGCTGCGAGAAAATCCCAGCGAATGTACCAGTAGTATATTTACGAAGTCTCTGAGCCAACTGCGGACCGCTTCCTTCCATATGCAACAAAGTATCATAGAGGTTCATAATCGTCGGCGGAGTAGACTGGTGCGTCAAAGGATCAGATGTAATACCGGCCCTAGCATATGTATCAATGAGGGCCTGATCAAGGTCAGCCTCTTCATTAGCCGTAAGCGCCGGAACCACCTGTCCCGATGCAGTCGACTGATTACCGCCAAGCATCAACCTAAACAACCCGTGAAGCGTGACGAGATTCGCCCGAAGCGCATCGCCAGCATCTTCCGAGTCAACAACCTTCGGCAAATCAAACGGATTAATCCTCACGTCCGAACTCAGTGATAACCTCACATACGAACCACCCACTGCATCAGACAGCTTCTGATACTCGTTTTCTGGATCGATAATGATAATCTCGGCCCCCACCATCATTGAACGAATCGCCTCAAGTTTCACCGTAAACGACTTACCAGCACCAGACTTAGCGAACACTACCATATTAGCGTTCTCAAGGCTAAACCTATCGAAAATCACCAAGCCATTATTATGCATATTCACACCATATAATATACCCTTATCCTGAGTAAGGTCTGCAGATGTGAACGGGAATGAAGTTGAAATAGCGCCAGTATTCATATTTCGACGAATCTGCAAATGGTCCGTACACTGTGGCATCGCCGAATTAAGTCCCTGCTCTTGCTGAGCATTCGCAACTTTCGAGAAAACCATCTGCTGACCGAAAATAGTTTCGATCTTCTGCTGTACAAACTTAAGCTCATCCAAAGAATCCGCCCATAAAGTCACATACAGTCCGAAACGGAAGAATCTTTCCGCCCCAAGTTGCAACTGATCACGAAGCTCTTCTGTATCAGCAAGCGCCGCCTCAAGCTCCGGGTCACGCACCTTCCCTTTCTCAAGATTAAGGTTCATCGATGCCTCGAGCTGAGTAGCTTTCGTGCGCAAGTTCTTCATCACCACCGCAGATTCCACAGGATAAATATACATCGATACATCAATAACTTCATCAATGTTAATAATAGGCGACAGCCAACCAGTATAGAGTGACCTAGGATAACCGTACACATAGAGTGTTCGCCCATATTTATTACCAAGCCTAAAATAATCCGAATGAATCTCAATCGCGCTAGGGCTGATCAGATCACGCAGAGTATTAGTACCCTGCTCGAACGCTTCCTGAATTTGCTGCGCTTCCAAAGCCTCTTGCTGAGCAGCAATATCAACTGGGGTAAGCTGCTTATTCTTCCTAGCCATTTGTATTATTATCTCCTTTCCGTACGTACATAGTTGCAACCTTCGAGAAATCAACCAGTGGCTCTCTCACTGCCGTATCAGGATTATTAAAGTTATAGTAAAGCTCCGCAAGCTCACGCGTCTTCAACCTCGCCGAATGAACCCCAATCTGGAAAAGCCCAGACATCACGGTATCCACACGGTTATTAATCTCAGTCATCGCCTTCTCGTAAGTAGGTCGGTCAATTCTCACCGGTCCCTGAGTCTTCCCCTTAGAGAAAGACTTAAAGAAATTCCTGGATTGCTCCTGTGCCTTCTCAAGATCCGGTGAAGTATAATAAGGAATAACGATAAAGAACGACTTATCCATAATATTCGCCTCCTGCGAAAGCACGTCAATGAAGTTAATATAATCATCCATCAATACGCCAAGAAGCATGTTATCATTCTTGCGACGAATTTCATTCAGCCTCTCAATATACGGCCCAATATCCACACGCTGTGAACGAATCAATATCTGAGTAGTAAACTTCAGAGAATTCAAGAAATTCTGATACGAATACTCAACACCCTCTCGTTCAACTTCAGACATCAGGTCAAAGTTAATCGATTTGCAAGCCACAACCGCACGAAACGACCCGTCCTTCATAATTACAACATTATCCCTAAGCTCAGAAATAAGCAATGTGGATTGCGTCGAAGTAGGCGATTCCTTATTCGGCGAAACAGGTGAAGCATTCTTAGCAGCAACAGCCGCCGCCCCAAGATTAGCCATACTCATATCGACCTGTGACTGCTGATTAGGCATAATCACCTGCGGACCAGCCTGCCCAGGCATCTGCCCCATCTGCCCAGGCTGGGCCATCGGCTGCCCCATCGGCTGCATCTGCTGAACCATCCCAGGCTGAGCCATCCCAGGCTGAGCCATCCCAGGTTGCATCGGAGCCATTCCGGGCTGCCCTTGCATCATCTGAGGGTTCTGCCCAGGAAGCACCATCTGTGGGCCCATCTGCCCAGGCGCCTGCTGCATGTTCATATTATTCTGGTAATTTTGTGGATTCATAATCTAGTGTAACGATACAAAAACTTCGCCCTTTTCTTTATTTTTAATACGCTCGGCCTCTTTTGCAATTGTCGCAATGGAAAAATCAGTATTATTTGCCAATTCTATTATACTAGGTTTTGGCTGATTTTGCTCTTCATTTTTCGCAGATTCCACCACACCAGCTTCCACATCACTGGGCCCCGAATCAGCCTTAGACGATTCGTTAATCCTGCTCTTATTAGCAACATTCGAGCCCTCAATCGCTTCTTCCCCAATAGGCGCTCCAGGCTGAACAATTGCATCTGAACTAAGAAGCTCCTCCTTACTCTTCACAGGAGATTTCTCCTCAGCACGATCCTCAGCATGATTCGACAACGCAGCCTGATCGAAATTCTCCTTCCTCTGAATCGCCTCACGCATCTCCTCAACCACTTCCGCATGACGCATCCCTTCATCCTGCGCAATCGTCGATGCCAAATTATCAAAATGCGTCGTCTCGAACATATCCTTCGCCTCAGCCGCCTCGGCCGCGAGGTCCTCACGCATAATACTATTCCCCATCCCCTTAATCGCATACCCCTCGCTATCAACAATATCAGCCAAGAAGGATAGACGGTGTGTCGCCTCCTCTCCAGTCAGATCGCGCGTACGACTCTCTTCAACAACCTTCGGAGCAGTTATTTCAACCGAAGTATCACGCTGTCCAGGCTCCCAATACCTATTCCTCGGCTTCGTATAAAACGACACCAGAGCCGCGAGATACGTCTCCATCGGCTGATCCTTCTTCAAAGGTAGCGCCAAAGCCGCAAAAAACAATGCAAACGGCAGCGGAATAATCACTAATATCGGGAAAACATTGAACAACCCAACTCCAATCGCGATCAGGCCAGCAACAATCAGAAGATATATAAACTGCCGAAAGCTAAACGGTCCGATTAATTTATCGTCCGCCTCAACATCCTGCGGGACCTTATAGTTCGCCATATACTATATATAATAGCATAAAAAGTTTATTTTATAAACTCCAAACTCACAGAAAACAGGGACGGAATCTAAGAATAATTATTCTCATCACTAATAATAGCTGTTAGGTATTCGAGCATGTCATACTTATCAGCATAACTATTGGTGTCATGGAATTGCTTGTATAACTCGCAAATCAGATGATAATCACCAAAACTCTTCTTCAACTTTTCCATCGAAGACTCATAGAACTCATCATCATCAGAGTTCGGTTCATCGTCAATAATTCTTTCAAGCTCACCAACAAACCCATTTCTAAAGCTCTCATCATATATAACGTTCTTAAGTTCTGGAACGTCGCCACCTTCCTCGGCAAGCCTCCCCATGGCTTCCTTCCTCTTTTTCTCATGCTCAGCCTTACGGTGATTAAGGAACGCCATAACCTCATCGTCATCATCCAAGTTGAGCCATTGACGAACCCAGTCCTTAGCGTTGTTAGCGGCACCACTTCTACGTGTGCGGTAAATCTGTTCAAGCTTACCCTTGCTATCCAGCAAACCTCTAAACTCCTCACCTGCAATCTTCATCTTAAGATTCTTGATATCATTGTCACGCTTCTCCTTCGCTTCTTTAGGATCTAGGTCTCTATAGCGCGTCTGGATATCAGCAAATTCTTTCGAGTACTCAGCCTGCTTGGCCTTCGTCTTTTCGTCGACATCTTCCTTTCCAAGGAAGGCATTCACCAAGTGTTCCATCACCGGATCACGATAGTCAGAACGTAAACTGAGAATCTGGCCTGGTGTCTGATCCTGGAAGTATGTTTCAGTCTTCCCTTCAAAATACTTTCGTGCAACTTCCGGATTATCAGTCATATCACCACCTTTTTCCCATCGAGCAGACCATGCATACAGAGGATTACCACTACCATCCAAGACAACATTATCGTTTTCATCCTTAACTTGAGCATACGAATAACCAGTCAAGAAACTCACAGCAGACTTCAGCTGCTCGCTTCCCGATAGATACTTCAAGCTCGCGGAAATAAACGCCGGGCCAATTGCCTTCTGGAATTCTTCCCTCTTTTCAATATACTTGTCGACATCCAGTTTACCTTTTTTATCCGAATACATCTTCACCAATTCCTCATCGAAGCTATTCAAGGCCGTCCTTTCCATATTGTCAAACGACGTACCTTCCATCAATACCGTACCAGGCCTCTTAGCATACATAATCGATCCATCCGGCTCAATATGATAGCCCTTGAAGAATTCATCGTAAGTAATTTTCATTTCCTGTCGTTCATTCTTATTGTAAGCTCTCGCCGTTTCAAGGTTAATATATTTGCCAAACCGACGAAGGAACGGGTCATTGTCTTTCACCTCGAACATCAAGAAGCTCGCTAACGATTGACTTGCATGAGTACCAAGGTCCACGCCCTCGCGAAGAACATCCTTCATCGCATCCTTCACAAGATCAGTATCGCCACGCTGGTTCAAAACTCTAAGACCAGAAATGATCGAATCAATATTCTCATTCGCCCTACCACCTTGCGTAAATTCACTCAACCTATAAACCACATCCTTAGTTGGAGGAGTATATTCAAAGTGTTTTCCGAAGTTCGTATCACGAATCTTCTTCTGCGTATCATAGGCGTGCGCAGCAGTTGCAGCCACATATTGGGTATCAAGCACATCACCTTCCATAATCTTATTGATTGCCGAGTATCTTGCACGAGCCTCAGCGACAGCTTTATTATCAGCAAAATGGAATTTGTAATCGCTTCTTGGTTTCTTGTTTCCGTTCTTATCAACTTCATAACCATACGTATCATCCATATGTGCATTAATCGCATTATTCATCCTCTTCAGATAATCACGAGCATTGCCATACTCAATACTTGCGCCACGAGCCATTTCAGCCTTCAAACGATCAGACGAATTCACATTAAGCGTATCAAGTTCTGCCAACCTTGCTCGCAATCTCGCACTCTTAGGCTGAGCAGCCAACTGTCCAAGACCTTTGTCCATATTATGTTTATCTCTATTGATAATCTCAGAATACTGCATATTCTCAGCCTGCATCTGATAGGCTCGCGCACCCTTCTTCGTGGCCGAACCATCGCCCTTATAATTAAGTGATGCCCTGTAGGCTGCGCCACGGTTCTTAATCGTATTCACATTTTCACCATGCTGAAGCTCACGCGCAATTTTCCTGTTCTGCATATATTGCATCAGAGCAAGCGAAGGCGTACGTCCAGTAGCCAGATTCTTCGCCTTCGTCATGTCGCGCCTTGAACCAGCGTATGAACGAGTGGCCGCAATCGGCCTGCTCGCCAATCCCCGTATCACCGAATTGACCGAGCCAAGGAACGTACCGGACATCTTCATCAGTGACCACGAGAAGAATAATGGGAAAATCTGCACCGCCACGCCAAGAATCAACCAGAATGCGTCTTGAGCACTTGCAATAAGCGCAAACCCCGCCAAGCTCGACGCGCCAAACAGCAGCGAGAACATCGGATAAAACACTAGCATCTGTATCAGAAGTTTCCGCCATTTCTTAAACAAATTCTCAGTATTTGGCAACATATATGCCACTATTGCTAGTGGCGAGATCATCACTAAGAGAACCACCACTGCCTGACGCAAAGCAATCGTAATAAGACCAGAAGCCACCGCGACAATCGCACCAAGCACCACTGGAATCAGCATCCAAATAGTACCACTCTCGAACGCCACCACCCCAGCACCAACCGCAAGAAGTGAGCCACCAGCAAGCGCACCATAAACTTCCGAGTACGCGAGGTGCATACTCTCCGACGCCTCAGGAGATACAGTCATCGACGACAGCGCCGATTCCTGAACAGCCGTAAATATACCTCTTAGCCCATTACCGATAATGTTCGAAATATCAATCCCAAACTGACAGATCAGGAAGCTCAAGTTGACAAGCACCGCAGCCACAATCAACTTCGGTAGGGCTTTTTTAAGCCCGTAATTCGATATCCCAAACCCAGTTAATTGCGAATAAATCACCACTAGAAGGAAGATAATAAACACGATATTGGTTAGCCCACGACAATACTTCCATATCTCATAAATTGGCGAGCCATCCTCTGACTCAATCGGGTTAACTACAAGTAATTTCTCAATAATCCCATAAATCCAGTCCACAGCCTCCGCAATTTTCCCAGTTGTCGGACAGACCAGCCACCCAATCGAATCCAAGCTATCTAGACAGTTATCAGAGGAAGTCTTATTGATATCAGTCTTCTCTTCTTCATTACCCCCATTATCCCGTTCGTCTGGCGAGGCATCAGTCGCATCAGTCGTCTCAGTAGTTTCATCTGTCGTCTCAGTAGTATCCGGAACAGCATACACATCAGCGGTATTATTAGCCGGAATAATCCCCAAACTAAAAATCCCACCGAATATCAAGCTGACAGCAAAAAAATACCTTAAAAAGGGCCGTTTTATCCTATTTTTAATCCATTTTTTTACTCTCATTATAAAAATCGCCTCCCGAATTAAAGGCATGCTCTAATTATAGCACACATAAGCGGTTTTGTCAATATAATAACAGGGTTATTTTACGATTTGTCAATTATATGTTTATGTTTATATAAAACCCTGGACTTTTTTAAAGTTTATGATAATATGATTATAGATATGAAAAGAAAACTTATTCGAATAATCCTTGCAGTTTCATTGCTATTTTTGCAATTTCTACCCATATCGGATTCCTTTATGGCCCCTTCAGTATCCGCAACGAGTAACACAACCACGTTCGCCGCAAAATTCAAAGGTTCATGTCGAGACTTCATGGGGCTTAAGTCCTGGGACTGCGGTGTAAAGATCGACCAAGATGATTACAAATCTGGCATCTGGACAATCGCCGCGAACGTCGCAACAGACATTACAGTACTCGCCTCATACCTCGTCATCGGCTACGTCATCTATGGTGGCTACCTCTACATCTTCTCAGCCGGTGAGCCCGGCAAAATCGCCACCGGCAAGAAGGCCCTCACTCACGCCTTCACCGGTCTCGCAATCGTCCTCCTGGCCCACGTCATCCTCGCCTCAATCCGTGTGGCCCTGCTTGGAAACAGTGGATATTTTGCAGACTGTCTAGCAGACGATGGCTGCGTCCAACCAGGCGACCTCTTCCTCTCAATGGTTAACTGGGTCATCGGAATTGTCGGCTTCGTGTCAGCAATTTTTGTCACCTATGGCGGCATCTCATATACTACCTCTTCCGGCGATCCAGCCAAGCTAAAGAAAGCCAAGGACATCATCACCTACTCCCTAATCGGCCTCGCAATCGTAGCCCTATCCACAATCATCACCGCATTCGTCTCGAGCACAATCCGTTCAGCAAGCACCTCGCTGAACCCAATAGAACAAACAACAATCATTTCAAAGGAGGTAAATGATACGTAAAATCATCACCACAATCTGTCTAACAATAGTAACCCTATTCATAGGTATAAGCGTTCTCACGCCGAGCCAAGCATACGCTGACGATGTCTGTAGTAGCAAAGCAAGCGCCGAAGTCAAGAAAGCCGCCGGCTGTCCAGGCTATAAAGAAGGTGACAAATTAAAACCGATCATCGTAAACATCCTTAATGCCGTTATCGGAATCTCTGGACTTGTCGCAGTCGTGTTCGTCATTATAGGCGGCGTTGGCTACATGACCTCTACCGGCGATCCAGGCAAGACCGAGAAAGCTAAGAAGACAATCCTCTATGCGGTCATCGGTATGGCAGTCTGCGTTCTCTCATTCGCTATTGTAAATTTCGCAATCAGAGCAATCGATGGAACCGCCACCGGCCCCGAAGCACATACGGATAAAACCTCGTGCACTAATGCTGGCTACAAATGGTCCAGCGGTAAATGTATAGAAAAGACTGAGGAGAAGAAGACTGAGAAGAAGAAGCCATAGACCGAGAAATGAAATGATATTGCATTTTCACACAAAAAGTTATAAAATATTATCAAATAATAATATAAAGGATAAAAAATGAAAGATCAGTTTTTAAAAGTTTTAGGCTCAACACCTACTAAAACACCCGAAAAAATCAATGATACCGCTGGCGGCGATTTCAAAGATTCCGTAGTAGCCATCATTAACGGCATCATTGGAGCACTTGGGATTGTAGCTGTCGTTGTGATCATCATCGGTGGTATTGGCTACATGACCTCTGCAGGCGACCCAGGCAAAGTCAAGAAAGCTAAAGATACTATCCTTTATGGCGTAATTGGTCTTGCAATCTGTATCCTTTCTTTCGCAATTGTCAACTTCGTAATCGCTAATATGTTCAGCTCCTAATAAAACATAAGCTCTGATTATCGAATCACCCCGCAAGGGGTGATTTATTTATCGACGAAAAACGCCCCTTTAAAAGGGCGTTTTAAAGAATTTCGACTAAACTGTTTTAATCCACTCCAACCTTTAAGCCATATAAATTATTGAATAGCTATCTTCTTTGGAGCCTCAGTCTTCTCTTTCTCGAAAGTAATAGTTAAAACTCCATCCTTAAGTTCTGCCTTGACACTATTCTCGTCTTCACGCACTTGCACAGGCAAAGCAATCGTTCTTGAGAATTCACCCCAATAGCATTCTTGAATATGCCATCTTGTAGTCTGTTCATCCTCACCCCCCGACAAAACTCCAGAAATTGTCAGAATATTGTCGGAAATACTGACATCAAGATCGGACTTTGAGATGCCAGCGGTTCTAGCTTTAACTACTAATTTATCGGCGGTTTCATAGACATCAACAGCAAGCTGTCCAGGAAAGTCGTCGGTATTTTCCCACTCATCTTCAACGGTCTCAGTAACCTCTTCCTCTTGAGGAATCTCCTCTTCAAGCATAGCCGTTTCCTCGGTTTCGACCGGAGCAACGAGTTCTTCGTCACCACCTAGAAACGCCGCTGCAAGATCGTCCTCCATCAGCAAATCGTCACTATTTGTACGAGCCATATTTCCTCCACTTATATTGTTATGCTTGTATTTTACCTTATATTTATAGTAAAATCAAGAGCATTATGCCAAATATTGTAAAAAATACAACATTTCCTGGCCCTCTTGACCTCCTCGCTCCCCACTCCTGTAGGGGTTGCGGACGTATAGGTTACGCCATTTGCGACCGTTGTAAAAAATACATATTAAACCAGCATCAGAACCTCTGCCCGGCCTGCAAGTCCGACAACCCGACCGGCACCTGCAAACACTGCCACGCCAACCAGTCCTTCCCTCTTCCTCCAACCTTCACGATCGGCGAACGCTCCGGGCTTCTGGGGCAAGTAATTCACGATTATAAGTATCAGTCCATCCGAGCCCTTTCTCGCCCTCTCGCAGAGCTTCTAAACGAATCCGTACCAACCTTCAACCAGCCAGTCACGATTATCCCCCTCCCTACCTCGAGCCGTCATGTCCGCGCTCGTGCCCTCGACCACACCAGCCTCATAGCCAAGCATTTTGCGAATCTCCACGCCAATTACCACGTCGAGAAGTTCCTCCTCCGCACAAATAGCACCGTTCAGGTCGGAGCAAGTCATACCGCGCGTGAGAAACAAGCAGCATCGGCCTTCAAACTAAATCCCAGAGCCAAAATCAACCCCTCAGCCACATATGCCCTCCTAGACGACGTATGGACCACAGGTGCAAGTCTGAAATCCGCCATCAAGAAACTCCGGCAAGCCGGAGCCTCAAACATCATTCTTCTAATTCTAGCTATTAGCCGTACCGACTAACCCTATCCTAGTTCAGTCTCAATAATATAAGAACTCTCAGCCCCAGTGTCACTATTCGGTTTCGCATCAGTCTTAGATGAAGGCAGAGCTGAAATCACAAAGTTCACGATCGCATAAGCCAGGAATGAGATCACCAGACCGATAATCGCATAAAGCACGGTATTCTTCGCGTCAGTCACTTTCTTCGAATCACCACCTGACACCACATATTTAATACCACCGATAATTAACATGATCACAGCAATAATACCAACAATATACAAAATCACATTCGTAATCTGCTTGAACACACCAGTGTCCCCAAATAGGTCCGCAGGGCAGCCGTCACACCTAGCAGCCTCTGCACCTTCTTGCAAGGTTAGAGCCGAAGCAGATGTCGCCCCAAGAGCTACAATTCCCCCAATTAATAATAGTGGTAATATAACTTTGATCATCCTTTTCATGCCAAAATTATAACACATTTAATTCAAAAAATAAATACCACCAACCACCGACCGCCAGATTACCCTCTCTGGTCAAGCTTTCATTAATAAATACACCTCTTATAAGTCCAGTTATTAAGCGGCCATGTTCCCCTGTGGATATTCAAACGAATCCGTATCTACGCCCTCATTGATCGCCTTCAATTTATCAACATAGAAGATAAGTGAACTCTGTGATTCCTGAATCCCACGCTTAGTCCATTCAACCTTATCCCTTGCTTCGCGAATCGCTCTCCTATTGAATAGTCTTCGGAAGAACCCGCCCTTCTGCTCCCTAGCGAGAGCATCTTCACAACGCTTCAAGGCATCATTCTTACGTTCAATATTCTTCTTCTCGCGCTGGATATTGTAATTACAGACCTTCTTCTGGAACTCTGGCGTCGCCATATACGCCTTCTTCTTCTCAAGGTCCTCAGCCGAAAAATCCTTCGTATTATAGTCAATATCGCGCCCCAAATGCTCAACCGCAGAAAACTCCTCAACGGTTTCAGCATTCTTGGCTCTCTCAATAAAACTATCAATCGCCTCAGACTTCTTTACAAAGAATCCACCATCCGCCGAGGTCAGGAAAATCAAGACCGATCTATCATTCTTTCGCTCCCTCATCTCATTTGAATCCTGCAACACCCTGTTCCACTTATACTTATAATCCTTATTATAGGAATCATCTTGAGATTCCGACCGACTAGGTGCCTCGGCTGCAGATTCCTGATCTGAAACATCCTCAACCGGAGCTTCCTTAGATGGAGCTTCGGTCTTTTCGACATGAGCCTCAACTTCTGAAGCCCCTTCAGCCGGAACTTCCTGTTTTGGAACTTCCTCAGCCAGAACTTCTTCAGCTGGAGCCTCCTCAGCTTGAACTTCCTCAGCCTTTTCCCCCTCTCCCATCTTGGTAGTCCCAGTGCTATTCTCGGCAACACCAATATCAGACTTTCGTCCACCAAACTGCTTAAACACTCTCTCAATCCGCGCCGCATACTTATCAGGTGACTCCCCCTCATTCCTCGGCATCAGATCATGAATTTTCGTAATAAAACGGCTGTATTCCCTGGTATCTTCATGAGAATTTTTCGGAAAAAGATCCGTCAAAATAGTCAAATCATGCCTACGCGACATCTCAGCCCCATACTCTCGCGAGGTCTGGCCCTTCCGCCTAGCATAGACATCCATCTCGGAAAAAGTTCGCTCTTTACCAGTCTTGCTATTAACATTGCGCTCTCCGCTGAACTCGTCTTGATCCTGCCCCATCGCCTCAAGGTGACTCTGCAGCTCCTCCTCATCCTGTTTTTGAGCTACATACTCAGCATAGGAATCGTTCATTTCATCTTCAAGATTATCCCATTGCTCTTGGATATTATCATTCCCAGACTTACTAGGCTGCGCCTCAATCCCCTGCTGTTCCAGCCAAGCATCGTGCATCCTATCCATATTCTCAGAATTGTAATTCTTCACCTTCTCATCAGCCTGCCATTCATAGTAAGCATCATCCATCTCATCCAGGTACTGTTCATTTGCACTGATTGCATTTTCAAGATTCTCTTTCGCGCCAGCAAACTCCACTTCAGTTAAGACGTCAAAACCACTCCCTTCCTCAGCAGCAGTATTCGCACGTTCAAAATTATGCTTTCCTTCCATACTAACAATTATACCATAACCATAAACGCAAAAATAAAAAAATGGCGGAGGGTGGGAGATTCGATTCGAAGAACGAGTCTCGCTTTTTGATGTTTTTGTGAAACAAAAAATGGCGGAGGGTGGGAGATTCGAACTCCCGCTCCAGATCACTCCAGACTAACGATTTAGCAAACCGTCCCCTTCAGCCACTTGGGTAACCCTCCGTTTAATCAATTCTACCACACTTTCAACTTTTTTTACAAACTATGCTATAATCAACTTATGGCAACAAACGCATCAGAAATCTCTTGGCAAGCCGAAGAATACATCGTCCGAAATCGTAACGCTTTCTGGTACGTCGGCTTATTCGTTATTGGTGGAGGACTTTCCGCTCTTGCCGTCTGGCAGGGCTGGTGGACCTTCCTCATCGCAATCGTTCTGAGCATTATCACAATTCTTATCACGGCCCTTCGTCCACCCCGCAAGATCCAATATTCATTAAACGACGATGGCCTCACAGAAGAGGGCAGGCTGCACAAATTTGTCGACTACAAAGCCTTCGGAATCCTTAAAGAAGAGACTAATTTCTCAATCGTCCTCATCCCGAAGAAGCGCCTCAATCTCAGCACCAAAGTCTATTTCACCGAAGACAACGGCGAAATAATCGTCGACATTCTTGGCGCACATCTCCCGATGCAAGAAATCAAGCTCGACTTTCTTGATAAAATCGTAAACTTCTTGCGCATTTAGTTTTTTCGTGATATTATAGACATAAGTATTAATATAAATAGGTGGGCAAAATGGACCAAAATCAAGAAACTATTAATCAAGAGGTTATCGATAACCAACCAACTGTAGATAACGATCTTCAGAAAGCAATTGACGACATCACTAATAAAACCAACATTGACCCGGTTTTTTCCGACCCTGTAGCGGCTCCTTCTTCAGTACCAGAAGGTGACACCGGCGAACTTGGTGAGCCAGTTGGTCCGTTCCCTGATCCAAAGCTCGAAATGGTCGCCCCTGCCCCAGAGCAAATTGCACCACTTGAGCCAATCGAGGTCCCAGAGCTAGCAGCTCCAGCACCAGAACCAGCGCCAGAACCAACTATCACCCCTCCACTAATGACCGAGCCAGCTCCTGCCCCAATCATCGAAACCGCTCCAGCTACTGGACTTAACGCTCATCAAATCAAGGAAGCCGCACTTCGCGATCTCCTTCCTCTCCTTGACCGCTTGAACATGGACCCATCTCAGAAATTCAATCTTTATCGCAATATATTCGAAGATCTACATGATTATACAATTCTTGAGCCAGCCTACCACGCCGCCAAGGAAATCGCTAACGAGAATGAACGCGCTGAAGCCCTCCTATTCCTCGTCCAATCAATCGACAAAATGTAATCAGCCCACCTCACATAAAATAACTCCCATTATCCGGGAGTTATTTTATGCCTATTCTTATCTAGTACGCCCCCCCTTCACGTACCTCGGATTTAGTACATCCCC
>JAZTXX010000020.1:0-129115 GCA_045636645.1 Candidatus Nanosyncoccus sp.
GGGCTGGTTTTCATGATTTCATCAACAAACTTGCCTAATGTCTCGTAGTCTAAGAGATAGTTATCCATGGGTGAACCGTTTTTTATTGTTGTTATTGACCTTTCTGGTTTTTAGTTTAGCATAAACGGGATGGGGGGTCAATCTGCGAGCTTCTTTAGCAGCTACAAAAAACCGAACAGCGTGTTCGGTTTTTTGCGTAATTTATGGTTCGTCTATCTTATAGGCATTATTTCCTGTTTAAAGTTTATGTTTGTTTTGTGTTTTTACATTGGTTCTCCTTTATGTTTTATTTTATCGTTATCCTCTGGGGGGTTATATACCGTCTTCGATTTTCTGCCAATCAACCATTCCGCGGATGGCTAGCTTGATTGGAGAATCTTTGATCCTTTTGATTGTGGCGTTTTTGACTTCTTTCGGAGAGACATATGTTCCCTCTTCCTCGAAAGCTACGTAATCTATATCGTCTTTCCAGTCCGAGTCAATCACGTCATTTGGTATTTCTAGTTTTTCCATTTGTTTTTCCTTGTTTATTTTTGTTTGTTAGAATTTTTGTTTTGTGTTCTAACATGATTTAAGTGTAGCACACTTTGCTGATTTTGTCAATAGTGTTTATGCTTATTTTTTATAGTTTTGTCAAATTTATAGGGGCGGAAATCAATTTATATTATGGTATTATTAGACCAAAAAGGCGCCTCTAGTTTGCTTAGGCGCCTTATTGTGGCAACTACCGCGTGCAGGCCATGACTGAGATTAGGAGCTCTTCTCTAATGAGATGGTGATGTTTTCGCCGTTTATTTTTGCTACCTCGTCGTGCGCGTAGTTCCCTATCTTGTCGATTGAGATGGCGCCGACTTCGGACTTGATGAGGTTCTCGTGGCCTTTCGGTAGTTCGCAGGATAAGGAGAGTTTGATCTGGTCGTCGACATTTAGACCAGCGTGCTTCCTGGCGGATTGGACAGCACGGATGATCTCTCTGGCTTCACCTTCAAGTTTCAATTCTGGAGTGATGGTCTTGTCTAGGGTGAATGATTTGCCGTTCTCGACGATTTTGACGTTTACCTCGTCGGCGATGATTTGCTCGTAGAAACTATCGAGCTTGTCGCCATCGTAGGTGAGTTTCGAAAGGGGCTGGCGAATCTTGATCTGATCCTCGGTTTCGGACTTCTGCATGCGAAACGCAAGGGCGTCGGTGATAATCTGGCGAGTGCGAGACATATTATCAAGAACTTCGTTATCAATAGAGCCTGCGCTTGGCCAGTTTTTGAGGTGAACGGAGCCTGACCCTCCGGTCATCTTCTGGTGGAGCTCCTCGGCGAGAAACGGGGTGAATGGGGCGAGAAGCTGTGCTAAATAGGTCAGGACAAAGTATAGGGTCGAGAAGGCTTGCTTCTTGTCGGTCGGGTCATCATTCTTGCTGAAACGACGGCGAGAACGACGAACAAACCAGTTACTCATGTCGTCAACGAACGGTAAAACTCCTTCTAAGGCCTTCGGGATATTGTACTCCTCCATACCTGTCGTAATTTCGTTCCTTAACTGATAGATGCGGGAGATAATCCAGTTATCCAGCGGGTTCCCCAATACTTGGTCGGTTTTTTCGAGGGTCTTATCTTCGAAATCCTTTGAATCTAGCCCTTCGACTTCGGCGTAAGTCGTGAAGAAATCGTAGACGTTCCAGATCATCGCGAGTTTGCGGCTGGTATCGGAGACATCTTTATCGAGAAGAGCGAAATCTTCGCCGGACAGGACCGGGGAGCCGAGTAGGAGGAAGCGGAGGGCGTCGGCGGAATATTTATCCATGAGTTCATTAGGATCAGTATAATTGCCGAGAGATTTACTCATCTTGCGACCATCGTTTCCTGCTAAGGTTCCTGTGGTGATGACATTCTTGTAGGCATTCTTTGCGCCCTTTTTGGCTTTTTCACCGAAAGCGCCGATCTCAGCTAAAGCAGTGTTGACTGCGTGGACGTAGTAGAACCAGGCGCGGACCTGCCCGACGTATTCCACGATGAAATCAGCTGGGTAGTTGGCCTCGAATTTCTCTTTGTTCTCGAATGGGTAATGGAGTTCAGCGAATGGCATGGAGCCAGATTCGAACCAGCAGTCCAGAACTTTCTCGATGCGTTTAAAATGCTCTCCTTCGATGTCGAATTCGATTTCATCGACCCATGGGCGGTGGTAGTCCTCGAGAGTTTTGCCAGAGAGCTCTTCTAGTTCCTTGTAGGAGCCGACGACTTTAACTGTGCCGTTGTCGCCTTTCCAGACGGGCATTGCTGTGGCCCAGAAGCGATCGCGGCTAAGGTTCCAGTCAGGGGCCTGCTCGATATTATTGGCGAAACGGCCGTGCTTGAGATAGGCTGGGAACCAGTTGACGTTCTCGTTCTCTTCGAGCATGAGTTTCTTCTGTCCGTCGATATCGAAGAACCAGCTGGGAAATGCCCGGTAGATGATGCGCTCTTTGCTGCGAGGATTAAACGGATATTCGTGTTGGATGTATTCGATTTTGTAGATGATTCCCTTTTCCTCGAGGCATTTGGCGATGAATTTGTTGCCTGCCCAGACCTGGATGCCTGTATCATCGGTGTCACGAACGCCTAGCTCGTGGAGTTTATTAGCCATCTCAGGGAGATAGTAGCCATTCTCGTCTAGACAGTCAACGAAATCGATTTCGTATTTCTGGGTGAGAGAGTAATCGTCTTCGCCGTAGGCTGGGGCGATGTGGACGATGCCGGTGCCATCCTCGGCTGAGACGAAGTCTCCTGGAAGAACTGTGTAGGTATCTTTTCTTATAACTGTGCCATCTTCGCCTCTTAGGCCGAGGTCGAATAGGCCGTCCGCTACATCAATGATCGGCTGGTATTTTTTACCGACAAGGTGGGAGCCTTTGAAGGCTTTCTCGGGTTTCTGGCCTTCGAAGAGGACTTTCGCCCTCTCTATGGCGACGATATATTTCTCGCCAGCTTCACTGAATACGCCATATTCTAGGTCTGGGTTGACCGCGAGGGCCATATTCGCAGGGAGAGTCCAAGGTGTGGTGGTCCAAGCCAGAAGGGTCGTACCTGGGGCATCGGCAAGCTTAAATTTTACGTACGCACTAGGGTCGGTGACTGTCTGATAGGCGTCGTTGTCCATGGTGACTTCCGCTTTCGAGACAGGTGTAGCAAACTTGGTATCATACATCAGGACTTTGCGCCCCTCGTAGATTTTGCCGGCATCGTATAGCTCCTTGAAGGCCCACCAGACTGATTCCATGAAACTCTTATCCATGGTCCGGTAACAGTTATCAAAATCCACCCATCGGCCGACGCGGTCAATCGTTCCCCGCCAGGTTTCAGAGTTGGCGACCATGGATTCGCGAGCCTTCTTGATGTAGTCTTCAAGTGACCATTTGGTGCCGATCTCACGACGATCGGTGATGCCTAGTTGCTTCTCGACAAAGTTCTCAGCTGGAAGTCCGTGACAGTCCCAACCCCACCTTCGCTCGACGCGGCGGCCATTCATTGTCCAGAAGCGCGGAACGGCGTCCTTTACGATGCTTGAAAGCAAGGTGCCATGATGCGGGTTGCCGGTAATAAACGGGGGGCCATCATAGAAAACGTACGAGTTATCAATCGGACGCGATTCAACTGACTGTTCAAAAGTTTTATTCTTCTTCCACCACTCGGTAAGAGACTTTTCGTATTCGATGGCCTTGCGGCGCTCTCCAGCTTTATATTTCATTTTGACTCCTTTAAAATAAAAAATCCAATGTTGCCATTGGAACTCATGAGAGCGGTACCATCCAATTTCCGGTTTTCCCGGCACTTAATTCGTCTCTTACGCGGATTCACGGGCGGTTCTAGTCGGGTCGTCCCCTTTCTTCCGCCAGCTCGCAGTTGATAGCTGCTCAGGCGCTTTTCATTATTATAACACATTTTCGGTGTTATGGGCGATTCATCGGCTAAAATACTTGGCTGGTCAAGGTTGAGATGACTATTTCTGATGGATGTCGAGCTGAGTGTATGGGATGGAGACGTGATGCGACTCGAGAACACGGACGATGGCGCCAAGTGAAGCACGACGAACCGGGCGGCGCAGAGTTGGTTCGCTGATAATCTTAATCTGGTATTCAAGAGCGGAAGAGGCAAATTCAGTTAGGCCTATATATGAGGCGTCTTTTACATCTGGGAGCTTCTTGATCTCGGTGATGATTTCATCAATAATCTCTTCGGCTTTGTCTATCTTGAGCTCATACGGAAGCGGGATATTAACATAGGTTGCGTCAGAGACTATCTCGACCTGGTCGATGTTGCGATTTGCGATGGAGACAATATTCATACTAGCGAGATCTTGGACTCTGGTGGTTTTAAGGCCGATCGCGAGAACTTTACCCATTGTGTCGCCGTACTTTATGACGTCGCCTACTCGATAGTAATTATCAGAGATAATGTCGAACCCCTTAATAATGTCCTTTAGGGCATCCTGGATGGCGAAGCCAATAATGATACCAATAATTCCGACACCCGCAAGCATTGATGAGACGTCGACTCCGAAAATCTGAAGAATAATGAGGAAGTCTAGAATGATCAGAATGTAGCGGATGATGCTTTTTAGCATCTTGATAAATGTATGGTTCTTCTTACTAGCGAAAACCTTGGAGTTTCTCTTCTCACGGTTAGAAATTGCGCGAGAAATAATTGAGTAGATTAGCACACTGATTAGGATAGTGATAACTGACCAGAAAACCCGTCTAACCCAAATATTACTGATAATATCATCAAAACTAATCATTCTATACCATATAATACAATACTTCATTAATTAAAGGCAAGGAAGGTCCACGCCACATCTCGCGTACGTCGCCTTGATCACCGATAGCGATAATAGTCGGGTATTCTACAATATCGTATGCTTCACAAAACCCCACATTCTGATCTGGATCCATGGTTTCGACCTCACGACCAGTCTGACGGCGGATATTCTCAATCCATTCCTCGACCGCCCTAGTGTAATCCTGCTTGTCTCTATAAATACATACTACTCTCATGATCTTTTCCTTTTTTGTTCTTTCAAGATATTCTCAAAGTCCTCCAGGGTCTTAAATTCACGAAATACAGAGGCGAAACGGACGTAGGCGACCTCATTAACCTCAGCGAGGACATCCAGGACTGCCTCGCCAATCTGCTTCGAGGTGATCTGGTCGGTATTGTAACTGTGAAGCTTCTCGGTCGCTCGATTGACGACCTCCTCGATTTCGAGCTCTGAATTGAAAAACTTGCCGACGCTTCGCTTTACGGCGAGGAGAAGCTTATCTCGGTCGTAGATTTCTTTGTTGCCACTGCGTTTCAAGACGGTGAGCTGAGGCATCTCGATGCGCTCATAGGTGGTAAATCGATGCCCGTCACTCGATTCACGGCGTCGGCGAATCATTGTGCCGTCAACTGTCTCGCGGCTTTCTAGAACTTTACTGTCCCCTATTCGTATTTGTCGTTCCATCCGCGCTCCTTCTCGTTATTTCTTCTTGCGGTTCTTGAGTCTCTCGCGCAAGGAAGGTGGGACATCCATATCGTCATCGCTTGGGGCTGGCTCTGGTTCTGGGGCTGGCTCCTGCTTGATTGAATCCCACATATTGGACTTGTTCTCAAGAGCGAAATCCTTCGCTTCGGTAGTTGGCTTCTCGTCCTCAAAATTCGTCTCGGCGACTGGCTCGGGGATTGGCTCATTGTAATAATCCGAATCGAATCCTGTAGCAACAACCGTGACGATGATTTCGTCTTCGAGTTCTGGGCGGATAGATGCACCGAAGATGATGTTGGCATCTGGTGAAACTGCGCCAGTGATGACCTCGGCGGCTTCCTGAATCTCACTCATGGACATATCGTAGCCACCAGCAACTGAGAATAGGACGCCACGAGCTCCCTCAATCTTGACCTCGATGAGAGGTGATTCGACGGCTTGCTGGGCAGCGATAACCGCTCGATTCTCGCCTGAAGCACGACCAATACCCATGAGGGCTGAGCCGGCGTTTTTCATGATGGCTTTGACATCGGCAAAGTCTAGGTTAATGAGTGAATGCTCGGTGATGAGCTCGGAAATACCCTGTACACCCTGGCGAAGAACGTCGTCAGCGATCTTGAATGTCTCAAGAAGCGGGGTGCGTGGATCGATGGTCTGGAGAAGACGGTCATTCGGGATGGTGATGAGTGCATCCACCTGGCGGGCTAACTTATCGATTGCGACATCGGCGTTAGCGCGGCGACGAGCACCCTCGAATGTGAATGGTTTCGTTGCAACACCCACTGTAAGAATGTCCTTCTTGCGGGCTTCTTCAGCGACAATTGGACCGGCACCGGAACCAGTACCACCACCGGCACCCAGTGTAATAAACACCATGTCAGCTCCCTCAAGGGCTTTATCGATGGCTTCCCTGCCTTCCTCGGCTGCCTCGCGACCCTTCTCTGGATCGCCACCGGCACCAAGGCCTTTACCTATATGAACTTTGACATCTGCTGGTGAATGATGTAAGGCTTGAGCATCTGTATTAATGGCAACAAATTCAACGCCAGTAAGGCCCACTTCCTTCATGCGTTCTACTGCTGAACCACCGGCGCCACCTACACCTACAACCTTAATGCTTGCTTTACTCTCCACCTCTGTTGGTTTAACTTCTGGCATAACTACCTCACTTTAATTTAATAATAGTATACACCTAAAGCGTCTTAAAATCAAGAGTGGCTGGGGGTTAGAATTTCGAGAAGAGCTTCTTAATGAAGCTGACTGGACTTGCGTTATTTGAGGGCTTCTTATTGGGTTTTTTAGATTTCTTACCGAACGATGCGGGCTGATCTGAGCCCTCGGCCGCATATAAAGCTAGTCCGACGGCTGTGGCGAATTCGGGCTTCTCGATTGATTCCGAGACACCACCAAGGCCCTTCGGTGTTCCGATCTTAACGGCCGCCTCAAGGGCTTCTTTCGCGAAAACTTCGATGTCGCGCATCTTCGCGCCTCCACCAGTTAAAATGATTCCCTCTGGAAGGCGTTGATCGTAGTGGGCGGACTTCAGCTTCTTTCTGACTTCGGCGAATATCTCTTCGAGGCGAGCGATGACGACTTCTTCGACTTCTTTGCGGTCGAAGGTCCGTTCGCTGTTCTTGCCGACTTTGATAGCGACGGATTTCTCGGCGTTAAAATCACCTGTGATAAAGCGGGTCTTGATCTCTTCGGCGAGTTCTGGGTCGATAGCGAGGACGATGGCGAGGTCGTTCGTGATGTTGTTTGAGCCGATTGGCACGACTCCAACATACTGGAGATCGCCTTCTTCATAGACGGCGACAGAGGTCGTAGCAGCACCAAAATCAATGACTGCAACACCATTTTCCTTCTGTTTCTCATTCAGGACGGCCTTGGCCGATGCGACAACCGATGGGATTAGGCGAAGAGCTTGGACGTCGGCAGACGATGTGGTTTTACGGAGGTTCTCACAGTTCGGGGTGAGAGCTGAGATTACATTTGCGCGCATTTCTAAGCGGGCGCCAGACATACCGAGTGGGTCTTTGATGCCACCCTGGCCATCAAGCGCGTATTCCAATGGGACGACATCTAAGACGTCGCGATTTGCCGGGATGCGACCACTGACGGCTACGCCTTCAACGCGGTCTAGATCCTCTTCGTTGATTTCGTGCTCGACTGTACCAACGGCAATCATTCCCTCAGTTTGAGTTGAAATCACTGTCGAGCCGTTAATTGAGACGTAAGCGGAGCGGACATCGTAGCCACCCATGCGCTCGGCATCGCCGAGTGTTCGGTCGATAGCGCCAGCTGGGCCGGCAAGGTTGGCTGGTACGCCTTTTCGCATACCGGCGGACTTTCCTTCATTGTAGCCAACGATCGCGACTTCACCGGATTTACTGACACTCGCGATGACAGCACGAATATTTTCCGTGCCTACATCTAGGCCAGTAACAAAGCGCTTATTCTCATCCATAAGCTTATTATAACACAATTATTTTGGCCAAATCAAATTAGTCTGGCAAGGTCAAAACTTCGTAGCCATCCTTGGTGACGAGGACTGTGTGCTCGCAGTGGCAGCCTGTAGAACCATCCTTCATACGGACGGTCCAGTTGCTGTCTTTGTCGACGTAGTTGGCTGGTTTACCCAGGGCTGACATTGGCTCAATACAGATCGTATCACCTTCAATGAGCTTGTAGCCGTGACCCTTCTTGCCATAGTTTGGGACTTCTGGAAACTCGTGCATGGTCTTGCCGATACCGTGACCGATATAATTCTCGATGACTCCGAGGTGGCCCTTTCTGAGAATCTTCTCGACCGCGTGGCCGATATCACCGATGTGGGCGCCGGCTTTGACTTGCTCAATTCCCTCCCACATTGATGCCTCGGTCACTTCGATCATCTTCTTAATGGCTGGACTAGCCTTCTCGCCAACAATCATCGTGAAAGCTGAGTCAGTAAAGTAACCTTTATAATAGATGTCTAGATCAAATGAGACTTTGTCGCCCTCTTCTAAAATTTCGTCTGTTGGAGCGCCGTGGACGAGGGCGTCGTTTACGGAAATACAGATTGCGCCAGGAAAATCATCGTCGAGCATGTCATAGGCGACACCTGCGCCACGTCTTGTGATCTCATTCCTTACCCAAGCATCGATCTCCTTCCCAGTCATGCCCGGCTTGACATACGACTTGAGGTCTTTTAAGAGATTGCCAAGGATTTTGCCACCTTCGCGCATAGCGGTGATTTTCTCCTGCAGCGTCTTGGCGTCGGCACTTTCAACATTGATTTGCCGGTTATTCCCCATAGCTTTTCTCGATCTCTCCACCGTTAACGTCGTGGTCCTGCTCGGTTGCATCAGGATTCATCTTCTTAACAACTTCGACTAATCGAGTCGTGACCTCCTCTATCTTGCCGATGCCGTCAACATGTTCAACTGGCACGTCGTGGGAGCTTAACAGTGGTATGATGTTATTGATATTTTCTTCAAAAATCTGGAAACGACGGTCGATGGCTTCTTTCTCCTGGTCGTCGTCGCGACCACGCAGAGCGAGGCGCTCATAGAGTTCAGACTTCGGAACATCAAGAATGATGGCGCCGTCGATCTTCTCTGGCATAGATTGCATGATATATTCGGCTTGGCGAACATCGCGTGGATAACCGTCAAGAATAACATCGAAACCCTCAGCTTCAGCTTTCCTGATCTGCTTGTCCATAATCTTAATGACGTCCTCGTCTGGGATGAGTCCACCGTTGTTGATGATCTCCTCGTAGCCACCAGCCTGACGAATTGCTTCGCCTACAGAAAGCCAGCGCCAACCAAAAATCTCTGATAATGCTTTGCCCTGGGTTCCTTTGCCTGACCCAGCAAGGCCGAATAATATAATCATATGTCTCCTTTGAATATATTATAGCATATGATATGGGTGTCTTTATCGGTGAAAACAAAAATCTCTCCCTGAAGGAGAGACTTTCTACTTGAGACCTAATTTGATTCGCTCGGTCTTCTCGGCCTTGCGGGCTTCACGGATGATAGCCTTAAGTCGTCGCTCGCGCTTTGAAATCGGCTTAGAAAAACGCATTTGTGACTTCTTCAAAGGCATCATGCCACTCTGGAGGACCTTGCGATTGAAACGACGGATAATGTTCTCGTTCGCTTCTCCCTGGTCTTTTCTAGTTACTTTAATTGCCATATTAGGATGTATTATACCACGGGTTGACTAAATACGCAAGATGGTATAGAATATTGATATTGGAATCGTAGCTCAGTTGGTTAGAGCGCTGCCCTGTCACGGCAGAGGTCGCGAGTTCGAGTCTCGTCGGTTCCGCCATTTTTTTTACGAAAACTTCAAAAATTGAGGCTCGGACCTTCGGTGCGAGTCTCGTCGGTTCCGCCATTTTTGTTTCAAAAAAAGACCCCTTTCGGGGTCTATTTACATTCCTGGGATTTTAAAGGCGCTGGGGTCGTTGTAGACCTGGTCTTGCATTACCGGCTGGTCGCCAATTGGGACTGGTTCGGGCTGGACTGGCGGAACGGCTGGCTGAATTGGTTCAGTAGCAGCGGCGTCTGACATCGGCGGAATCCCTCCACTCATATCAATTGGTGGAGTTGGTGGTGGTGGTAAGACTCCATCATCTGGCATCGGCATATAGTTCATCTCTGGAACACCGTTAATTTCTGGCTGGGACACGACGCCTGGGGCGCTCATCGTTGCAGGATTAGGCTCTAAACCCCCGATGTTAGCAGGGTTGGATAGATCAGAAATCGCCTCCTCAAGCATCTTGCCATACTTATTGTCTTCTTCTCTTGGTTCGCCAGTAAATCCATCGCTTGGGGCGATTACTTTTTCTGGCTTCTCACTGATGATTCCTTCGTCATTTACTTCGTTCTTCTCTTCTGCGCCACTAGGACTATCTTCCCCGAGGAACCCTGATACAGATGAGTTATCAGGCGTTGGAGCCTCTTCTGTAGGAGCTGACGACTCTGGCTCTGCTGGTTCTTCTGGTGCTGGTACTGAAACATCTTCTGATGCTGGTTCTGGGGCGGGCTCAGCTGCACTTTCGGCAGATTCGGTTGGTTCTTCTTTCTCTTCTCCTGGTTGGCTGTTTAAGTCAATTGGCTTTTCATCTAGGTCTGGGGTGGTCTCAGTCCCAGCTTGGGAGAGGCTTGCTTCGGCGGCCTTGAGGTCATCCAGAAGTGATGAATCTTTCTCGTTGACCGCCTCGTTAACTTCTTTTGCTTCGTTAACATTGTCATTATCGCCGTGCTTGATATCAAGCCTGGTCGGGTCATTAGGGTTACTGGCCCCGGATTCGGAAAGACCACCAGCACTAAATACGGTGTGAAGTTCGTTATCAATATCAGGGGTAATATTCTTAGAAATAAGCTGCTGGTTTGCTCCGGATACCATAAGCTTGGATGAGATCGTCATGGTTTCTGGCGTGGTTGCAGCGTTTGAGAAACGATTCGTGGCCGCCACGATACCAGTGAGGAAGGCAGTGGCCTCTTCCTTACCGACAGACACATCGCTTTTTGCGGCGTAGAGGAGCTTTGCGATCATTTCAGAGACGGAGCTCGCTTTCTTGTCACTCCATTCGATTTCGCCAAATTTACCTGGATTACCCGTAGTGATATTAATGATCACCGCGTCGTGCATAATGCGTCCATGCTCGCGCAGGGCGGAATCTAGATCGATGCCGTTTGCGACATCGAGAGCAAGAACGAGGTCGACATTATAATCACCGTATGAGAATTCAAGATCGTCGGCGGTAATTTTAGAGTGATATGGCGTGATATAAATCTTAACAAAATCACCATCTAGTTTATAGCGGAGATGGTCGGCCTTTTCCTTGTTCAGAGCGATCACGAAATCCTGGAGCGTGTCAGCTGAAGGCTCGAAGGTCTCCTCCGGTTTTAGGAATTCGAGGGCGTTCGGCGTGGCACCAGAATAAATCGCGGTAGTTCTCTTCCCTAGCTTATCGAGATAGAGTGAAAGACCGATGGCCGCGGCCATTTCATCAACAGATGGGTCACTAGATAGTGCAATAAGGACGTTGTGGGAATTTGCTATCTTGCCGGCAACCTCTGAGTAGATTTCAACATTCGATGACTCTGGTTCTCTCTCGATCTGTGTAGGCATAAGTGGCTCAACAATTGCTGAATCAGTCGGAATCGAATCAGTCGGGACGCTTGGTGCCGCAGACGAAGCTGGATTTGTGTCGACTGGTCCAGCTGTAGCATCTGATGCGACTGGCACATCTGAAGCCCCACTCTGAGTCGTGCCGGTGCCCACTACTGGAACTGGATCAGGAAAAACTGGCTCTGGTACTACATCCGGCATAGGAGCTGGCGAATCAGCCGGTTGAGCAAAACCTGCATCAGCTGGTGCTGCAGCATCAGCTACCGGTGGTAACGAAGTGCTACCTGCCACTAGGGATGTTTGATCATCTGGCATAGCTATACCTTTCCATGATTACTATGTTAGCATAAGCTTTGAAAAACCGCAAGGACTTTAGAGTTGAGCTGTTAGGGGTTTTACACATTAGAATGAGGAGCAAACGTCATTCGTCTCTACCTAAGGTGCACCAGGGGTTTACTTTTTATAATAAATGAGGTATAATTAGCAAAAGATATTAATTTTTAAGTTAAATAGGAAAAAAATGCCGATTATTAAATCCGCTAAGAAAGCTGCAAGGCAAGCAGAAAAGCGTACAGCCCACAATGTTGGGATTAAGAAGGATATTAAGTCCGCTTTGAAGGCTTTCAAGGCTAATCCTACTCCTGAAACTTTGGCGAAAGCCCAGTCTGAGTACGATAAGGCTGTGAAGAAAGACTTATTGAAGAAGAATACCGCTTCTCGCCGCAAGGCTAAGCTGCACGCGATTTTGAAAACTGCGAATGCTAAGTAATTTCAAATAAGCCCGTGAGGGCTTATTTTTGTTGCTGGGTTTTGCTGGGCTGCTAGAGGGATGAGAGCCTGAGCAGAAATGACTCGATTAGGAGCCAAGGATCAACGGAAGAGGATTTTATCTGGAGGTCTGTGGCTGATAGCTCTTTTAGGACGCGCTTTTCCCTGGTTCCCTGCCTCTGACCAAAATCTTTCAGGGCTTGGGACGCAATAAGCCCAAAAAACATCATCGGATCCTGTGATTCTTTAATGCTTTCGAGCATCGAAACGGCTTTTTTGCTGTCGCGTTTGGCGGTGTTAAAGATGTCGAAGACTAGGCCTTGGTTCGGGTCCCTCGGAAGAGCAAATTCGACGATTTCGACCTTCGACTTCAGCGTTTTATAGGTCGCGGACCGTTTATCTAATTTTAACTCTTGAACAATTATATTGTGCGGGGTGTCGAGATAGCTTGGAAGCTGCTCGAAAACGGCCTTGTTCGGGCTGAGATCCCGGATGAGGATATTCCTGGTTTCAGCAAAAAGAGAAGTTCCATGGAAAATGCTGGGGAGATCGGCCGGTGAGAGATCGGCGCCCTCGATGATCTCATAGTTCTGGCCGAGGGTTTTCTTGATTTCTTGATTGGCCTTGGTGCGGTTTTCGCCAGTGAAGATTTTAAGCATTTTTCCGTTTCCTTTCGGAGTTTTTAACCACGCTTTGATTTATAGGATTCTTCTGGCAATTTGGGCAGAAATGTGTGCCACGGCCAGCGACTTTTGTCTTGACAATCTCGTGTCCACAGCGAGAGCAAGGCTTCCCTTCGTGGCGGAAGACTTGGGCGAATTTTTCGAGATAATCCCCTTTTGTGCCATCTGGCTTGATGTAGGTTGCCATGGTCGAGCCGCCTGAATCAATGGAACGTTGCATGACGGTGCGGGCGGATTTTAGTAGATTGTCGGATTCTTCTCTCGTGATGGTGCCAGACCTTCGCTCTGGGTGGATTTTGGCAGAAAACAGTGATTCGTCAGCGTAGATATTGCCTAGTCCGCAGATGACAGATTGGTCCAGAATTGTAGCCTTGATGCAGGAATTGGGGTGGGATTGAAGTTTTTCGTAAAATTCTTGCTCAGGCATATCCCAAGGCTCCTTGGCGAGTTTCTGAATGAAGGAGTCCTTTGTAACTTCCTCGGTCGGGATGACCTTGATAAAACCAAACTTCCGTTGATCGTTAAAGAAGAGGGTGCCATCCTTGAAATGGATGGAAACTCGGGTCTGTCGGTTGGGTAGGTCGGCGACGAAGTTTTCGCTAGGGTGGCCGGCCGCGTAGCGACTCTCGCCGTCAAAGATTAGTTGTCCGGTCATTCTAAGGTGGATCATCAATGATTTTTGGTTATTAAGATCTAGGATCAGGGCCTTACCGAAACGGCGAAGGTCCATTATGGTCGCCCCGACAGCTTCTTTAATGTTTCCTTGAAATGATTTTTCGCAGTATATGTTGATATTTGTGATTTTTTTCTTAATTATCAGACGATCTAGCCCCCGTCGAATGGTCTCAACCTCTGGGAGCTCAGGCATATTCTTCTCCTAGGTAATCATATTTGAAGCTCTCGATCATATCTTCGAGTAGTTCGTCGAGGCGCTTCTTGGTGTAGAATTTGTACTTTTCGCCCCTTATGTTTTCGTTGATATTCTCGCTCTCTAGGATGCGTTCGACGTTCTGAATATCCTCGGCCGTAATCTCGGCAGCGCTAATTTCGTTCGCGCGTCGCGCCAAAGCCTCACAATCCTGGCCCTCTAGGCCGATCTTGTGGTTAAAATTTAGATCGTAGAGCCAGAAATCGTGGTGCTTGATGACGCGCTTCTCGTCATGATCTAGCCCTTCACCGAGCTTATGTCTCTTGATTGTGCGATAGAAGTCGTAATTGAAGAATCCGTCTGTATAGAGATGAAACAAATATCCAAGGAAAATTGGGTCTTTCTGGCGGATTTTTTCTTTGTTTTCGGCGTAAAAATTCAGTGAGGACTTCTGATCAAACGCGTAGTGAGTCTCTTCGTGTTGTTTCTTTACACCGACTTTGTTAATATAGCCATTATTAATATCCGGCAAAAGGCAGCCCAGCAAAAATTCTTTCCGTTTAATTCCGGAAAGTTTCATATGGTCTGCAAGGCGATTCCCTGCTTCTAAATGGATATTCCAACTCGGCATCTCTATTATTATACCATGGAACGGCTTAGTTGTGGAAAAACGCTATATTTAGTGTGAAAATAGTCTTGACTGACACTATATGTGGTGTTAGAATAGATTCCAGGTAATGCTTATAAAATTAAAAAGTGGCAAAATTATCCAAGCTAGTACGACGAAAGGTCCGAGCAAGGAAGCCATAAGGCTCATGTCAGAAACGTGATGCTAAAAGAAAGGAAACCATGAAAAAGATCATCTACAGAAATCAAAATGAGATTGAAAATTTTGATTTGAAGAGATTCGAGAAATCGCTCGAAAGATACGTCAGGGTCTCGGATAAGGAAGTGAAGGAAGCTTTGGCTGATTTTGATCAATATGAAACGATGCATGTTTCCTGCTTGGTTGAGATTGGAATGAAGCTGATCGCCGAGAAGAAAGACGAAAGAATTGCACGAGAATATTTCGATGATCGCGCGGAATGGTTTGAGGAAGGTAAGTTCGAGAGATTGCGTCGAATCACTGGATACCTCGTAGGTACACTTGATCGTTGGAATGACGCGAAGAAGGCTGAAGAGAAAGCAAGGGTCAAGCACAGCGTAAATTCATCTGTCAATGATGCTGAGAGACTCGCATTGCTCGAGACTCAGGCGATGGAACATAACATTGCTTATGCAGCATAATTATAGAATTTAGAATTGAGGGGCCCCTTAGTAGGGGCCCTTTTTGTTAGTAGGTCGACTTGGGACGACCAGTGTCTGGAGCCTTCGGGATGAAGATATTCTCGGAAGATGAGACCTGAGATGAGGTTTGAGCAGTGGTAGGCTTAACCTGGTCTGTATCTCTATATATACTGGAGCCAAGGCCACTACCACCAAGCCCTTCGTTCAAATTAACGGGCGCCGGGTCCCCGCGCATGTCATCAGTTATCGGGACCAGATATAGAGTGTTGGTCACTGATGGGTTTAACTCAGAGATGGTGATTTCGGTCTGATCGGTAACACCGAGGAACGCGTCGTTTAAGAAGACGAGAGTGCGTGAGCCGGTAGTGGTAAAGCTAGTCTTATACTCAGAAGGAGCGATACTCTCTACGCCGGTAATTGAAAGGGTTGGCAGAGAAGCTGGATTGGTCGACTCTTCGACCCGGGGGAGACTGTCAAAGCGTGAGATAATTGCATCCGATAAGAGGCTGAGGTCATCAACCGTTGTTGTAACGGCACCGTCTGTCGCGTCAGCGAGTGATTGATACGATTCCCTGTTATCTTCGGTAGTAATAATATAAAAATTCACTGGGTCGATTTTCTGGCTCAGAGATTTAACGTCATAGAAGGTTGTGCCGTCGAGATCTGGAGAATGATATCCGGCATCGGTCAAGATGACTAGGGACTTTGTTGAGCCAACTTTCCAATCAAGACTTTTCATGACATGGAGAGAGGCTGACAAGAGGGATTCTGGGTCATCCCCGCCGTTTTCTGCCTGAATGGAATCGAGACCCCTCCTGAAACTTTCTAGACTGCAGGTTGCGAAGCTACATCGCTCAACTGGGGTATAATTCTCCGAGAGATCCCTATAGTCATAGAGGGCAACACGCCCACCTTTCGCTAAAGTCTTCTCCGCAAGACGCATAGCTTCGGCCTTGTATTGGTCGATTAGACTGCTCATTGAACCGGTTGAATCAATCAATATGGCTGTGTCGTGAGGAGAGGTGTATTCGTTCTGGAATTTAAATTCTCCGGCAATTTTGCTGAAGATTAGCCTCGAGGCATCTTCGTACAGACCGTCCTCGGCGTAGGAGGTGTGGCTCATAATACTATAATGTGAACTACAAAGGATGTCTCGTTTATTGCACCAGGTGCCAACTTTGCCTTGAAACGAGTCCGGAATGTATGGCTCCCTTGCGCCAAGGATCCCTTTGTGCGCGTAGCAGTCTGGCACATATATTCGGTAGTCAGACAAGTTCTCGCCTCGACAGGCCGAAGGAATAAGGCCGGCTCCTTCAGGAAAGTATACTTTCGGGTCTCCGAAGGTTGCGATGTAAATTATTTTAGACTGATCGATATCCTTAAGACCCTTTAAGGAGACAATGGCCCCTTGGGAATACCCGCCAATGACATATTTGGTATTCTGGCATTTATCAGAGTTTATGATTTTGGCAAGATTCGACACGCCCTGCTGGACACTTTCACCAAAATCGTAAGCTTCTCCACCACTAATATAGGCACCTATAAGGGTAGCGAGGTGGCCTTCGCCGATATCAATACTAACTGCAGGGTAGTCTAGGTCGTCGAATTCGTAAGTGATTGGGGCGGTTTTAAGTTTTGACTCGAGGGTTGATTTGAAGTATTCGTACCCCTCATTGTTATAACGCTCGGCGCCTGAGCCCCTTGCGAAGATTATTCTCAGGTCTGGACACGAGGTTGCGTGAGACTGATTTAGCCTTAGTAGTGGGCTGATAGATGCTAGTATAATAATCAGGCAAAGCCCGAGGCATTTATATAGGTTCCTGCGAGATGGGTTGGTTTGTATGACACGATTACTTGGACTTTTGATAGTGCCTCCTTTATTAATTGGAAGGCATTATAGCTAGCTTGATAGAAAAATCAACCCTAGGACTGAGAGATTTTCTGCATAAGCGTTTTTTCGACACGGCTTATGCTTGCGTTTTTCTTAGAAGATGGTTGGGATGGGACCTGTGGGTTAGTTTTCAAGTAATTTACAGACTAAAGCAATGAGGAGTGGCTTTTCTTTGGGGTTTGACTCGGCAATTAGAAGGGCGAGGGCGGTTAAAGCGCGGTCGGAGATCTTGGTTTCACCGTTTTTGGTTAGATGGTAGTCGTTGATGGTGAGGAAAATTACAAAGAGTAATGCGCCGATACGCTTATTGCCGTCGTAGAAAGGGTGATCCTTGATGATGAGATAGAGGAGGTTAGCAGCTTTCTCAGAGATGGTTGGGTAGAGGTCCTCGTCACTGAAGGTTTGAGTAATGGCGCCGAGGCTGGATTCAAAGGCGTTCCCCCGAGGCTTGCCGAATAAATCATCAGCTCGCAGGTTTTTCTTGAGTTCAGCGATCATTTTCTGGCCGCTCTCAATAGAGATGGTCTTGGTAGCTTTCTTGCTTTTTGTGAAGGAGATGTGTCCTTCGTCGAACTCCTGAAGAGCCTTAAAACTCGGGGAATACTTGGTGATAACTTCAAGAACGCCACTGGCTTCATCGGCTGAAAGATTTGACGAGGCGACGAGGCGCTTAACGATACTGAGGGCACCTTCAATCTCGTGAAGTTTCTCGGAGTCGAGCTCCCTTAAGCGACGTTTATTAATTGCGACGCCATCTACGACATATTGATGAAGGGTCTTGGTGGCCCAGATGCGAAAATCCGTAGCTTTTCTGGAATTGACGCGGTATCCGACAGAGATAATCGCATCGAGATTGTACATCTTGACCTTGTAGGTTTTGCCGTCAGTGGCAGTATATTCCATTTTGGAATAAACTGAATTTTCATCGAGTTCACCGCTTTCGAAAATATTCTTTAGGTGCCTTGCGATGGCCGGCTGCTTGACGTCGAATAGTTTAGCCATCTGAGCCTGGGTGGTCCAGATGGTTTCTTTACTCGGATCGACATTAAAAATCACTTCTCCTTCAGTGATTTTATACTTCTCGATTCCCTTCTCCATATCTATATAATATCAGTTTATGCATTTTTTGCATATACTGAAACCGAGGCGATAGAAAAGGGGCTATAGCTCACCCCAGTTTGCGCCAGTAGTGACGTCGACGGCGAGTTTGATCGGTAGCTCTGGAGCGACGGATTCCATTTCACGTCTTAGCACATTAGAAACTTCCTCGGCTTTCGAGGCGTCGCATTCAACGATGAGTGAGTCGTGGACCTGCATGATGAGTTTGGCACCTGTTGGGAGGCTGGCGTCGACACGAATCATGGCCCGCTTCATCAGATCGGCTTCAGTGCCCTGAATTGGCATATTTTCGGCAGCACGCTCGGCTGATTGGCGAATGATGAAATTGCTCGATTTTACGTCTGGAGTGGGGCGGCGACGACCGAAGAAAGTCTCGACAAAGCCTTGCTCTCTGGCTTGTTTGAGAATTTCCTCTAGTTTATGCTTAATAGGGGCACGAAGTTCAAAATAGTTATCGATGAAACGCTTCGCTTCATTAATTGGCATCTTGGCGGCGTCGGAGAGCCCTTTGACGCTCATCCCATAAAGAATACCGAAATTAATGACTTTTGCTGCGCGACGTTGCTCCTTAGTGACCTCTTCCATTGGAACACCGAAGGCCTCGGAGGCGGTCTTAGTGTGGATATCTAGGCCTTGATTGAAATCGTCAATGAGGGCCTGATCGCCAGATAAAACAGCCGCGAGGCGAAGCTCAAACTGAGAATAATCGGCCGAAACTAGGATTTTGCCTTTAGGGGCGATAAACCCTGTGCGGATACGCTTTCCTTCTTCGGTGCGGACGGGTATATTCTGGAGATTAGGATCCTTAGAGCTGAGTCGACCAGTCGCGGTAACGTTCTGAGTAAACGTTGTATGAATGCGGTCGTACCGGTCGGCAAGCTCAGGGATAGGAATGATATAGGTATTTAGGAGTTTCGATGCTTCGCGATACTTGGTAATCATATCAACAATGGGGTGGGCTCCACGAAGCTTATCTAATTCTTTAGCTCCGGTAGAATACCCTCTGGTAGTCTTCTTGATGCCTTTTGTCGGAAGTGCAAGATCGGTAAAGAGAACTTCTGAGAGCTGAATCGGTGAATTAACGTTGAAATCTTTGCCGGCTAGCTCGCAGATTGAGGCTTCGAGCCTTCTAACCTCGGCCGAGAATTCTTCCTTGAGATTCCTGAAATACTCGCGATCGATTAACATGCCAGTTTCTTCCATTTTGTACAGAATCGGGATAAGTGGAAGATCGTATTCCGTATAGATCTGATATAGTCTTGGGTGCTTCTGTAATTCAATAAGCTGGCGCCGATATTCGCTTGAAGGCACGACAAGCTCTGGCTCGCCTCTCTCTAGGGGATTTAGGAGGAACGCGGCCTGACCGAGGTCCCAGTAGGATGCACCGTTCTGGATACTCTTAGCAACAGCTATATCGCTATGCATTAATGATTTAATGTCCCAGTTGATATGATCTGGCAAATCCTTCGGGTCGAGAGCCGGGGTCTGGTCGGCTGATAAGTCCTTAGTCAAATCTTCCCTATCGGAGAAATAGTCGCCTGGCTTCTTATCCAGATATTCTACTTTATCCTTCTCAATCTTACGGATAAGCGAATTAAAACGGAGCTTTTTTAGGCCTGCGATTACTTGGTCGTGATTAAATATAAAATCAGGAAGGCTCTCGAGTTCGACAGGTGCATCGAACATAATCTCCGCAAGGGTTTTCGACATATAGGCGGATTCCTTACCTGATTCGAGTTTTGATCGAGTTGACCCAGTAATCTTCTCAAGATTATCATATATCCCATCTAAATCACCGTATTCATTCAAGAGCTTTGCGGCAGTCTTCTCACCGATGCCAGGCACACCAGGTATATTATCGGATGAATCACCTTTCAGGGCTTTCAGATCCAGGAATTGAGCTTTCTTGATGCCGTATTTCGCCTCAATTTCTGGGACGTTGATTTCTTCAATATTGGAAAACCCTTTCAGGATACGCCACATATGAGTGTTTTCATCAACGATCTGGAGCATATCGAGGTCGGATGAGATGATGTAGGTCTCGTAATCGCCGTCCTCATCAGCTTCGCGGCTAAGGGTCCCGATAATATCATCGGCTTCATAATTGTCTATCTCGACAAAATTCCATCCAAGATCAGAGATAAGCTCCTCTAGAAGTGGGATCTGGGCATAGAAATCATCCCCTGGCCTGACGCGTCCAGCCTTATAATCTGGGAAAATTGCACGTCGCTTAGATACAGAGGTCCTAGAGTCCCAGGCGACTACAACTTTAGTCGGATCTAATTGGCGGACGATCTCCATGGCGATGGCGGCGAAGCCATATATTCCGCCAGTGGGGGTTCCATCAGGGAGACTAAGCGCGCCCATCGCGTAATACCCCCGGTAGAAGACTGATTTTCCGTCAATTAGAACAAGCTTTTTCATTTATACTCCTTTAATTTGCGGTAAACAGAGGGTAAAACTTGTCAAAATTCAATTTCCTTCAATATCTTATCAAGCTCTGCTTCGGCGTCCTCAATGGTGCCGTTGTTGAGAATATAGTAATCGGCTGCAGAAATTGGGCCGCCCTTCTCGAGATTCTCGATTTCTGAACGGTCTCGCTCGCGGATGGCTTTCCCATCAAATGAGCGTCCTGGTCGCTTAGCGACACGTTCGTACCTTAGCTTCTTATCTACTACTACAGCGATGAAGGTCAGTGATTTTGGGAATTCGTGCTTTAAGGCTTTGTACTCGGTCCAAGAATAGACACCATCTAGAACGATGCGTTTCTGGCCAGCACTTATTAGGTCCTTGGTCTCAGCTATGACCTGATTTACGACCCAATCCTTCCCTTCTTCTTCGCGGATTTGCTCGCGGAATTTCTTTTCAGATTCTCCGTCTTCGGTGCGTTCAATGCCGCGCTTAACCATTTCTTTGTAAACCATGCCGCCAAAGTACACTTTTGGGTAACCTTTGCCTGTAAGATAGTCGACAATGACGGACTTACCCGATCCGGACATTCCGACGATAGCAAGAATTTTCACATTATCCATAGTATATAGTATATCACATTACTACAGATTACTGAGAGCACTTCTTGCGCCGTCCCTAGATGTGGACCCGTGTGGTATAATATACCCATGAATAAGTTTTTTACTCCTTTGGACCCATTAGACCAAATTATAGAGGAGTCATTGGCCGATAAGAAGATTATTAATACTAAGCATGTATTAACTGGGTGGACAAATATTGTGATCGAAGTGACAACTGATGATGGTGGGTACTTCTTCAGGTTCCCAAGAAATCCATTCTGGTCAAAAATGATCGTCAAGGATGCGGCCGTGTGTAACTTCGTAGATGGGAAGACGAGTTATTATACCCCGCAGATGAAACTCCACTACGACAAGAAAGGGCGTCCGTTCTCGGTACACAAAAAGATCGAGGGTTATACCTTAGGTGATAGGATATATCATCTATCTCATACCGCACTCACTGGTGTGGCATACGACACTGCGAAGTTTATCAAGGAGCTTTCTGGAATCGATCTAAGAGGCGCGCCGAAGGAAGTGAAATATCCCCTTAGTGAATTCTTGCACGAGCTTGACTATGAGCACTATGAGAAACACATCGATGAAGACCATAAGTATATTAAAGCTACAGAGGAGAACAAATTAGTTCACGGTGATCTCAATCTGGGCAATATCTTGCTCGACGAGAATGATAAAGTGATAGGTGTTATTGACTTTTGCTTTGCTGGGACTGGGAATCCCAATATGGATGTCGCTAGAATAGTTTCTCGACCAGCGCCAGCAGAATTTGAAGAGGAGTTTCTTTCTTATTTTGATGATGAAGACGAAATATCAAGGATGAAAAAAGCTTGGCACAATATCGACAACGGCTACGCTGAGCATATTAGGTCGCATTTTCCAGAGATAAATCTTAACCAACTATAAGGCTTGGCAATTTCTTAAGATAATCAATCTTTGCCTCACGGCGAGCATCATCGTCATCTTTAGGGGGATCGGTACGCGACGAATACTCAGTAAAAATATCCAACGAGTTTTTAATTTTTCCATCGTAGATCGGTAGTTGGTCGTAGACGCTCCACAGGATTATGCGGTATTCTGGTGCATTTTTGGCGTAGAATGAAAGGGCATTCGTGGTTGCACGAATAAACTCTGCCTCAGTCTCCTTGGTATGACGCCAGGCACGACCCTTCAAGAAGTTTTCAGTTATCGAAGGAGAGATCGCGATCATTAGGAGTATCATGTCATATTTCCCTTCCTGGAGGAACTTGAGTAGAATTCCTTCCATTTTAGGGTCTAGAAGGGTGACATCCAGAATGATATCAAAACCATGTTTAATTAACTCAGTAATACTTAAGAATAACATGATGGTGCTGAATTCGTCAGTCATTTTGCGGAGACTGGAATCGCCGTAGAACTCCTTGATTTCGTGATAGTGTGGGTGGTATTCGACAAAGCATCTTGCAGCTACGAGTACTGGGTGGAGATCATGGTTGTCACAATATGCCTCGACGGCTGGTAAAATCTGGGTAGTTTTCCCTGATCCAGAGAGACCGGCAATGCGAATAAGCTGACGATTATTTGTGGCACCCTCGGTTAGGTCCTGGAGAGCTCTTCCTAGTATGGTGGGGTATTCGGAAATATCTACCTGCCACTCAGGCTTAACCCGGCTAGGCCAGTGTGACTTCATATATTTTACAACTTCTTCTAGTTCTCGATTACTTTTAGACACTTCTTAGACTTCCTTACTTCGATTTTTTTGATATTACTAAACACCTTACTCTCGCCTTCGGCTTGAAGAGTGACAGTTGCTGGGTAGGTAAATTCTAGCGTGTCGCCAGAAGTAGGTGAGCCGGGGATTCGACTGAACATGCTTCTTAGCATGAGTCTTGAGAGCCTGAAGAAATTGGCAAGACGGTCAGTCTCGCTACGGAAATATTTCGGATCACGGTAGTCTTCCCCACCCTTCATGACGCGAGCCATTGAACGGCCATTTACGGCTGCATAGTCAGTGGTCTTGGTTGACTTTAGCACGCCGTTTAGCGAAAATTCGGGGATGAAGACGCGTTTGTGGCGATTCTTGAAATACCAACCCGAGAGACTGGTGTATGAGCTGATGGAGCGACCAGTGCTTTTCTTAAGCTTCTTGCGAAGGGCCGGAGTATCATAAATCTGTACAGCTTCAGCGGTCATCCCGATAGTGACATAGCAGGTCGCATAGCGGAAAAACTTTCCATCAATATAAATCTCTAGTGGATAGAACTTGCGTGTGATGCTGGACTTACTAATGACATCATCAAGTGTCTTAGTATGAAGGGTGCGAGAGAGGTCATTGAAATTACCGAAAGGTAGGACGCCTAGAGTGGCGTTCTTGCCTGATTCTAGGATCGCGTTTGATGAAATAATCCCGGTCGCATCGCCGCCAGCAGAGATGACTAAGTCGCCATCCTTTAAGAGCTTCGAGAGTTTCTTGATGTTGTCTTCAAGATTGGTTGGTGCTACTTCATACTTACCGACTAGGCAGCCCTTAAAGTCCGTCAAGCGGCTCAGGACAGTTGTTTTGACGTCCGCATAACGAGATGAACGTGGGTTATATATGATCAAGATTCGTTTCATACGCCATTAAACTCTGGGAGGAGGAATTGAAGAGCTGCAAAAATCACAACGTAGGCGATAAGACCGATTATTATCTCGAACATGCGACGCTTGGCTTTCCGGGTCTTTTCTTCGTTGCCACCAGCGGTGAGATACTGAGTACCTACAATCGTAATGCCGATAAGACCGAGAACACCAATACCGATGGTCATGATGTCTATAACAATTTTAAGGATATTCACTACGCTGTCGCCGTCACCTTTATCGCAGGAACAATTAAGGGTACCCTTACCTTTTTCGCCCTTATCGTTGCATTTCGCATTGCCAATAAAAGAGGTCAAGACACATCTCTCCTCGGCTTTCTTCGTAGCGTAAACAGGAGCTATAACGACAAATCCAGCCATCATGATTGTTATAATGCTGAGAATGATTTTTTTCATGTTCCTCCTACCTTAAATATTCGTGTAGTTTTTTGGTGTCTTTGTTCTTGCGAAGCTTTGACAAGGCCTTCGCTTCAATCTGACGAATACGCTCACGAGTGACGTCGAATTCGTTGCCGACTTCTTCGAGAGTATGTGGACGACCGCCGCCAATACCGAAACGGAGACGGATGATTTTCTGCTCACGGTCGGTGAGGGTAGAAATGATTTCTGATAACTGTTCTTTTAGGATTTGGTTTGATGCGGCTTCTTCAGGAGAATCACGTTCTTCATCTTCGACGAAATCTCCGAGGACGGAGTCTTCATCGTCGCCATCACGACCGACTGAGGCATCGAGGGAGGCAATATCCTGCTTAATGCGCATGACGTAGTCGACTTTCTCTGGCTCCATGTCTAGGGCCTTGGCGATTTCCTCGTTGGTTGGCTCGCGGTTCAATTCTGAAGTGAGCTTGCGGGTGGTGCGGAGGACCTTGTTGATGGTCTCAACCATGTGAACTGGGATACGTATAGTCCTTGCTTGGTCGGCGATGGCACGAGTGATTGCTTGGCGAACCCACCAAGTTGCATAGGTTGAAAACTTGAAGCCCTTGTCAGGGTCAAATTTATCTACGGCGCGAAGAAGTCCGGTGTTCCCTTCCTGAATTAGGTCTAGAAAATCAAGTCCGCGACCGCCGTAGCGCTTAGCGATTGAGACGACGAGGCGCATATTCGCCTCAACCATCTTGTCCTTGGCCTTCTTGTCACCCTTAACGATGCGTTGGGCAAGATCTGCTTCTTCTTCTGGGGTAAGTAGAGGGATTTTACCAATCTCTCTGAGATAAAGTCTAACTGAATCATCGGCGAATGCGTCGACGTTTTCGGCAGTTATAGCGAGATCCTCATCGGAAAGCTCTTCTTCATTTTCTAAATCGTGCGATGCGGGCTCGTCAAAATCAAGTGCAATTTCTTTCGCATCCAAAATGTCGTCTTTTTTCAAGTTCATTAACATAGAGTATACCGCAAAAAGTTCGATAAATCAACATTATTCCCCATGCTGGAGTTTATGGATTTCTCTTAGTTTCTTGGCGTATTCGGGTGATTCGTCGTCGAGTTCGTCGAGCTCGCTAGTTAGGGTGATCATCTTCTGGTGGTTTAGCTCCTTGTTGTAGCTTGCGAGGAGTTCTTTTGCTTCTTTCTCATAGTCGCCATCAGTTTCGATCTCGTGCTCAGTGTTAAAGATTAATTCGAGCTCGGAGAGCTTGGTTTCATCATCTGGGATCTCGAGAGGAATTTTGGTCTTAGTGACCCCACCGTATATCTTAAGAGAAAGGAGGGAGTTCTCGAGTTTCTCGAGTTTCTGGCTTTTTAGGGTGGTTTTGGGTTTTTTCAGGTATCTCTTCTTCGCAGAGTCAGAAAGCTTCTGGTCTAGGCGAGTGCCTTTTTCACGGAGGACCGAGACGTCGACCTCGAGCTTTTCAGCGATTTTCTCTTCATAGCTGGCGCGCTCAATTTCGTCTTTAATGTAGCCCAGAAGCCTTAGTGCTACATCAGAATACTTGCGTTTACCAGGGGCGGTGAGGAGGTCGAGGTTCTCTTCATACTTCTGAAGGAGCCAGTCGACAGCTGGGACTCGACTTTCTACGGCCTTCTGCCAGAGTTTTGGGTCCTTCTGGATTAACTCGTCTGGGTCTTTCGCACCATGATAGTCGGAAATTACCGTGAGGTCGATTCCGAGATCGCCTGCAAGCATGATGGCGCGCTCGGTGGCCTTAATTCCAGCCGCATCGCCGTCGTAAGCCAGACGGATATCGTTAGTGAGGTTACTGAGCGCCTTGAGATGTTGCTCGGTCATGGCGGTGCCGGAAGTTGCAACGGCTTCCTTGACGCCAGCCTGATGCGATGAAATCACGTCCATGTTTCCTTCGACGATCACAACGTAGCCGTTTCGGCGAATGGACTCTTTTGCCTGATAGAGTCCGAAGACGTATTTGGACTTATTAAATAACAGTGTCTCAGGCGTGTTGAGGTATTTCGGTTCACCATCGCCAATGATGCGGGCGGTGAAGCCGATGACGCTGCCAGTGGTATCGATAAATGGCACGGTCATGCGATCTCTGAATAGATCGGTCTTGAAGCGGTTGAGTAGGCCGGCAGCCTCAAGTTCGGACACAGAATAGCCTCTTTTTTTCAATGCTTCCGTTGCGGCCTTGCCACTTGCGGGTGCGTAGCCGATCTTGAATTCGGCAACGGTCTGACGGTTAAGATTCCGTTTGTAGAAAACGTATTCGCAGACGTCTTTGTTCCGGATAAGGCAGGCTTGGTAATACTTTGTGGCAAGAGCGAGGGCTTCCCTTGCGCGCGCCTTCTTCTTGCTGACGGCCGGATCGCCACCACGATACTTGGTAATATCAACACCAGCTTCGTGAGCGAGCTTCTCAAGGGCTTCCTTGAAGCTTATTCCCTCTACTTCCATGACGAAGGAGAAAATATCGCCACCCTTATTGGCGGAAAAATCATGCCAGATGCCTTTTTCAGGAGAAACCATGAAGGATGGGGTCTTATCGACACCCCAGGGAGAACGGCCTTTGAGATTGCGGCCGGCACGTTTTAGCTCCACGTACTGCCCCACCACGTCTTCAACTGCAAGTCGGGATTTTATTTCCTCCTTTAGGTCGTACATATGGTATAATTATAGCATATGGACAAGCAGGAGTATCTGAATCAGATTTCGGCTGCCAACAGACCTATAAAAGCAAAAAGCGGTGGGTTGTCGGGGTTGTTTTCTTCTAAGATTTTTCTTTATGCCGGGATATTCGTAGCGGTTCTGGTCGCTATCATGATTTTCGGTTCAATTCTTGGTGGCTCTAAAGGTGATACCAAAGTAAAGCTTTTCACGCTGATGGCCCAGATAGAGAATGAAAACGAGATAATCGACAATTACCGAAAGCAGATTAAATCCTCCGAACTTCGCTCCTATGCTTCTTCCCTTTCAAGTGTCCTTTCTGACGGTGATGGGAAGATCTCTCAATATATTGCAGATGCTATGAATATGAAGAATGTTAACGTTAAAAAGAATTTAGATGAGGAAACGATTAAGACTTTGACTAGCCAAAAAGAAGAGCTCTCTAATGAATTATTCGAGGCCAAGATCAATGGGAGGCTCGACATGAATTTTGCACTGAAGATGACAAATGAAGTCGCTGCGTTGATGAACAGTGAAGCCCACCTAATCAATACGTCTGGGAAGGACGAGCTTAATGCTATCCTTACAGAGAATTATAATAGCCTGAAAACCTTATATGATAAGTTCAACGGTTTTTCAGAATCAAAATAATATAGAGAAAGGATACGCTTATGGCAGAAGCCAAAGAGGTGGAGAAAAAAGAATCTCGGTCAGCTAAGGCCAAGAATGCCTTGAAGAAGGCTCAGGAAAAGGGTGGAGGTTTCAAGAAAGAATTCGTCGAATTCATTAATCGTGGTTCAGTGATTGATCTCGCAATCGGTGTTGCAGTAGGTGGTGCATTCACGACAATCGTTAATTCCCTTGTCAATGATATCGTTATGCCGATTGTCGGCCTACTAGCCGGTGGCGTTGATTTCACCGGGCTAGCTATTCATATCCCGAATTTCTTCGGTACGGGTGACGAGGCCGTGATTGCATATGGTAACTTCATCCAGAATGTGATCCAGTTCCTCATTATTGCTTGGGTAATCTTTATGATTGTGAAGACCATGAATCGCCTCAATCGTCGTCGTGAGAAAAAAGAAGCCGATGAGAAGGCTGAAGAGGCTAAGAAAGATAAAAAGAAATAGATTATATCGTCAGGTCGTAGCTTAGCCTGATGAGGTCCTCGAGTTCTTGCTGGTTTAATTGGCCGGCAAGAACTATTTCTATGCCGTTTTTACCGTAGTAGCGGGACTCCATGACTGATTCATACTTCTGCTTGAGGTTCTCGATTAGTCTGACATCACAGCGTACTTCTAAAGTGTTGCGCCTCAGCACGAGGAAGGCCAGCTGATTTCGGAAATAGATGTCTCGGTCTGGCTCATTCTTAACGGTGTATTCACCGATGCCGTTTATTTTAGAAACGTCAAGTACCATTTTAATTCCTCTATTGAACCTTCGATATCATCAAGAGCGCGATGATTCTCTGGTTTTACGAACTTTTTATCTAGGGCGTTTTCAAAATAGATCTTCCAGCTGGATACATCTAGCATTCGATAGTGAATCTTCTGGTTTAATTCGGGCATTTCGTTCTCGATGAATTTACGGTCTTGGTGGATGGAGTTTCCGGCGAGGTAGATTACCTTTCCGAAGTTCTCATCGATAAATTTTATCAGTTCCCTCTCAACTTCTTGGGCTGGCTTACCAGCTTCGTTCTGCTTTATTAGAGCATCGCGGGATTCGGAATTTTTCTCCCAGAAAGGGCCAATCATGCGGGACTTGATGAGTGATTCTTCGACCTTCACAACTGCTTCAAAACGTGCAATCTCGACTAGGTCCATGTCTGTAGCGATTGCAGCAACTTCAAGGATCCTGTCCTCTTTAGGGTCGAGGCCAGTCATTTCTAGATCTACCCAGAGTAGTTTGGCTTTTTTCATATCTATTATTATAACACAGTCAGACTAGTCTATCTGTAGTTACTAACATCGTCTTCCCAGAGATTCGGTTGGTAGACGGCACCGGTGAACCAGACCACGTCGTTCTTCTTGTCGCGAATTAGGAATAGGAATGGATGGTCAATCTTGATGACAATTGGCTCTTCTTTGACTGGACTCTCCATTGCTGAAGACTCCTTCATTGTGAAGGCTGTTACAGCTGCTGCCTTAATCCCGTCCTCAGAAAAGTCAATATTAGCTTTGTGAATAGCGTCGGAGACATAGAGAGGGCTGCTTGCCATTTTAGAGAAATCAGCTTCTTCATCGAAGGCTGATTCGATACCGAGAGACATAAGGTCATCTCCAAAATCAAGTTCGTATTCAAAACTAAATTTCGGAATTGAGACCAGGATGCCATTCTCAGGAGTATCGGCGGTGGTTAGATCATTCGTGGCTTCATTAAGGCTTTCGCTGGTTAAGTTCTCAATGTAATCATCTAAATCGTTCGATGGCATAACGGCCACAAATTCAAGATCCTGATCTTCGGTCGAGGAATCTAGTGGCATCGATAGAGTCGTGTATTTATCGGTAGTCTTGTAGCCAATATTATTGTTGCGGAACTTTTTCCCCATCGTGGTCGCGGTGAGCGTGGTGCCGTCGTTAAGATAAAAATCCTCACCGGAGGTAGAATCGGTATCGAACCCGTAGGACCATTCAAGTTGAAGTGCCAGAGCGTTTGCGAGCACCATCTTGGTGCCACCATCTGGCTTGACTCCGATATTATTTATAAGGCCGAAGGTTTTCTCTTGGACCCACTTGTCCATATTATTGGAGCTTTCGAAGCTATCAAGGATGACTTCGCCGCCTAATTCGCCGGTGACGGTTGAGGTGTAGGATGGAAGAACATTATCCTTAAAGGAATCTCTTATAAATACAGCATTTGCGAGAGAGATTTCGTCTTCGATGTTCTGGTATTTTGGAGCTTTCTTGTTGCCGAGAACCTCGTCAATCTCAGCCTTGGTGTCCCCGCTCGCACCTGCATCTAGAAGTTCCAGGCCGTTACGAATTGAGAGAGGGCTATAGACGATGTTCTCAGAACTAGACTCGAGCTGGAGAAAATTAAAATCAATTTCCGTCGATGAGGCATCAATCTCTAGCGGCTCGTCTGGCTCTTCCGTGGGCTTATTGTTATTAGTAGTGATTATGGCTATAGCCGAACCTATAACGATACCCACGACAAGACACAGAAGGCCTATTATCATTTGCTTGGTGTTCTTGGCGGGTTCTGCTGGTTGAGTATCTTGCCCAGATGATGTTGGTTGATCCGTGGTTGACTCAGGGCTAACAACCTCACTTGGGCTAGATTGCTCCTGGTCCTCTCCCGAGGAACTATTTATAGTTGGTCCTCCGGGCTCTTCTTGAAAAGTATTGTTATCCATACTTTCCATTATACGTGTTTATGTTTATATAGTAAAGGTTTACATGGATTCAGGGATTTCTAGGCCGAGAATTGTGAGGCCATGAGTCATGGTGTCAAGATAAGACTTCACGATCATGATGCGGGATGCTTCTTCCGGTGCGCCAATTATTGGGCAAGATTCATAGAATCGACTAAATTCTTGTGATAATTCATACAAGAAATTTGCAAGCTTGTGTGGGGCGAGTTCGGCAACCGCTTCACCTAATATTCCTTTGTATTCTAGGAGCTTCTTGATTAGTTCCCTTTCAGCTGGTTTTAGGGCTGGTTGGGAATCTGATTTATTGGGTTTCTTCGTCTTGCCGGCTCTAGAGAGGACTTTCTTGGCACGGACGCAGGAATAGAGGAGGTAGGGTCCGGAATTCCCGGTCATTTTGACGGATTCTTTCGGGTCAAAAATGATGTTGCCGCCCATTTTGTATTTCAGGAAGGAGTACTTCGTGGCAGAGAGCGAGATGATTTCGTCGGTCGAATTATATTCAGAAACGAGTTCTTCTTTCACCATATCAAGGACGTCTACGGCTTTTAGGATGTTGCCCTTCCTTGAAGACATCTTTACATTGCCGGGGAGTTTCACTAGGCCGTGAGTTAAGTGGGTGGTTCGCTCAGTAAGCTCTGGGGCATATTGCTCGATGGATTTTAAGACTACTTTCATATAATCAAGTTGTTCGGAGCCGGTAATGACGATGGACTTGTCAAAATGGTAGTCTTGCCACTTGGTGAAGATGAGGCCGACGTCCTTGGTCTCGTAGGTCGGGACGCCTTCTCGATTGATGAAGACCCTCGTATGGAGACCGTGCTTGTCACCGTCAAATACTACTGCCCCATCGGATTCTTCGTATACGCCTTCTTTAAGCTGTTCCTTGACCTTGGCTAGGCCAAGATCTGCGACCGTGGACTCTGGGTAATACTTGTCGAATTTGACACCGATCGAATTGTAGAACCCACGGAAATAGTCGTACGAGAGCTCTCTGCCCCGCCAGTATAAGTCGGCTACAGATGTCCCGTGAACCTTAGATGAGTTGATTTGGTAGATTTCTTTATTGAGCTTAGTGATCTTCTGGCGGGCTTCCTTGTCATCCTCATAGAGAGCGGTGCCCTCGATATAACACTTTGAAACATCTTCGATCGTGATCTTGGTGGGGTCTTTGTCGCGAAGGGCATACATGGTCTTCGCGACATGCAGGCCAACGTCGCCACCAAAATTAGCACGGATAACTTTCGCTCCAGCATATTCGTAGAGCCTTGCGATTGAGTCTCCAACTATACTGGTATACAGATGACCAACATGGAGAATCTTGAATGGATTAGGATCACTAAATTCACAGATTACAGTCTGATCCTTGTAGGCGTCTGAACTAATACTACTATTGAAATCTGTGGCTAGGTCCTGCAGGCGTGAGGACAATAACTCATCCGGAAGCGTGTAGTTTAGGAATCCCGGTGGAGAGACGGTGACTTGTAACCCTGATTCATTATCCGCCCAGGCCGAGTGCTTCGAAATCTCGTCGGCAATTTCAAGTGGGCTTTTCTTCAGCTCCTTCGCGAGCTTTAGTGGGGTATTCGAGGAATAATCTGCATCGATGCTCTCTGGAGATGGGGTGATCTCAGGTAAAAAATCAAGGTCGTAAAGATCTTGTACAACTTTTTTAAGTTGGTTTCTGATTTCTTGCATAAAAATATTATACCATAATTTACAGGGATGTGTTATAATGGTGGAGTCGCGGGTATCGTATAACGGCTATTATGTATCCTTCCCAAGGATAAGATCGGCGTCCGACTCGCCGTACCCGCACCAGTTAGTATAAACTGCCTCTTCGGAGGCGTTTTTTTATCTGCCCAGGAGCGGTCCGAACCTTTTCAAGATCATCTATCAAGACTTGCTTGTTTTTCTTTACCGGTTGTAACTAGAAATATTCTTCCAGACTTAATTTTCATCTGTTAAAATGGGGTTCAGACCTAAAGGTTGCCAGCCCAGGATTAAAATGTTGTCGAAATGTCCGACAGGTCTATGTCGCCTTTTTCGAATGCTTCAAACAGTTCTTCGTTAGACATGTTTTCGATGCCATTAATTACTCTTACTTTTGACATCGGAACTGGATTGACTATACCAGAAGAATGCATGTGCAGAGCTTCAGTATCGGCTAAAAGATTACCTTTATCGCCGGGTTTCTCTACTGGGATAAAATATTCTTCGGAAGCAGGCGTTTCAATTAAAATGTCGCCGTATCTAGGAGTTGTGGCCCCAAGAAACCAGTCTACCATATCGATTCTACCTTTAATTTTTCCACCGTCTTTTCTAGTGAGGTTCGATAAATCGATATTATTATCTACAAACCCTGACTTTTGATACTGCTCCAAAGCTTCTCTAGTTATTTTTCTATAACAACAGTCAGGCTTTAGCTTGTATCTGTTCCATTCATACAAAATACCATCTCGTCCGAAATTCATTTTTTCAGACATAGTTAATTGTTGACCCGAAAGTTGTTTTTCGATAAGCTTTTTTCTGTATTCGACAGTGGTTTTATTTTCCGGCGGTATGGTAGCACGACCTTTTTCGTAGCGTCCAGTTTCTGGATTGATCCCGCTCCTATCGGCTTTTGATTTTTCTTGTTCCCATATCGATTGATATCTCAACAAATTAACATTTTCTATACTATCATTTGATGTTTCGACAGGTGGCAACTCATTTGTATCGTTTTTATTAAGTGCCTTAAGCACTGCATCTCTCGCCTCGTTAATAGCTTGCTCGTGTTTCGCGTTGCTTGTTATCGTTTCCTGAGCATCCTCACCTAACGCATTTTTGATATAATCCAAAAGCGACCCATGTTTCCTCATATGCTCTTCAAATGAGTCTGGTTGATTTGCGTTATTATTGTGACCATTGATTCCTTCTGGGTCTTTACCCATATCCATGTTGCTACTTCGGTTTAGTGACTCAAGAGATCTGCCCATATTGGTCCTTATTCTGCATTAAAATGGTATTTGCATTTATACATTATATTATACCAGAAGAGCTAAAAGGTTACCCTCTGAGTTAAACCAATTGTTTTATTAGCTTCATCAAAAAAGATATAGTAGGATTAACTATGGCCTTTACTATGATTTAGTGATTTATTGCTCTGACTGGGACTCTAATTCCTCGGTCTGGATCTTAATGAATTCTTCAATCTTGTTGTCGGTCTTCAGGGCTTCGAAACGCTTGTCGTATTCGGTGAATGGGACTTTGATTGAGACAAAATTCACTTCTGAATCCGTTTTCTTGATAAGCTTGACGAAATAGTAGCCATCGCCATTCATCGAGACGAATTTTCCGCTGCTCTGGCCAGGCTCTAGCTTCATCGCCTCGGTGGCACGACCACCGTCGATATTTTTACTGTCTACTAGGCCACCAGTTTCCTCGTAAATAATCCTTTCGCCAAGAGCTTCAGCAACCGCATTATAGTCATTGCCGTTCTCAGAGAGGAGCTTCTCGACGTTTGCGGCGATCTTGTTGGCGCGCTCGTCGATGGCGACCTCGACTTTCGCCTTAGTAAGAGTGAGATAAAGCATCCGTTCATACTCGCTCCTATCGAGACCAAAGTTGTCAGAAATAATCTTGATAAATCCTTCTTCCGAGCGATCGATTCCGCCGATCTTCTGGTGGCGGTCGTATTCGCTCTTGACGTCTTCCTCGGAGACGGAGATGTCGTTTTCTTTGGCGAGCTTGATGGCGAAGGTGTAATTCTCTGCCTCGTCGAGAGCATTCCTCTTGTATTCGTTCTGGAGTTCCTCTATTGAGGTGCCTTCAAACTGACTTCCAGACTGTCGTTCAATTGAGGTCATACTACTGCGATAGAACATTAGATAATCTGAAAAACGGACGTTCTCGGAATCAACAGATGCGACCGGAATTGGAAAAATCTCCGTGACCTTGAAGAGAAGGTCGTCGGTGCGGCCAAGCTGATAGAGAGCGAGCCACCCACTAGTGACGATTACTGCTATGACTATTACTGCGATCAGAATTGTATTAATGACGATGCGGTGACGCGTCCATTGCAATGGATATTTGAACTTGCGCCCCTTGGCGAGAACCTCCTCGCGGCGTTCGTCGACTTTTTCCTGTTCAGTTTTCTTGTCATCTTTCTTCTTTGTCAGGTTCATGGTATAATTATAGCATAGTGTGGCCTGGTAGCTCAATGGATAGAGCAGCTCCGTCCTAAGGAGAAGGTTGTGCGTTCGACTCGCACCCGGGTCACCATTTTTTGTTGGGTAATTTTTTTACGCTTATGTTACAATGGGGTTATGCATAAGGTTAAACATGCAATATATATTGTCTTGTTCTTGCTTGTGACGGTGGGGATGGGGGTTAGCGTGTTTTTCACAATTCGGGGTGACGCTGAGGCTGACTACGTTGTAGAGACGAACGCCTTTTTCGCGCCGTTTGAATACTACGATAACCGGCAGATTGTCGGTGTTGATATAGATATCGTAAATCGGGTTGCTGATAGGCTCGATAAAACTATTCAGGTAAAAAATGTTGAGTTTGACGTCATCATTGATAATGTCGAGGCTGGTAAAATTGCCGACGCTGGGGCCGCCGGTCTTACGATTACTCCTTCTCGGGCGGAGAAGGTCGATTTTACTATTCCCTACTATGATTCGGTTCAATACGTGATTTTCGATCGCTCAGCTCCTCCGGCACTTCGAGACGACCATATCGTGTGGGAGGCTCTTGCTGATATGAAACTTGGCTCACAGACTGGTAGTACTGGATACTTATTCGTTGATGATGAGATTTCAAATGGGGTGCTGGCCGGGACTAACACCACGATCAAGGGCATTGATTCGCACCAGTTGGCGGCCGACGCGATTCATGCGCACATTATCGACTATGCAATCGCTGATGAACTTGCTGCAAAATTCATCATCGAGAAGAACCCTGAGCTTGACGCTCTGCCCCTATATTATTCTGGCCCAACCAGAGAGGAAGACTACCCCGTAGAAGAGGCTTATGCGATTGCGATAAATAAAGAGCACCCAGAGCTACTTGAGGCGTTTAACGAGGTATTGCATGAGATGCTCGTTAAGGATGAAAACGGTGAAAGCGAGATTGACAGATTAGTGCTAAGGCATATGGGGCTTACAGAATGAATGAGTTTTTCAATGAAGTAGGTGAACTGTTTAGTACCCCACAGTATATTGAGTCGATGCTCCATGGGTTCTGGCTGACAATCCAGATATCTTATTTCGCGATTTTAATAGGGGTGATTCTTGGAACGATTATTGCACTGATTGATACAGCAAAACCATCAAAATGGCTAGTTATCCCGAAGTTTATCTGTCGAGTCTACACGATTGTTATCAGGGGTACACCGATGGCTTTGCAGCTATTTATCATGTTCTTTATCATCTTCGCGATTAAGGGATTTCCGAGTATTATTACGGCGATTCTGGCATTTGGCCTGAATTCGGCCGCATATGTTTCCGAGGTGATTAGGGGTGGAATAATGTCCGTCGATAGGGGTCAATCAGAGGCGGGGATGGCGCTGGGGCTCCCTGGGAGGACGATTTTCTTTCGGATTGTCGCGCCGCAGGCGATTAAGAATATTATCCCGGCACTTGGTAACGAGGTTATTACTGTTATTAAGGAGACGGCAATTGTTAGCATGGTCGGGATGTACGACCTTAATATGGCCGCAAAAGACATCGGTTCAGGACAAAATATGGCTAGTTATATCGTACCAATGTTCGTGGCAGCCCTGTTCTACCTTGCGATAATCTATTTGATCACTTTTTTCGTTAAGAGGATTGAGAAGGGGTTGAGGCGTAGCGACCTCAAGGTGGAGGAGTGATGGAAAACGACACAAGACTGACAATTCGCGGACTTAGGAAGTATTTCGGGGAGAATAAGGTCCTTCGAGGGATCAATTTCGAACTAACTGAAGGCGAGAGAGTCGTGGTGCTTGGGCCTTCCGGGTCGGGAAAATCTACATTTCTTAGGTGTATTAACTGGATTGAAGAGCCTACGGCCGGAGAGATGCGACTTAATGGGGTCTTAGTCAATGAGAGAAATATCCAGAAAATCCGCCGAAATATTGGGATGGTTTTCCAGCATTTTAATCTAATAAACAACCTTACAGTGATGGATAATATGATTCTGGCACCTGTTAAGTTTAGGGTTATGGGTCGAAAAGAGGCCGAGAAGCGGGCCATGGAACTATTAGGGCATATCGGGCTAACAAATAAGGCTCGGTCATACCCTTCTTCCCTGTCGGGTGGCCAAAAACAGCGGGTGGCAATTGTTCGCGCGATGATGCTTTCACCCGAAATTATGTTGTTCGATGAGCCTACCTCTGCGCTCGACCCGGAGTCAATTGGCGACGTATTATCGCTGATACGAGAGCTCGCTGACGACGGGATGACTATTATGATTGTGACGCATGAGATGAATTTTGCGAAAGAGATTGCGACGAGGATCGTATTCATTGATAAGGGTAGAATTATTGAAGATGGGACGCCAGAGGAGTTTTTCTCGCATCCGAAGACACCGAGAGTACAGGAATTTCTTAACAAGGTGTTATAAGGGGTACTACAAGGGTGAGAAGATAATCCGAAATAAATATTACAGGGGTGGATGCAACTTTTATTGGGGTAGGTATAGGCGTTCTAGGGGGTAATATCTTGACTTTTTTGTTGATGTGTGGTATAATTGGACCATAACTAAGAGTACTTTTAAAAATAAAGGGGGAAAATACCATGAAAAGTTCAAAAAAAAGAATTTTTGTAACTGTTGTTGTAGCTATCATAGCTATTGTAATGGCGGTACCGACGTTAGCAGCATCCGGAAATCCATTTAAGGATGTCACAAAAAAATCCGTCGGGAAGGAAGGAGTGAAGGCAATATCCTTCATACAATGCCATCACGGATATGATGGCATTGTCGGGACTGGCGCTGAATTTATAAGGCTTAAAAACGGGCTCTATAAGAAGGTGAGCCGAAAATTTAAACCTTATAAAAAAGTTACCAGAATGGAATTTCTAACCATTCTCGAAAACCTCTACGGGAAGGAAAATGTTCCGGTAACTATGACGGACATTAGAAAGGCCAACAAGGTTGTGACTGGTGCTTATGTCCAAGATCGACTTTGTCGACTAGCAAAACAGTTAGGGGTTAGAATAAAATACCCGTCAGAAGGTGAGAAAACAAAGTTAAGGCGGGTAGATGTCGCGGGGTATATTTTAAACTTCATAAAGGTTGATAAGGCCTTTATGCCGCGAAGGTAACACACAGGCTTAGTTGACTAAGGCTGGACAGGGATGTCCAGCCTTTTTTACTCTCTTGAAACTTGCTAACGAGTATCTTAGCGGGTGAATTTCTCGTTAAGATCGCTGTAGTCGTAGAGCTCGTTACCGTTGAACCAGAGGTCAATTTCCCTTTTAGCTTCTTCGGAGTTGGAGGAAGCGTGGACGAGATTTGGCACACCTGTCCCCTTAGCGTCTGAATAACCGAAGCTCATATGAGAATAGTCGCCACGGATGGTGCCCATTTCTGCGGACTTTGGCTCGGTTGGGCCAACAATCTTGCGGACTAGTGGGACAGCCTCGACACCTTCAAGGACCATCGCGATCACTGGACCTGTCATCATGTATTCAACATTGTAGCGGAAGACCTGCTCACCACGACGAGTAATCATCTGGCCGATGCCCTCGTAGTGCTCACGGTAGAGGTGCTCGTCAGGCATAACCATCTTCATGCCGACAATTTTGAGACCAACTCGCTCGAAGCGCTGGATGATTTCACCGATGATGCCGCGCTGCACGGTGTCTGGTTTTAGTACTACTAAACTTCTTTGAATAAAATCTTGTGATTTTGTTGCCATAAAAAACTCCTTTTTGCTATTATATCATACGAACTTGTTTCGGCCGAGAAACGTCAGAATAATTGTTAGGCTTAGGTCTGTATTTTTTCCTGGTTTTTTATTATAATGGTTATTGTTAATAATTATATGGAGTGAAGATGGAGGATAAAATCTTTAAGAAAACTAGGGCGGTCTTCAGTAATCAAGAATTGTCGAGGACGCCCGTCGCCAAGACTGATGCGACAAGTAGAGCCGCTGCGCCGAAGGTTGCGAATCCTGCTGGCCCGAGCCAAGCTGCTGTGCCGAAGGTTGCGAATCCTACGCCTGTGAAGAAGCCGGTGGCGAGTAAGCCTGCGGGTACGAGCCTGAATGATGACTTCTTCGATGATTCTGGGCTGTCTGATGATATTATCAATTCGTTAATACCTAATAGCCCTGAGAAGAAGCCTGATGTATCCGTAGATGCTAAGAGTGATCCTAAGGCGAAGAAAGAACCAAAGGCAAAGAAGGCTCCTAAGAATAAGGCTAGCAGTAGCAAGAAGAAGCGCGGGCTATTGTACGGTTGTGGCGCATTAATCCTGGTTGCCATCATCGTGATTGCGATTGTCGTTATAAATAATAACTCCAGCAACAATGAGCCAGCTGGAGACGAGGAGTTTGGCGAGAGTCTTTCGGCAGTCGATGGCCCAACTGAGGAAGAAAATCAAGTCACGAAAGAAACACTCGATAAATACACAGAGGTGACGATTGAGGGTTACAAGGATGGAGACGAAAGTCAGTACGAGAATGGTGCAGTTGCCGTATCAGTGAGGAACACCTCTAACGAGGCCGTATCGCTTGAAATCGTTATCGCCGCCACCGATGATAAAGGAAACGTCCTTGAGACCACTTCACTCTACGCTGAGAACGTCGGGCCGGGAGAGACCAATTACTTCGAGGTATTTACAACTTCGACTCTGACCGCTGATCAGCTAAGGTCGGCAAAGTACAAGGTCTTCAAGGCTTCAACTTACGAATCGGCTGCAGTCCCTAGCGATGAGAACGTCGAGCCAGCACAAGAGTCAGAACCAGAAATTAGCGAGTAGCCACTATCCTAAGCAGCCTTCTTGTTTGCTATAATATATGTATGGATATCTATGATCTGATTAATGATTTCCTTGAGCACTTGGAGATCGAGGCTGGTCGCAGTAAGAAGACTATTGATAACTATCGTCTATATCTTGAGCGTTTTGTAGAGATATCACAAGAGATTCTTCACAAGGATGAGATTCGTCCACAAGATATCACAAGGGAGCTTCTTAGGAAATACCGTCTTAAACTTAATCGCTATGGATCCGAAAACGGCGGAGACGATCTGAAGACCATTACTCAGGCCTACCATCTTATCGCGCTAAGAGGGTTTCTGAAGTATCTTGCGCGGCGCGAGATAAAATCGCTCGATCCTTCCCTTGTGGACCTGCCGCACGTGATTCGTAAGCAAGTGACTTTTCTGCATTTCGGTGAAGTCGAGGATATGCTGGAGCAAATTGATACGACGACAGAGTCTGGGTTGAGAGATAGGGCCATCATTGAGCTGCTATACTCTGGGGGACTACGTGTCTCGGAGCTAGTGAGCCTAAACCGCGACTCAATTAATCTTGAACGGCGCGAGTTCATGGTGCGTGGTAAAGGCTCGAAGGACCGGCCAATTTTCATTAGCAAATCTGCGGCGGATAGGGTTCAGGATTATCTTGATGCGAGGACTGATTCCCTTCCGGCCTTATTCCTTAACAACTCTCGCAACAAGCAATCGGTTGACACTTCAGGTAATTATCGGAGGATTTCTGCGCGCTCGGTTGAAAGGATTGTCGAGAAATACGCGCGAATGGCTGGGATAACGAAGCATGTATCGCCGCACACTTTGAGACATTCTTTCGCGACTGACTTGTTAATGAATGGGGCGGATATCCGCTCAGTACAATCAATGCTCGGCCATGCTGATATTTCGACTACGCAGATTTATACGCACGTTACCGATATACATCTCAAAGAAATCCATGACAAGTTCCATAGCGAAACAAAATAGATTCTAAATAGTTCTTCTGGAGTTATTTATTGAATATACAACGAATCTGTGAGCCGTATGAGCGGCTCTGCACATCTTCAGTGTTAACGGTGTCGCCATTGAAGCCTAAGCGATACATCTTGCTCCCGTCAGAATATGAAGATGTCCAATAGAATCCCTTCTGGCCGTTACCCTTTAGCCCCTTATCGTAGAATTCACCATTCGTGATTTTAAATCTCGATTTAAAAGTATTCTTGTCTTTATTGTATAGGTTCTTAAATTCATCAATTGTCGGGAGGCGCCAACCCTTAGGGCAGATATCCGACGAAGGGCTTTTGCTTTCTAATTTGTTTTCTTCGTAGCAGAAGGTGCCAGCTGAGGCCGCACAGTAGTTATAATAGACGTTACTGCCACTAACACTGATCTGGGGCGTAGTGTATGAATTAAAACCTTCATTAATTACTGAAGGGAGGGTGAATTCAGTGCCCGTATTGATATTGGTATTGTTATTATTAATTTTGCCCGGTGTTTTGCTTTTTCCAATATTAAGATTACTTAGCATCCAGTAGTTATCGTCGGCGAGGCGCCCAACTGAAAAGTAAGAGTCTGTTCGATTGTCTTTATATTTTGTGGTTTTACCTATCTCTGGCATATCATTCTCCAGCACTGATATAGTCACGTTCTGTAGGGTCGAATTCTGCTTAACTTCTTCATCTGCAGAGGTCTCTGGCTTATAGATTTTAATGGCGTCCGGGTCGTAAAGTCGCATTACGGTTGAGATGGTTGATGGGCTCTTGTCACCGACACCGTACCAGCAGGTGCGAATGAAGAAGTCGAAGTAGGCTGGTTGAGCCTTCGCATAGCGGTTATCGTTGGATAGCTTGGTGGTACCTTCATCTCTTACGGCTAGGACGTAGATGCCTTCGGCGTGATAAAGCTTGTCACGATTAGAAATGGCCGTGTTGCCTGTGTCATCTGTGGCGAGAGCATCATTACCGTCGTTAGAGGTAGAGCTGCCAAATATGAGTCGAGGGTAGGTGCTTGCCTCTGTGAAGGTTTTCTTCCATTCGCTATTGTTCTTGGTTGTTACGTGCACAGTTTTTACTGCGCTATCCACTTTAGACTTATCGACGGAAGAGTAATTCCCGAGTTGGTGAGTGTTAATTACGAATGGGTGAGTTGAGGTCGAGCTGAAGGATTTTTCGACCAGAGAGGTTTCCCCGTTGTAAATCTCTTCACAGGTGCTGGGGGAATATTGAAGGATCTGCTTCTTCGCGTCAGCATTCAAGCTACTGATATCGACCGCCTCACTGGTGATTGATTGCCAGAGCTTGGAGAACCTCTGGTTGTCTGAACTCTTGTCGGCTAGATATGAAGAATGGATGAACCTGAGCGCCTCAGCTTGAGAGTCAATCTCTTCGCGGGCTAGGGTTGTCTCAAGAGCCGTCTGGGCACCAGATGTGCCAGAGCTCATCACTGACACCACGGCGATTGCGACCATCGAAAAAATTCCAATCGCTAGAGTCACTTCGATCAGGGTGTCACCTTTTTTAATCATAAGCTTATTATAACATATGAAATATTTTATGGGAAATTATTATAGACGTGTTCACCAGATAAGCTGCATGATATTATCGGCGAATGTGAATACAATGATGAAAGCTATCACCAGGAACGGGCCAAAGTAAATTTTATGCTTCTTTCGCATGATGGCGAGCGGAGCCATGATGATGCTTGCAAGAACGTTGGCTAGAAACAGGATTGCGAGAGCGAGCCAGGGGTTGGAGACGACCAGGGCTAAGGCTGTTGCGAGATACCAGTCACCATTTCCAACCCATTTCCCTTTCGAGATGAGGTATAGCATGAGGTACAGGCCGCCCAGTATCAAGACTGAGAGGAATGGATTGATTATGAAGTCCAGCGTGAAACCGAAACTCATGATTGTGACGCATTCGTCGTAGATAAGGATGATGAGGGCGAGGATGATTGAGAGGTAGAGGTATTTCGTCGGAAGCTCGCCATAAATACCGTCAAAGATTGCGAGAAAACAGATTGTGATGGTAAAAATCATTACCAGGATGAGGAATAACCACTGCACGAAGCTCGCTTGCTCAACATCGATAGTAGTACCAAGGGCGAGGAACGTAATGGCGACTCCTAATTCCGAGAGGAGTTCTGCTACGCCAATCTTCCGGTGGCATTTACGACACTTGCCACGTAGAAGAATCCAGGAGATGATCGGGATATTGTCGAACCATTTTAATTGATATTTACATGAGAGACAGACGGAGCGATTCCCTAGCGAGCTGCGAGTTTTCTTCTCGCGAAGATGAATGCGCCTGGCTTGACAGCAGAGGAACGAACCAAGACACGCTCCGAGAACGAAAAGCATAACAAGAAATAGAATTTGCATAGTCTAATTTTAACATACGTCTTGAATTTTACGGGAAATAACTTTATAATTAAACATAAGGAGATTCAATGAAGAAAAGAAATTCTAATGAAAACGGGGGATTTACGATTATCGAGGTGACTTTGGTTCTCGCAATTGCTGGGTTAATATTCTTAATGGCATTCCTCGCACTACCAGCTCTTCAGAGATCTCAACGTGACTCCAGGAGGCGCGATGATGTGATGCATTTCCTAAGTGAGCTTAAGTCTTACCAGACGAACAACCGGGGGAATCTTCCGGCTGGTAATTCAGAGTGGAGTACTTTCTGGAATAAATACCTTGGGAGCAACTTCATAGATCCGGACGGTAGAAATTATACATATTCGACTCATACCTGTGGCGACAAGGTTAAGGCGGATGAAGAATGTGCAGATAGTGGCTACAAGTCAATCTACTCTTCTTCCTTCCCATATAGTAACTATAAGATGGTTATCATTACTAACGCAGCTTGCTATGGCGACAAGCCGGTGAAGACTTCGAATAAGCGCAATGCGGCGGTTCTGTATCGATTAGAGGGCGCGGGCGTTTATTGTAATAGTACTAGTAGCTAGGCGTTAAGTTAGCCTGATTCTTGGTTGCTGAGTTAGAGCTCCTCGTAGTTGTTCCCTGTTTCGTAGATAAAAAATCACCCTGCTTCTGCAGGGTGATTTGGTTAAGGCTGTCAGATTCTACTGATCGTCGATACAATAGACACCGGCGCCTTCCAAGCGATAGAGCACTGCAAAGTGACGCTTCTCGGACTTTAGGGCGCTAGAACCAGAACAGCGAGCTCCTGGGATGATGTAAACGACGTGCTCGGAGAATGGAGAATCACCTCCGATAGTGACACTATTAGTTACTTCGCCAGTTACAAGCTTGTTATTAGTACTATATTCACCATAAACTGGATTATTGCCGTTAATGAGACTCCAGTTCTGAGTAATAACTAGATTGTATGGTTTACCATCAGGATCCTGGAATTCATTTACTTTGTCAGATTCAGATGCGCCAGTATTCATATAATCACGTACGAATACACATGCCAAGTCGTTACTCCCGCATGCGTTAGTTCCTTTAAAGTCATCTTTCGCAGTATATTTTGATTGAACATTAGTACCAGTACCACTTACCGTAGGTAGGTTATTCGCATCAGTGCTGTGGTTCGTCTGCCACTGGACAAGTGCCGTATCTACACGAGACATGTCGTTACGGCGTGCAGTGTCACGCTGGGAGCGCTGAAGGGCTGGGAGCGCGACGAAGACCATCAAGAAGATAAGGCCTGCGATCGCAAGAACGAGCACGACCTCGATGATGGTGAAACCATATTTAGTGTTAGTATTCTCTTTTGACATATTTAATCCTTTCTAGATTTTATATCCTTATGCTTATAATAACTTAAATTTACGTGAAAATCAAGTATTATGCTTCCCAACTAGCTAAGCTGCAACACTATTCACGAGCGAGTAGATTGGGAGGAGCGTACCACCGACTACTACACCGATGAGGCCCGCCATGATGACCATGAGAATTGGCTCGATCATGGTTGAGATACTATTAATTTGTTCGTCAAGTTCGTTCTCGTACACCTGGGCCGCTTTGCCGAGCATTTCATCAATTTTACCGGATTCTTCACCGATTGAGGCCATTTGTGGGACGAGCGGAAGCATGTAGTCGCGGTCTTTTAACGCTTCAGAGAGGGATTTACCACCCTTAATGATTTCAACGGATTTACTATACTCTGCTTCAATGATGACGTTGCTGGTTGCTTCAATAGCGATCTTGACTGAGTCTAGCATTGGGACGCCGGTCGCTAACATCATTTCAGCTGTCCTGGCGAAACGGGACACGTATAGCTTACGGAAGAGGCCTCCGAAGATTGGTACGCCAATTTTGAATGCATCCATTACTTTCCGGCCGGCTGGAACTTTCTTGATGAAGTACCATATGCCACCGAATATTGCACCAAGGATGAGTAGGACCAGCCACCAGAAATTGGCGAAGAAGTCGGAGATGAATACCAGTCCTTGAGTGAGGCCAGGTAGTTCCTCACCCATGTCTTCATAGAGGTTTTTGACCTGTGGGACCACCATGATCATCATGAAAGCGAGCACGGCGATGATGACAACTAAGATGATTGCTGGGTAAACAAGCGCGCCTTTAATCTTGCTCATCATAGCGGCATCCTTCTCTTCCTGGTCGGCGAGACGCTTCAGGGCAATATCTAAAGTACCAGATGCTTCACCGGCACGGATTAGGGCGAGATAGACACCGTTAAATGTGTCCGGATACTGGGCGAACGAGTCGTAGAGGGTCTTACCTGATTCAATGTTAGTGAGGATTTCCTCTATGATTACCTTCATCGGCTTGGACTGAGTCTGGTTCAGAACAGTGCGAAGGCTGGTGGCCAGAGGAAGGCCTGCACCAATCAGAGTTGAAAGCTGCCTCGTGAACATGATGCGGTCTTTGTTCGTGATATGCCCCTTGCCACCGAATAGGCCAGAACCTTCTTCAACGACTGATTCAGGGATATAACCCTGATCAATTAGGAGGCGCCCCGCGGTCTGTTCATTCTCGGCTTGAATGTTCCCTTTGACGACTTTGCCGGTTTCTCTTTCCTTGGCTTTATAGTTAAACCGTCTCATTCTATCCCCTTACTAGCCTTGTTAGTTCGGTCAGGTCGACGGCAAATTCTCTTGCAGCGTCATAAGTGATGACACCCGTCTGTACGAGCTTAGCCAGGGTGCGATCCATGGTTTGCATGCCTTGATCGGCGCCAGTCTGAATGGCGTTATCAATCTGGTGAGTTTTACCATCACGGATGAGGGAGCGGATGGCTGGGTTAGCTACCATGATTTCGGCTGCGACAACGCGTCCACCACCGATTGATGGGACTAGGCGCTGCGCACAGACCGCCATGAGCATATTAGATAGCTGTGAACGAACCTGTGGCTGCTGGTGTGATGGGAAGACATCGATCATACGATCAATGGACTGAGCGGCAGAGTTGGTGTGAAGTGTGGCAAACACAAGATGGCCGGTTTCCGCGATGGTGATTGCGGCCTGGATTGTCTCGAGGTCACGCATCTCGCCAATTAATACGACGTCTGGGTCCTCACGGAGTACCGAGCGAAGAGCCGCCGCAAAACTGTATGTATCGTAGTGGACTTCTCGCTGAGCGATGACTGAGCGTTGGGACTTATGAGTGAACTCGATTGGGTCTTCGATTGTGATGATGTGAGCGGATTTCTCACGGTTGATTTTGTCGACGAGAGCGGCAAGAGTGGTAGACTTACCCGAACCAGTCGGACCAGTGACGAGGACGAGACCTCTTGGAAAGTCTGCAAACGTTTCGACCACTGGAGGCATACCGAGCTCGTTGATATTCTTGATGGCATTCGGGATAAGACGGAAGGCTGCAGCTAGTTTCCCCTTCTCATGAAAAGCATTAACACGGAATCTCGCGATATCTCCGAAAGCGAAGGAATAGTCGAACTCCTTGTCCTTGATTAGGGTCTTCTGCTGCTCTTCATCAAGAGTTGAGAAGACCAGACTACGGACGGCTTCTTCATTAAGAGGGGCAGTGGCTGCAACTGGGGTTAGTGCTCCATCAACACGAAGAATCGGTGGTAGACCATATTGGATGTGGAGATCTGATGCATTGCGACGCACACATTCTTCTAGTAATGTTTCTATTTTGACTGTACTGGTTACTTGCCCACTTCTATCCATAATATTATTATATCATAAGCGTTACGACAAATCGCTAGCAACGCGGTTGACTTCCTCCAATGATGTTATTCCTGACAGGACCTTAAGAACGCCGTCCTGGCGCATCGTAACTGTTCCCTTCTCTTTCGCGAGACGCATAATCTCGTTTGCGGTAGAGTGAGAAATGATTAGCTTCTGGATATCTTCATCTACGTCAATCGTCTCATACAAACCGGCACGTCCGGTGTATCCACCTGGCGTTTCTTTAGAGTCTACGCCCCGAGCGAGCATATAGTGATCTTCATTGTAGACGGGAAGCCCCTTGTACCCTAAGTCTTCACTGACTTTTGCGATGGATTCTTTGTCCTTCGGGAGGAGACCTTTAAGGATCTCATTGATCGCTTTAGTCTCGATGTCTGACGACTTATACATTTCACGCTTCTCGGTTACACGGCGGACAAGGCGCTGGCCAATCACCACGTTCAAGGTCGACGCGAGTAGGAATGGCTCGATACCCATATCGAGAAGACGTGGCAAAATACCAGCAGCCGAGTTGGTGTGAAGGGTACTAAAGACGAGGTGACCTGTGAGGGCCGCTTGAACGGCTAGGCCTGCAGTCTCGGAATCACGAATCTCCCCAACCATCACTACGTCAGGGTCTTGACGAAGAATAGAGCGGAGACCCGATGCGAATGTTAGACCCGCATCAGTATTAACCTGTATCTGATTGATTCCGTCCATCTTGTATTCGACTGGATCTTCTAGGGTGACGATATTGATTTCTTCGGATTTAATTTTTTGGATCAATGCGTAAAGAGTGGTTGACTTACCTGAACCGGTAGGGCCGGAGGTTAAAATCATGCCGTTCGGCTTCTTGATGCCTTCTAGAACTGAGCGAAGAGCCCGGCCACTCATACCCATTTTCTCGATCTCCATTGAGACACCGGTCTTATCGAGGAGACGGATCACGACTTGCTCGCCCCATGTTACTGGCGAAATAGCGATACGGAGGTCGATTTCTTGATCGTCAACTAACACCGTAAATTGGCCGTCCTGTGGAATGCGATGCTCGTCGATTTTAAGGTTCGAAAGAATCTTGATACGAGAAACTAGGGCTGGTGCAACGGTCTTCGGGAGGTCCATGATTTTCCTTAGGACGCCGTCGATTCGACAGCGGATAATGAGCGAGTTTTCTAATGGCTCAATGTGAATATCTGAGGCCTTGGTCTTGGCGGAATAACTAAGAATCGTGGTGAGAGCTTTAGAGATCGGAGAATCTTGAACAATTGTCTTAACGTTAGAGTTTGCGGCAGCTTCTTCTTCACCGGTCTCACGGACGGCTTCTTTAACGCCAGAGAAGTCACCGTGGTATTGTTCGAGCATTTCTCGAATGCCGCGCTCGGAAGACATCCAGACTCGGATTGGCTGATTAACAAGATTTGATAGGTAGTCTGTAGCCTGAACGTTTGTCACATCAACCATGGCGACATTGAGCATGCCATCTTTTTCACCTAGCGGAACGGCTAGGACCCGAGACGAAGCGTCGGCTGGAATTCTCGATAAAATTTCTTGATCAATTGTGATGTTTTTTAGTTCAACGTACGGGACACCAATAATGACGGCTGTGGCGTGGGCAACCATGTCTTCGCTGATGATTTTACGGGAAACTAACTCGGCAAGGGCAGGCTTGCCACTGTTGTCCGCCTCTTGCTTTATTGAAAAAACCAGATTACTGTCTGCTAAACCTTCTTGAAGAAGAAGGTTAATGATGTGCTCTTCGGCTTCTTTGGTGAGAAGAGCCATTATTGGTCTCCCTTTAAGATATCAAGGACGTCTTCGTTCAGACCAGTTGAGCTGCCATCAGCATCGTCGAGGCACTTGCCGCTCTCGCTGTCAATATTCGTGCATTCACCGACGTACACTTCGACGGTTGGGTTGATAGCCTTAGCATTGAAAACTTCTGGGTCGGGTGATGAGACATCGATTGATAGGTCCGAATCAACGGTCTTAACCGTGTAGGGTTCTACCTTTGGGATGAGGAGATTACAGACGACGAACCCGATAATTGTAGTGATGACTGCGGTAACAATTGATGTTAATAAATCGTTTTTCATTCTTTCTCCTCTGGATCAATCTTAACTTCACTTTCTTTTATTGTTGATGGGTCCATGTAATATGAGTGTAGGCTGAGATTTGTCTCTAGCTCATTATTGCGCCATTCAATTGAGAAGGATGTAGTATCAAATTCCCTGATTGAACGCTCGATATCATGAAGCGAGGTCATGATAGAGCTTACTCCACCGGTAAAGCGAAGGCTGAGGTCTGTCTGGTTGAGGCCAGGTAGACCATTGTTGCTAAGAGAAGAGTTGCCTGGCGCGAGGGAATCTGGTTGCCAGTTTGAGAGGCGAGAAATCTTATCGAGACTTGAAAGGAGTGCCTCATCGTTCTTACCAATTGGGAGTGCGTCAGGAATAACACGGAGGGCTGAGCAGGTCTTAATGAGCTCGCTGGCCTTCGCAAGGTCGATGCTGTTATTGGCTTTGTTATACTTCTCTTCGATGTCCTTATAGGTCAGGGCTTTACCGCTCTCATCCTTACAGGTGTTACTATCTTCTTTCTCGACAGAATTCAGAGCTTCATTAGAGGCGAGGTCCTCAAGGACCTTCTGGCGAAGCGTCCCCCGTATTTCGGAAAGCTCGATTGCGTCAGTATTACAGGTATTAATCTCTTGATCGGAATAGATGCTGCCCTTTGGACTCTTACAAATACCCGTATCCCTGATGAGGTTCGAGTAGGAGACTACTGAACGCTCCTGTTCTGCAATCACATTCGAGTTAAACGAGATGACTTTCGTAAAATGAATCACAAGGGAAATTGATATACCTAGAACTGCCGACGCCGCCATGACGGAAAGTATCATGTACTGCTGCGCGGTGGATATCTTCGCTCTTTTTTCTACTGCTACTTCTTTCGCCATTTCCTATTCTCCGTTTGCATTCTTGTTATTTTGACATGTCTGATCGTTATCTTCGCAAGCTTTTGCTCTCTGACCGAACATTGATTGGACCTGGACATACGAATCAGTGACGTTGTGGTGGCCACTTAATGGTAGAACAATGGCATGATGACTCTTAGACAGGAACATGCCAGGATCGAAGCTAATTCTTGCACTAAACCTAAGAACCAATTCGTCGTTCTCGGTCTTGCCGTTGGCTGATTCGAGAATCTGGATTCCACCGCCTTCCACGCCTGACGAAACGCCTGGGACCAGCTTACAGCTGCTTTCCTCTGTGAACTTTGGTACGGTTTGTCCCTGAGCTATTGCGCCAGTTCTACTAATACATTTGCTCTCAAAATGTGGGACGCCCGAAATTTGTCCATCAAGAGAAATGTAAGGCTGACCTTCGGTCTGATGTTCTTTGTACCAGGAAGAATATAGCGGTGTGCGCCAAATTTGGACGACAGTCTTGCCCTGATAGCTTGTAGTTTCGTTGCTACTAGAAGAACTCTTGTTAGAAGATGTGTCATCTGAGGTCTTCTTGCCAGGATTACAGCCTTCGTCATTAATTGTCCAGTAGGCATAGTACCTGTCGTCGGAATCCATGAGAGTTGCACCGTTCTCATCATGCTCAATAATACAATAAGGTGGAATAGTGTTCCCTTCGCTATCAACATAATCACCGTAATCGTATGTATAGAATTCCATACTCTTCTTGAAGGATTCTAGTACATTGTAATCGATAAATGGCTCCTTACCGGCATCAGCGTTCGCTTCGAAGCTAATTGTAGTGTCCTGTATACCAAAATTAGCTGTCATTTCTGTGATCGTGATTGAGTCGGCGCCGGATGGGAAAATCGTCGAGATAACGTTGAAAAGTCTTGATGCATCAATATCATTAGCGGCCAGGGTGTTGATATTGTTGACCTGGTCCTTGATGGTTAAAAACTCGGTAAGGTCTGAGTAGGAATTTAATTTATTTGACAGGAGCGTGATTGTGCCGCTCTTGCCACTAATGACTGCGCCTTGACCTCCAGCAATTGCCCCGAATATCGCTGCTATGCCTGCGCTGACTGATGCGACAATTATACAGAGAAAGAAGATGAAATTCCTTAGCTTTAGAGTCTTGATCATCTCATCTTTAATGTCTGGTACAAGGTTAATCTCGTGAGCCATTAGTCATTACTCCTTTCTGACAGGCCAAGAACGACGGCGAACTCGTTTGCGACGCTCATGAGAGCCCTCTGCTGGTCTTGGGTCATGCGTACAGCCTGCCATGGGTTACCTGGAACGGCTGATACACGAGTCTTCGCTTCAATATATTCTGGGAACAACGGAATCATCCCGGCATAGCCTGATAAGACGATGCCACCGACCTTGCCGTTGATGTACTTCGTCTGGAAGAACCTGATTGACTTGGCGAGTTCGGATGCGTAGCTATCGAGGTGGGTACTGAGGACGGAGAAAACTTGCCCCTCAACCTGATTCTGGTCTAAGCCGAACTTCAGGATAAATTGCCTGGCTTGATCCTCGCGCACATTGAGACCGTTGGCTACGGCCTTAATCATCACTGAGACACCACCTGGAATGGAACGGACGAGCCTTGGCTGGCCCTGATAGCAGATCACGATATCGGTCGCTTTCTCACCGAAGTCAACCATCATTGTCGCGTCGATTGCGCCAGGAATGGCTAGTGACCTTGCCATTGCCAGAGGCTCTGGTTCCATCGCGACGATATTTAGTTCGGTTTTCTCGATTAATTCCATGGTCGATTCTGCGTACTCCTTAGCAACTGAGGATACCAATACTTCTGTCTTGGCTGGATCGTTCGGGCTTGGACCAAGGATGACGTAGTCGGCCTTCGCATCGCTCATTGGCATTGGAACGTATTTATCCATTTCATATTTGAAAGATTTCCTGAGCTCTTTCTCTGGGAGGGTAGCAGTTTCGACGATTGAAGTGAAAGTCTTCGTCGCTGGGAGACCAATTGCGATATTCTTGGTCTTGATACCGGCTTGATTGACAGCGCCAAGAATCGCCTCACCGAGACGTTTTTTACCGAGTTCGGAGGAATCCTGAATTAACTTCGGGTCGACTGGGACATAAGCAAACTTCTGGAGTGTCCAGCCGTGCTGTGCACTACCAGATAATTGGACAATTCGCATCGAATTCGTTCCTATATCAAGGGAGAAGAAATCGCCCACGCCATGCAATAAATTCATATATATTATTATAGCTTATGTTTATTAAAATGCAAGGGATTTATTTTGTAGGTTTCAGATGATAAAACCGTTCCTGGTTACCATTCTTGCCTTTGAGGTCGTTGTCGTGCTTTGAAATTATGATGAAATATCTCTTCAGCCAGGATTCGAAGTTCTTGATGATATCGCGGCGGATTTTATTGTTCTTGACTACGCCACTGACTAATTCTGAAGGTTTCGCTTCGAATTGGGGCTTTAGCATGACGAGAAATTCGGTGTGACTTCCGGATAGGTGTTTTCTCGCGTGAGATAAGATTTCTCTTAATGAGACGAATGAAACGTCCGCGAGGACGACATCTGGAACTGGGATGGATTCTGGGGCAAATACATCAAAAATGTCGGTTTTCTCATGGAGCTCGATTCTCTTATCGAAGCGGAGGGGAGCTTTCATCTGCTTTGTTCCCTTCTCGACAGCTATGACTCTTGCTGCGCCGCTATCTAGGGCGAACTCGGTGAACCCTCCAGTCGAGGAACCGATGTCTAAGACGGTTTTACCCCTGAAATCAAAATTAAAGGCGCGGCAAGCACCTTTAATTTTGATGTATCCTCTATTTTCTCCGTTCACGGTAGGCATAGGTGTCTGTATCCACTGAGACGACGTCGCCTTCTTTGATAAATGCCGGGACCTTGATTACCACTCCGGTCTCCAAGGTCGCGTCCTTCATGACTGAGGTCGAGGTGTCGCCCTTAACAGCGTTCTCGGTGTAGGTTACGGTTAGCCAGATGTTCTTCGGGAGCTGAAGATTGATAGGAGTTCCGTTATAGAATTGGATCTCCATCTCATCTCCATCCTTCATGAAATCTGACGAGTCACCAACCATGTCACTTGCTAGCTCATACTGTTCAAATGACTCTGGGTCCATGAAGTAGAACTTCTCATCATCTTTGTAGAGATACTGAACCTTGCGAGTGGTGACCTCGGCTGGCTCGATCTTCTCTTGGCCCTTAAAGGTCTTCGGGAGAAGGGCGCCAGTGACGAGGTTCTTGACCTTGACATTCACGATTGAACCACCTCGGCCCATAACCTTCTGGGAATATTCTACCACCTTATACGGCTGACCGTCTAAAGTGATGAGGGTATTTTTCTTTAGATCTGTTGGTCCGTACATTTTCTCTCCTTATTTTGTTACGAATGGTAAGAGCGCTAGGTGACGTGCACGCTTGACGGCGACTGCTAGCTGGCGCTGCTGCTTGGCTGATAGACCAGTCTTGCTAATTGGCTCAATCCGACCATAGCTATCAATGTAGCGCTGCAAGGTCTTGGTGTCACGATAGTCGAAATAGAGATTCGGATCGTTCTTTAGTTTTTTCATTATTCTATCCTTCCTTGTAATTTTGGTTAAAATGGCACTTCGCTAAGGTCGATCTCGCCTTCTGGAATGTCATCAGGAATATCACCTGCTGGGGCTGACTCTTGGCTTGAACCTCCGTCAAATGAGCTGCCGCCATCGCGATTAGCGGAACCGGTGAAGTTGAAGTCCTCAACGACGATTTCAACGCGAGAGCGCTTACCGCCGCCGTTCTTGTCTTCCCAGCTACGCTGATCGAGACGACCAGAGACGAGCACGCCTGTGCCCTTCTTAGCGTATTGGTTGATCATTTCGCCGAGCTTACCCCAAGCGGAACAATCGATAAAGGAAACGTCCTCCTTCTGTTCCCCGTTAGAATCACGATAGGTACGATTAACTGCGACAGAAAAGCTGCAGACACTGGCACCGTTTGGCGTGGTGCGAAGCTCTGGGTCGCGAGTTAGGTTGCCTGTAATGATTGCTTTACTAAAACCGCGCATAATAAATTATTCTCCTTTTTCTTCGGTTGATTTTGTCGAATTATCTTCCTCGGCTTTAATTTGCTTAGCTCTGCGTTCGTCGGTGCGAACTAAGAGGTAGCGTAGAATCTCATCGGTGATGTTGAATACTGATGAAATTTTCGCTGGTGCCCCTGCAGGGAGAGAGACGTCAAAGTAATAGAATACAGCGAAATCATTGCCAGAAATCTGGTAGGCGAGATGCTTCTTGCCTTCTGATTCTGATTTGATGATTTTGCCGCCATTAGCTTCGACGGTCTTCTTGACCTTGTCGAGGGCGGGGTCTATGTTCATCTCGAGGTCGGGATGAAACAAGACTGTGAGTTCGTAGTCTTTCATGTAAACTCCTTTGGTTAAAGCAAGTACTGTTCTCCGATCTCATCGGGTTGACACACTTGCTGAGCTGATATTAGGGTGATTATAACATAATTTTGGGCTAATTTAAAGCATTAGTGTGTTTCAAAATCAAAATCTCTAATATTTATGACTTTGTATTGGAAGAAATCACCTGGGACCCCTAGCTGTTCAATTCTTTCTTTAACCTGGCCAATTATGGATTGTTTTTTTGCCTCGTCTAATGTAGTATCTGGGGTAAATATTTCTATCGTGCTAAAAGTATCGTCTATGAAACGTAGTTTTAATCCATTAAGCTTGAAGAAGCCAATATACTTATTGATTATTTCGCCGTAAATACTCTTACTATGTAAATCTTTACATTCAAAATCCGGGTAGATGTCTTCAACTATACCTGAATTACATGACGAAACTGTAGCAAAGTATTGATTATAGAATAGATTCCCTTTTTTTTCTGTGTAATCATGGAAGACTTGGTAGCTCTGCTTGAGGCTCGGGATATCAATTACAGCACTGAAAAATCCTAGTTCTTGGTCTCCGAAGTAATATGTTCTGAGTGATTCTGGACGAATTGCGCCAACATCATCAATCATGCCGACATTATCATTATTGAATCTGGCAATACTGATGAGGCTATTTTCTATTTCTGCGATGCTGCTTTCTGGTAGTTTGGGGCTAACACTGTCAAATCCCTCGATTGATAGCTTTGGCTGACGAGAGGTATCGTCCTCGCCGATCTCCTCTCCTTGGTTGAGGTTAACAAATATTGATACTAGGACTACTATCACTATTATCTGCAAGACTATAAATATGATTGCTATGGGTGATAGTTTAATTATAGGTGCTTGATTATTATTCACTGATTTTCCCCTTCTGTAGGTAATTATTAAGTTTATTCCCGTCTAGTTTGTATTTCGAGCGGTTATCGTTTAAGTACGCGAAAGAGTAGCCAGTCACGTCTTTATTCTGCATTACTGTTGCGCCAAATGCTTTTGCTCCTTGCAGAATAGCATCATCGGTTTGATAACCTGCTTCTATCGTTGTGACTGTTCCGTCGCTGTTTACTGCTACCACAACACCCGTGTGACCCGTTGTCGAGAAGACTGAGTATGGTTGCGGGGTCGTACCAGTTGCAAAGCCCCACGACGTTGCCATCTGCGAAACGACCTCTCCTCCACCTGGCCAGCCCTGGCGAAGCGGCATGTCGGTGAATAGCTCTGTAAAGAAGGCTGAGAATAGTACGCAGTTGCAGTGAGTGCCACATGTTTCCCTCGCAAGACCGGTAGCGTAGTTGCTACCACCCAAGGTTGGGTCACCCGTTGCAACCTTTCCTTTCCAACTGCCGACATTGTTGTTGTAGTTGTCGGCAAGCTTCTGGGCCTGTTCAATTGTTAGACTGCCTTTGACTGGCCCGACATTTCCTCCGTTTTTACCATCACAAACATCTGAGCTATTGCAACCCTGACGGGTGCCTGTACCCTTAAAGGCTGATACGCTGCCATATATACCTGAATTTACTACATCTTCAAGCTTGTATTCTTTGTTGATTAGGTTAGAGTCTGCTACCATTACGGTGTCTTCACCGGTCATTTCAAATATACCAACATAGTGGCCACCATTCGTAAATGGGCAGTTGACGCCTGTGACATAAGAAGGGCCGCAATTACCGAGAATGTGTAGAGAGTATCCGTCTTTAAGGTATTTTTTCATTTCTTTGATATATTCCGCGTTCGTGGCTGGAAGAAATTGGACTAATTCTAGACCGTACTTATCAGCGACCATTTTATCTAGTTCCAATAGGCCATCATTGACGTACGTTCCTTTGCTTAGTGTGAGATTTCCGATATCTGTTGGCAAAATTTCAGAGCCCGTCACGTAGGATGCGATTAGAGCCATAGATGATGGTCCACACCCGCCTGAACAATATGTTCCACCATTTTTGTATGGGTATGATTCATTGGCCCAGCGAGGGTCACCACATTGTGAATATTCTGGGTACTTTCCTTCAAAGGTTGGACACCCTCCTTGGTCGTTAACGGCCTTCTCGATCAGCTCTGCTAGAAGTTTTTGGCCTTCTTCGGTCGGATGTACTGCCATACCGTCTGATCTGGTGATATATTTTGATTCATCATCACGAACAGCTTTATTCCAATCGATGATATATACGTTGTCGTGCTTATCGGCGATCTTTCGATACATTTCTGATATATTATCTGCGCTGGTTTTGTCTTTCCCATTATAGACGGTCACAAGGAATAAATTGCGTTTATCGACTAATTTGATTACTTTCTTAATGGTTTCTTCGGACGCACCAGTAGGATTAGTGCCAAGTTCCCACACGATATTATTCCTAGCGGAGTATTTGTTAACTTTGAGGTCCTTGCAGCCCGAATCGTAACTCTGGGTCTTAACTTTGCCAGAACCTTTTATTATTGTCTCTAAGACCTCGTAGCCGCCTTTATCGCCGTCACATGACCCCTTACTTGTCGGGTGGCGGGAACCGACCATCGAGAGGAAACTTCCTTTGAACTTTTCCTTCAATTGTTTCTCTGATGATACAGAAATTGAGTCTCCAATTAATGTTATCCCGTCGTCCGAAGGTGAGCTTGAGCCTGAGCCTGAACTTGAGTCCGAGCTTGAACTTGAGCCCGAACTTGAGCCGCTGCTCTTATCATCTTTAGATTTATCGTCGGAATCTTTCTTGTCCGATTCTCCACCACATAAGTATGCTAGTAAAGCAAGAGCACCCGGTCGTTCACTGACTTTACCGCCAACGCCGTTAACTACGTTCCCTTGACAATCTGTATCGTCAGCTCCACTAACCCACTTCATGCGTTTATGATCATCGTCATAAAAATTCATGACATATGGAGATTCTTTGTAGGATTTATTGCCATGGCATTTATACATACCACCTCGATTATATGCAAGGAATGCCCAGCCGTAGTTCTCTTCTGATTTATCTTTGACGATGTCGATATTGTAATGCGACTTCGCATTATTGATGAAGATGTTCGCGGCATTTTCAGCATCTTTATTGCCGTCTGATGAAACTTTTACGCCGTCGACGTTAGTATGGTCGGTGAGAGGCTCGCCATTCGTGATGCTACGATCTGATGCCATATTGGCCTCATTATAGTGGAGCACGGCGACAACTTGCCATGGGAGGCCTGTTTTTTTCTCGGCGTATTTGTATCTCTCTATGTTGGTCTTGGCTTTTTTCTTGATTTTCTCGTTATCGAGCATTTTCTTGGTTTCTTTAGGAAGATTTGCGTCACAGACATCTACGTTACCATCACCGTCATCATCTTCGTCGATACATTCATCTGGGTCATAGAATAAGATATCATTTTGCGAGAAAGAAGCTTCATATTCGCTATCTAAGGCGTGAATATCGTCGAAGCATATTATTCCTCCGATTATAGCGGCAAAGAGAGCTATTATTGCGATCTTAGTTTTCTTGTTCATATTCCACCTTCTGATATATTAATTGAAATTTGTTATGATCGTAGCCGAACTTATCTATAATTGACTCTGCGTATTCTTTTTTGGTGCCAGAGGTATCTGTAATCTGCAGACAGAGAGTCTTGGTGCATTCTTCGAGCGGCCGCCCATCTCGAATCGTCAAGGTGTCATTCTGGTATCTTGAGCCGAGACTCAAGCCATAAGCTGACGGGGTTTTATCGATGATTGGGAGGTCCGTAAAGATTGAATAATTTTTTTGGAAGTCTGATATAAAACTTTCGGCTGACGAATCACTGTCTGTGGCGCGATTATAATCTGGTGAAATAATTGAATAGAGTTTTTGATATGATTCGTAGTTTTCTTTTTGTTCATAGAAATCGAAATTACCGTCTTTTGATAGATACAATGATACGGTTGTGACATTGTGTGGTTTTAGTTCTACTGAAATGGTTTTCGAGTCAAGCGACTCGTGAGAGATGGTGACTTCGTACTCGCCTGGGGAAAGGGAGTATTGGCCGTTCTTGTATTCGTTCTTGCCGTTAATAGTGACATTAGCATCCAGGGGGGCAATATTTAGAACAAGGACTGAGTTTCTGAAGGAATTAATAATGGCTACCGCGATAATAGCGATTACCGCTATTATATCTATGACTATTATCACCCTAACCCATTTTCTTTTAAAAAAGCCACTGAGTGGTGAACCATTGTCGCTATCTTGCATATGTTTAAATTATAGCATATGTTGGCCGCGTGAGTAAAGATTTTATAAATTACATAGTTGGTCAAATTCTTCTATTGAAGAGATGAGGACGTCGCGAGGCTTGTTGCCGTTTTGTGGGCCGATGACGCCGATTTCTTCGAACCAGATGGCGAGGCCGGAGACGAAGCCGTGTCCCTTGCCGAGGTAGGTCTGGAGCATTGCGGTGGAGAATTTACCCTTACTGAGGGAGATTTCGACGGCTTTTCTTACAATCGGGTCTTGAGGGTCGAAGCGTCGACCGAGGTCACCCATATCACTGGTGCTACCACTCATCCCCTTAATGTTCACCTGCTGAGAGATGACTTCATCGTTGTATTCTGGTGGGCGTTGGTCTCTCAAGAAGTCGGTTACGACGTTAATGTCCTTATCGGAGGCCCAGGCACCCTGGATACGGCGGGGCTTGCCCATCATTTCAGTGGTGAGGAGTAGCATGTCGCCCTTACCGAGAAGCTTCTCGGCGCCACCTTGGTCAAGCATGATGCGAGAGTCCATCTGCGAGCCTACCGCGAAGGCGATACGGCCCGGGATGTTTGCTTTGATGAGACCGGTGATAACCTTCACTTCTGGACGCTGGGTTGCGAGGACGAGGTGGATACCAGAAGCACGGCCCTTCTGAGCGATACGAACGATGAGCATCTCGAGATCCTTGCCGGCCATCATCATGAGGTCCGCCATCTCATCGATCACGATGACGATGTATGGCATCTTGCCTTCTTTCTCTGAGCCATCGGAGTTCGCTATTTTACTATTGTAGTCGGCGATATTCTTGACCTTCTCCTTAGCCATGCAAGTGTAGCGGCGCTCCATTTCGCCGACTGCCCATTTCATGGCTGAGAGAGCTTTCTCTGTCTCTGTGATGATCGGGGTTAGGAGGTGCGGGATGTCTTGGTATTGGGCCATCTCAACCTGCTTCGGGTCGACGATAATCAATTTCATATCAGATGGGGCGTTACGATAAAGCAGCGAGCTGATGAGAGTGTTCGTCATGACCGACTTACCAGAACCGGTGGTACCGGCGATAAGGAGGTGAGGCATCTTGGCGAGGTTCGCGACGACGGCTTTACCTGAGATATCCTTACCCACGGCGAAGGCGAGCGGGTCAGTTGATTTCTTCCATTCGTTTGATTCGAGGACGCCGCGCAGGCGGACGTCTGCGGAACGTGCGTTCGGGATCTCCACACCGACCGACCTGGTGCCAGGGATTGGTGCTTCGATACGTATTTTATCTACGGCGAGATTCAAGGCGAGCTCTTTGTCCCGTGCAAGAATTTTACTCAGGTTGACACCTGCTGGTGGTTTCATGGTGTACTGGGTGACGCGCGGACCGACATTTGCACCCTCCATCTCTACATCGATACCGAACTCGGCGAGGGTGGTCTTGATGATATAGGCATTCTGCTGGATGTTGCCGGCGTCGGCTGGGGATTGCTTCTTCTCGAGCAGATCGACTGATGGCATCTTCCAATCAGGATCGGAAACAGCCACGAGCGCGGTTGGCTCTTTGGCTGGCTCAGGCTTAGCTGGAGTCTTGATATCGCTCTTACGGAGAAGGCGACCAGAAGCCTTAGCTTCGGCTGGCTGAGGCTCGGCGGACCCGACACCTGAGTTGACTTTGATTTCGAGTTGTCCGAGCTTCTTGGACTTCTTACCGGATTCTTCCTCGTCTGAGGCGGGTTTCTTGCCTGGCTTGATCATGTTCTTTGTCCCCTTAAACATTGTGATAGGTGAAAGCTGGAGGATGAATGCTAGAGTAATGAAAATCAGAATGATATAGATGAAGATGACAAATCCTTGGTCTAGAGCCTTAGTCATGACAGAGTTTAGCCATTCGCCGACTACTCCGCCGAAACCCCAGATTGCACCGACGCCCGCAAGCCAAAGGAGCATGACGATGCTCGCAAGGTAGACTGGAAAAGCGACGCGGTTGTTCTCGCTACGAAAAATCTTAACCGCTAGATAGACTAGAAGGGCCGGGACAAAATATGTGGCAAGGCCTATTCCCTTCAGGATGGCAGCATGGAAGGCGTTCAAAGCTGAGCCTCCGTGACCGAACCATGTTATTACAAAAAAGAGGGCCAGGGCGATCATTAGGACTGCCATGGTCTGACGCCAAAAACCACCCGGGAGCTCGTGCTCAACAGGAGCTTCTTTAGTACGCTTTGATTGCTTTGGTGAGCGTTTTTTAGTGGTTTTTCTTTTTTGTGCTGGCATATCTTAAATTATATCACACTTTAGGTAAAAACACAAGAGGTTTGAGGGGTAGTTGGATAACCTAATATTCAATTGTTGCGGAAAGTGGGCCGTCTAGTAGGACTCAATAAGACTGGTCTGCCGCTGGATTTCAGATGAAAAAAGGTCGACAAATGAGCCGACCTTTATAGCTATGATCCTTGGTATGTAATTTTGATTTTGATACACAATAACGAAATGAGAAAGGCTATGAATATCTGTAACCAAAAACCTTGGATCATGAAGCCATCGATGATGGAATTTAGAATGATGATCGCTAATACCTGCGCGAAAAGCGAGACCGTAAAAGATACGATTATGAGTAGCAAGCCGCCGACTACTATTGCAAGTACGATTAGCAGCCTAGATATTACGCGAATCAACACGGTTAAGAACCAGAGGAGGAATGTAGCAAGTACTAGCGTCCAGAAACCCCTAATCTCTACCTGTGTTGGGAATAATCTACCACTCAAAAACAATATCCCACCAGTGATAGCAAAATTGATAATGTACACTATAGGCCACATTTCTATCCCCCCTTCAAAACGTAACTTAACCAGCTATCATGATAGCACGGTTATCTGTTTTTTGCAAGGGCTAGCTCGCGATATTGGGGGCTAGAGGACTCCTGAAGGTGTAGAGTTATCCTTGGGGCTGGCCTATCCTAGGGGGCTGGTTTATCCTTGACTAGTTTACCTGTTAGTGATTTTGTGGTAGAATTAGTTAAGATTGGACCGTCGCCAAGTGGTAAGGCACTGGGTTTTGGTCCCAGCATTCGCAGGTTCGAATCCTGCCGGTCCAGCCACGCGCAATATAACTGGGATTTTTGCCCTAATTCCCCCTGTAAATGACTGTTAAGTCCCTTACAAAGAATTGGGGCTAATTTTTTTGACGATTTTTCCAAATAATCGAGCCATGGATACGGTTCTACCTCTATGAATTTGGCTGTTAATACCCTACCATTTTTCGCTTTTCCGATTTCTCGTTCAACAAGCACAATATCAGCACCTATCGACTGTAATATGGCTCTTTTCTTACGAATAGAGGGTCTGGGACATTCAAAAAGGGTGCAAGTATTCTAACGAGCAACATCACTCCGTCAACCCACGTAGTCACTAATAATGACCACACTTTATATGCGAACTGGGGATCAGAATAGCCTTCTGGGCCATGGCCCTCTAGTTAGTAATGGTCATTCTGCGGTCCAGCCATGGAGAGTTCGCAAGTGTTCGCTCGGGGTTTTCTATGACTGGCTAGTTTTCAATCCATAGAGCGTGGAGGGTATGATTTTCGTTTGTGTGCATTTTGATTGAGGAGTTGACTGCTTTATTTTTCATCTCTTCCCCTACGCTGAACGATCCGCTGGCCTCATAGAATACTCCGTCGACAAGATTATATAATCCTGCTACGCCATCGGATTTTCTGTAGGATGGAATCAGATCTACTACTTTCTCGTCGTTTTTCCAATGGGTGTATCGGTAAATTTTACCTTTGGTGCTCGTCTTGTATCCGTAGAATAGCCTGAGGTCGGTAGTGGTGGAGCCGAATGTCGTGCTTGATAGGTTTAGCGATAACCCTAAATCGCTTATCGTGAAAGTTGAATTTTCGTAGTGCCACTGGTGTCTCCTACCATCGTTCGTCGTTGATGGCGAGAGGGCTGAGGTCTGCGTGTTCTTCGTGCCGAAGCCAATTGTGTACTTCGAATTATATACTCCACCCATCGCAAATCTATTATTATTGTTATTCCAAGTCTTAGGAGCGACCATATACTCATCAGTTGTCTGGTTCTCATCTATGCTGACATCGAAATCGATCTTATCTGTTCTGTCAAAACCAAATGGTATCTCGATATAGTCGCTGCCATTTCCTTCTAGATAGTCTACCTCCTCGTAACTGTTTGGTAGACTGTAATCATGCTCTTCGGTGATCCAGCCTTGAAATGTGTAACCATTCCTAACTGGTGTCGGGAGGTTGGTATAGTACGAGTTGTGTGTGTAGGTTGTGCTCGTGGGACTCACTGTCCCGCCGTTTGCATTAAATGTGACGGTTGGATTATGTCCCCAGACTGCGTAGAGCGCGTGGTCTTTTTCTGTAATTAGCTGGCTGGAAGAGGTAATTGTCTGATAATTATTCAAATCGTCGTTTCCTCCATATACGATGTCGGCCCCTATTCTGAATCCGCCCTTTCCGTTATTTGTATAAAACTCCTGTCCTACCAGGTCAAAAAGGCCCGGAGTATCGTCGTCTTTCTTGTAGGCGGGCACGAAATGCCTGATTTCTTCGGTGTTGTCTGAGATTTTTAGATCGTAGAGTTTGATTTTCGAGTAGTATTTTGGGGTGTTAGAAGAGTTCGTGCTGTCTGGATTGTTGCCGGCGAAGATAAACACCTCTCTGTCGTTTGTGTCGACTAGCGGTGTCTGGGTGTAATCCGCTATCGGTTCATCATTGAACATGGATTTTCTTTCGTTCAAATAGTTGAGGTTAATTTCGTTTACTTCGTTCGTGGCGATGCGGGCTGTCCTGTAGACGTTCGAATTCCAGCCGTAGTAGATTTGTCCTAAAGTGTTCCCTACCCAGAAGCGGGTATTGTTGTCTCCGATCTTTGTCCCGAAGTATATAGCATCTGTCGAGGTATTGTTGGTTGAGAGTTTCGCATAGACCCCCTTCGTATTGCCAGCTCTTACACCAGTATTAATGTATTCTGATCCGGTTGATTCGATGTAGTCTGTTGCCTGGAATCCGACTGGTGGACCTACGACCCAGGCGAGGAATGAATGGTCTGGTTTCGTCGGAGTTGGCAGCGATCCGTAGGATGATCCTGGCGTGACTTCCTTCTCCACACTGTCACCTGAACCGGTCCAGTCGGACCCTGCCGGGATGCTCCCGCCATTTGCGTCTAGGGTGACGATGGTCCCGATATTGGCTATAACGTAGTACGTAATTGTTCCGTTGTCGGCCATCGAGTAGTGGCCGGTCGCCTTGTTGTCTGCGACTGAGACCCCGAATGTTACAGTGTAGGTGTCGCCGCTCGACGCCGAAGGAGAATCCTTGCTGAAAATATTTGTCTCCTCGCTGGTTAGGCCGACGAACGTGCTCGAATTTGACATGGTGTTGCTTCCTAAGCTGTAGCCGTAGGTATCGGTAGTTAATGCCACTGGGGCGGTGATTGTCCCGATCGATGGGCTAATCGTATCCTGGCTGTTCCCGTCTCCGTTCCGGTACAAGGTTGTATCTGACGGACCACCGATGAATATTTTATACCCGGCATCGCAATCGCTCTCCACTGTGATGGTGCTATCAGAAATGTTGGATTTACCTGGAAGAAGGCCAATTGTCACACTACTACTAGTCGTAATACTTGCGGTACAGGCGGCATATGTGGAAGCTGTGTAGAATATCTCAAGAAATAGCGTCACAAAAACAAACATCACCAATAATCGCATAATACTTGAAATAGTTCTATGCATTTCCCTTTGTTCTCTATTTAGCTTGAAAAAGCTTATATTAATTCTAGCACGAAAAGGGGGTGTAAACAACGGCGTATAAGGGAGGCTCTGGCATGAAAAATCCCCGACTTTGCACTTAGTGCGTCTTAAGTCGGGGATTTTACTTACTTCTTACCGATAGCGTCCCACTGGGCTGCGAAGTCATAGTCCATGATCTGCTCGCCATTACTGAATGGGACGAACATGTTCCTCTGCCTGAAACCCGCCTCCTTCAGCTCAAGCACGAGCTTGTAGCCTCTGGTTGCATATGTGTGGCCATCTCTGTATACAAATACGAGGCGACCGTTGTTCGTACAGTATGTTCCGAGGCTTTCCGCGGTAGCGCTGTCTAAGACTTTCTCATTTGCAATTGGGAAATATACCATCTCATAGTGGTGGTGCTTTACCTGGATTCCCAGAGGGGGGATTCTGAGACATCTTGAGAGTGACTCATCGGAGAGCTCACCAATACCGTTCTCTTCGCACCATTCGGAGCAGTCTTCTTCGTATTCCTTGAGGTGCTGTTTTCTGGCTTCTTCCCTCAGCGTGTGCCATTTTTCTCTGTCATGCTTCGGGTAGTCACCATTGCTTAAGGGCACATAGAAATGCCCCTTGATTAAACCGACGTCGATCAGTGTAGTAATCGACTTCTTGGTGTAGGGAGTGACGAAAACCTCGTTATCAACAACGAAAGTGATCGTTGAGTTATTCGTACTAAACATACCATTGAACTTCGATCCTATCTCCGTCATGTCGATGGTTTCCTCGTCCTCGTGCATCGGATACACCACTGTCAGTTTCTTGCCCGTCCTGATGCTGTTTTTCATCAAATCCTTCATTTTTTTCTCCTTTAGCGTTTAATGCCCGTCGGCAATAGTTTTCGCCACGGCCTATTCCGCGGTTTAGTTTAGCTACTTTCATTAATAGCCAAGCTAAACCGCGGTAAACACAGGAGTGAAGTAAGTATTCTTAAAGAACTTGCCGAACCTCTGGTCGGTCAATAATTTATTATATCATAGTTTGCTATGTTAGTCAAGCATTACCGCTGTTAGGGCTGGTTAGTATATGGGGGTCGGGATGGGTCATGATCACTTGGATCACCTATGTGTCGTCCTGGTCTAGTCGGTATACTTCGCAATTATTCATGCTCTATCTGTTATAATGAAGGTATGATCAGAATAATTGCTGGCGGAAAGAAACACCTCAGCTGGTGCCAGGACGCTTCACTCGAATATGAGAAGAGACTGAGGAAGCCATTTGAGATAAAATGGGAATTCTATGAAGAGGATAAACTTGCTCGTAAACTGGTTGATTGGCCGTTCGATAAGTCTTCGTACGTAATCTGCTGTGATGAGCGAGGAGATAATATATCATCAGATGAATTTTCCCAGAGGTTATCACAGGCTTTCATGGATGGTAGGGACGTAGTGATACTTATCGGTGGGGCTTACGGATTTGATGAGGAGGTGAGAAAGAGGTCGGATTTTGTTTGGAGCTTCTCTCGATTGGTTTTCCCTCATATGATTGCGAGATTGATTGTGGCCGAACAGATATACAGAGCGCAGGAGATCTATCACGGGAGACCATATCACCATGAATAATTATTCATTCTGTGATATAATTAAGCGATGAAAATACTAGGCATTGAGACGAGTTGTGACGAGACGGCTGCCGCGGTGGTGCAAGACGGGACCGAGATACTATCAAACGTAGTGGTTTCACAGATTGATATTTTCGCCGAATATGGGGGCGTGATTCCAGAGGTTGCGGCAAGAAGCCACCTCGAGGTGATTCAGCCAGTTATTGATAGGGCTCTCTCTGAGGCCTCTTGTACGTGGGATAATGTCGATGCGATTGCGGTGACGCATGCACCAGGTCTTCTTGGTTCTCTCTTGATTGGGACCTTGACGGCGAGGACGCTGGCCATTCTACACGAGAAACCTCTTTATGCGGTACATCATTTGAAGTCACATGTCTATGCGAACTGGCTCGAGAAGGATGATTCTGGCGAAAAGCCCGTTTTTCCTCTAATTGCGCTCGTAATCTCTGGTGGTCATACACAGATTCTTCATATGTCGGGCCATGACAAATTTGAGATAGTTGGGACGACTAGAGATGATGCGGTCGGGGAATGCTTCGATAAGGTCGCGAAAATTTTAGGTCTTCCCTATCCTGGTGGGCCTTCAATTGCGAAGGCTGCCTCCACTGGTACTAATAAATATCACCTGCCGAGGCCTAGAGTCGATGATTTAGATTTCTCGTTCTCCGGGTTGAAGACTGCAGTGCTTAGAGCCGTACAAAAAGAGGTCGGGGTCCCTATATCTTATCCTTCACATAAACTAAAAGAGCTCCTCGATGATAGGAAGGTGGCAGATTTCGCCTGTTCGTTCCAGGAGACGGCCGCTGATATACTTGTCGAGAAACTCAAAATGGCTCTTTCAAATTACCCTGAAGCTCGCTCTGTGGTGATTGCGGGGGGTGTTAGTGCTAATCAAGTGCTAAGAGAAAGAATTATGAAAGAATTCGGATCACCAGATGGAAATTATCCAGAGATTCGTTCCTTCTTCCCTGATGCAAAGTTCTCAGGCGATAATGGCGCGATGGTAGGTGCTGCCTGCTTCTTCGAGATAGAGGCTGGCGCAAAGCCAACTGATCCATACTCACTAAACATTTATCCTAGAATCTCGATTGAAGAATAAGATTGGCGCTAGCGTACTTTCTTGCGGCTAGATTAGATGCTTCTTGATACAGTGATTTGATGGATGGGTAACTACTGGTACGACTTGCATGACGATTTCGATTGGAACCTGGTCGCGGTTCTCGAAGCTGATCTTGCCGGTTGGTTTCCCAAGGAGAACTTGACCGATGATTTTACCTTTACTGTTGCGAAGCTCGATCACCGCTGCGATATCCTCCTTCCTGAGGGCTTTCGCTAGTTCCTCGTCTGGCTCAAGCCAGATGTTGCCGACGCTCTTCTTCAGTTGTGAGACTTTCGTGATGGTCTCCTGGGATAGTTTGATCTTCTGGGAACCATAGAGCTCGCCGTCTAGGACGAAACCGAAATACTGGAAGTGGAGATGATCACGAAGGAAGCCTGCTAGTTCCGTGAGGTTAATATCGCATCCGGAAAGGGCTGTAAGCTTCTTGACGATATACGAAACATCCACTTCCTCTGAGGAGGAGAGTGATGAGATGAATGTACTTAACTCGTTGAGCGCCGGGAAGAGGAGAAGTACTGCGACAATCATCAGGATGTTTAAGATGATAACCTGGACAGATGGCTCTGGGACTTTAAAGAGGGCGCCGAATATGATGAAGAAGATTATAAGGTAGGCGACAGCTGCCAGAGACATCACGATCACGTGCGAGAACCCCCTTAGCCATGGACTCGACAGGTCAAGCAGCCTATATCTCAAGATGGCGTAATAGTGGAAAATCCAGGCGATTGACATTGCGAAGATCCCGACCCAGACCGTGTCGTAGTGCCTGAAGTATGGGAGGATGAAATTGAATATCAGTGACAATGCGCCGGTGATGGTGAAGCCTATGAGAACCATCATGTTGGCTCTCTTGACTCCTGGCGTCTTGGCGTTTCGTGCTGCGTACCAGAGGCCGTACATGTAGAACGCTACGGACAGGAAGTGGTATGCACCGAAGAGAGTGTAAAATAATCCTTGTTTAACATACACGATATTGCCGGTAATTTCGTTCAGTTCGAACCCATCGAAGATGCAGTGTGGGCAGGCGATGATCACCCCTACGAAGAATAGGCAGACTACACCTTGGACAAATATCCCTATTCTACCTAGCTTGTACTTGTTGCAAGTGTAGGCCATCAAGCCCCAACTCATAATTGTGGCTGATACGTAGATCATGTCTATGATCTTCCATGTTACAGAATCCATCGTGTCAGGTGGAAGAGATAGGAAGACTCCAATACCTACGGCCCAGCCGAATGCCATTATGGTTGTAAAGAGGAACAGGGATGCCTGTAGCCTGTCGCCTTTATGGGCGCCAGAAATCACTGCTATGCCCGATAACAGTGTTAAAATTGCTACTACTATTAAGAGTAACGTGGTTAATGACACAGGGACCTCCTCTTTTAATAATTAAATTTTAGCATAACCATTATTTTTAAACAACACCTAGAAATCGGAAAAATACTGAGACCAGTGGGTCTTGTATTTGGAATTGACGTCGAAATAGAATCCTACTGCTAATTTTGTAAAGCTTGGGTTTAAGATGTTCTCGCGGTGCTTCTCTGAATTCATCCATGAGGCGACGGCCGTTTCTGGCGATACTGCTGCGTTTCCTACAACGAGGTTCTCACCTTCGCTTGAAGCGACATTTGAATTTGGCGCATCACAGGCTGTACTCCATGGCGTACCATCTGGTCGGGTGTGCGAGTAGACTGATACAATCTCCCTTGCCCTAGTCTCTGCTGCGTCCTCACAGGTATCACCCCAGGTCAGCTTCTCGAGGCCATTCCTGACCCGCTCTTGGTTAACTAGAGACAGAATCTCGTAGCGCCACCTATTCCCTGGAACTTCCTCGACGGTTACCTCCAGGGTGTCACGCCTGGTACCATCGTATGTACCAGCGGTAATCGTGGTCTTGCCGGGACCGGCAATGATCGGGTATCTACAAGTGTCGTCCGAATAGCCGAGCCAAGTCCTTGCGCCGTTGAAGAATCCAGAAATCACTGAAGTGTCGCTGGTCTGCCAGTACATCTCGCCGAGATTGCTGAGCTCACCGCCAACACAGATATCAAAGTCGGCTGATTCGTACATCGTGATTCCTTTCTCCGCCCAAAGCTCTCCGGTCGGGACTGGTGCTGAATCGACGCCGGTTACAGTGTGTACAGAGGTTATATAGTCTTTCTGGGCTTCTGTTAGGGTTGCCTCGGAACTGCTTTCTGCATCAATTAGTTCAGGGGCCTCAACTTCACCACCATTCTCATCGCTTCGTTCGGCCACCATCCGGTACTCCACGCCGTCGTTGAAGAAAATTGCGCTAGAAATCAGAATACCAGCGATAAGAATTGCTACCGCGTTAAGCGATAACAGGATTGTCATTTTACTTTGTTTTAGATTGAATATTGTCATTTTTTGGTTTTGATTGAAAAATTACCTCCAATCCAATTCTATTGTAGCATAGTTTTTGGTTTTTATCATGAGAAGTTTGTTTTAATCTAAAAACCCCGAGCGAGTTGCTCGGGGTTTAGTGGAGGAGGATTAGACATGCATCTTCACGGTGAAGCGCACTGACTGTACCCCCCATGGGTCGATAATTGTGGCTTTCGGGTCCAACGCATCCATGAATGCTTTGCCGCCCAGTTGAGCGTTGACGAATTCCAGAGTTTCCATCCCCTGATCAATTGCTTCGGCTGCATTGTTGAAGATTACCATCGGGTTCCTCGGATCATAAGGCCAGCACTGAGTCTTGATGACTCGCTTGATGGACTCGGTCCAGACCAGATAGTCGTACTTCATGTAGCCGCCGGGCTGAAGCAGGGCTGCAGCGCAAAGGATTGCGCCGGCCATTTCGCGGCGTTCCTTCTCGTTCAGATACATGGAGACGCCGTGCATCCAGACGAGCTGCTGAGTTCTAAGGAGCTCTTCGTGCTTCGGAGCTTCGGAAAGTCTCTCGTGAATGTAATTCACGTTTCTCCGCTGCTCTTCATCCGGGAAGATGTCCTCAAGTGCTCCTACGGGGCCGTCATCGAAGACCGTAAGCTTCAGATCCTTCGGGAGATTATAGAATCTTTCCGGGATATTCCCACCTCCAAAGGCTGTCGCGGTCTTGATGCCGTTTTGGCGGATGAAGCTTGCCACATCGAATGACTTCTTGCGTTCGTTGATATTCATCCCTTCAAGGTATGACATCTTGAACCATACATCATCCTCAGGGACTCTTCTCATGACACCCTTCAGGTCCTTACCGTAGTTGTGGAGATATTCCATCAGCTCGGCAATTCTTCTGTCCCATACTGCGAAATAGAACTGCAACATAAAGTCAGATGAGGGGATGTCGAAGAATTCGAAGTTCTTCAGGAGACCAGGATCTTCCAGGTGCTCAGAGGTCTCCTTCATTCGTGCCTCGATTTTATCAGGCGTCATGTTGCTTCTCTCCGTCAGGGCTTTCTCTACGGCTTTCATTACCAGGCTCTTACGAGCGCGGCCCTCAAGGCTTGCTGATGTGCCAGGGATTTCGCCGCTCTTGAATTGCTCTGAAAGTTCCGACTGCTCGGTCGCCCAAGTGTACAGGGCATCCTTCCTTAAATGACCATAACCACGATTAACAGTATCAGTGTTAATATCCCATACATTCATTTTTTTATTCCTCCTTTTTAAAGATCTAGATTCGGTGATATTTACCTTCTACTTGAATTATATTATAACATAGAATTGCAAAAAAACCAACTCCTTTTCGCTATTGTTTTGTTTTCTCTCTAGACGAAGAAGATGTTATGGAGAAATGGAGTAAAGAATGCGACGAGAAAAACTGCAATGATTAAGGTGATTAAGGCGAGGCGGAAACGATTGAATGGATAGCAGATTCGTATTATCAGTGTGAGATCGATAATGAAGGTGATGGTTGCGGATATTGAAAGGAGGTCGGTTCTGGCGAAGTTGTTCAGGCTGGCTACGACTGATAGGATAAGCATTGCTGCGGCGATGAGGATGCCAGTTGGAATTGAGAAGCGCTTGATGTTTATGACGAATTGATCCTTGATCCGGGCGGTGTTATGCTCGAGGGCAAGGATTAGTCCTGGGAAACCGATGCAGGCGAAGTTTAAGAGCGACATCTCGATCGGATTATAGGGATAGTCCAGAGGGATAATTGTGAAGATTACCGCTAGGATTGAGGCGTAGATGGTCTTGGTTAGGAAGAGGATGGTCGAGCGTTCGAGATTGTTGATTGACTGACGGCCTTCATCGATAATTGACGGGACAGATGAGAAGTCGTCATTTAGGAGGACTAGTTTTGAGGCTCTGCGGGCGGCATCGGCTCCTTCACCGATGGCGATACTAACATCAGCCTCTTTCATTGCGAGAATATCGTTAACGCCATCGCCTGTCATTGCGACGGTTTTACCTGAATCCCTCAAGGCCTTAATGAGTGACTTCTTCTGAGCGGGAGTAACCCGAGTAAAAATTGTGTATTCTTTAATTAATTTTTTGAAATTCGGGGATTTTTCTTTAGACATATCCACTGCTGAGGCGTAGTTTCTGACGCCTGTTTCTGAGGCGATGGACTTGACTGTTTCGAGATTATCCCCAGAGATGATCTTGACGTCAACGTTGTTGTCGTAGAAGTAGTTGATGATGTTCTTCGCGTCATTTCTCAGTTCGTCTTCTAATAGGGCGTAGCCTAGTACTTCTGAACTGGATTTATTTGGCTTTCCTGATTTGTTCTTGGTGACCGCGAGGACGCGATAGTGGCCGTCAAACTTCTCTGGTTTTTCTGTGAGGTATTCGGGGGCACCCATGAGGTAGGTGGCCTTATCTGTGACTACGCCTGAGTACTTTCGATCTGATGAGAATGGGATGATTTCGAGGATTTGCTCTCTCGGCTTCGTATTGGCGCTGAGAGACAGCTTCTTCTTCAAGGCGGTAGATGTGGCGTTAACGGCCGTATCGGTGCTTAGAATAAGCTCTAGCGCGTTTTGGAGGGATTTTTCGGCTTGGGTTGTTGGACTCGCAAGGTCTGTTGGCGTACCTAAACCTTTCTTATCTATTGGGATAAATTCTTTCACTTGCATTCTACCTGTAGTGAGGGTGCCGGTCTTATCCAAGCAGATAGTGTCGACTCTGGCGAGGGTCTCGATCGAATAGAGGTCTTGGACGAGCACTTTTTTCTTGCTGAGGCGGATAGTTGCAAGGGCTAGCACCGAGCTTGTGAGAAGAATCAGACCTTCCGGTATCATGTTAATGAGTGCTGCAACCGTGCTCGTGACGGCTATTTCAGGGTTAGTATCCGCTACACGGAATCTCGACCAAAGCAGGAGTGCTCCAATTTGGATGAGGGCGTAGGAGATGTACTTCACGATGTTGTTCATTAGAGTGAAAAGTTTCGAGTCTGCGGTCTTAATGGTCCGGGCGTTTTGCTCGAGTTTTGCGAGGAAGTTGTCTGCGCCGACAGCGGTGGCTGTAGCTTTACATGTGCCAGAGACTACAAAACTACCGGAGATTAGTTCATCCCCTGCATACTTCGTGATATTATCCTGCTCACCAGTGACGTACGATTCGTTAACCTCAACCTGGCCTTCTTCGACTTGACTATCGACGAGGATCTGATCGCCAAGACTATAAACCACCAGGTCCCCTTCGACGATCTCTGTCTGGGGGATTTGGAGAGTTTTGCCGTCTCTGATGACCGTTGGCTTCTGCTCGGCAGTTAGGCGCATCTTATCGACGGTCTTCTTCGCGCGCACTTCGTTGATGATACTGATTAGGGTGTTCGCTATTGCGATGATGATGAAAAGGAGATTCTTGTAGGAGCCGACAACCAGGACCATTATAGCTAGGATGAGGTTGACAAGATTGAAAACCGTCAGTGTGTTCTTGAGAATTATTCTCGAGATCGTGTTTGAGTTCTTCTTTGGGACGACATTCTGCTTCCCCTGGGATATTTTTTCTTTGACTTGCTCACTCGTGAGGCCGTTTAGATTCATTCTCTTCTCCTGATTAATGAATTTTTAGCTTACTTAGCAATCGGTGAAGTCCAAAGAAAATGTGGTTTACCGGTAGTTCGTATGAGCCAAGGAGTTCGATGACTCGGCCGGTTTTCTCGGATGTGAAGCCTTTCTTGAAATCGTAGATACCGTAGTCTTTTGAGGATTTGTTCGGGAGGCCGTTGATGCCGTAGAAATTGAAGGTTTTAAACTTGTGCTTGATGCCGTATTTGATCATGTGCCACTGGATGAGGTACTGGGCGTTGTATTCTTTCATATATTTCTCGTCTGAGCCGGAGAAGAGGTAGATTACCTCGTCGCCATAAAGCATAAACATCGCGGCGGAGAGAGGAACCTTCTTACCATCAATCTCTGCCTCGGCAAGGATGAATTTAACCTCGCCTCGCCCATGAAAGAGGTCGTACATCTGCTCGTAATAGCTGAGGGGCTTGTCGGTAAAGTTTCGGCGAGCGCTGGTGGACTCGGTAATCTCCTTAAAGACATTTAGTTCTTCCCTTTTCAGCTCGCGAATTTCAACGCCCTGCTTCTCGGCCTTGCGGATATGATTCCTGGTGTTACGCTTCATATCTGTAAAAATCTGGTCTTCGGTCTGGTTCTTCAGGTCTAGGACGAAGAGATACTTCGGCTGGCCTGTACCTGGGCTCTCATTAAATCCGAGGGCTCGGAGATTCCTCATTGCCTTATCATGGTTAAAACCCTTCTCTACCATGTCGCCGTTTCGATCGCGCTCTACTAGTTCGTAATAGGGGTCGATGTGGAGGGTGTAACCGTTATGGGCCTTCAGATACTTAATGAGGTTCTTGAAGAAGAAGTTCACTTGGTTAGCGTCTTCATAATCTAACAGGGGTCCTCCAGGGGTGATGAAGGTTGATTTGCCTAGAAAGGTTGGTTTCGCAACCAACATGCTTGCGCCGAGGATTTTGTTGTCTTCCTCTACGGCAAAATAATACGGAGTCCAGCCATTCGACTCGCGGTATCTTGCGATTTCTGGAGTCTGCATGAATGATTTTCCCTTGGATTTATCTGCAAATTTGCGAAACTCTTCTGGCTCAATCTTGATAAAATTCATAAATCTATTATACACTAAGTTTTCTTGTATAGCTTCCTGTCAAGACGGAGGTATTCGACGAAGTCGGTAATGAGCTTCAGCTCGGAGGCTAGAAGTTTCCTAGAGTTCTCTTGGTCGATCTCTCCCCCTTTCATGATGGGCTCTAGGGTGTCTCTTTGCTCCCATATTGCAATGTTCAAGGTGTTCTCGATAAACATGAGCATCATGGCTCTGTTTCTTACGGCGTTGATTTTCTCTATATAATCCATAAATGCCGGATCGAGGATGTAGTAGGCCTCAAATTCATCTTCGGCATAGATATCAAATTTCTCGTTAAACGAAGGGGATTCTGTGGTGATTTTCTTAAACTCCCTCTCTCCTTCTTCGTCTCTCTTCGGTGTTTTATTTGCTTTAAATAGCTTCCCTACTACTTGTAATCTGTAGTTAAATTTCTTTGGAAATTCGAAAACGAGCCAGCGCCCCCTGAAGATTATCTTCTCTGTGTCTTCGGACTCTGAAGTTATTACGACATCTGCCTGCATAAAATCGATCCCCTTGTATTTTCCATTTATGAGGTCGTTGGAGTAGTATCTGTTGCCCATTTTGATCATCTCTGTGGCGACTGGGACCTCGCGGGGGATACCGGAATTGTGGTCGTATTTTACATCCGTAAATATTTTGTTTAGTTCTGTCGCGACGATTTCTTTCTTGTATTTTTCCTTGAGACGTTTTCTTCTTAGTCGTACATCTTCGGCGTACGTTGTGAGACCGATGAAGGTAACCGTTAACCCCATATACATGATGAAGTCAAGATTTAGAGCAAAACTGAAGATTGTGGCCGCGAGCATCGGAATGATGATCGATGCAATTATCATAATACCGCCCGCCATCATGGTCCTCTTGCCAATACTCTTGAGGTATTTTTGGTATTTTTCTGGGGTAGATCTCGTTAGTTCCATTCTAGTGGCGCCTCTTTAAACGGTTAATCTTGCGAGCTAGTTTATAGAGGCGATACTTGCTGGGGTTCTGGACAAGGTCATAGGTCCCGGCGCGATTCTTCTGATAGCCTGAGAAGGTCTTCTTGAAGTTAGTGAAGCCCGCCCAGGGGTGCTCTGGGCCTGCTCCCTCTGGGGCGATTCCCCAGAAATCGAAGAGTTTCTGACCGTTATCCTTGGCATCGTAGATTAGCTGGATTGTAAGAATTCCGGTTGCATGAAGCTTCCGGCCGGTATCCGATTGTGCACCTTGAAGATTGTAGCGGGTGGTCTCATCGTCAAACACAAGTCCTGCCGCGACGACCTCTTCATCCTTCTCTTCGTTCTGGTATTTCACCAGATAAAGCGTTGAAAAAGGTTGCTCTAGCTCGGTTTTGAGGTATTTTTCAGAGAAGGTATTAATGTTCTTCTCTTTCGCGAGTTCGCTCTGAAGATTCACTAGATACTTGATGTTATCAGGATTATTGGATTTCTCAATTTTAACCCCCTTCTTCTCGGCGGATTTATAGTAGCGAAGTAGTCTAGAAGGTAGTTTTGACTTTAAATCTTCATCTGAACCACCAAGGTCAAGGAGCCAGGTCTCTTTAGGATTAAGATCTTTAGACTTCTTAGCACACTTTGGGGCGTAATTTGGGAATTTTTCATCTAGCGGCTCAACTCTGATAAAGAAGGCGTCGTTATCTCTTGCGATTCTCTGTAGTTCTTCGTAGGCCTCTTTAAATGAATTTTCATCCTTAAATGCAGGCCCGTACGGAAGGTAGAGGTAATTCCCTACTGGGGTCTTCATCAGAATTGCCAGAAATTGGTAGTTGTCATTTGAGATAAAAATTGATTTCTCCCCTAATGCCTCCTGGAGTTTCTGCCATTTTTTGGTCTGAGTAATCACTATTTCTTCCATCATCAAAATTATAACATATGTTCCTGTGAAAAGTTTTGACAACATAAGCTTATTATTATATGCTTATGCAAAATCTCCGACACATGCTCTAATTTGCCGGTATTTTGGAATGGTTATATCTGTAATTCCCTGTTTTAGCCTTCGAACGTTTTGATCCCCTTATTGTACTTGGTTGCTAAAACTACTCCCAACTTAGCGCGGTGCGCCAGTTGATGGTTCTATTTTAGCGCGAGCTTTTTGCTTTGTCAAGTGGGTTGCCAATGATTCTGGTTGCTAACCATAAGGTGTTTATCAATTTATCCTGCTTACGTTTTGTGGAAAAATAGCGGGGAATTGCTGTGGAATAGTTGTGATATAATTCTAGTAAAGGAGAAAATGGCATATATTCGTAAATTTAGAACCCCTTCTGGTGCCACTGGTGTGCAGGTGTGCTACAAGGAACAGGGAAGGGTTATAAAAACTGTGCATGTCGGCTCAGCTTCGTCTGAGGTTGCACTCGATAAACTTCTTCGAGAAGCGCAGGGAATTATCGATGGGGATAAAACTGCTCTTTTTAATCTTGATAAATTCAATAAAAAATGACCCGTGTGGCGGCCTGGGTCATCAGCCCTACGGAACTACCCCGTAGTATTACTCTCACTTTTACGACTTGAGGTGGTCGTGGGATATATTCCTTTGACGACTATAATATAGAGATAGAGTATGTTCTCTCGCAACTATGTTGCTTTGTCGTCGTCAAGGTCGAAGTTGCTTAGCCACTTTTTCTGATCCGTGTTGTGGCGTGTCAACCTTCCCCTCTTTCTTGCTCGGCGGATGAATTCTCCACTTCGGTGTTATTGGCGGATGAATCCTCCACTTCGGTGTTATTGGCGGATGAATTTTCCACTTCTTCTCCATGTTCAACTGATGAGTCATTAGCTTCATTTTCCGCCTGGTTGTCGATGACTGTCTCTTCTTCAGCCCACTCATCGTACGGGATGAAGGTATCATCAATAACTGCCTCGAGGTCGACCCCCGAGTTCTGAACGGATTCGATCAGGTTCCTTAGTGCTTTTAGCTCTCTGCCGACTCTTCGTTCGGCTTGTCTCTCGAGTGAGAAAAGATAGGAAAGAGTCTCTCCTTCAGCCTCGCCGATAAGTCTCATCCGTTGAACCTTCGCAATCTCTTTCTTAGTTTCCTCAAGGACATCCAAGGAAAGCAGGTAGGCTTCCTTCGCTTTCAGAACTGTAACAACGATTGCTTCATGGTCCGTACTCTTTAAGAGAGCTTGGACGTCGATATCTCTCATATCACGTATCTCTGAGCGAATCGGTTGTGGTTGCGCCAGTTCGAAACTGTCCATGAAGCTGCGAACATCGTCCTCGAAATCAATCTGGCGGTTCGTCTTGTACATCAGAGTTGCCATCCCTGCAACAACTGCTACCAGTATGATTACTCCAATAATTGTACTTACCATAGAAATATCCTCCTTAATATTCCGAGCTGACACTATTATCAGCTCATCAAACAGGGAACTATACTAATTCACTGTTCGATGGGCTGATAAAAAAATATCCCAATCTATTAAGGTGCTTCATATATTGTATCATGAGAACAGGGTGATGTCAAACTGGGCTAATCTGGAGAATGCTCTGTTTACCCCTTATAGACTAATATGCTTGACTATGAACTAGTTATATGTTATTATTGTTTTTATTGGTCCTTTGGGCTTGTCGCACTTTAACGTTTCTGGAAGGAAAATCCTTCAGGGGTTATAAGTGCTACTAGTTTCTAGTAAAAATGATTCTTGGAGGTGTTTTATGATTAGTAAAAAGAAAATCAAGGAACTGGCTCGCGAAGTCACTGTTACTGATAGTTTTGCTAGTGAGTATAATCGACATGATTTTACTCCTGACGAGATTGTCACCCTTAAGGAGGAATTGTTCCATCTAACAGGGAAGTGCTATCGGATCAACGCTTTAAAGCATGGAGCTTACCGCGATCGGCTTTGGTTCGTTACTTCTGATGCGCTTAAGAAATTGGACATCAAGCTTAGTTATATTCACGAAAGTGAATTGTGTGAGCTTTTTGCGACCAATGATTTGGAAGACTATGACGAGATCATCTCCACGCTTAAAGCCACAGATAAGTATGTATGTAAAATGTTTTCTCTGAAACGCTATCGGAACGATGCATCCTCTGGATACGGAGGTGTAGAGCTCTCGAGGCTAAGAAAACTTATTATGCTTGAGACTGGCAAGGATTGTCATATTTTCATGTATGACGGTGTTGCCACGATTAAGACATATACCGATTGATTTGCAGATTTCTTTTTTTCATATTTTTCCTTTTTGAAACAAAAAGTCCACGGCTGTTTGTCGTGGCTTTTTGTTGCCGAATTACCCTACTTGATGAGCTCTAATTGGGTCTTGAGGCGGGCGATGAGGGCTTCTTTTTCTTTGATCTGGTCCTCGGTTTCTTTGACAAGGTGGGCGGGGGCGCGGTTGATGTAGTTTGGGTTTTCCATACGGAGATTGAGGCTATCGAGCTCGCGACCAACGCTCAAGATACGCTCGGTGAGAGTATCTCGGTATTGTTTGACGACTTTCTCGGGGACGTCCAGATAGAGCTCGTGATTGGCGAGAGCTAGCCTAAGGCCTCTTGGGGCGCCGTTGAGAGCCTCCAGAGCTGGAACCTTGGTTAGAGCCTGGATTAATTCTAGGTTATCCTCCACGATGCTGTCATTGTCGTATAGCAGGTTGTATTTTTTCGCGTTATTAGTGCCTGGAAGGGCCTGCAAGGTCGTTCTGACTTCAGACACGATAATTCTTATGTTTTCAAAGTCTTCGGCCGAAATCGGGTCATATTCAAGCCTAGACGGCCATTTTGCGGTCGCAATGAAGCCTTCAGTCCAGGAAAGGTTCTGCCAAATTGCCTCGGTGACAAATGGAGCAAAGGGGTGGAGGGCGATTAGAAGTGTCATCAGGGTGGTCTTCAATAGTTCGGTGTTTTTGTAGATTTTCTGAGATTCAAGGAACCAATCGGCATACTTGTCCCAGATGGTCTGATATAGGGCCTCGATTGCATCTGCGAAGCGATAGTCTCGCATGTCTTGTTCGACCTGTGCTAGGCAATTGTTGATTTCTTTACAGATCCAGTCTTCGCCCATGTTGTCGGTAGATAGCGGAGGCTGTGACGGGATGCCCCCTTCAGATTCGTTGTCGTCTACGATTGATTGGATGAGGCGGGAGATGTTCCAGAGTTTATTACAGAGGTTGCGGCCGGAGATTACTGAGTTCTCGCTGAAGGCTTGATTCATGCCGGCGCTGCGACCCCTAAGAATCCCTAGACGAAATGCGTCAGAACCATACTTTGTGACGAGGTCCATCGGGTTGATCACGTTGCCTTTGCTCTTACTCATCTTCTTACCGTGGGCATCGAGAACCAATCCGTGAAGGTATACTTCCTTAAATGGCACTTCTCCCGTAACGTACAGGCCAACCATGATCATCCTAGCGACCCAGGCGAAGAGGATGTCCGCACCTGTCTCCATCACGTTTAGTGGATAATATGGGTTGAAATTCTCCTCGGTCCAGTTTGTACAGACGATTGGCCAATGAGACGATGAGAACCAAGTATCGAAAGTGTCTTCATCGCGGACGTATTTTACGCCCGCTTTCTCTATCTCTTTCAGGTTGGTGCGACGGTCAAAAATCCAGTCGGGCTCATCAGTAGCTTCGAGGTCGACTTTCCTGAACATTGGGATGGCGATACCCCAAGGGATTTGCCTGGAGATGTTCCAGTCTTTCAAGCCTTTCAAATAGTTGATGAGGACTTTCTGCTTGTTTTCTGGATGGAATTTGATTTCGCCTGCCTCGAGGTGCTTGATTGCGGTGCCTGCGAGGGTCTCAACATCGATAAACCACTGATCCTTCAACATCGGTTCAAGGACGGTTCCGCATTTATAACAATGGGCTACCGTGTGAACAATTTTCTTCTCACCGACGAGTAGGCCTTGGTCTTTCAGGTCCTTTAGGACTTGTTTGCGGCATTCTGTGGTGGTTAGGTCGTAGTACTTCTCTGGGACATTGACCATTCGGCCGGACTCCGAGATGACTGCCAAGCGCTCAAGGTTGTGGCGCTCGCCAACTTCAAAATCGTCGAAATCGTGCGCTGGGGTGATTTTCACTGCGCCGGTGCCATATTCTGGATCGGCATGCTCGTCAGCGATAATTGGGATATCTCGATCGGTTAGGGGGAGCTTGACACGCTTACCGATCAAACTCTTGTAGCGGGCGTCTTCCGAATTGACTGCTACGGCCATGTCGCCGAACAGGGTTTCCGGGCGAGTGGTTGAAACTATTATTGATTCGTCTCCTTCAACTAGCTTGTATTCGATATCCCAGAGGATACCCTTCTCGTCCTGGTGCTCCACTTCGATGTCTGCAAATGCTGTGCGATGCTTAGGGCAATAGTTTACGAGCTTTTCGCCTCTGTAGATTAGTCCGTCGTTCCACATTTTTTCGAATGTTGTATAGACGCGGTCGATGACGTTTTCGTCTAGCGCGAAGGTGAGATCCTCCCAGGAGCATGATGCACCGAGGGCACGGAGTTGTAATTCCATGTTACCTCTCTGTTCTGCGACGAAGTTCCAAGTCCTAGAGTAGAGTTCGTTTCGGTCAAAATCGAACCTGGTGTGACCTTGCTTCTCGAGGACCTTCTCGTAGACGACCCAGGTCTCAAACCCTGCATGATCGGCGCCTGGCACATACCAAGTGGAGTGACCACGAAGGCGGTAATAACGAGTAAGAGAGTCTTCAAGAGCGACGGTTAGACCATGCCCAATATGAAGATTTCCATTGGCGTTCGGTGGCGGCATGACGATTGAGTAGGTATGCTGGCTACTTCTTTCTGCCCGGTCATCAATCCCATCTCCGTCATCATCGACTGGCTTCGTGGTGACTTTCGGGCTAAAAACTCCTGACACTTCCCAGGCGCCATAAATGTCTGATTCGTATTCCCCCGGTTCGTAGCTGCTTACAAATTTCATTTTGATATTGGTCCTCTTACTCTGTTATATTTAGGATAATTATACTACATTTTCGATAATTAAGGAAAGGGTGAGGTAGAGATGAAGCGTTTATGGTAAAATGTTCTTATGGCCAGCATGCTTATTTCTATGTTTCTTTTGATGAATTTTTTCGGTTTTGCCGGAGGGGGCGGATCCTCGTCAGATTATAGTTCTGGTGGTGGTAGCTATAGCTCCGGGGGTGGTTACTCCTCTGGTGGAGATAGCTGGAGTAGTTACGATTATAGCTCGAACCATTCCAGCTCGAATGGTTCGGGGACACTGCCTATTGACAGTAAAGTATTTATAGTGGCTTTCTTTATCGTTTTTGGTGCTGTCGCTATTTATTATCTCTTATCATCTCGTTCATCTGAGAAGGAGCTGGTTATTTCGGCTGAGGACAGAGCTAAAATTATTAGCGCAACGGGTGGGGATTTTAATAATACTGAACAAGAGAAGCTGATCCACGAGCTTGCAGCTAAGGTTTTCATAGATTATCAGACTGATTGGTCGAATGCGAATATTGGTAACATCCAAAAATATGCTACGATTGGGTATTATGAACACGCTAGCTTGATGCTCCAGCTGCTCGAAAACATGGGGAGAAGAAATGTCGTGAAGGATTTGAAGCTCCACAATACCTCACTCCTTACCAAGGTCGACGATTCGACCAAGCTTCCGGCCAAAGTCACTATTCAATTTAAGTTTAGTGGGGTCGATACTCTTGTCGAGAAAGAAACTGATAAGGTTATTTACAGGGACCGTGCGAGTGGGATTTCCGAATACTGGGTTTTCACCTGGGACGGGAAAGAACTTCTTCTTGATAAGACTTGTCAGCTTACCGCATCACTCTCGCACGTTAAGAGGGAAGCGGAAGTGTTCGCAGAGAAGAATGGGATGTATTTCAGTGCTGATTGGGGTGTGTATGCACTACCGAAGAAGGGGCAGATTTTCTCGGGAACAAATATCCACATGGCAGACGTGAATAACCATGTGATTGGGCAACTTAAAAACTGCATTATTCAGATGTATACTTTCTCCAAGACTCCTGACGTACCCTCCTCTTATTTCCTCGTTGGGCAGATTAATTTCCCGAAAAAATACGAGGGGATCATCATTAGGTCGCGGGCGGCGAGCGAGATGCAACTCAGTATTCCTTACGACTATGAGGAAGTGGAGCTTGAGTGGAATGAGTTCAATGAGAAATATCAGGTTTTTGCGCACAGCAAGGATGTGGTCACCACGTTCGAGCTACTCAATCCGCATTTCATGGCGCAACTTTCCGACAAGAATCTGAACTATAATATTGAAGTGATTGATAATGTTCTCTACATATTTGCACCAGTTAACAGTACTGAGAGCGAGGATTACGGTGAAATATTCGAAGTCCTTTCGCTTGCATTTAAAGAATTGAAGATGTGATTAATTGTTGTATTCGAGTCTCTGGCGAATTTCTTCGAATTCTTCTGGGGTGAGCGTGAGGGTTCGTCCATGCTCCCAGTTCTCATCAAATGGTAGAAGGTGGACATGGGCATGCGGGACGTCTGTACCGATGACTTTCCAGAGGGTGCGGGAGCCAAGCTTTGATTCGAGGTGGGCTGATAACTTCTTAACTGTCTGCATGAGAGCCCGATAATCTTCGTCTTCAAGATCATAGATCTTGTCGACTTCTTTTTTCGGGATTACAAGGGTGTGGCCCTTGGTCTCAGGATTGATGTCGAGGAAAGCGATAGTCTTATCGTCTTCGTAGATCTTGTAGCAGGGAATTTCCCCTTTGATGATTCTAGTGAAAATACTAGGCATTCTTATACCTCCTAATAATTAAATAGTAAATCGTAGCGAAAACCAATGAAAAAACTACTGCGCCGATGACGTCTGTCACCCAGTGCATATTGGCGAGTACGCGCCCAAAACAGACGAAGATGGTAAAGGCAAGCATTACGAGATCAAGACAGATGAGGGTCGCCTTGGACTTGATGTATTTTGGGAGATTCAGAGCTACTAGTAAGAAGATTGTGGCCACAACCATGACGTGAGTGGAAGGGAAGGATGGTTCGCCAGAACCATTCGGGCGAACATTTAAAACGAGAAATTTATCAAATACGATATAGGTTATAGCCATGAGAGCTAGCGGGAGAATCATCCAGAGAAGCGATTTATCTACTTTGGACAATGAACGACGCTTGATGAGCTGAATTAAACCTAGCACGGCAAAGACTGCCAGTGTGGCAATGCTTGCATAGAGCACGATGTCGGTCGCTTTATCCCAATTCATGTCTTCATTATACCATTTTTTATGCTTGAAGTGATTTTATACTTTATTATTCTGGCGCGCTACAAGATGAGCCTAATTACCCCTGAAGCTTTGTTGGCGAGAGGGGGCGCATAAAGTCTTTAATTCCTGACAGTGTCATCACTAGACATGCTGGAAATAGCGCTGTCAGAATTGGTGGCAAGAATGTCGTCGACATCCTGATTGGTGGGGTGATTTCCGTACCCATATCTGCCTTGTTTTGGTTAAAACATATAAGGATTATGTTGTTCTACGTGACTTTCCGATTTCAAACCCAGACAGAGTGAAGGAATATCTCGAAAAAACATGAATTTGTTAGAGGGGCTAATTACGATTGTGAAAAATATAATCCCTAAAAACTGAATACGTTTCGCGACTTCTTTTTGAAACAAAAAAATAGGCCCAAGCCTGGGCCTATTTAGATGTCTTAACTGTTTGAGTCGACTTATGACGGATGAAAAAAAGCCTTAAAAAGGCTTTATTTCTTATAATGGTACGCCCGACAGGATTCGAACCTACGACCTTTTGCTCCGCAAGCAAACGCTCTATCCAGCTGAGCTACGGGCGCGTATGTGGATGTTTGAAATAATCTTACATCCACCTAGAAATTAAATGAGCATCACCTTAACAAGGTGACGGATATTATTATAACATATTTTTGCGCTTTGTGGTAAAAAATACTTTTCTATGGTAAAATTATAGGTGGAAGCGTGGCCGAGTGGTTGAAGGCGCACGACTCGAAATCGTGTGGGCGCGCAAGCGTCTCGGAGGTTCGAATCCTCTCGCTTCCGCCACACCCTAGCGGGCGTGCATCAAAAAGCAGGACTCGTTGTCGCTTCGCTCCAATCGAATCCTCTCTTACGCCATGGCTCCACAAGAGCTTTTTTTTCGGATTCGGACCTTCGGTGCGAATCCTCTCTTACGCCATGGCTCCACAAGAGCCTTTTTTTCGGATTCGGACCTTCGGTGCGAAGATGATTGCAGTGCGCTTATCCCCGTCAAGAAAGACCTGAGTTTTTATTATATTTATTATATGCCTATGTGAAACAAATTATTATTTTATCTAAATAATTCACATATTGATTTAGGTCAGCTTTGTTGGGCTTCTTTTTTCTTGGCTCTGTAGAGCTTCTTGATGATTTCGATAGTGTAGTTGACGTTGTCGACAGTGCTGCCCCTAGATAGGTCTGCCAGTGGCTTGCTGAATCCTTGGACGATTGGGCCAGTCACCCTCCATCCTCCTAAGTGCTCGAGGGCTTTATACAGGATGTTGCCTGAATTCAGGTCGGGGACTATCAGGATATTTGCGTCGCCCTTGATGGTTGAGTTCGGGAATTTCTTCTCTGACACTGCTTGATTAATAGCTGTATCTAGCTGCATCTCCCCGTCAATAATCCAGTCTGGGTGGTTTTGCCTTATCTTCGGAATGACGTAGTGAATCTTCTCTAGGTCTGGGTTATCACCACCAGAGCCGTTGGTCGAGTAGGAAAGCATTGCTATCTTCGGTTGCTTGTTGAAGCATCTCTGGAATGTTATAGCCGTATCCTCGACAATGCAGTATAGCTGCTCTTTGTCTGGCCGCTTATTGACGCCACCATCAGCAACGGCGAGCTCATGACCTCGCTTGCTACAGATAAAGCAGCTCGAAAAATACTTCGAAGTCACCGATAGACTCTTCTTAAATGCAAGGATTACTTCACGTGTGGAGTAGTTAAAGCCAGAAATCATAGCATCTGCCTCTCCGGCGTCAACTATTTGGGTCGCTGTTTTCAGGCTGTCGGCCGATATAACCGTCACGTCTTTGTGGATTTCTGCAGCCTCTTCGATGATCGGATCATCTGATTCTGGTATAACTATTCTCATTTTCTCTTATATGGATAATATTATGAAAATCATTATAACATAGATTCCTCCTTAAAACACTTAATTCTAGGGGTGCTCCGATGTGGAGTTTTTGTTTTTAGAGAGATAGTGCTATAATGGTTTTATTATGGGAAAGAGTGAAGATAAAAGCACAAAAAACAAAAAAGGTGGTTCTAATAAAACAGCTACTAAACTCAAAGCAAAGCTTCTGAAGTCCTATTACGGAAATCCTGCGAAGGATATGCAATTGATTGCTGTTACTGGTACTACTGGAAAGGTGACCGTTGCGCATTATGTCCACGAAATCCTGAAGTCTACCGGTGAACAGGTTGCTGTTCTTGCATCAGACCAGCCGTTTAAGATTGGGATGCTCCATAAGTTCCTTTCTGACGCGTGGAAGGCTGGGGCCAATTATGTTGTCATTACCGTTCCGGCGGAGGGATTAAGGGATAGTATCTTCCATGGCCTCCCTATTAGTGTCGCTGCAATGACGAATTTCGTTACCGCCGGCCTACACGACATGGACCCGGAGGAATATATTGAAAGCGAGAAGACGCTATTTGCGATGCATCCTGAGGTCGTAATACTAAATAGCGACGATGCAAACTACGATACATTTAGTAAATTTAAGGGGTCAAGGAAGACCTTAGACTATGGTCAGACCAGTGGTGACGTCAAGATTCTTAATTCCAAGCTTTATCCTAAGGGTACAGAGGCTACATTATCTGTACATTCTGATATCATCTCTGTTGCAACCTTTATTCCTGGCGAGACAGCTGTCTCTTATATGGCCTGCGCTGTGGCCATCGCGAATGCTCTAGGGATTGAAACCAAGCATATTATTGATGGTATCGCCGAGTACGACCCAGGTGCTTAATTCTTAGATATTTTATTCTTCTTGAAACCGAGATTCTTGAGGAGTCTCTTTACTACTTTGATGTCCTCAAAGTCGTGAGGGCCGTCTGCGCGTAGAATGGTCTTCTCGTGGCCTTTACCAAGGACTAAAACTAAATCACCCTTCTTGGCCATTTCAAGGGCCATTTTGATGGCTTTTTCGCGATCTAGCTCCTTGTAGAGGTCTTTGCCGAGTGTTTTCCCTTGGCGCTCGGCCCCTTCGATGAAATCAGCGGCGATCTTCTCTGGGTCTTCGTCGCGCGAATCATCCTCAGTAATGATGACGATATCGGAATATTTTGCCAGAATTCTACCCCTAATTGGACGAGTTGACGGATCGCGGCGGCCTGCTCCTCCGTGGATGGAGATTATTCTTCCTTTGTGCCCTTTAACTGATTCAAATACTTTTTCGAGGGCATCTGGTGCATGGGCATAATCCACGATTACAGAGAAGGGCTGTCCTTCGTCGACGGTATTCATGCGTCCTTCTACTTCTTTCAAGGTCTTGATGCCGCTAGTAATCTGCTCCGAGGTAAGTCCTAATTTCTCTCCTACGAGTGAGGCTGCTAGGGAATTGTAGACATTGAATTTTCCTGGAATGCTTGTCTCTATTGTTATATCACCAGATGAATATTTTACTCCATTCACGGTCAATTCTATGGATTTTGCGCGTTTTTCGCCGGATTTTATGCCGTACGTGATATAATCGTTAGTTATTTTCCGGTAATACTCCGTGGCTGAATCGTCGGCGTTGAGGATACTAAATTTGGCTTTCTCGAAGAGTTTACCCTTCGCGGCGCGGTAATTATCGAAAGTGCGGTGATAATCTAGATGCTCGTGGGTGAGGTTGGTAAATACAGCTATCTCGATTGGAATTCCGAGGGTACGATATTCGGCAAGAGCGTGGGAGGTCACCTCTAGGACCAGGAATTCTGCACCTGCTTTGACTATCTCGTCGATACGATGATTCAAGGTGAATGCATCAACAGTGGTCATATGGTTTAGCTCTGGCTCTAGCTTATCTACTCCGTGAGCAACCGTGGTCATCAGGCCAGTTTTATGGCCTGCGTGATTTAACATGTGCCAAATCATGAAACAGGTCGTGGTCTTACCATTGGTGCCGGTTACACCGATAACGCGAATCTTCTTACCTGGGTGATGATACTTAACACCCGCGACTACCGCTTGCGCGAAATGGTAGGGGAGAACCGCTGAGTTGTAGAATGGGAGTTTTTGGAGTTGTTTTTTCATCTTACCTATAATGCTTTAGTGAGTCGATAGAGTTCTTGCTGGCGGCTTTCAGGGCTGGATAGATACCAAAGATAATACCAATAATAATAGTCGTCAGGAAGGTTACAGCGATAATTTCCCAGCTGATATATGGCGAGAATGGAGCAACTGTTGAGATGAGGAAGGCGAAGAAGTACCCTAAAATTAGTCCGAAAACTCCGCCCAGGATTGAGAGGATTAGTGATTCAAAAAGAAATTGCATGAGAATATTACGACTAGAAGCGCCTACGGCCTTCCTGATGCCAATTTCATGAGTTCGCTCTGCAACAGATACAAGCATGATATTCATGACGCCAATGCCGCCGACTATTAGGGAAATTCCCGCAACGATTGCGAGCATTCCGGATACGATTGTGAATAGGGAACTGGCTGGATGAGTAATATCATCACCGTAAGAAACAGAGAAATTCTTGTCGCCGTGCTTCTGCTCGGTGAGGGATACTTCGATATTATGCTTGACCTCTGGCAGACTGTCAGTATTGGCCGCCTTGACATTGATCTGTTGAACCTGGGTTGATCCCGTGATCTTATCTAGGCTCTTAATATTCATGATAAGGGCGTTGTCGTAGTCAATATTATCAAAATTGATAGTTTTATCTATCTCATCTAGGACTCCTACGATCATGAATTTTTCACCCATAATTGTAATAGTCTTACCGACGGTTGTATTGATGGTGTTGAAGAGAGCGAGGGAAAGGGTATGCCCGAGCACTACGGAGTTCTCTTCATTGTTGTCATTCAAAAATGCACCGAAACGAACTGGGAGTGGCTCTATCTTATTATAGTCGAGGTTTGTGCCAAGGATCGGAACGGATTCGAATGTATTCTTCTCTGATACTACTGTGTTGGTTGAGATTGCGACTGGCGCAGCCGCGGTAACATTCTCAACCTTCTTGATTGTCTCAGCATCATCAATGACGAGGTTGGACTTCTGGAAAGAGTTAGCTGAGGTCAATTCCTCAACAATACTAGTCATGGAATCCTTAGTAGAGCTTGGTCTTACAACGATAAGGTCTGCCCCAATTTCGGAAATTTCATCCTTGACGACATTCGCAATACTTCCGGTTAATGAAAGAATCAGGATGATACTCGCAACACCGATGGCGATACCGAGGCATGTAAGGAAAGAGCGGCTGCGGTTTTCCTTGATAGAGGTTTTCGCTAGTCTAAAATGTGTTCTAAATAGCAGTGCCATTATTTTTTCCTCCGTGATTTTTTCTTTTTGGATTTCTTCTCGTCACTAGAAAGGGATTCGAAATCTTTTTTCTTCTTCTTGATCTTGACGGAGATCGGTTGTGGGAGGTTGCTGTCGGCTACTGTTTTAACATCTGTATCAATCTGGCCATCAAGCATATTAATGACACGGGTTGCGTAAACTGTTAGGGCCGGGTTATGAGTTACCATAATGATCGTATTACCTTCGTCGTGGATAGCTTTAAGCTCCTCCATGACGATATGCGACGAGCGGGAGTCAAGGTTACCGGTCGGCTCGTCAGCGAGAATAATCTCCGGGTCACTCACGATTGCGCGAGCAATAGCTACACGCTGTTGCTGTCCACCTGATAACTGATAGGGTAGGTAATATTCTCGTTCCTCTAGGTGGAAGCGCCTGAGGGCGCTTGAGGCCTTCTTGAGACGAGAGGTCTTAGAATAGCCTGTATAGATTAGTGGTAGGCCGACATTCTCAATAATCGGTAGATCATCAATAAGGTTAAAATTCTGGAAAATGAAGCCAATTTTCTTAGCGCGGAGTTTAGCCTGACGACGGGAGGAAATACTAGCGACATTTTCACCATTTAGGATGTAATCTCCGTAAGTTGCGCGGTCCAAGAGCCCGATGATATCCAGGAGGGTGGTTTTACCACAACCAGATGGGCCCATGATCATAATAAATTCACCTCTTTTAATAGTGAGGTCAAAATCCTTCAGTGCAAATGATTCGGTATCTCCGTAACCGTATCGCTTAGTGATTCCTTTTAGTTCTATTAGTGTGTCGTTTACGCTCACAATGACTCCGTTAAACTTTAAAAATTTTTTCTCAGTCTAAATAAAAACTACGTTTTTAGATTTTAAAAATCCTAATTTGGCGGAAAGGACAGGATAATTATCCTAGCTCCATTCCTTCAAATTAGTATTAATTGAATAAATTCAATTAATCCTAATTTGGCGGAAAGGACAGGATTCGAACCTGCGAAAGAGTTGCCCCTTTACACGCTTTCCAAGCGTGCGCCTTAAACCGCTCGGCCACCTTTCCGTCTTTAAATTATTCTAGCACGAATTTACTACTAATTAAAGACTTAAAATCACGAGATTTTCAATGTGTGGGGTGCGAGGGAAGAAATTAAAAGTCTTAATATAGTCAATCTTGTAGCACCGGAGGAGCTCTTTAACGTCGCGGGCCTGGGTCGCTGGATTACAGGAGAGGTAGATAATCTTCGGTGGTTTAACCTCCAGTAGCTTCGTGATAAGTTTGGGGTCACAGCCGGCGCGGGGTGGGTCTAGGATGACGGTTTGGTCTGGGTTAATGTAATCTAAGGCCTCTTCTGATTTCGAGAGAACTCCGGTAATATTTCGATTCTTGATTTTATTTTTCAGGGAACCATCGTCTAATAAATCGGGTGGGGCGACGTTTCTAGCAAGCTCCCTGAAGGCAAACTTATCACATTCAACCAAGGTAAGCTCATGGTCACGTGCAACAGAGAGGCCTATAGTGCCAACACCTGAGTACAGATCGAGTACTTTGGTGGTTGAAATATGGTTCCTGATTTCTGCGAGAGCTAATTCGTAAACCGGGAGATTAATTTGGAAGAAACCGTTAGGTGAGTATGAGTAGGTGTGTCCAAGTATTTGGTCGGAAAGATTTTCAAAATCTGGGTGGGGTTTATGATTCTCGTATAGGCCGCCTGATACTTTACCCTTCTGATTGCAGCGAAGGAGGAGTGATTGATACTTGCGAGCTTCTTCCTGGCGAGCATTAAGGTCATCAATTATATTCATCGCTTCCTGGAATAGTTCAGGACGTTCGATCGAGGAGGATGTGATAGGGATTTTGCGGTGTGAACCACGTGCGCGGAAGGCTGGGAGGATCTTAGTTTTTTCTATATCCCAGTAAAGAGAATATTCCATCTTGTTTCGATAGAAGAAATCGTTGCTGTCGGTGGCGATTTCTGGGGTCTCAATGTCGATGTGGTGTTCACGAAATATTTCAACTACGAGTTCTTTCTTAGTCTGAAGTTCGAAACCGTAGTCCATAATTTGCCATGGTGAAGTTGAGAGGAAACAATCATCCTTCGGGTTATTTCTGAAAGGGGAATGATTATAAATTTTGGTGGCTATAGCTTGCACGTAGTGGGATTTTGATTTTGTAACCTCGTACTTCTCAACCTCCTCACCTGGGAGAGCGTTCCAGAGTAATATTTTCTTGCCTTCCTCAAGTGTAGCTAGAGCCTCACCGCCCGGAATGATTTTTTCTATCTTTAGCATGTTTTAAATTATATCAGAAATATGTTATAATATAAATATACTAAAGGTCAAGTATAATGAGTGGCGAAGATATCCTAAGAGAGAGCGATAAAAGAGCCCTTAGTAATACCCAATATATATCAAGGGTTCAAGGGAAAAATACGAAGTTCAAAAAGTCTTCTTCTAATTTGAAGGCTTATGGTGCGGCAGGGTTTTTGACGCTGATGATTGTGATTGGGGCGCTACTTTTTAGTTCTGGTAATATTGTTCCTTCGGCGATCTCTCAGCGATTAATTGAGGAGACCGACGTGCAATATGCTGATGCCGTTGCTGGGAAAGAGTTGGTTTTCCAACAAGCTCTCTATAATGGAGAGGTTCCGGATTTTACTGCTTCCATTCTAAAGAAAAAGGGGATACTGGTGGGGTATGAGGGTGAGGATGGATTCGTTGAGGCCACTAAGGTTAATGGTGAATTATTACTAAAACTTGATGGTAGGGTTGTTGAGGCGAAGGATTTTATTAAAGAGATAAAGCAGAATTATACTTTATATGAGGCCTTTAACGAAGCAACTTATTCTCGTGCAGCCTATTACTATGATGAATCAGCGAAGGATGTTTTTAAGAAGATTGGGACCAACCGAAATAACTATACTGGCTCAAATGATCTCAATGATGTAATGAATAAACTTCTCGGTGAGGGGAGTGATATGAATGCGAATACTGTTGTTTTAGTCGAAAAACAAAGAAAAAATGAGCAGACTGGAGAAGTTGAAACCTATTATGAGTATGAGATGCTTGGGGAGAATGCCCATTCTGATAAGGCTGATGATTTTATTAGGATGGTTGGCGAGAAGAATACCGCTAGTTCATCTGAGGTAGCAACCCTCAATGCCGCGAACTCGTTAAACACCGCCGACACTATCTCGAAAGAGCAGAAGTCTAGTTTGTATTACCTTGGTTTTATGGAGAATATTAGCAAGATGAAGGCTGGGGATGGGAATACTTCCTCGATTAATGAGGCAATGAATCATATGTTCTATTCGGCTGAGACTGAAGTGGTGGATATTAAGACTGGGGAAGCGAAGAAAGTGACTGGTTCTCCACTAGAATCACCAAGCCTCTATGCGTTACTTTCCGGGAATAAGCTTAATATTGATGATGTTGCCGGATATGCATCTGATAGGATCCTTAAACTTACTGAGAATAAACTTGGAGTTAGTAGTGATAAGAATATTATTAGCGGGACTATCACATCTTCAACCAGTGAAGCGAAAGGTTCGATTGGGAATTTTACAAAAACCAGAGCAGCTGGAGCATCACTAGATATCCTTGGTGCTTCTCGGCCAATTATTAATGGTTCATTGGTGGAGAATTCGTATGAGACGATTAAAGGGGTGAAGGCCGGTGAGTATTTGGTGGAGGGGGCAATAAATGTCGGGAAGGAGCTCGCAAAAAAAAGTGGGGCATCAGCTGGTGATTCATCAGCGGTACTTTCCTATACGAGACTTAATAATGATATTGTTGCGATGGATGCGGAAATAGACCGAAAGAATCGAAGTCCCTTCGATATTACTTCTAGGAATACTTTCCTTGGTTCGATTATTTATAATTTTGCTATCTCCCAGGGAGGAGCCAAAACATCATCAATTCTTTCTGGATTTAAAAATACTATAACAACTGTAGGGAAGTCTATTATTAATCTCCTTCCTTCAACCTATGCTGATTCAGTGGATGGGTTCCTTGCAACATTTGGTGATTGTAAAACTTATTCATCGATTGGTGCTGTGGGATCAGCTGGTTGTTCACAGATAGCTACTTTCGATACAACCACACTTAATGATCCATTTAATGACCAGGGGTTTGTTGACTTTGTGAATAGTAACACCACCCTTAACCCGTCTGGTACACGCACTATTAATAAGGGTTCTGCTCTTGCGCACTATATTCTGTATAATGACGAGAGGGAAACACCCCTTGGGGTGACGGATGGGGGAATTCAGGAATCCATATTGAAGGAGTCATCAAGTATTCCTTACAAGACCGATATTCTTGATATGGTTAAGACTTCTCTTAATGTCTCTGAAGATATTAAAAAAATCTCTTCCGGGGAAGAGTTTGTGAATAGTAGCAAGAATGAGAAGTGGGATTCAACTTATAAGTATGCCCAGCGATATGTGTCTCTTGCTCGCGCAAGTGAGGCAATGAAGCATTATTCTGGTGGCTCTACCGCTTATAATAATATTAGGTTCTTTGAGGGAGAAGGAAACCCTGTGGTGGCGTTTCTTAACGAATATTACAAGCTAGCAAATAAATAACAATTATTCTTCTTCGATTGATTCTACACTCGTAATGATTACTTGGTTATCTTTAAAATTCTGAATAAGGCTTCTTCTCCTTGTTTCATCTAGTTCTGAGAAGACGTCGTCTAGGAGGATTAGGGGTTTCTGGTGGAGTTTCTGGTTGGTTAACTCTGCTTCAATAAACTTCAAGGCTAGGATTATTGAACGGATTTCACCCCTTGACGCTGAGCCGTCGGCTGGTTTATTATTAAATTCGAATATATAATCATCTCGGTGAACCCCAAATGACGTGTGACCAAGATAAGAATCTTTTTCAAAATTAACCTCTAACTTCTTTAAGTATTCATCACTTGTGAGGTTATCGATATCTGTTTTGTAAACTATTTCTACTTTATCCTGGTTTTTTGCGATTGATTGGTATGTTGGAGTTAGTTTAGTGTTGATTTCTTCAATAAATTGCCTTCTTGACCCTGAAAGCTCTGCTCCATATTTCGCTAGGATGATATTCCACGAAAATAGGGCTTCTTTTTTTAGGAAATCATTTTTCAGTAATTCATTTCGTTGTTTTAGTGCCTTCTCATATTTAGAGAGATTAGAAGCGTAGGTCTCATCAAATTGACTAAAAATCCGGTCAAAATAGTCTCTTCTTCGCCCAGGTGAGTGGCTAATAAGATTTAGATCTGATGGTTGAAAGAGGATAACTGGGTATTTATTCTTATGTGGGAGGCGCTTTGTTTTTTTGTCCAATATAGTGTATGTTTTGTTTTTACCATCATATGTCGCAGTGATTTGTTCACCACTTACAAATTGAAGTTCTATTCGATAAAAATCGGTATCCCTCTTAATAATTTCGGGGTCGGTAGCACGGAAGCTTTTACCCCTAGTTAAGATATATATTGCTTCAAGTACCGAGGTTTTGCCACATCCATTTTCACCTAGGATTAATGATGTCTCATTAGTACATTCTAGGGAGTAGTTTGTGTGGTTTCTGAAATTTATTAGCTTAATTGACTTGATAATCATTATGAATTAAGTGGCATTATGATATGTGTGTAGTTATGATTCTTCTTATTACGGATTACTACTGGGGCTATCCGATCGGAAAACTTTATTTCTAATTCTTTTTCGTCTAGAGCGTTAAGAGCATCAAGGAGAAAACGGGAGTTTAAATTAATCTTGCCAGCCTTCTCTATAGTGGTCTCTATCTTGGAATCATTTTCACCAAATTCGTTTGCGATCGACTTTACAGAGAAAGTGTCTGGGGTAATCGTCTCACAAATAATTGATCCTCCAACCGAGCGTGCGAAGAGGGCTGCTAGTTTAGTCACCCTAGTTAATTCTTCACGATTAAGTATGGCTTCAATATTACTATCCTTTGGGATTAGTTTCTGGTAGTCTGGGAAACTAGCGTCGATTAGTTTAGAGATAATTTCTACTTCACCTAGACGGAAGCGGACTAAGTCTTCATTGAAGGATATCTCTACTTCCTCAACGTCATCACTAATTGAACGGAGAACCTCTTGAAGGGAAGAGGCTGGAACTATTGCTTTCACCTCACTCTCTACTTTATCTATAAGCTTCTTCTCGGCGAGACGATAACCATCGGTGGCTGCGATTGCTAGGGTGTTATCTGATGTATTAAAATATACACCGGTCAAAGCGGGGCGGGTGAGGTCATTGGAGCTTGCGATAATTACTTGTCCAATACTTGTCTTGAACTCATCTACGCCTATTTTATAGATTACAGCTTTCTTTTCGTTTATTTCTGGGAGTTCCGGGAAATCGTCTGCGAGGGCGCCATTGATGGTTGAAGAATATTTACCAGCCTTAATGGTTACTTTGGTATCTTTTGAGGTTATTTCAATCTTCTCGCCTTTGGGGAGATTCGAGATAAATTCTGCGAGGAGTTTTGCTGGTACAGTCACAACACCATCTTCGGAACTAGATACCGGTAGGAAATCTTCGATAGCCATGTCTAGATTAGTAGTGATTAGTGAGACTTTCTTCTTATCTACTCTAATTAGTACATTATTTAAGATTGGAAGAGTGACTTTACCAATCGCTATCCTACTTACATTGTTTAAGGCTTTACTTAGTTTTTCCTGAGTGACTGTTATTTTCATTTAGATCCTTTCTATTATTAATTACTAATAAATATATTTATTGTAGTTGTAGTAGGGTATGTGGAATAGTGGAAAAAATTGCTTAGATTTAGGGGTGAAATAGTTGTTGAAAAGTTGGTGAATATTGAAGGAAAATATTGTTGAAAAGTGGATAACTTACATATATTTACACGATTGATGAATTTTACACAAATTTTTACAACTTTATTACACTGGGTTTTACATAGAGTTTTACACTGGTTTTCCACAAAATAGATATTATTAACCATAGATTTTTTCCTTAATTTCTTCAATCTGGTCGCGTAGGTTGAAATCTAGCTTAAGGGACTTAGTGATTTTCTTTATACCATGCATTACTGTAGTGTGATCTTTAACTCCTACTTCATTTGCTATTTTGGGTGTGCTTAGACTTAATTCGGTTGATAATAAGTACATAGCAACTTGGCGGGCCTGCATAATATTAGAGACACGGGATTTGCTTTTTAGTTCTGCCGGGGTGAGTTGGTAGTATTTAGCGACTCTATCGACAATTTGCTTTGAGGTGGTTGGGCGAAGTTTTGATGTCTTATTGACATTAATTGAACCATTGTTAATTAATTCAAGGGGGGTGAGACCGCGAACTTCAGACATTAGGAGTATGGTTGAAAATTCACCTTCAAGGTCACGAATGTTTGTGTTAACATTTTCGGCGATATATTCAATCGCTTCTTGCTCTATTTCGGCACCTAATTGCTCTGCTTTAGCTCTAAGAATCGCACATTTGTCTTCGAATTTAGGGAGCTGGAGGTCAAAAGCACCAGCCCAAGTGAGGCGGGATGCGAGGCGCTCATCTACAGTTTTAATTTGTGAGGGGAGTCGATCAGAGGTGACAATGATTTGTTTATTAAGTTGATAGAGATCATTGAAGATGTTGAAGAATTCTTCCTGTGATTTCTCTTTATTAACAATTAGTTGGAAATCGTCAATGATTAGGCAATCTAGTTTCTGGAATTTACGATTAAATTCTTTACCTTTACCACTCTGGATTGCGTCAATGAAGTCAGAATAGAAATGAGAGATTGGAGTGTAGAAAACTTTAAGGTTGGGGTTGTTTTTAAGAAGCTCGTTGCCGATTGCTTGAACTAAATGGGTCTTACCGAGACCTGGGCCCCCATAGAGGAAGAAGGGGTTGTAGCGGGAACCTGGGGCACTGATGATGTTTTTTGCGGCTGAGACAGCGAGGTCGTTATTGGAACCTATTACAAAATTATCTAAGGTATATTTGGGATTAAGCCCATTCTCGGATGAGGATGAGGGGAGTTTAGATTTCTCTGATTTAATAGTGTTCCTAGTGGTGCGGAGGTGATCTTTAAGACTCACTTCACCCTTCGTGACCTCGCGAGGGCGAATTTTAGGTTTTGAATTGGATTTTACCTCAAATGATATATTATTAACTTTAATATTATTGTTTTCTAGGGAGTTCTTAATGATGTCGTAGTAACGGTTGCGGAGTTGCTTGATATAGAAAGTGTTTTTGACGTTAATCACGATATTGCCATCCTTGGCGGAGGCGAGGGAAGTATCCTGGAACCAAGTGGAAAAATTGGCTGATGAGATTTGCTGTTCTATCTCAGCTAAGGCGTTTTTCCAGACATCATACATTGTGTTTAACCTCCTTCGTGAAGCTATTATATCATAGAATGAGGAGTTTTCCACAGGAAATGAAGGGAAAATTAAATATGTTATAATATGGAATTAGTTTATAGAGGGGATATTTTCCACAAAATCATCTTCAACCCTAAAAGTCTTGTGGAAAACACCTTGAAAATTGTGGAAAAATGATGTATACTATATAAGAATTTGAAAATTTTTAAAGTTTAAGGGAAATAATTATGCCAAAACGAACATATCAGCCACACAAGAGGCAACGCAAATCTGAGCATGGTTTTATGAAGAGGAACGCTACTAAGAGTGGCCGCAAGGTTTTAGCTCGCCGACGTTTGAAAGGTCGTGCACGCTTGTCTGCTTAAGGATAAATGGAGCCCCGCAAGGGGCTTATTTAGTATATAATATATTGTATGTTAAGTAAGAAGTATCGGTTTCATTCGCGTGGTGGGGTGAGGTATGTCTATCAACACGGTAAGACTATAAGAAGCGCTAAAATGTCGCTGGTTTTTACTCCTAATTCTAGGGGGTTCACGAGGATGGCTGTGGTTGTATCTAAGAAGGTAGAGAAGACTGCGGTGGGGAGGAATAGGATTAGGCGGAGAATATATGAGGCCCTGAGGGTTAATTTTGATCTTATTCCCAAGAAGACTGATTATGTGTTTGTGGTGTACTCTAAGGACGTTTTAAAGTGGAAATTTAACGAACTTGAGGAGACTCTCGGAAAGCTAGTGGAAGAGAGTAAAGTGTGTTATAATAAACAGAATGGATAAAAAGAGTGTGAAAAAATATATCTATTGGACGATTTTTATTCTTTTTGTGATTGGTTCAATTGTGGCTGGGAATATTAAGGGTTATTTTGGTCCGTTTGCACTACTTGATGTTATAGTGATTCAACCGATTGTGAATATCTTATTTGTGATATTTAATCTGGTGCATGATTTTGGCTTGGCGATTATTATATTCACGGTGATTGTGAAGCTTTGTATGCTTCCTTTGTCAAAGAAACAACTCAGGCAGACGAGGTTGATTAGGAAGCTTCAACCGGAGCTTACAAAAATTAAGAAGAATTGTAACGGTAATAAGCAGTTAGAGTCTCTACAGACGATGGATCTGTATAAGCGGTATAATGTGAAGCCGTTCGCGTCGATTCTTACTTTAATGGTTCAGCTTCCGATTTTTATTGCTATCTTCTCGGCTATTCGGGTGATTGCGACTCCTATGCCAGCGGATAATTTGATGAATCGGGCATACGAGATTGTGGCGTATGAGGGGTCGGAGATTAGGGAATTAAGGGATAAGCAGGCTGTGTATCTGGAGGATCTCACCAATAAGGATATTCCTGTTGAAGAGAAGGTAAGCTATGATTTCTATCCGATGCTCTTTGGGGTGATTAGGCTTGATGTGAGGGCGAGTGAAGTGTTTAGTAACTTCTCGTGGAGTGCACTGTTTATCCTTGCCTGCGCGGTATTTGCGTCGGTGATACAATATTTGGTGACGAAGCAGCAGATGTCTTCCGGTAAATCAGAGAAGAAAAAGAAATTCCGTGATATCTTAAATGAGGCAAAGGAAGGGAAGGAAGTCGACCAGTCGGATATTTCTGGTCTTGCGACCGGCCAGATGTCTACAATGATGCCTATAATGATGTTCCTAATTATGTTTAATTTGAATGGTGCGTTGGCTTTCTATTATTTCCTCAGTAATATTATTACTGTGTTCCAGCAGAAGGTTATATTCAAGGGGATTAGTCGCGAGATTGACGACGCGACTGATAAAGCTGTCTTAAAAGAACTAAAGAAAATCCAAGAGGCCGAAGTGGTCGAAAATAAAAAAACAGGAACAAAAATTACCCGTATCTCCGCTCGTGATACTAAAAAGAAAAGGAGATAATAATTATGAATAAAGATGAATCAATCCGTTTTGCGGCAAGATACCTTGAGGATTTACTGAGTTTCTTTGGAATCAATGTGGCGGTCACTTCTACGATTGATGACGAGGTGATTCAGTTGTCTGTTCCTTCTACGTCTCTTAATTCACTTCTGATTGGTAGAAACGCTGATAATCTTAGGGCCTTACAACACATCGTTTCGATGGCTCTCGTCTCGAAGGAAGCAGAAGTTACTAGGGTTAGTGTAGATGTGGCGAACTATAAGCGCCAGAGGGCTGATAGGATTGCTGATAAGGCTGAAGGATGGATTAGTAAAGTGAGAAACACTGGTCAGTCGATGGAGATTAATCTTAACGCGGCAGATAGAAGAGTGGTTCACAAGATTGCTTCGGATTATTCTGATATTGAGACTCATTCAGAGGGTGAGGGAAGAGAACGGAAGCTGATTATTAGTAAGAAAGAGCAGTAAATCTAAAATTCAAGGAGCCTTTAGGGGCTCCTTTTTGATTATTTGTGACTGGGGTGATTAGTGTCTGGAGGGAGTTAGAAGGTGAGCCATAAGGGTCTCGAAGGGTGATTAATTGTTATCTTCGGTTGATTCTGGCTCGCCGCCGAGAATGAGGATAAATGTGTAGTCATGAGAGACGTTGGCTGGGAGCTCGTCGACTGGCTTTGCGGTTACGCTGTACTTATCTTCAAGAAGTTTTTTGGTGCCAGGTGCTTCGTCGTTAGTGAAATAGAGAGTGTATTTATCTGTGTATTCGCTCCCTTCTGGGGCGTTATCGGCGTCGATATTATTATAACCGTCTTTCTCGAGTGCTGACTTCTCGGTCGAGGCGAGCCCAACACCATCGGTGGCGTTTAGGACGAGGATTGAGGATTCTTCGTAGACACGGGGATCATTCGAGAACATCTTCGCGATATAGTCCTGAATGGCTGCATAGTTACCTACACCAGCTGATGGTAGGACATATGAAATACCATTGATTGAGCCGGTTGTCATGTAGCGGGTTGGTTCCAAGAGGGAAATCTGGCGCATACTATCAAAGTCGAAGTCGAAGCTGAGGTGGGCGATAGATTTTAGTTCCTCGATTGAGAAGTTGGTGCGGAGGTTGTCGCCGAGAGTAGATGCTAGACCAAGGTAATCGGTGATAGAGAGGTCCTTCGAGACGAGCTTGTCTTTGATTCCGATGAGGATCTTCTGCTGAGAGTTGCCGCGGGAGAAGTCACCACCGGTTGTGCCGTGGCGGGCACGAGCAAGACCTAGTGCTTGGTCGCCATTAATGGTGTATTCTACATCCGGATCGAAGACCGCTCCAGTATAATAATAGTCGTAGATTCCTTCATCGAGCTTAATGGTGATACCGTCGAGGATGTTAACGATATCGATTAGTGAAGCCCAGTTGAGGTGAGCGTAGTATTGAAAATCTACACCGAGAATGTCAGAAACTTCATTCATGAGGGCTTGAGCTGCGGTGGATTCTTCTTCAGTAGTTGCTCCACCACCACCGCCATTACACCAGTAGACTTCATTAATTTTGCCGGTTGCAGTACAGGTTGGCGAGGCCTTGAGATCGCGGGGAAGGGAAACCATTGCGATGTCACCGGTATCTTGGTTGAGGCTGATAACCATAATAGAGTCGGTCAACTGGGCACCATCATGGGTGCCATTTCCTTCGTCGCCTTCCATATTATAACCACTTGTACCGAAAGCGAGGATATTAGTACGGCCGTTATCATCGGTTTTTAGTCGTTCGTAGGTTGGCTCGGTGAATCCGATAAGGTCGAAGATGTTGCCTTGGCCACCGGTAATTTTGGCGATTATATCGTTACCCCAGATCACTAGCCAGATTGTTCCGCAGAGGAGAATAAGGACGATAGCTAGAATAATACTTGTGATGATTTTGCGCTTTTTAGACACGGGCTTTTTCGCTTTCTTTTTCTTAGGTTTGTCGGCGAGGGGGTTGTCGCTGGAGGCTTTGAGTTCGCCGCTTTCTTCGTCAAAATTAAATACTTGTGTTGGCTTTAGAAAATCCTTAGTTACTTCGGTTTCAGCTGCATAATTACTGGTCAACTCTTCAGCTGTTGGTGTGATAGGTATATCGTCGGAGGCTGGGGCGGGTGCCGGGGTGTCGACCGTGATAGTTTTCGAAGAAAGCTTTGTGGAGGGAGTCTTCTTGGTGACTGTAATCTTCTTGGTGGTGGATCTGGTAGACGTAGACTTCTTAGCAGTTGAACTTGAGGATGTCTTCTTAGTTGATCTGGAAGTGGCGGAATTTTTTCTTGTGGCGGTCTTAGCGGTTGGTTTTGTGAGGGGGTCCGCGGTATTTAAAGAGATAGAAGTCTTCGTCGCGGAATTTTTAGAGCGACGTGGAGCTAGCCCATCGATTGATTTATTTTTATCCATTGCATATAATTATATCATGAAGGCGGTCAAGTTAACAAAAAAACAATTAGCGTTATTGAACTTTCTACAGGATTTTACAGAGGAGAATGGATACTCGCCGTCATATCGAGAGATTCAGGCGGGGCTTGGGCTATCGTCTGTCTCGGTTGTGGCGGAGCATATAGACAATCTGGTTTCTAAGGGGGCACTCAGGAAGGTTCCTGGGGCGGCGAGGTCGCTGGAGGTACTGGATTATAAGCACGAAGAGACCGTAGAATTATTCAAGGTTGCGATGATGGGGTGCAGCGAGGAAGAGAAGGAAATACTCCTGAAAGCGGGGGGTATATTAGGGCTGGATTTAGAATAAATAGTGATGGATTGTGATATCATATAGTTATGAGTGCCAAGAGATGGTGGGTGTTTTTGATTAGCTTGATAGCGTTGGTGGCTGTTGGGGCTTTGGTTCTGACGCCCTCGTTAATCCTTAAGCAATCGGAGCTTGCTAAATATCCTGATAGGGGGATACCGAGAATTGATATCAGTCTGAACGGGGTGACTCTTGAGAGGATTGCAGAAGATAAGGAAATTAAATATGGTGGAAACGAGCTAAGGTTGGTTCAAGGGGATGAAATAACTGACTTTGAGAATGTGGAGATAAAAGGGAGGGGGAATGGAACGTGGGCGGCTGATAAGAAGCCGTATCAGATCAAATTTGATAAATCTGTTGACCTATTCGGCTTGGGGAAGGCGAAGAAGTGGTGTCTATTGGCTGACATTAATGACGGGTCTTACATTAGAAACGATACGGCATTTTTTCTTGAACATGTGCTTGGTATGGATTATTCGTTTAGCGGAAAGCCGATCGAGCTGTATATAAATGGTGATTATCATGGCTTGTATTATGCGTCGCACGTTCCGGAAATCGGAAGAAGCGTTGTAGATCTCAAAAATCAATTTGGTGTCCTAGTGGAACTTGACAATCTGTATGGGTACGACCAAGAGTACTATCTGTCAAAAAACCGAAATCTGTTGGTTGCGAAAGACGTCGTGTCTAAGGATAATGAGAAAGAGGCTATGAAGAAATTTTTAGCTTCTTTCAATGAGCTAGAGGAAGCAATAGATAAAAAGGATTATACGAAGGTTAGCGAGATTGCGGATATGGATTCTTTCGCTAAATACTATTTGTTGTCTGAGTTTTCAGTTAATCCTGATGCTTATTGGACAAGTTTTTATCTATACAAGGATGGTGATGATGACAAGATTCATGCTGGTCCGGGTTGGGATTTTGATCTGGCATTCGGTAATCTGAGATGGATGAATTGGCTTGGTGATGAGTTCCATTCTCCTACCGGGAAAATGGCTAGGCGTCAGGAGTTGAGGCCGAAGGAATACTACGAGGCCAATAACATACTGGCTGAATATGACTTAAGCAGGAAGCTATCTGACTTGGTGTTTAGGATGATGGATTTTCCGGAGTTTGAGGAGCGAGTAAAAGATATTTTCGCTGAGCGGATGAGCGGAAGGAAGGACGAAGTTGTTAATCATGCTTATCAACAGGCAAGCATTATTAGAAACGCTGCTTATATTGATGCCGATCGCTGGGGTGATAAAGTATTCGAGGGGGAACTGGAAGATGTTATTGATTGGATTAAAGTTCGCTATGATTATTTTGAAGAAGAGTATGGCGACGGGCTTAGGGCCAGCAAGATTTCTCTTTAGAACGGGGTTGCATATTTTAGTATATGTGCTATTCTAGTATTAGGAGTATTTTACTATGGCACAAAAAAGACAAAAACAAAACAAGAAACTAGTTTATTTGATATTATTGTTGGTTATATTTATTGCTGCTGGTGTGGCAGTGTTTTTTGCTTTAAATGGTAAGGGTGGTGGTACCAATGACCAGGAGGTTGAGAAAGTAGTTGAAGAAAAAAAGAATGAACAGATTGAGCCTACCGTGCAGACTACCAGTGAGGAGACTGGTAAAAAGAAGGTTGAACAGTATGAGGGCGAAGACCCTAATCTGATGAATGAATTGTCTGGAGTGGTTACGTATGCTGGGGTAAATGGTGATAAATTGATGATTCGGGTGAATATTGATCAATACTTGCAGGGTGGGGAATGTGAGTTAACACTGTCCCGTGCTGGGTCTACTATATATAATGGTCGGGCAGATATCATTGACAATGTTTCTACTTCAACTTGTGAAGGATTTGATGTTTCGCTTGCTGGGCTAGGAAGTGGCAAGGCTGATATTACGGTTAGCCTGAACGCTGAAGGGAAGACCGGTATAATCAAGGGGGAGGTTGAATTATGAGTTATAAGGTAATAGAGAAAGGCGCAATGTCGGTTAGGCGTCATGATAGAAGAGTCTGGTATATCGTGTTGTGGACGTTCGTTGCAATGGCTTTGTTTTCCTTCTTGGTTCATAAGTATCGCGAGAATAGGGCTGAGGCTGCTAGTCTAGCAAATTTTGATCCAGGCTATATCATCTCTGATTATCAGATGGGGAATTATAATTCGATGAATGAGGCGCAGATTCAAGCCTTTCTGACGAGTAAGAACCCCTGTTCTAATACCAACTATAATTATTATCTGAGTTTGTCGGCGAACAAGAATTACACCTGGCATTGGAAGGACGGACATTTTGTGTGTCTATCCCAGGAGAGATTTGGTGACGGGGAAGTGATTGGTTCCGGGGACACTGCTGCTCATATCATCTGGAAAGCGGCGCAGGATTATCGGATTAATCCTCAGGTATTGATTGTGTTGCTACAGAAGGAGACTTCTCTTATTACCGACCCGATTCCGAATAGCGGTGATTATAGGAAGGCAACAGGTTACGGGTGCCCAGATACGGCTCCGTGTTCCTCACAATACTATGGGTTCAAGAATCAGGTCAGGAAGGCGGCGGCCTTATTTAGAACAGTCCTTGACGGAGGATGGACGAACTACCCACTTGGGAATAACTATATTCAATACAATCCTAACGCTTCATGTGGTGGGTCAGTTGTGAATATTCGTTCGCTCGCAACTTCTGCGCTCTATCGCTATACTCCTTACCAGCCGAATGCGGGCGCATTGGCTGCTGGGTACGGTACTGCATCTTGTGGCGCGTACGGGAATAGGAATTTCTATTTGTATTTCCAGGATTGGTTTGGGGGAATAACAAGTGTCCAAAAGGAGATGAAAGTGGCAAATGGAACATATTATATAGAATTGCTCGCCTCGCGAGATTATGTATTAGATGTTCAAAATGGGAGGATTGAGAATGGGGCGAATGTCCAACTATATAGTAGGAATGGCACTGGCGCTCAACAATGGAATATTACGTATAACGATAAGACCGATGATTATAGTATAATAAATGTCGCTTCTGGACTAGTTCTAGATGTAGCAAATGCAAGTGAAGAGACGGGAGCAAATACCCAAATTTGGGAATATAACGGGACGTGTGCACAAAGATGGAAAATTACTAGAACGGAAAAAGATATTATTAGGATTTTGTCATCTTGTTCACAAAAACCTATAGAAGTTAAGGACGGAAAAACAGTGAATGGGGCCAACGTTGAATTACAAACAAAAACAAATAATACTACGCAGCAATGGTTATTAAATCCGGTAGAGAAGATAGAAGACGGTATCTATGTTGTCTCTTCTACTCTTAATCAGAATAGAGCGATAGATATAAGTGGTGGTGTTAATAGTGCTAGGAATGGCACAAATATTCAATTGTGGTCAAAAAATAACACTGCTGCGCAGAGATGGCAGATCAAAAGAGATAAGAATGGATATTATTATGTGAGGAATTTACAAAGCGGGAAGTATATCGATGTAGATGGGGCGAATGATAGAGATGGTACAAATATCCAAGCATGGAGCGGCAATGATTCTTGTGCGCAGAAATGGAGAATATTGAAAACTAAGGACGGTTTCTATACATTTATTTCTTCGTGCTCATTAAAGGTTTTGGATTTGCACACGGCTAATACGGGTTTGGGGACCAATATACAGTTGTATGATGCCAATAATACAAAAGCGCAGAGATGGGGCTTAGAGTTGGTATCCATCATAAGAGACGGCGAATATCAATTAGTTTCCGCTCTTTCAAATAAAAAAGGTCTAGATTTAGCTGGGAATTCGAGCCTGAATGGGGCTAATATACAGCTATATGACCTGAATGATACAAGTGCGCAAAAATGGTCAATAAAATATGATGCGAAAAGTGATTATTATAAGATAATAAATGCTGCTAAAAATAAATCTATAGATGTAGATAAGGCTGGAATAATTAATAGAACAAATATTCAGTTATGGGACAATAATAACTCGTGTGCGCAGAAGTGGTTGATATTTAAGGAAGGAGGTTATTATGTTTTTCGTTCTGCTTGTTCAGATCTCGTCTTGGATGTTGCGGGAGGAAAAAGCTCCAACCAGTCTAATATCCAACTCTTTAATTACAACGGGACAAATGCTCAGAAGTGGCTTTTGAAATAGAGCAATATAGAGTTATGTTATAATAATAGCATGAAGAGGTTATCTGTAGTTATTCCAGTTCATAACGAGGCGAACTGTGTTGCTGATTTTTTTAATAAAAAATTATTACCCGAGATAGAGGGGATTAAAGGTTATTCTGTAGAAATAATCCTTATCGATGACGGTTCTTCTGACGACACCCCATCAGTATTGAAGAAGATTGTGAATGATAACAAAAATAAGAAAATAACCGTAATCTCTTTTTCGCGGAACTTTGGGAAAGAAGCTGCCCTGTCGGCCGGACTTAAGTATTCTATCGGTGACGCAATATTGACTATTGATGCTGATGGTCAACAGCCACCAAAACTAATTAAGGATTTTTTGTTGAAATGGGAAAATGGTGCGGATATCGTGATTGGGGTAAGAGAGAAATATTCAAAACATGGCTTAATAGCGAAACTGGGGTCGAAATTATTTTATAAAATGTTAAGGAGACTTGGGAACAAATATACGGTACCGGGAGCAACAGACTTTCGTTTACTCGATCGTATAGTAGTTGATGAATATAATAAATTAACAGAACACAATCGTATAACTAGGGGTTTGATAGATTGGATGGGATATAAGCAGGAATTTATTTATTATATTTATGGTGAGAGAATGGCCGGTAAACCATCGTATGGCTTTAAAAAGCTTTTTCATCTCGCAATCGATAGTTTTATTTCGCTGTCTGTCACCCCACTGGTTGTCTTTGGATACGTGGGTATATTTATTACGGTCATATCTTTCTTGCTGGGTTTGTTCGTTATTATTCAGCAGTATATTCTTGGAGATCCATTAGGGTTATATTGGAATGGCGCCGTACAGATGGCTATTTTTATTACCTTTTTGGTGGGATTAGTATTGATTTCGCAGGCGATAACGGCTCTTTATATTTCTCATATACATGCAGAAACTCAAAATAGACCACTTTATATTATAAATAAAAAACAGTCTATTAATTTGGATAGACGAATGGTTCAGGAAGGCAATAAGAGGAAAAATGAAGATTAGTGGAATAAATAAAACAGTGGTAAAATTCTTTTCATTTTTGGGGCTGGTTGTCTATTTTTTAATTATTGTCTCAGTATTTAATCAAGGGTTAAAATTTAATTATGTTTTATTTTTTGTTGGGTTAATAGCATTATTATTCCTACTATATAAGAATAATAAACGCATAATATCCTTTTATAAGAGACATATTTATATTATGAGATTTTTAGTGGTAATGGTATTCGTTTTTGGTTTTGTGGTACGTTTTTTGTTTATTATAATACCTACTAATTTTGCTATTGATGCGACGTTGTCAGATACAGGTGTTCACTGGTATGGAGCACAACAGATTATTGAAAATGGCAAGGTTGATCAGGAGGTGGGAGATTATGAAAATCTTTTCCCATATTTATCTACATATACAGGAACACTATCTGTTTCGATGAGCATTTTTGGAAAAAACTATAATGCAGTTTTGTTTTCGAACGTTATTTTTGATTTAATTAGTTGCTTGTGTTTATATGTACTATTTTATTTATGGAAAAAAGATAAGGATATTGGTCTGTTAGCTGCTACGGTATGGGCAATTAACCCTTTGCAAATTATATTTTGCGGTATGCCACTTGCTATAGTAGTAGTTAATATGTTTATAATAGGAAGTATTTTATGTATTTTTTTAACTATTCTCAATAAAGACAGTTGGGGTAAATTATGTTTTCTTTCTGGATTTAGTGGGTTATTATTGGCGATGGGGAATATGTATCGTCCGATTTTTATAATAATTCTATTATCATTTCTTGTTTATTGGCTGATAGCTATATTTAAGGATAAAAAAGAGATAAAGATTGCTATCACAAGCTGTGTAATCATAGTAATAGGGTATTTGCTAGTAGGATTATTGTCTAATGTAATTAATACACAGATTAACCCTTATTATAATGGAGGAAAAAGTCAGGCAGGATGGAGTTTTTATGTGGGTTCCAATTATGATACAGGAGGAAAATGGAGTAGCGATGATAGGGACATATTCTTTGGGCCTGTTTTGATTGATGAGGCTAAAGGGGACGTAGAGGTAGCGAATAGCATTATATTTAGGAAGGGCATTAAGAGATATTTGAACATATTGACTGGAGGACACATTGTGTCGCATTTTCTAAATAAGATAGCGGTTGTTTTTGGAGATACTCAAAACTCTATATATGATTTACCTTATATTTTTAATTTCTCAAAAGATAGTGAAAAATATAGGATTATAAAAGATTGTATAATGGTGTTTTATAGTGCTATCTTAATAATACTTGGCTGCTTTATTACAAAAAAAATACGGAAGAAGGAGTGGTTGAAAGAGAATACGTTTATGCTATTCTTAGTGATATTATTTTCTGCGTTGTTTTTTGCTTCGCTTTTGGTGGAAGTAATGAATAGATATAGTTTGCCTTTTATTACGATCTTAATAATTATCGTCTTTGCATTGATGCCTGAAAGGGGCAGCAAGAAGGTTAAGATATGATATAATGGGGGTATGAGTAGAGTGAAGGTTTCGGTGTTGGTACCGATTTATAATGTTGAAAAGTTTTTGCCGGAATGTCTGGATAGCTTGGTTCGGCAGACTTTGAAGGATATAGAAATTATCTGTATTAATGATGGGTCAAAAGACAGTTCTCTTTCAATCATCAAGAAGTATGCGAAGAACGATAAGAGGATCGTTATTATAGACAAGGAGAACTCTGGCTATGGTGATTCGATGAACCAGGGCTTGAAGAAGGCTATTGGTGAATACGTCGGAATTGTTGAGTCGGACGATTTTATCGATTTGAATGGGTTCGAGAGGTTATATAATCTTGCCAAGAAGCATGACGTTGAAGTCGTGAAGAGTAATTTCTACGAATACTTTACGGAGAAGCATAAAGACACGGGCAAGAGTAGTATGTTCTTGCCGGAGGACACCGATAAAGTGGTCGATCCGAGAGAGAGAAGGCACGTTTTTTATGAACAGCCTAGCATATGGAGTGCAATTTATCGGAACGATTTTCTAAAGGATAATAAGATTGATTTCTTGCCATCGCCTGGCGCATCGTATCAGGATGCTGGATTTAACTTCAAGGTGTGGGCGTCGGCTAGGAGGGCTTATTTCACGGATGAAGCATTCCTGCACTATCGTCAAGATAATCCGAATTCGTCTGTGAAGAGCGATGGGAAGGTCTATGCGGTGAAAGATGAGTATGATGAGGTTGAAAGGTATTTGAAAGAAAGAGGTTTGATGGAAGAGTATGGTTATACTCTGACTGCGATGAGGTTCAGTGCTTATATCTGGAATATGGCGAGGTTGACACGTAAAGCTGCAAAGGAATTTGCTAAATCGATCAAGAAGGACTACCAGAGGATCAAGTCTGAGGGGTACCTTAAGTCTGATAAGCTGGATAAGGTGGGGCTTGGTAATGCTAAGAATATCGCGATTAAACATCCGAATCTGTACCTGAACTTTAGGCCGCTGCACGAGGCTAGGAATAAGGCTCGACGAGGTGCTTCAAATACAGTGAAGAAGGTTCTCCCGGCATATAAGCAGAGGCTCCATACAATCAATATGGTGAAGGAGCTTTCAGCAAAACAGGAGGAGATTGAAGACAAGGTGAAGAAACTTGAAGATAGATTAGATAAGGAAGAGAAATGAAAGCAGGCATTTCTGTTATAGTACCAGTATATAATGTTGCGGAGTTTTTGCCTAAGTGTCTGGATAGTTTGATTCAGCAGAGTTATAAGGATATTAAGATAATCTGCGTAAATGATGGCTCGACAGATAATTCTCTCGATATCCTTAAAGAATACGAGAAAAAAGACAAGAGGATAGATGTCATCGATAAGAAAAATGGTGGGTTATCGTCTGCTAGAAACGCAGGGCTTAAGAAATGCGATACTAAATATGTGATGTTCTGTGACAGCGATGATTATTTATCTCAGCGGATGTGTGAGAAGATGCATGATACTGTCGAGAAGGATGAGAGTGATTTGGCGGTGTGTATCCAGAATGTGGTGTATCTTACGCACGATGAGATGAAGGAGAGTGACAGGAACTATTATCGGTTAGAATATACTGGTAGGCAGTATATTCATGATGAGCTGATATTGAAGACTGACGTGTCGGTTCTTAATAAGATTTTCAGGATGGATGTTATAAAGGATAATGACATTAAATTTCCTGAAGGGCTGAACAACGAGGATTTCTATTTCTATAATGCCTATATGAGTGTGTCTAGTACGATCTCTTACATTAACCAGAGACTTTATAACTATATGCGGCGTGAAGGGTCGATAATGTCTGAGAATTTCGAGGCTGAGAAACTGTCGATGGATCATCTTCTGGTCGCGGAAGAGTTGTTTAAGTATTATAAGAAGAATGGTTTTCTTGATGGGCATAGGAATTTGTTCTGGAAGCAGTGGATCCTGAGTTTCTGGTTCTCGGTTGAACACTCATCAAGTTCCCATAAGAAAGAAATATTCGCAAGGGCTAGGAGCTTCTTGAATGATAACTATGAAGAATGGATGCCGGATGATGATTCCTTGCGATGGGATATCAAGTACATCAAGAATGGAAATGTTGTTGGTAGGGTTAAGCGTAAGGCTCGAAGATTAATGGCTGGAACGTATAAGAAGCTTAATATTAAGTATAGGCAACAAGATTATATTAACGCCGAGCTTGAGAATCTGATGACCAAATACGAGGAACTGTCAGATAGGTTAGATAATATTAGTGGAGCTATCAAAGATAAAAATGAATGAGTACTATATAAAACTCAGGAAAAGGGTTCATTCGTTCTTGAAGAGAAGAGTGATGAGGGCGCCCTTGAGTGTGATAGTACCAATTTATAATAGCGAAGAGACGATCGGTAGATGCTTGGATAGTCTGCTTAATCAGTCGCAGAGACGGATAAAGATAATCTGTGTAAATGACGGGTCTACTGATGGGACGCTAGAAATTCTACGTAGGTATAGAACGATTAGTTCGAAGATAAGGATAATTGATCAGGCGAATAAGGGAAGAGCTGCGGCGAGAAATGCTGGTCTTGACGTGGTTAAAACTAAGTATGTGATGTTCTGTGATAGTGACGATTATTTTGAGCCACAGATGTGTGAAAATATGCTTGATGTGATGGATAAGAATGAAGTAGATCTGGCCGTATGCGGAATTAAGATGATTTATGAAGCACATGAGGAGATGAGTCAGAGCGATGAAGAATACTATAGATTAAAATATGATGGTATTAAAGTAGTTGACGAGAAAGTTATCATGGATACTGATGATTCGGTGTGTAATAAGATTTTCATGATGGACATTATCAGAGACAAGAAGATAAGATTTCCTGATGGTCTGAATAATGAGGACTATTATTTCTCTAATGCGTATATGAGCGTTTCTCGGAGAGTATTCTTCCTAAAACAAAAACTATATAACTATGTGCGGCATGAAGGGTCAATTATGTCGGAGGATTTTGAGTGCCACAAGCAGTCTCTAGATCACCTGGATGTTGCAAATAAACTTTTCGAATTCTATAAAAGGAATGATTTTCTTAATCATAAGAATTTGTTTTGGAGGCAATGGATATCTTGCTTCTGGTATTCTCATAGATATTCGTCAAAGGAAATAAAGGGCACATTAAAGAAAGAATCGATGAAATTTATCGACAAGAATTATGAGAGGTATAAGCCTGATGATCCTGAACTTCTGAAATGGATGGATGATGTTAAGAAAGCAATTAATAAAATAAAAGTGGAGGAGAAAAATGGAAAAAAGTGATTATCTTGTAGTTGGTGCGGGTATATTCGGTGCGACCGTAGCTGAGAGATTGGCTAATGCTGGTAATAAGGTTCTCGTGATTGATAGGCGTGAACATTTGGCTGGGAATATTTATTCGTATACGGATGAAGAAACTGGGATAGAGATTCATAAGTATGGGTCGCATATATTTCATACTGAGATGGATGATGTATGGGAATACATTACGAAGTTTATGGAGTTTAATGATTATACTCACACTGTCAACACGAGGCATGACGGTAAGTTGTATCCGATGCCTATTAATCTTGATACGATTAATTTACTATATGGCACTGAAATGTCTGCAGAGGAGGCGGAAGAGTTTGTCGCAAATGAGGCGAAGAAAGACAGCGAGAAATACGGAATTGACGATCCAAAGAATTTTGAAGAAAAGGGGATTAGCCTTGTCGGCGAGAAGTTGTATACTGCTTTCTTGAAGAATTATACTGAGAAACAGTGGAATACCTCTGCAACTAATTTATCAGCCGAGATTTTAAGTCGGATTCCGGTGAGGTTCTCTCATGACAATCGCTACTTCATGACGGCGAAGCACCAGGGTATTCCTAAGGAAGGGTATACAAAAATGGTTGAGAATATGCTTGACTCTGAGAACATTGAAGTGCGACTTGGGGTTGAGTTCAAGGATGTTAAAGATGAGCTACCTGGTGATACAAAAGTGATTTATTGCGGGCAAGTGGATGAGCTCCTTGATTATGAGCTTGGCGTGCTACCATGGAGGTCACTGAGGTTCGAGGAGGAGAGGACTGAAGACGGATTAGGCGAAGCGGTGATAAATGAGGCGGACAAGGATGTGTTATACACAAGGGCTCATGACTATAAATACTACCAGATTCATCAACCTGAAGTTATTGATCAGAAAACGTCATATATTGCGCGCGAATATCCGGCTGATTTTAGGAAAGGCGGAGAAGCTTACTATCCTGTGAATAATTCTGAGTCGGCAGAATTATACGAGAAATATGTGGAGCTCCTAAAAGAGCGCTATCCTAATATGATTCTAGGCGGTAGGCTCGGTGCTTATCAATATTGGGATATGGATAAGGCTATTAAGAACGCGTTAGAGCTTGCGGAAAAATTATTAAAATAATGAAATTTCAGAAATCTGAAAATTTGTTTTTCCTGATACTTATTCTTGTAATTATGTTGGTTGGAATATCAACGTTTTTCAAGGATGGGGAAACAGTTTCCCAGACCGAGAATCGCAAGTTGAATACTTTTGAGGTGTTTAATTTTGAAGCATTTATGAATGGGGATTTTCAGAATAATCTGGAATCTGCGATATCTGATCAGTTCTGGCAGAGTGAAGAGATTCGTACTAATTATATCCAGACGGTTAAACACCTTCCGACTTTCGGGATCGGTGAGAGTATCTGTTCAGATAGATATCTGGCTCTTGAATCCAATACTGGGCGGGCAAGAGGGGTGTTCAATTGTGGGGATTATATAATCTATATGCCTGAAGAACTTTCTGATGAGAAGAAGGAAATAATTAGCGAGAACCTTAGCAAATACAACAAGGTTAACTTGTTATCAAAGACGTATTATTATTTTGTCGATGATCCATCGGTGTATGATTTTGAGCACGGCAAGAAGGTTATGGATTATTTCGCTTTACTAAAACAGCTAGAGGGATATGAGGGGATTGATAGGCTAGATTACAATGATTATGAATCTTATAAGAAGTATTTTTATAAGACTGATCACCATTGGGATTATCGGGGTTCATACCAAGGGGCTATCGATGTCCTGAGGCTGCTTGGTATTAAGAATGAATTAAAGCACGGTGAACTCAATACGAATCATGAAGACTTCTTTGGTTCGTATGCTAAGGCGACGAGCAATTACGACTATAGGGAGGAGTTTTCTTATTATGATTACGAGCTTCCTCCGCATGACACGATGATTAATGATAAGGCTGGAAAGTATAATCATTATGATGAATACAAGAATCATGAGTATGAATACAATAAGATGATGAACCACTATGCTTACGTGTATGGCGATGATTATGCGGAGGTGGTTTTTGATTATCATCAACCAAAGAAAGATAACCTGCTAATAATATCTAATTCATATAGCAATGCGATTAATGAGGTGGTTGCGCAGTACTTTGATAAAACTTATGTGATTGACCTTAGGCATTATAGGGAAGAATTCGGCAAGGATTTTGTCTTAAGTGAATACGTTAAGGAGAAGAACATCGATAAGACTTTGCTTCTCATTAGTCCAACATTTATCTGGTCGAGGGAATCAAATAGGGGATTGGAGTTATAATGTTATTTAGTAGTTTAACGTTCCTGTTTGCCTTTCTGCCGGTCACGCTGATACTTTATTTTCTGGCTAGGGATAGGTATAAGAATTATGTTCTATTAATTGCTTCATTGATTTTTTATGCTTGGGGTGAACCGAAGTATATTATTCTGATGCTGCTGTCGATTGTGATTAATTATTTCATCGCAATCTTAATTGACAAGAATAGGCGGAAGAAGAATGTTTCGAAGTCACTCCTGATTGTGGCGGTGATTATAAATATAGGGGCTTTGTTCGTATTCAAATATCTGGATTTTGCGATAGATAATTTTAATATTATATTTAATGTTAATTTGGACACTACCGGGCTAGTCTTGCCGATTGGGATTAGTTTCTATACGTTCCAGATTTTGTCTTACGTGATCGACGTCTATAGGAAGAATGTTAAGGTCCAGAAAAATGTATTTACGCTCGGTACTTACATCGCTTTGTTCCCGCAGTTAATTGCTGGGCCGATAGTTAGATACTCAACAATTGAGAAACAGCTGGAGAAGAGGAAACACAGCCTAGAAAGGTTCTGTGATGGGTTTAGGAGGTTCATTGTTGGTTTCTTGAAGAAGGTTTTGATTGCTAATAATGTTGCAGTGATTGCGGATGCGGTATTTAATAATCCTGGCGATATAGAGCTGAATGGATGGGGGGTGGCGATAGCGCTCCTGGCGTATTCGTTGCAGATTTATTATGACTTTTCTGGTTATAGTGATATGGCGATAGGGCTTGGGAAGATATTTGGGTTCGACTTTGATGAGAATTTCAATTATCCGTACTCGGCGACTAGCATTACTGACTTCTGGAGAAGGTGGCACATTTCGCTAACTACGTGGTTTCGTGATTATCTATATATACCACTGGGCGGGAATCGTTGTTCGAAACTGAAATGGATCCGGAACTTCTTCATTGTCTGGCTTCTAACTGGGCTTTGGCATGGCGCAAGTTGGAATTTTGTGCTGTGGGGTTTATTTTATGCGGTGATACTGTTGGCGGAGAAACAATTCCTCGGGAAGTACCTGAAGAAACTGCCGAGGGTTATCGCGTGGTTCCTGACGTTTATCGTTGTGAATATTGGTTGGCTACTGTTTAGAGTGAACGGGCTGGGCGACCTTGGGGCGGTTCTAAATTCTATAGTTTCTCCGCAGGTGTCACTGGGTGATTTTCTTGGGAATAATTACTGGATTGTACCGTATTTCATTTTTATGGCGGTAGGTTTTGCCCTGATGTTCCCATTATTCAGGAAGTTGGCTCGCAGATTCCGGAAGCGAAAAATTGGAGTTGTGTTAATTGATTTTGGGCTAGTAGCGCTTTTTATTGTAGGTATATGTGCGCTGATTAGTAGCTCATATAACCCGTTTATCTATTTCAGGTTCTAATTGTTTCGCTTATTGTTTGTCGATAAGATTTAGGAATTGCTCTAGGATATATATGAGCCATTTCTGGTCGCCGGTCATGTTGTCTGTACAATGCGGCCAGAATTCAGGGCGTGTGGGGCCTTGCCAATCGTTAAACCATTCGTTCATTGGGCGAGGCATCGGGGTCTTAGGTGGTGGGGTGAAATTAGGGTATAGTTTATTGAAGAGCTCACGGACAAGGTATTTATTCTCTCCGTCACGTATACGTTTTAGGTCTAGTGGCACGTTCAGGAAAGTGTGCGCGTATGGTGTAGATAGTTTTATGCCTGCCGTCTCGCAGGCGTTGGTGTAGCTACCCATCGCTTCAATGAAGAAATCGTTGCGGTTGAATTCGTGGACATTTACGAAGCCATCTTCGACATGCTTAGTGATAGGCTCTAGGATTAGCTCGGGGGTTTTAAGTGCTTGGTATGGTGGGACGTATGCGTATCGGTCGATGAATTCTCCCACTCGCCAGTCTTTCGATAGGAGGTCGCTAAGGCCGCCGTAGTTCAGATCGGCGCTTTCTCCGAAAATTAATGTATCGAAACCGTCTTTCCTGGCTTGCAGGGCTGCTTTGTGGATCTGGACCTCGATAGAGTGAAATGGGGCGCCTTTGTGCTTCATGAGGGCCGGGGAGTATTTTTCGAAATCCTCCCAATAAATTTTGACGACTTTGTGATTTAGCCCACATTCTTCAGCGTATTTCTGGGCGCGCGGTACTTCGTCTGTGACTTTCTTGCCTGGGACTATACACTGGAATGTGTAGGCGGTCGAGCCTTTCGGCATAAATTTTGCCAGGATGGCTGAATCTATGCCGCCGCTTAGTGCGAGGGCTGCTTTCTTGTTCTTGGTTGCTTTCTCGATTTCTGCTTTCAATTTGTCGTGAAGTTCGTCGACATTGTTTACTGGTTCACGCTTAATTGAGTCATCGTAGAAGCTCGGTTGGAGTTTTATGGAAAAGCACTTGCCGTGGTCAGCTATCGTGCGATACGTTAGAAATGAGCTGGCGCAATAATTGATGTCTTCTTTCATTGGTTAATCCTTTTTCGCTTTGGCGTCTAAATCTCGTACGTATCCTAATGCTTGGCTGATTTTAGTAGAAGAGACACCTTTTGTGTAAGGGAAGTAGACGATTCTGATGCCGGCTTCTTTGAATTCTTTTTCGTATTCTTTCCATTTGTCGGTAGCATACCAGTCGTCGCCAACGAAGAGGATTGAAGCGCCGAGTTTTTTGCAGACTGAGAGTTTATCCATGTCGTATTGTGGGACGGCTGCGTCGACACATTTGATGTTCCGGACGATTTCGATGCGGTCTTCGAAAGGGATCATTGCACGTTTTCCTTTATACGTTACTAATTCGTCTACGGTCACGCCTACAACTAGTTTGTCGCACATTCCTTTAGCGTTTTTTAGTAGATTAAGATGCCCAACGTGAAACAGGTCAAACACTCCGGCTGTGTAGCCGATGATTGTTTCGGTACTATTTGTTCGTGCCATTTTCGTTCCTTTCTTTATTAATTGCGCTTTTGATGAGCCTTAATGGTTTGGTGATCTTCCAACTGGTTGAATTGACTAAGTCGCTAATGAATAAATTTTTCTCCTGGATGGTCGATCTTAGGCTTTCGTTCTCGGCGGTGAGTTCTTCGATGGTCTTCTTGTCGCTTGTTCTTTCTTGGACGAGTAGGTCGTGCATGATTTTATGCTTGTCGGTGGTTTCATCGGAGTTTAGATAAATATCCAATATGTCAACATAATCTTTTAAGGGGTCCTTCGATGGGGCTACAAATAGCTTCTTTTTCAGGTCGAGTTGCTTCTTGGTGTACTTGTCGATGCCTTGCAGCATTGGAAGGATTTTGTCCGGTTGGTCTGTGAATGGGATGAGTCCTTCTTCTACGAGTTCGTGCTGTAGGGTGTTAAGATTACCTATTTTGCGTTGGTTGAGGTTCTTGGTGAAGACGGCTATTGGGACCTCTGCATAGATTGCTTCGAAGATTGCTCCAGAGTTGTCAGATAGGACTAAATCTGCTTGCTCTAAAAGGGAGGATATCTCGGCGTCTGAGTCGTAATACTCGTCAGACATTTCTTTCAGGATGTCTATTGAATCATCTTGTTCTAGATTGAAGTGGATTGCGTGATGGGCCTTCGTGATGATTTTGTAGTGCTTCTTGATTTCTGAGAGGGATGTCTTCGTGAAAAGATGAAGGCAGTTGATGTCTTTCCCGAAAGTTGGAAGGATGAGGAGGACGGGCTTTTTGCTGTTCTTAGGGGACTTCTTGAGATTGTTGTATTTCCAATATGGAAGAGTGTGTGTCCTTACGCCATAGGCATTAAATAACTTTGCTTCATAGGTGTTGTATGAGAGGATCCCGTCGTATGGGACTTTCCATTCTGGGTAGTATGTTGGGTCTGGTTTTGCGGAGAGTACTCCGTATGAATACTTGAGGTGGTAAGTGAATTTGATTCTGTCTACTATATGGAGGTTCGGGTACGGGGTTAGGAGGATTTTGTATTTCTTGGTCTCTTTTGCGTCGTTTTTCGGGTTGTAGCCGAGCGACTTGATTGTCTTGATGGTGTGTTCTGGTAATCCGTTATATCCGCTGTCGAAGGGAACGATGATGTCGATGTCTGCGTGGTTTTTCTTTAGTCTATCGATTATCGGTCGCAATGTATAGAATTCGGTTAGATCGTCGAATATGATTGCGATGCTTTTATTTGCTTTATTTTCCTTCTTCAATTTTGAATGCTCCTCTTTCGAACAAAAGCGCGTCCGTTGTTTTGCGATTTGCGTCTTTGTAGTCGGTTCGTCGTATTATGAAGGTTGGGGACTTGTCTTCTGGGACGTAGGTTAGAATGTCTCCTTTCTTGTTGCGGATGGACACAAGTACGCGAATATTTGTATCGTTGATCCCTGGTAGGTGGGTGGTGAAGATGAGTTTCTTCTTGCCGCCCTTTTCGAACATATATTCCTTCGAGTTGCTATTAATGATAAATTGGCTGCGGTTAATATCCCATAGGGAAAGTGCGACGAAGGTGCTTGTCTCGTCTGTGACATTGTAGTCAACTTGGACCTTAACCTCGTCCTTTTGGGAGGCTTTCTTACTAGAAAGAAGCGTAACTTTGACATCTTTGATTTTATCTGAGGATGGGAATTCTTCTTTATTGGAATAACGCTCTGCGTTTTCTAGGCTGTAGTCGTTAGCTACGTCTTCTGGGCTCCCATCAATTTTCACAACTCCGTCGCGAATTAGGATGGCGTGGTTACAGTATTGGCGAACATTCTCCATGGAGTGGGTGACAAGGATTACGGTCTTGGATTTATCCTTCTTGATCTTATTGAAGAATTGATTGCATTTGGTCTGGAAGGCTTCGTCGCCTACGGCTAGGACTTCGTCGAGGACGAGGATGTCGCCTTGGGCCTTGATTGCGATTGAGAAGGCTAGGCGAACTTGCATACCGGAAGAGAAGTTCTTAAGTTTCTGGTCCATAAAGTTCTCGAGCTCGGCGAATTGGACAATTTCATCATACATATCGTCCATTTCTTTATTAGAGAAACCAAGAAGGGCGCCGTTTAAGTAGACGTTTTCACGTCCGGAGAGCTCCGGATTGAAACCGACACCAAGTTCAATAAACGGGATGAGGTTGCCATTAATGGTGACTTTGCCTTTTTCTGGGTAATAGACGCCGGCGAGAATTTTCAGGAGGGTCGACTTACCGGAACCGTTGCGACCTACGATGCCGAGGAATTCGCCCTTTTTGACTTCAAAATTGATGGACTTTAGAACTTGCTGCTTTTTGAATCCCTTGACGCCGCGGAAGAGGTTGAAAACGGATTGCTTAATGCTTCCTGAGCGCTCGGTAGGGAGCTTGAAGCTTTTAGATAGATTCTCAACTTTGATAGCGATGTCGCTATTAGGGTCGTTGATTTCGTTTCTGTTTCCTATGGTGGTCTTCATTAGACATTCTCCGCGAAGTATTTAGATTTTTTCCTGAAGAAGAGGATTGCTAGGATTAGGATGATGACGATGAGGATGATGGGGAAAACTTTCAGGAATGGATTGTCAATATAGTTCCAGGTGGTGACTGTCTCGTGGGTGATCAGGCTGTAGCGAATGTCCTGAATGGTCTGAGCGATAGGGTTCAAGAGAATGACTTTGGCGGCGATGGCGCTTGTCTCTGCAACCATTGTGATTGGGTAGATGATTGGAACTGCGTAGAATAGTGCTTGGATGCAGACGTCCCAGATTGAAGTGATGTCGCGGTACTTGACATTGATTGCGCCAAATAAGAATGAGATGCCGAGAGCGAGAGCGTAAAGCTCGATAACAGAAAGAGGGACGAGTAGCCAGGTTAGACTTGGCTCGACACCGTTAATTAGCGCAAAAATTATTACGACTACTAGATTAATAAGTAGGTTAATCACAGCCGTAAGTGTGGCAGAGACGACTACGATATACTTCGGGAAGGAGATCTTGCGGATGAGGTCGCCGCGGACGACCATGGCTTGGATACCCTGAGATGTACACTCCGTGAAGAAGCTCCATAAGGTTGTACCAGTAAGAAGATAGACTGGATAGTGTGGAATATCGCCGCCGAATCTGAGAAGCTTCGCGAATACGACGTAAAGGATTGCGAACATCATTAGGGGGCGAAGAAGTGCCCAGAGGTATCCTAGAACTGATCCTTGATAGCGAAGCTTGAAGTCGGTTCTAGTGAGCTCTGACAAAAGAACTCGATTTTTTTTGTTCAACACACGAGGGATACTCATATCTTTATATTCTAGCATATAATGATATAATTGTCAGTATGAAGAGAATACTAGTTACGGGGGGAACCGGATACATCGGTTCGCATACAATTATCGAACTTTATAAAAAGGGCTACGAGATTGATGTCTTAGATAATTTGTTTAATTCGAAGATCTCGGTCTTGGATAAAATTGAAGAGATTAGTGGGAAGAAGCCTAATTTCCATGAAATCGATCTCTGTGACTATGAGGGGATGGAGAAGATTTTTCAGGATAATCACTATGATCTTGTGATTCATTTTGCTGGATTAAAGGCTGTGGGTGAATCGGTCGAGAAGCCAATAAAATATTATGAGAATAATGTTGGTGGGACGATTAATCTACTTAAATGTATGAAGAAGTATGATGTGAATAAGATTATTTTCTCTTCTTCGGCTACTGTTTATGGAGAACAAGATACACCAAGGTGTGTTGAGACGATGAAGACTGGAATGGGGATTACGAATCCTTATGGTGAGACGAAGCATGTGATTGAGGAGATTTTGAAAGATGTTGCAGAATCTGATCCGAAGTTCGAGGCGGTGATTTTGCGGTATTTCAATCCTGTAGGGAATCATCCTTCCGGCCTGATTGGTGAAGACCCAAACGATATTCCGAATAACTTGATGCCAATTATTATGAAGGTCTCGACTGGGGATATCCCAGAGCTTAGCGTCTATGGTGATGATTATCCGACTCCTGACGGAAGCGGGATTCGTGACTATATTCATGTGGTTGATCTGGCGCGTGGTCACGTCGCGGTGATTGACAAGATGAAGCCTGGAGTTTTGATATATAATCTCGGTTCCGGTAAAGGTACTTCAGTGTTCGAAATGATTAAGGCGTTCGAGAAGGCGAGCGGGAAGAAGCTGCCTTACAAGATTGTAGGTAGAAGGCCTGGGGATCTCGCGGAGATGTACGCTGATCCGACTAAGGCTGAAAAAGAACTCGGCTGGAAGACTGAACTTACGGTCGAAGATGCGATGCGTGACACAATTAATTATTTGAATAATTTGTAGGCTAGCTGGAAGAATCTTGGGCTTATCTTGGCGAGACTTAGAGCCAACTTGTCTTTCTTGCTGGATTCTGAGTTTTTTGTGATGAATTCTTGATTGATTCTTAGATAGTCCTGCAGGGATTTTCTTCTGGGGTGGCTTAGCGGAATTTGGCGGAGGAGCGAGAATCTTGCTCGCATGCGACGGAGCTTTGTGACGTCTTGAAGTTCTGGATAGGATTTGTCCAGGTCGTCGCACATCTCGTCGGTGAGTTTGATTAGGTCGAACTTCTTGTTGTTGAAGGCGCTGATGATTGAATTTTCGTGGTGATTATAGATGTAGTATTCATCTGGAAGGAAGACTATCTTGTCGGCTTTCTTAAATAGCTTGTAGGTTGTTCCGACGTCTTCGTGAAGCATTCCGACAGGGAATTCGATGTCCTTGAAATACTTGGTGGGGAAGAGCTTCATGGTGGTAGAGAGCATAAAACCCTGCTCCTTTAACATAGCTTTCAGAGCTTCAATGGTTGTGTATGTGGTTTTCTCGTGCACCGAGTCTGGGTTGAAATGGACTGTCCGGCCGTCTTCATAGATTTCCTTAAATGAGCAGACTGCGATGGTCGCGTCGGTTTTGCTAATAGCGTTGAGCATGTCTTCGAGCATGCCTGGCTCTACTTGGTCGTCGGAATCGATGAAGGTGACGTAGTCACCGGTGGCAATTTTTAGACCGGAGTTTCGGGCTGAAGAGAGACCTGCGTTATCCTGGTGGATTGCTTTGATTTTAGAGTTAGACTTCTTGTAGTCGTCGACGAGTTTGGTGGATCCATCGGTAGAACCATCATCGACGAGGATTATTTCTAGGTTCTGATAGGTTTGCGTGAGGACTGATTCGAGGCAAGTCTGGAGGTATTTTACGGAATTATAGACTGGGATGATAATTGAGACGAGGGGGGATTTATTAGTCATTTTGCTCCTTAGGGGTTGATTTGCTTGGTTTCTTATTGTTATCACCGAAGACTAATTTGTCGTAGAAGATGTAGTTTAAGATCATTGTGATGATGTTTGTGAGAACGAAGACCCCTGTTGATTCAATGAATTCGTAGTCGAAGGGGAGGTGTATGGCCTCAGAGATTGAAAACGCGAATTGATATAGTGGGGTTAGAAATGTGAATAACCATGTGAAGAACGGACTTATGATGAATGCGGTGATGCCGTTCCAGACGAAGAACATGACAATGCCGCGAGTAGAGACTGGCCTTTCCTTCCAGGTTATTCTTGAATGGAGGATGTATGCGAGAATTGTTGCAAGACTGTAGGAGATGACGCTACATATCCAGAGAAGCTCATTATTTGAGAAAATGAAACGAGCTAGAAGTGTATAAATTACGAAGTTGAATATGGAGAGGACTAGACCGATGATGGCGAACTTGCCGACGCGAACGGTAGTCTTAGGGGGTTTCTTGGATTTTGATGCTTCTGGTTTTTTCGTTGTCATGTAATGATTATAGCATGTGTTAGGCCTCCATGCCTTAAGGGTGTACAAAAGTGGAGTTTTGGTGTATAATATATGCGTTTATTTAAGAGAAGGATTGTTATGCGAGACAGTGAAGACAGTAAGGTTACGAATATTGAAGGAGAGATTTTTGGTGCGGAGAATGCTATAAAAGTTCGGGGGGCGAGGCAGAACAATCTGAGAAACTTAGATGTGGATATCCCCCGCGATAAGCTCGTGATTATTACTGGGTTATCCGGGTCTGGGAAATCGTCGTTGGCGTTTGACACTATCTATGCGGAAGGGCAGAGAAGATACGTGGAGTCTCTTAGCTCTTATGCGAGGATGTTCCTTGGGATTATGGATAAACCAGATGTGGATTCAATTACTGGGCTTTCTCCTGCAATATCGATTGACCAGAAGTCGACATCTAGGAATCCTCGCTCAACTGTTGCGACGGTTACTGAAGTCTATGATTATCTGAGGCTTTTATTCGCAAGGGTCGGGATACCTCATTGTCCGATCTGTCATAAGGAAGTATCCAGGAGATCTGTTGACGATATTGTAAACGAGGTTATGAAGTTGCCACTTGGTTCTAAGTTGATGCTTCTTGCGCCGATTGTTCAGTCGAAAAAGGGTGAGTTTCAGCATGTATCGGAGCAGTATTCGACGAGAGGGTTCTCGAGGGTGAGGGTTGACGGTATTATCTATGCTCTTGATGAATTTCCGGAACTAAATAAAAATGAAAGACATGATATTGAAATCGTAGTGGATAGATTTGTTCTGTCGCCAGAGCTGAGGGCAAGGATCTCTGGGTCGATTGAGCAGGCGCTTGAGATGGGGCAGGGTATCATCCAGCTTCTTCGCGTAACCGATAATGCAACCTCTGTTGGTGAAACGAATATTGGGCTTGGAAATTCGGAAATTTTGACTTATTCACAGAGGTACGCCTGCCCGGATCACCCAGATGAGTTGATCCCAGAGCTCTCACCGAGACTTTTCTCATTTAATGCACCAGAAGGGGCTTGCTCTGTTTGTACTGGGCTTGGGTCGAGGATGGAAATTGATCCGGCGCTCGTTTTCAATAATAATTTGACGATTGCGGAGGGTGGAATCCGGCCGTTTAACCGAGTGGGGCAGGAGTCCTGGTGGCTGAAAAGGTTGATGCAGGTCGGGGTGAAGCATGGGTTCAATGTGTATACACCGATTGGTGAATTGTCCGAGGAGGTGAAACACTTGATTTTGTATGGAACCGGCGATGAGAAATTTGAAATGAAAATTATGGGCTCGGGGAGGTTCGCTGATGGGACAGTTTATGAGACTACCTATGAGGGGGTGATTCCGACGCTGGAACGAAGGTATAATGACCCGAAGATTTCGGAGTTTATGAAGAAGGATATTGAGAGATTTATGCGGGTGAGGGTGTGCCAGGAATGCCATGGAGCGAGACTTAAGCCTGCGGTGCTTGCGGTGACTGTACACGATCTGAATATTGTTGATATATGCAATCTTGATGTTGATGCGACGCTTGAGGTCTTAGATCAGGACCTTGGGTTTACTGAGGCTGAGGCGCAGATTAGTGGTCCGATTCTGAAGGAAATACGTGACAGGGTGAGCTTCATGCGTGATGTGGGGCTCGGATACCTTGAATTGGGTCGAGCAGCGAACACTTTGTCTGGTGGTGAGGCACAGAGGATCAGGCTTGCGACGCAGATTGGCTCGGGGCTTCAGGGGGTGCTTTATGTGCTAGACGAGCCGTCGATTGGGCTTCATCAGAGGGATAATGACAAGTTGATTGCGACCTTGAAGCACTTGAGAGACCTTAAGAATACGGTCTTGGTGGTAGAGCATGACGAAGATACGATGCGAGAAGCGGATTATATTATTGACATTGGTCCCGGGGCTGGGGCGAATGGGGGGTTACTAGTGGCTGCGGGAACACCTGAAGAGATTTCGAATAACCCGGATTCGATTACTGGCCAGTACCTATCCGGTAAGAAGACGATTGCTACGCCGAAGAAGCGTCGCAAGGCGAAGCGGGGACAAGAGCTCGTAGTGGTTGGCGCGCGAGAGAATAATTTGAAGAATATAGATGTGCATTTTCCACTCGGCGTGATGACGGTGGTGTCTGGGGTGTCTGGGTCAGGGAAGTCTACACTTGTAAATTCGATTTTGGCGAATGAACTTCTGGCTAGACTTCATCGAGCGCAGACTGTATCTGGTACGCATGAGAGAATTGATGGTATTGAGAATATTAATAAGGTGATCGTGATTGATCAGTCGCCGATCGGACGAACACCAAGGTCGAATCCGGCAACCTATACTGGGGTGTTTACGGCGATAAGGGAACTATTCGCTGGGCAACCCGAAGCTGAGGTGAGGGGGTATAAGGCTGGGAGGTTTTCGTTTAATGTGAAAGGCGGGCGATGTGAGCACTGTCAGGGTGACGGTGTGAATAAGATTGAGATGCATTTCTTGCCGGATGTGTATGTGACCTGCCCGAAGTGTCATGGGCGTCGATATAACAATGAGGCTTTAGAGATAAAATACAAGGGGAAGGATATTTCTCAAGTCCTTGATATGACTATTGATGAGGCGGTTGAATTTTTTGGGAATATTCCTTCGATTGCATCGAAACTTCGTACGATTCAGGAGGTCGGTTTAGGATATATTCGGCTCGGTCAGCCGGCAACGACTTTTTCGGGTGGTGAAGCACAGAGGATTAAACTTGCGACGGAACTTTCTAGGAGGTCTACCGGTAAGACACTTTACATCTTGGATGAGCCAACGACTGGGCTTCATACGGATGACGTGAAGAGGCTTCTTTCGATTTTGAATAAACTAGTTGATGGGGGGAATACAGCGGTAATTATTGAGCATAATCTGCATGTGATTAAATCTGCGGACTGGGTGATTGATATGGGCCCAGAAGGCGGGATGAAGGGCGGTCAAGTTATGGCAGAGGGGACACCTGAAGACTTGGCAAAATCCGCTAAGACTCCGACAGGGGAATACCTGAGGAAGTATTTGTAAAATATCTTGACTTTTTGTCGTATTTGATGTAGAATATTTGGTTACAGGGTTGACGTATGTTTAACAATTTGTAACTTCGAAACTTTTTAACAGCATTGATCCATCCAATATGATAACTGTTCCTACGGCAGTTTGATATAAAAATGCTATTTAACAAAAAGGATGTTAGTGATGTAACTCTCCTTCAGGTGACACAAGTTTACCTTCAGAAAACAATATCAAACAACTATTTTTATTGCACGTCAACCCTGTGCTCTTTCAATTCTCGTGAGCTAGTATAAACTAGCTCTTTTTTTATTGCTCTGGGTAGATGTGCCTGGCTCCAAATGTGTTATAATATTTGGAAAGGAGATTTATGGGAACAAATATTACAAAAATTTTTTTAGTATTAAATTCTGGCTCTTCTAGTGAGAAGTTTTCACTTTACGAGGGTGAGGACGAGGTTTGCTCGCTTTATTTTGAGGGGGTTGAAGAAGATGGGAAGAAGAAATTCATCTGTACGATTACGCGGGCGGATGGCTCGGATGAGCTGATTGATAAGAAGTGGGATTCGCTTGATTCGGCATTCAAGGAAGCGAAGGAGATCTTCGAGAAAGAAGGTTTCATTAATGAGGCTCATCCGCTTGACGGTATTTTGGTAAGGACTCCTGCGGCTGGGAAGTATTTCACGAGCCACCATATTGCTGATGAGGAGACGTTTAGCGAACTTGAGAAGGCGAAGCTTACCTATCCTTTACATGTCCCAGGGGCAATTCGGGGGCTCAAGAATGCGATGGACGCTTTCCCTGGGATTCCGGTGCTTACGATGAGCGACTCAGAGGCCTTGACGAGGGATTCAAGGCGGGATGTCGAGTATGCTCTCCCTGCAGAGGTGGTAGAGGAGTTTGAGCTTGCGAGATATGGTGCACACGGCTCTTCCTATGGCTATATTATCGGCAAGGTTCGGGAGCTTGATTTGCTCGAGAAGAAGATGATTGTCTGTCACTTGGGGTCAGGATGCTCGGTGACTGGATTTATTGATGGCGAGCCGGCTTATACTTCGATGGGTGAGACTCCACTTGAAGGATTGATGTCCTCGACGAGGACTGGCTCGATTGATCCGACGATTGGGGCTCTCCTAGGCGAGAAGCTTGGTGCGGAAGAAGCTATCAAGGTGATGATTAAGCAGTCTGGCTTGCAGGCCCTTGCTGGTTCATCTGATATGCGAGAAATCATTGCTGGAGCCGAGGAAGGTGACGAGAAGGCTGCTCTCGCGTTTGATATGTTCATTGATGGCGTGGCAGGTAAAATTGGTGAATTTGCTGCTAAGATGGGCGGGGTCGATGCGATTGTATTTACAGCTACGATTGGCGAGAGATCCATACCTGTACGTAATGCGGTGATTTCGAAGCTTGAATTCATGGGCTTTAAGCTGAAAAACGATGCAGTGATGGATAAGAGTGCAGGATATGCGAATATCGCTACAGAGGAATCGAAGCCTATTTACGTGATTCCGACTAATGAGGCTGCTTATATGATTCAGAAGGCTGGAGAACTTCTAGACAACTCTAAGTAGTAGTCTTCTTATGACTTGGAAGAATGATCAGGTTTCTCAGGGGGAGACAGAGAGAATAATTGAGGTTAGCAGGGAGTGTCTATCACTCCCTGGTGATTATGTGGAGCTTGGATGCTATAAGGGTGATACTTCGCTTCTGATTGCTGAGGTGATTAGAGATTATAATAGGGGTGAAACTGTGGAAAACCCTGTGGAAAAGAAATTTTATATCTATGATTCTTTTGAAGGGCTGCCAGAGAAGAGTGAGAGTGATGAGTCGGTCCTGGGGGAGGATTTTAAGGAAGGGGAGTTAGTCGTCACGAAGCGGGAGGTGAAGGAACGGTTTCTTCGGGCTGGGCTTCCTGTGCCGGTAATTTCTAAGGGGTGGTTTAATGATTTAACTCCTTCTGATATGCCTTCTCGGATTGCTTTTGCTTTTCTTGATGGGGATTTCTATGATTCAATTAGAGACTCGCTTCGGCTGGTCGCTCCCGTGGTTGTTCAAGGTGGAGTGGTATTGGTTCACGATTATTATAATCCGGCGCTTCCAGGGGTGAAGAAGGCGGTGGATGAATGGATTAGTCGTAGCGGTAACAGTATTACTAGGGTGGATAGATGCGAAACTCTGGCCATAATTAGATTCTAGTAAATAATTAGCACTCTGGGGTTGCAAGTGCTAATTTTTGTGCTATAATAGGGGTAGAAAAGGAGATAAATTAATATGGCACTCAAACCATTAAATGACAGAGTAGTGGCTGTGGTAGAGAAGCCACTTGAGAAGACTAAGGCTGGGATCCTGCTTGGCGAAGCGAAGGAGAAGCCGGCTTATGCTGTGGTTGAATCAGTCGGTCCAGAAGTTAAAGCTGTAAAAAAAGGCGACAAGATTGTCTATAAGGAGTATTCTACGACTGAAATTAAAATTGACGATAAGGATTATATTATTTTGAAGGAGGAGGACGTCCTCGCTACATTGTAGTCCTGTGGAAATCCTGAGGAAAACTTTGATTTTTACAGATACAACACCTAGAAATTGAGCATAATAATAATTTACTAAAGGAGTAAAAATGGCAAAGAAGATTTATTATGAGTCCGAGGCTAGAGAGAAGGTTCTTTCTGGGGCTAAGCAGCTATACGATGCCGTGAAGGTGACTTTCGGGCCTAAGGGAAAGAATGTGATTATAGAGAAGGAATATGGTGCACCGGTGATTACGCACGATGGGGTGACGGTTGCTGAGGCCGTTGAACTTCCGAATAAGGATGAATCACTTGGTGAAGCGGTTGGGGCAAAGCTAATAAAGGCCGCAGCACAGAAGCTTAATAAGGTTGCTGGTGATGGTACTACTACTGTTACGGTCCTAACCTATAATATTCTAAATGAAGCTAATAAGTTGATTGCGGCAGGGATGAATCCGATGGAGCTTCGTCGTGGGATCGAGAAGGCTGGAGCGGAGATCACAAAGGAGATCGACAAGGCTGCAGAGAAGATTGAGGGGAATTCTCGTAAAGTTGCTGAGGTCGCGACGATTTCGGCTGGTGATGAAGAGATTGGTAAATTGATCGCTGAGGTGATTGCGAAGATCGGCAAGGACGGGGTCGTGACGGTTGAAGCTGGCCAGGGCCTCGAAATGGAAGAGGAGATCGTAGAAGGATTCTCTTATGATAAGGGCTATTCCTCGCCATTCTTTGTTACAGATGTGAACCGACAAGAGGCTGTGTTCGAGAAGCCGATGATTTTGGTGACTGATCGGAAGATTTCAGCCGGGTCGGATATTTTGCCGCTTCTAGAGAAGGTTGCACAGACTGGTAAGAAGGACCTTGTTATTATTGCGGAAGAGGTTGAGGGCGAAGCGCTGAGTTTACTAGTTCTTAACAAACTTAAGGGAGTATTTAACTCGCTAGTATTGAAGGCCCCATCGTTCGGCGATAGGCGCAAGGAGATTATGGAAGATATCGCAATATTGACAGATGCGACTGTGGTTTCTGCTGATAAGGGCTTGAAGCTTGAAGAGGTTGGTCTTGAGGTGCTTGGCTCGGCTTCGAAGGTGATTGCCACGAAGGACGAGACGACCATCATCAAGGGTGCTGGCGACAAGAAGTCAGTTGCGGATAGGATTGCGCTGATTCATACTTTCGCAGGGAATGCTAGGTCTGACTATGAGAGAGAAGAATTTGAGAAAAGAGCTGCGGCATTATCTGGAAAAGTTGCTGTTATTAAGGTCGGTGGTGCGACGGAGACTGAAATTGATGAGAAGAAGTTCCGTGTTGATGACGCAGTGGCTGCAACTAAGGCGGCACTTGCTGAGGGTATCGTGACCGGTGGTGGTGTAACTTTGGTTAATATGGCTGACAAGCTTGATGAATCTGATGCGGGGGTGAGAATTGTGAAGAATGCACTAAAAGCGCCGTTCGTACACATTATGGAAAATGCTGGGCTGAATGCTCAGGCGCTTCTAGCAGAGGTTGAAGGTGCGAAGCCTGGTCTCGGTGTGAACGTGATGACGCCAGAGAAGGGACTCATTGACCTCAAGAAAGCAGGAGTGATCGATCCGGCGAAGGTGACGAAGGAGGCCGTGAAGAATGCTACTTCGATTGCTGGTACGGCTATTACGATGGGGGCACTCATCTGTGAGATTCCTGAAGAGAAGCCTGCTATGGGTGGTGGTGTTATGGCGTAGTGGATTGGTTTTATACCGA
>JAZTXX010000021.1:0-6805 GCA_045636645.1 Candidatus Nanosyncoccus sp.
CGTAGGGACGCTGAGGTCGTCGGTTCAAGTCCGATTAACAACTTATTGCAGGGTGTAGCGCAGTTGGTAGCGCGCAGCGTTCGGGACGCTGAGGTCGTCGGTTCAAGTCCGATCACCCTGACCATCTACGGGGTTTGGCGCAGCTCGGTAGCGCGCACGCATGGGGTGCGTGAGGTCAGGAGTTCAAATCTCCTAACCCCGACCAGATTCCAAGACGAGGAAAAAGCGAAGCTTTTTAAAAATTACGAATAAATCAAAAAAAATAGTGCTAGCACTATTTTTTTGATTTTGAGTAATTTAGAAAGTTGCGAAGCAACTTTTCCGAGTCGCCGATGAATGGAAGGTGCCGAAGGCACCTACCAGATTCGAAACTTGTTTGAGGAGATGGAAGGTGCCGAAGGCACCTACCAGACTAGTTTAATTCTCTGGTAACCCTTGTTGCCTTCTCCATTCATCATGCATTTTTTGTTGCTCCGAATCACTACGATTAATCCTAGTCCTCGCGGCTTGAATATTGCTTTGCTCGGCCAACTTACGCTCATACGCAGCCCGTTCAGCAGTCCAATCAGTATTTCCTTGGCCACCGCTGTGGTCAATCTGAATATTGCTTTGCTCGGCCAGCTTACGCTCATACGCAGCCCGTTCAGCAGTCCAATCAGTATTTCCTTGGCCACCGCTGTGGTCAATCTGAATTTCGCTATCATTGACAGCCGCAGCACCTGCACCAGAACCCGCATCGAGGCTTGGGCTCAGACTTGGACCGGCAGCCGCAGCTGATCCATTGACAGTCTCGACCCTCTGAGGACGAGGAGCGGTCCATGCTTTCATTCGAGCGGTCAATACTTCCTCCACTTCCTTCTCATCATCAGGTACATCTAGTGCCTTTAGCTCATCAAAGTCACCATTTTGAATTTTTTCAACATCACTTTTAAGGTCATCATAAGTCCATCCTTCACCTCCTTTAAGCTTTCCGTCCGCAAGAGCTCCAAGCATTATCTTCTTGTCTTCTGAAAGATTAGGATTCGACTCAAGAACCTGTGAAGCCATACCGGGCGAGATAAATTTATTCTGAATCATAGATGCAAGACTATTGCCGGATTGGGTCGCGATATCCTCAGGCTTCAGATCGTTCCTGTCGACACTTCTTAGATGACTTCCACGCGCACCAAGTGCGCTCGTGCCGCCTTTTATAACCCAATCTTTTAATTCAAAATCAGTACCAAGCACATCACCATGCTCTGAAGCTAAAGTATTTAAGAAATTCGCCCTCGATTCATCGCTCTTAAATCCGAAGCCACCATTATTCTCAACATTCCTAAGAGTCTCAGCAATGTCCTTCCCCTTCACACCATTTTGCTTAGCAGCCTTAATTGCAGCATTCATCTTACGAAGATCGCCACCAGCCTCTTTAAACTGTCTCTCGAAGATATCCTTCTTCGTACCATTACCCTTAGCAAACTCCTCAGAAGCCATAATCGCATTAAAATCAGCCACGGATTGTTCTTTCTCTGCAGAAGTCTTCTTTGCGGATGCAAGATAAGCATTCTGACGTCTATCAGCACCGACCATTCTACCTAGCCCCGACTGAGCGAACCTCGCCCTCATCTTTCCAGCCCGAGTCAGGCCACCAGTTTTCGGGTCAAAGCCAGCCTTCTTCCTAATGCTCCGCTCCAGTCCACTCTGCTGAGCACCCTTATAGATGTTGCTATTACGGATCCCACTCGTAGCCTTACCCCTGGCCGTACTCCCAAGCCCGGAAAGCATAGCGCCAACCTTCCCCATCGCCGAGAACGAACCCTTAATCACGGTCGGGATGAAGAATATCGGCACAATACCCACCGCCATCGCTGTAAATAGCTGGACAAAGCCTGAACCAGCATAAGAAGAATTGAGCAATAGTTTCGAGACAAAATTCCCAGCACCAATCAGTAGCCCAGCAACAGGATATACAATCAAGAGACCCTGGAAGAACGACTTCCACTTATCGAAAACCTTCTTCGTATTAGGAAGCATATAGCAAGCAAACGCAAGTGGCGAAGCAGCAATCAAAACGATCAGCACAGCCTGCCTCATAGAGAGTAGCACGAACAGGAAGAATATCGATACAGCAAGGCCGAGCAGACCCACAAGGAGAGTGAGGAGGAATGCAGGGTTTTTCCAGACGACAACACCAAGTCCAAGCAACATCGCCCCGATCACAACGCCGACCACAAGCCCATCACTCCCTGACGAACCACCGGATGAGATGCCAGCAGGAACACCGGATATCAAGTTATCGAATAACAACCTGAGACCATTACCGAGGATATTCGACACATCAGTCAAAGCAAGACATATGATATAAGAAAGATTAATAAGCACCGCTGCGACGATTAATTTCGGCAGAATCTTCTTGATCCCATAATTGTCAATCCCCACGCCAGTAAGCTGGGAGAAGATTACGGCAAGAAGCAGGATGATGAATATAAAATTCGCAAAGTTCCTGAAAATCTCCCAAGCCTTATATACCCCCTCGCCTTCACCAGTAAACAGCTGAGGGTTAACCTGTAAGCTTGGTTCAACGAAACTAACATAGGCCTTCTCCGTCGCATCACTGAGCCAACGCATAATTGGACAGACCAACCAACCCAAGGAGCCAGCGCCACCAGCACTTTCACACGTCTCTTCTGCCGAACCGCCAGAATCCATTTCATCAACTTCGGACGACTCCCCAATCGCAACAACATTCTTTACATTGTGCTTCGTCCGAAGCCACTCGACAACCTGATACGCTTCTATCTGAGTAATATATGGAATATTGCTCCCCTTCTTCGACAGCTGAGTAGCAAGCTTCCCAAGTTTCTTCTTCTTCAATTGCTTATAAGTAATATTACCAAAATTAATATAGCATTTGTTACCATAGCCATTAGAACCATTTAGATAAACCTCAATCAAGGTAAGGCCAGTGCCCTCTGGAACCTTATCGCACGTCATACGGTATTGAGCATCCTTTGGTAACAATTTATCAAGATAAGCTACATAGAGAGTATACCGCTCACTATCATCAAAGTTTTGACCTGTAATCCCCTTCCCGGAAATAGCAGTTATAGACTCATTGCTCTTAGTGTAGATCTCATTAGGAGTATTCGGGAATTGGAACTTACTATTGATAGATGAAGATGTGGCTACACTAGTACTAGGATTAATAATATATCTTTCTTCGACATACTGGAGATTATTATGATCATCATAAAAATAATATGTTCTATACCAATCTCTGACAACTTCCTTTACGTCATTAAGGTTTTTAACAGTTTTTTGGACATCTTCACTATCCAAATCTATGACAACCTGTTGAAGCGCGCCATTGGGAGTGCTGCAAGTACCACCGAAAATAGTAAATCTACAGTCCGAATATAGTTTTGCTCTTGTTTTGTTATCCTGAAACTCAAATCCAAGAGATGAAGTACTGTTGTCTCCATTAATATCATAGACATACTTGCCATTTTTCTTTTTTGCTACTAACCCAACAGAATCATATTCTTGTTCAGTATAGCTTGAGTTTTGATCATTGCAGTCCACTATGTTTTCAGGAAGACCACGAAAACCTTTAGACGGAAGCTCATATTTCTTCGCTCCTACACCTGCATCATGACAGAGCAGCCTGGTCACCCTAAGTTTTATCAGAGTCTCACCAGTCCCTATCCCCTTATATCCAAGGTAACCCATAATCAGATTGGCGTCCTTAGCGCTATCAGAATAAGTAGCATTTTTCCCTATCCCCGCGTAATCTACTACTGTGTTACCGATTTTGCCACTGCCACTCCAAAACAATTGCTCACAGTTAACCGATGGTTCCTTTCCTGAAACCGAATGTCCATATTGATAAGAAGGGAGGAGAACTTTAACGGATTTAGCCTTAAAAATATTCTTCACCACAATATCATCCGCTTTATCATCAAAATCAACAACACCGTTGATCGGATTATTGATTATACACTGATAATGCTGCGTAAAAACCCATTTCTTCATTATTTGGTCGCTATTTACGACCGCGAACGTACTATTCTTGATAAACAGTGAGAAAAACAGCGAAAGACAGCATCCTATTAAAATTTTCGAAATTCTACACCTCATGTGCCTCCTCTTCGTTAAAATCTTCATTCTCCTCATCAGCAGATTCATCCTCATCGTCGTCACTCCCATAGTCACCATCATAGACCTGCTGATGAATCATATCAAAAAAACGATAGCCCAGATTAAACAGTTCCTCCTGTGAAACCATCCTTGCGTTATAGGATTCTGCCATAGAGGCACTCAAGTCATCAGGTAAAGTATAACAATTATCCTTAATCTTATTATCGCTTATACAACCAGCCATATCTGCATTCGCAATCATCTCTAGATTACTGTATTCATAATCCTTAATAGCGTTTATATATAGAGTAAGGTGGGCGCTACCGTCTTCAAAATCATTACTCTCGAATATAGCACTCTCCACGGTCTCATAATCGCTACTAAGGTAGGCGGATATCAATTCTTCCTCAGAAAATATTTTCACTCTCCAATAATCCTGAAGAACAGCCTTCATCTCATCAGCATCAACAACGCCTCCAGCCTCGTAATACTTGCTTGAAAAATCCGCAAATAGCTCGTCCGCTTCAACTAGAAAGTCTTCTCTCAACCCCTCATCAATATTAGCCAAGTATGGAGCCGCATATGAAGCCTCGCCAAAATCAAAATCCTCCTCACTGTCAACATTGTAAACAACGTAATTGATGTACCTATTAAAAGCGCTTTTCACGGATGCGACAGATGCCGTGCCGCCTCCCCCTGTGCCAGAGGAGGATACCACCCACGCACCAATACCGATTATCGCAATCACGATAAATGCCACTAGCGCGATAATAGCACCTCTTCTTGAGCGACCACCCGATCCATTGTTTATGGTCACTCCCTCGCCAGAAATCGCTCCAAGACCAGCTGAGCCAAATCCAGCACCGTATCCGCCCGGTCGCGAATAGCCCTGAGATGGATTCGTCCTTGAATAACCAGTCCTGTTTGCGCCAAATGAATTCACCTGAGCAGTACCATTAGGAGCCATCGGCGCCCCATTCGCACCACCAACTATACCGCCAGAAGACATCCCGCCATTCGGCGATACACCTCCGCCAGCATTACCCCCCCCAGCCGCATTTCCTCCTGGAGCAACAGTACCAGTCCCACCATTCACTGGCGAGCCACCCGCACCAAAACTACCAAAAGGATTATTATTTTGCGTTGGATCCATATAACACCAATTATAACATAAGCATTTTAAAATCCGAGATTTTTTTACATTTTTTCCCACCCCTAAAAAATCCATCATAAAATGATAATGTTTTTATTGACAAACTACCCCATATAGAATATTATAGAAACATAGCAAAAGATCATGCATAGGGTTAGAACAAAAAAGCACTATTTTAGTGTATTCGCAGTGCTTACAAGCACACTAAGTGTGTTTATTCTTAGTGTGCTATTTTCCTCTCCGACTTTCTCCATAGCAAAACAAAGCACTATCATAATGGAACTAAGCACTAACAATATTTCCGTGAACATCAGACCAACCGCAAATGGGGCATTCGGTAGGTCAAATAACGCAACGGTAAATGTCCGCACAGATAATTTTACAGGTTACACCCTAAGCATCCATTCCGCCGACTCTACAGACCTAGTCAACGACAAGGGTGGCTCTATCTCATCAATCAACCAAGTGATCTCAGAAAACGACTTTAGCTCCAATCAAGCCTTCAATAATACATGGGGCTATCAACCCAGCAAATATGTTGTGACGAACAACGGCATTAACACCGTAGTGGACAACACTGGCGTCTATCTTCCAGCACCATCCTCCACTGGCGACAACCTAGACATCACCAATTCAGCCAATACCACAAATAACACATACACTATCGGCTTAGGTGCAAGAGCAAATGACACCTTAAAGGCTGGCTCCTATTCAAATGAATTCGTCATTGTCGCGATCAGCAACAGCTCAGTCCACAACATCGCCTATAAAGCAAATGTCCCAGCATCTGAGGAATCAACCGTCACAAATCTCCCTTCGCCTAACCCTCAAGCCGTATACATCCCTGCTGACGCCACAGAATCCGAAAGCTATGCCCTAATCAGCTCATCCGTGCCAAAAAGAGACGGTTACACCTTCAAGGGCTGGTGCGACGTGCCAACGACCATGAATACGAACACCAATTCACAAGCCTGTAGTGGTGCAACCTATCACGGAGGCGATCATTACGGAATAGACCAGACAACAGATGGTTCGAATCTGGAAGTATATGCAATCTGGCAAGCCAACACCTATGACATCACAGTTAGCCCTACTACCGGATTAAGCTCAATCGTAATCAGACAAAACGGCACAACAGTTTGCACAATCACCACAGCCGAGCAGAACTGTCGCCTAATTCATGGTGTAGAATATACAATCACTAACACACCGAGCGATGGCTACGAATTCGTCTCCTGGCAAGACACCGCCACGGACAGCATTATCAGAGACCCTACGTCGCCAACGACTACGTTCATCCCAGGAAAAAGCAATTCAGAGCTAACAGCCACAATTAAGGCAAAAACTTTCGATATTACCCTCAATAGGAACGGCGGCAACACTGGATCAGTCTATGCAACCGTAACCTACGGTGCCACTTCTCTCTCCAACATCACAGTACCAACTAGAGCAAATAGTACTGGTACTCGTACTGTATCAGGATTCACTCTAGGTACTAATGCCTCAAATGCAACTGTTACCTATAACTCTACTCAG
>JAZTXX010000022.1:0-58374 GCA_045636645.1 Candidatus Nanosyncoccus sp.
CTTTTTTGTTGTCAGCATCAAAACGTCGAACCTTTGCCCCAGGGAACAGCTTCTTTAGTTCAGATTCAATCAGTTTGGTCCCGAACCCCTTATGAATCAACCCTGGCGCCCCACATTTCGGGCAGGCAATCGGCACCTTCTCATGATGCCCGCAGGTGTGACAGAAGAGCTCATAATTATCGGCATGGAGCGTCAGAGGCAAATAACAGTTCGGACAGAGAATCTCCTCCCCGCAACTCTCGCAAATCGTCAGAGGTGCCGACCCCCGTCGATTATGGAAAATTAGCGTCTGCGCCCCGCTCTCCAGATTCCTTTTAATCGCCCTAAGGAGAGCATTGGAAAAGTATCTATTCCGACTAAAATTATCCCTCTCCTTAAAGTCAACTATCTGAATCTCTGGCTTAATAGCGGTAGATTTTGCTTTTGAAGTTAAAGTCACCACGAGACCCTGCTTTGAGGCGTAATAATAGTCCGAAATCTCAGGGGTAGCAGAGCCGAGCACCAGGGAACAGCCAGCCTCTTTTGCAAGTGCACTGGCCACCCGAATTGCTGAATACTTCGGGGCATTCTCTTGATGGTAGGTCCCCTCGTGCTCCTCGTCAATAATCACGAGCCCGAGGTTAGATAGTGGTGCGAATAACGCCGACCGAGGCCCAACTACGACAAGAGGTTCATCGGATTCAAGCAAGCGCTCAAAAATCAGATGTCTCTGTGTCTCAGTCTGCTGAGAATGAATCAGTATAACCCTATCACCGAAAAACTCTCGAAACTCCCTTACTAGCTGGCTGGTTAAAGCGATTTCTGGCACGAGAAGTATGGTTGACTTATGCTCGTAGAACGCATTTAGAGCCATTTTGAGGTATATATTAGTTTTACCACTACCAGTTACGCCATGAAGCAGTTTCGTGGCTCCTGGAGCCTCCTGGAGGGCAATAAGGGCCTTTTTCTGGGCGGTATTAAGCCTAATTTCAGGAGTTTTTCCGGAGGATACCGGGTGAGTACCCCCACGACCTCTGGGATCAAGCGTTTCACCGAACATTTGTTCGGTTTTTCGCCGCCTCTTCTGTACCCCTCGAGGTAGGACCAGTGACACCGCCTGCCCGGAAGACACCATATAGTATTCATGAATAAATTTCACTACTCCAAGAAGATGCTTCGGCAGAGCTTTTGAATACAAAACTTTCAGAATCGACCGGGTCTTAAAATCCGGCTGAGCAACTTTTTTTAAAACAATACCAGGAACCAGCCTTTTGCCGATCGGCACAAGTACAACTTGCCCGGGCAAAAGGGAATCATCGTAATCATACGTTAATGCCTCCACTTTCCCCTCTGGTATCACCTCGTAAAACATACAACCATTATATCATAGGCCGGCCCCTAACAGGGAGGAACACTAAGGCTAATCAGTCACCCGCCCCAGAAACAGCCACAGAAAATCTTTTTGTTGTAATTTTTACACATCCCGTCGAAATCGTGCTATAATAGAGAGAATTAAAGCGAGGTAATATGTTAGAGATTTTTGTCACATCACGCGTGCGCCGGAAGATTTTAGTAGTATTTGCCAAGTATCCAGACTTCAAGACTCACGTCAGGGGTCTAGCGAAGTTGATTAAGGAGGATCCAGGCAACATCCAGAGGGAATTGGAACGCATGGCGAAGGGCGGATTTCTTATCGTCACAAAGAAGGGCAAGACCAAGATCTATCAGACCAACAAGCACTACCCGATTCTAAAAGAGCTCCAGAGCATTGTCATTAAGAGCCAGAAGGGAAACAAGCCCTCGAAAACCATCGGATAACAGGGGTGCAAAATGAGTAAAATATTTGAACAGCTAGTTGAGGCACGGGGTTTGGACCAGGATTTTTTACAGCCAAAATACGAGAACCTCACCGACCCGTTTTCCTTGTCAGATATGGACAAGGCGGTGTCAAGAATCAAGGAGGCTATCGACAAGCAAGAGAAAATCCTGATCTATGGTGACTACGATGCTGATGGTGTGACCGCGAGCACCCTGATGGAGCAGGCCCTCATCCTTGCAGGTGCAACGCCGGGGAATCTCGAGATCATGCTCCCGGACCGGTTTGCTGATGGCTATGGCATGAGCCCGCGCCTCATCAACCGAGCGAAGGATCACAAGATTACATTAGTAATAACCGTAGACTGCGGCTCTGGCAACCACGAAATCATAGACGAACTAAACCAGCTGAATATCGACACTATCGTGACAGACCACCACGAGACAGCTGAAACAATGCCGGACGCCGTCGCCGTCCTAAATCCTCATAGGAAAGACCGCCCAACCGATTCACTCCAGAATCTAGCAGGTGTTGGTGTAGCGTTTAAGCTAGCCGAAGCCCTCGTTAAGGAAGGGCTCATCCCGAATGGTCAGGAGAAATGGCTTCTCGACCTCGTCCTCATCGGTTCAGTCTGTGATAGCATGCTCTTGACGGGGGAGAATCGCATCCTCGGCTACTACGGCATCAAGGTCCTCGCAAAGACTCGCCGCCCGGGCCTCAGGGAATTAATGAAGAAAGCGGGCGTTAAGACTCTCAACTCCGAGTCAATCGGCTTCCAGATCGGCCCCCGCCTTAATTCTGCCGGCCGCCTCGAGACCGCCGATATCTCCCTGAACCTCCTTCGTGCCAGCTCCCCAATCGAATCCGCCCCTATCGCCGAGAAGCTCGAGGAATTAAATAAGAAACGCAAAACCGAGCAGGTCTCCGCCACCCGCGAAATCACCGAGAGGGGTATATCGGATGACCCGGTCATCGTCGAAACCGGCAAGTGGCACGAGGGCATCCTCGGCATCGTCGCCGGTCGCCTGGTCGAGGAATTCAAGAAGCCAGCCTTCGTTCTCGCCGAAGTAGAAAACGATATTTTCAAGGGGTCAGGGCGCAGTTTCGGAGATTACAATCTCGCTGAAGCCCTGAACTATGCCAGAGATTCGATCATCGGCGGAGGTGGTCATGCCGCTGCCGCAGGTGTTCGGGTTGAGCGCAAGAACCTCTTCTCATTCCGTGAGAAACTAAACGAATACTACCGCAGCCTTAATCTCCCGGATCAATCCAAGTACCTCAAAGTCCACGCCGACCTCGACATCAATGATTTTTCAGAGCTCAACCTCTCCTTCCTCGAGGAACTACGACAGCTCGAACCCTACGGACAAGGGAACGAAGAGCCAATTTTCCGCCTGAGAGGCTCCAGTATCACCGGCGTCACCCGTATGGGTGCAAGCCGCAACCATCTTCGCCTTGACCTGAAGGATAGAAACGGCAAGACTCTTAAGTGTCTCGCCTTCTCTGCACCAGAGGCCTGGCTTTCACTCGACCCAGATTATGACCGAGTTGAGCCCCTCGTCACCTTTATCGAAAACGATTTCAACGGCGTCAAATCCCTCGAAGCCAGAATTATCGACCTCGACATCCTTGAATAGATCAAATCCCTCGAAGCCAGAATCATCGATCTCAAATTCGTGGTATAATTAGGCCATGAAGAAAGTTATTTTGAAATGCAAGTTATCAAGTCGCGACGGTTTTGAGCGAAAGCTTGCCGACATCGATCTCGACTTCTCGCCAGTGTTCTGGCAGCACGACCGTATCTATGTGCCAAGGACCTACAAACCACAGGCAAACTACCCACGTCTAATCATGCGTACAGAGATGAAGTCTGTCGATAAGCCCGCAAAATACTATTTCATCCTGAAGCGCCACATCGAGGATTCGGGCGTAGACATCGTTGAGCAGACCCCTGTCACAGATTACGAGAAACTCGTCAACATCATCCTGCAACTTGGTTTTAAGCCGATGGCGGAAGTTTCGCGTCGTCGCCAGGAGCTCAAAATGGGCGAAGGAACTCACATTTATCTCGACAAGATCGACAATCTACCAGGCTACTACGCCAAGATCGAGTCCGAATTACTCGATAAGGAATCCGTCGTTGAAGCAAAGCTTGACCTCGAGAAGACTTTTAAGACCCTTGACGAGTCGCACTTTGTCGATAGCACCTATTTCGAGCTGTCGTAAACTATTAATTTTACAACAAAAATAAACTCATCCTAGGATGAGTTTATTTTTCGCTTCGTATCAATTCGGTCCTTAGTCAGATACGACCTCTGGAGTCTCTACCCTCGTGGCGGCTCGCCGTCTGGCTCGCCAAGCAGCTTCTTGGACTTGATCTCGTAGCGCTTACCGTTCACCGGCGAGACGTAGTAGTCCTCATTCAAGAGGTTCACGAACATCGTGAGGTCCTTGTCATCCATAATGATAATCGAGCCATCATCATCTGTCATCAGTTCAAGCTGCATCTCGTCAGCATAGTCAAGCAGTTTCTCTTGAGGCATCTCTTCAGCGATATCCATCGCCTGGACCTTCTTCAAAATCGGCTTCTTATCAGCCAGAAGCGCGTCAAGCGTCAGGCCTTCCGCGAATGACAGCTTATACTTCTCGGTGAGCTCCTTCGCTTTCGCTTCGGCAATCACCTGAGACTTATAGTCATACTGGAAAAGGTTCTCGAACTTCGACTGGTTAAACACGATGATTGTGCCGTCAACGATTGCGACTTGATTATCCTCGGGCATCTTGAGGGCGATTTCGGCAGAGAACGGCTCGAACGATTCACCGTTAATTTCCCAGGACGAAGCACCCTTCAGAGCCGATGAAGCCGGCAAAATCTTCGCGATATAGAAAGTCTTCATTCCGGTGTCACCTGGGTAGGTGAATTTCGCGATGATTCCTTTAACTTTCTTGAAATCGTATTCGTTCTCTGAGAAATAGTCGATATCCTTGTACTCATTTTCGATCAGATGAATCAGAGTCTCCGCTCGCCCGACTTTCGATAGGGAAGTGCGATAAATCACCTTCTCCTCGCCATCGGCGCGCTCGTATTCGCGGCACTCCAAGCCCTTCTCGGCCTCTTCAATAATATAGTGCACAGCCTCTTGCATGAACATCGACTTCACTGCACCGGCCAATTTGTCAGAATACTTAATCTTGTAAGGGGTATAATTCTTATTAAAAAGAAACAGCTCGGCCGAGACATTGTTCTTTATTTCATCAACTTCGTTCGCCCATAAGAACACATCAAACGGTTCACCAGTATTATCCATATTATTCTCCACTTATTTTTCTCTATTATAACACAAGAATCTAGCGGAAAACTACCGAAATCCAAGCAAACCTCACTAGAACTGAGGCCATCTCGTGAAATAGAAAATGACCCCAATAAAGGGGCCATCCCTATAAATGTATTTTACAGTGGGGACTAAACTTCTCTACGACTACTGATATTTGATCTAACGATATCTCTCTTAATTTTCTTGATGACCACCTGGCGATCACCGCGGGCATGGAGCGTGGGGTTAAAGAAAACCTTAACCTCCCCATATTTCAATCTTTCAAGGCTCGCCCCAGTACACATCTCATCACGAATCAGATTGTCGATAGTCTTCTTGATTCTCGCCTCATCGAGACGAAAATCCTTCGGTCGGAAGAATATCTCTACCTCATCGTAGGCTTCTTTGGCGATGATCGGCTGTTCTGGGTTATAAATCAATAAATACCTCACTAGAATCGTGTTTTTTCCCGTAAGTCCACATTTCCAAATTCTCTCGTTCATAAGATAATAACCTCCCTTTTCTGCAATATCCTCCTTGTGTAAAATACTCTAAAAATACAAGTCCCCAGGAAGGGAACTATACGGATATTATAACACTAGGCATAGGATAAGTCAAAGCTGATAAGAGGTGGCAGGCAGGCAAAAGGCCGGCAAATGAGCCGGCCCGAGAATTAGGTCGAATAAGGCAGAAGGTCAATTGCGTTGCAGATTCTGCCGATATCCTGAAGAAGTACATAACTCCCGTCCTGGTCGAGGGTATCTCTGATCTCATCTTCAAGCTCCAGGAGCTTATTGTAAAGCTCTGAGAACAGATTGATGTCGCCAGTGTTTGAAAACTCTTCCATCAAGCGAAAGTACTCCTTACCGCAGGATTCGACCCTTTTGTCAAAATTAAAATAAAGATCTGTCATTATAATATTCCCCCTTTCGTGAATGACATATGCCCTAATTATACCACAACCACTATAATAAGTCAAACAAGGGGGGCACTAAGAGGAGGGAATTACACGATAAATCATTATAATAACATAATATGAGCATATGTCAAGACACTTTGTTCGGTTTTTGTCGCCCCTGGGGTTGGAACTTGTTCGGTTTTTCGTGAGTCCAGTGTTCGGCAAATTAACAGAGGAGTTCTCCACAATTGTGGAAAACTTTATGCATATATATTTAATGAAAAAATCCAAAAAAAGCTCTTGCATTTTCAAAAAAAATGTACTAAACTTAAACCAGCGAATTAAAAAATAAAAACGCTACACAAAATCGTACCTTAAAAATGTTTGAGATCGACCATCTAGGAGCTTCGCGCGCATTAAATGTTAGCGAGATGCGTCAAAAAAATCGTGCGTTCTTTCCCCCAACACACCTCCCAATAAAACTCTATATGGTCTAAAACACAATAAGTCTCTCAACGGCTGCGATATATGATTAGCTTCGCGCTGGTAAATCGTGGTGGACAACTTGTGTATATATAAAACAAAAATCAAAGCAGAAACAAAACCGCTGAAGTTTCTAGTTGAACGATCTCAAACGATGTATAATATACGTATGAAGAAATTACATACCCCTGTATTATTATCGGAAGTCCTGGCAAATCTGGACCCGCATCCCGGAGATAAATATTTAGATTTAACTGCCGGTTACGGAGGACACGCCAGTAAGATTTTGGATGTAACACAGACCTATAAAGATTCATGCTTAGTCGATCGTGACGAATTCGCCGTAGAGCATTTAAAACGGGAATTCCCAACCAATATCGATATAATCAATAAGGATTTTTATAGTGCTATGCTGCAGTTAATCGAGTGTGGAAAGACTTTTGATATAGTACTAGCGGATTTTGGAGTTTCTTCTCCGCAGCTAGATATGGAAGAACGTGGTTTTTCCTTGAAGCATGATGCGCCATTAGACATGAGGATGGATCGAAGGCAGAAGGTTACGGCAGGAGACGTTGTAAATAAATATAGTGAAAGAGAGCTTGCAGAGATATTTGTAAAATATGGCGAGGAGACCCCAGGTCGTGCCCAAATGTTGGCGCGAATCATCGTGCATCATCGACCAATTCATACCACGGTGGAACTAGCCGATTTGATTCGCGATGGGCTTCACGGCCATTATCGTGTCCACCCGGCTACAACTATATTCCAAGCGATCAGGATTGCCGTTAATGACGAGCTAGGGCAAATTGAAAGAACCCTTCCTCTCCTTCCAAAAGTCATGAATAAGAACGGTCGTCTCGGAATTATCAGCTTCCACAGTTTAGAAGACCGGCTAGTAAAGGATTTCTTTAAAGAGGCCTCGAGCCACGGCGAAGAATCCGAACTTAAAGTCATAACTAAAAAGCCTCTTGTTGCGGAGCCCGATGAGTTAGTTATCAACCCGCGTGCTAGAAGCGCCAAACTGCGAGTAGCGAAGCGGAATTGATAAAAATAAAAACATAAAAAGGAGGCAAAAAATGCCAAAGCAAATCGTAGTTGCGAACAAGTCTCGCAAACAAACTGTTAAGGTTCATTTCCGATAGTCCCCCTTACCTTGGGCGGCGTGACCGCCCAAGCTTCCGGGATTTGTCGATATGGGCCAGAGTGTGGCCTACCAAAAAGAGTTTCACATGAGAGTGTGTGAAATATGTATGACCTTCCCGGGGACACTGTTAAGAGTTACTTATAGCTCTGCTCTTAATAAGACCCCGGACTATGACAAAAAGGACAAACAATATTTATTTAAGAATGTGAAACCGATTATATATTAAAATAAAAACCAAAATAAGCGAGGAAAACAAACAAAATGATCAGCCAAACCTATGTCACCAGAAGAGAACCCATGACAAGTAGTTTTGCGCGTAATCGCAACACCGTCCGTCATGCCAAGAGGAGCCTAGGCTCAATTTCCCAGATCGCTATCATTTGCATGTTGACGCTCGTTTTTGGTCTGATTTACGTTGCTGAGGGCACTAAAGCCACCAGTTTTGATTATGAAATTTCCTCTGTTGAATCCGAAATCACTGAAATGAACGCTAAAAAGGACGATCTCGCCGTAGAAAAAGCCCGCCTGAATTCTGTCGCAGCGGCCAAGAATAGCACAGTCGCGGCTACTATGGAAGACGCGAGTGTAACAGGCTATGCCACGGAATAATCAAGAAAAGTCGAATAAACACCGACTCAAAATCCTCCGAAACGTCGTAATAGTTGCGCTAGGTATTATTACCGTGCGACTATTTTTTATCCAGATTATCGAACATGGCGAGTGGGTGGCTAAAGCCAACGAGCAGCACACTCTGCTTGAAACCATTGTCGCGAAAAGAGGCGAGATTTATATGATGGATCACGGTGAACCTGTCGCCGTGGTACTTAATCAGACGACCTATCAGATCGTCATCGACCCATCAGTCACCGAGAAGGAACCAATCAAGAAGGCCCTTGAAACCCACGCCAAGGACTATATCGTGGCGGATTTTGACGAAATATACAGTCAGGAAGGTCTCCGCTATGCGATTGTGGCGAAGAATGTCCCGCGCGAGCTCGCCGAGCGCATCGCGGGTGAGGAAATTCCTTCAGTCTGGTTCAAGAAAAACAACCAACGAGTTTACCCGGAAGGGGAATTAGCTTCAGGGCTGCTCGGTTTCGTGAACGCTGATGGTCTCGGCCAATACGGAGTTGAGGGCTCGCTAAATCAAGAATTGACCGGCAAGGACGGAATCCTGAAAACCACCGCAGACGTCAACAAGGTCGCGCTCAGTATTGGTCAGGACAACACCAAGATCCCCGCGAAAGATGGCGATGACATCGTTCTCAGTATCGATCGTGGCCTGGAGAGGGGTGTCGAGGAACTCACGATGGACGCGATTAACCATACAGCCTCAACCAACGCCTCAATCCTCATAATGGAGCCAGATACCGGCAAAATCCTCACCATGGCAAATCTTCCGAACTACGATCCGGGCAATTATGGCAAAGTTGTCGACGCGTCAGCCTACAACAATTACACCGTAGACGTCCCATATGAGCCGGCCTCAATCTGTAAGAGCTTCGCATTCTCCGCCGCAATCAACGAGGGTAAAATGACCGGAGACACGACCTTCTTTAATAATCACTTCGAGGTTGTCGATGACTGGGAAATCTGGAACGCTGAGCGTCGTTCGAGCCTGTACGGAACCCTAACTATGCGTGACGCCCTCTACTGGTCCCTAAACACCGGCTCAATCTATGCCCTAAAACTATTAGGCGACGACTCGTCCAGGATCAACCAGAAAGGCAGGGAAAAATTGTTTGACTATTACTACAATAAATTCCATCTCGGGCACATTACGGGTGTCGAGCTGGCCGAAGCTGAAGGGTTTATCCCTGACCCGAATGAGGGCTGGGGGCGTGATTCGACCTACGCGAACATGACGTTCGGACAGAACCTCAGTATCACTATGCTCCAAACCGCCACCGCCTTCTCATCAGTCATTAATGGCGGCACCTGGCGCACCCCATCGGTCATTGAAGGGGTCTTAGGGGAAGACGGCGAGATCACCCCATTCCATCACGCTGCAGCAGAGAGCGAGAAACCCCTCGAGGCCCCAGAAGAGGTCAGAGGGTCCCTAGAGCAGAACGCACTGGAAGACAAAGCCGACGAGAAAGTTGAGGAGAAAATCCTTTCGGACGAAACCTCAGCCATGATGCGAGACCTCCTCGTTAACAACCGAAGCTACAAAGTCCGCTCAGGCATCGACCGCCCAGGCTATTCAATCGGTGGTAAATCCGGCACCGCCCAAGTCGTGCGTGACGGTGTCTACGACGACAGCTTCGCCGAACTCATCGGTTCGTATATCGGCTTCATCGCCCCGAGCGGGGAAATGCCGAAATATGTCATCATGGTCAAGATGTGGGGTGAAGGCCAGAGTATCGCAAGTGGCGACGCCATGAATCTATTCGATAAACTCTCTAATTACATGATCGATTATATGAAAATTAAACCAGGAGGAGTATAATATAACCATGACATTAAACGACGAATTATTCCAGGGGCTCCTTCTCGCACTTGCTGGCTTCCTGTTTTCGATGGCCCTGACGCCATTTTACACACACTTTGCATACAAATATAAATTCTGGAAAAAACAGAAGGAAACGACCGTTGATGGCAAGGACCTCCCAATCATGCGGAAGCTTCATGCCCATAAATTCAAGCACGTTTTCCCAACCATGGCCGGGCTTGTAGGTGTAATCGCCGTGACAGCTGTAACCTGGATTTTCAACCTTGATCGTGGCCAGACCTGGCTTCCACTAGTGGGATTCCTTGGTGGGGCATTAGTAGGAGTAATTGACGACGTCATCAACATTTTCGGTACTGGTAGGGGCGCCGCAGGTCTACGCGGCCCAGTCAAATTCCTCCTGATTACAATCTTAGGTGCAGCTCTCGGCTGGTTTTTCTCAGCGAAGCTCGGGTGGACTGACATAATGGTCCCGTTTGTCGGTGATTACGATGTCGGAGTAGTCTGGATGACGGTAATCTTCGCCTTCGCGGTCGTCGCAACCTCGAACGCCGTCAACATCTCCGACGGCCTAGACGGTCTATCCGGAGGTCTCGCGATGATGGCTTACGGCGCCTACGGTGTCATCGCCCTCTTCCAAGGGAACGTCCTACTCTTCGGCTTCTGTCTTACAGTCGTCGGCTGGCTCCTCTCATATATCTGGTTCAATGTTCCACCGGCCCGCTTCATGATGGGTGACACCGGTTCATTCGCGCTGGGTGCCGGGCTCGGAGTAGTCGCAATGATGACGAACTCATTCCTCCTCCTCCCAGTTATCGGCCTCCCATTCGTCGTCGAGGCAGGCTCATCGCTAATCCAGCTCGCAAGCAAGAAATTCCTCCACCGCAAGGTATTCATTTCAGCACCCCTTCACCACCATCTCGAAGCTATCGGCTGGGGTGAAGCAAAAATAGTGATGAGATTCTGGATCGTCGCAGGAGTTTGCGCAATCCTCGGCGTATTCTTGGCCGCCACCGGAGGCGCAATTTGAAAGTTCGCAAGCACGGCTCTGACCTAGTAATCTTATTTGCCACGCTTGCAATGATGGCGGTGGGCCTAATCATCATCTACGCCATCGGACCGATGCGCGCCAACGTCTTAAACAACACCTACGGCACCGACTACGATTCGAGCTATTTCTTCATCGGACAGCTACGCTCTGTCGGACTTTCCGTCCTCGCTTTCTTCGCAGCCTTCAAGTGGATCCCCAGGGAGAAACTCCAGAAGTTCGCTAAGCCAATCATGATTCTAGCACTGGTCCTATCAGGACTACTCTGGGTCCTATCAATGGTCGGCTCATCGCTGGCAAAATGCGAGCTCGGCGAATGCCGCTGGTTCAACCTCGGTGGTCTCAGCTTCCAGCCAGCAGAGTTCCTGAAACTCGCCCTCGTCATCTACCTTGCAGACTACATCTCCCGCAAGAAGGAAGAAGGGCTCATTGGTAAATGGAAGGAGTTCTGGCTCCCGTTATTTATCGTCTGCGCGATCTCTCTCTTTCTCGTCGTCATCGCACAGGGCGACCTCGGGACGGGCGTAACGCTAATCTCAATCATTTTCGCGATGGTCCTTGTTTCAGGCGTCCCAGCGAAGCATTATTTCCTCATGCTGGCATTCGTGTTGCTAGTCGCAGTCGGATCAGTAGTCACGTCCAGCCATCGCATGCAGCGCGTTGACGCCTGGCTTGCTACCTTAACCGGAGCCGAATCGTCAGACTCAACCTACCACGTAGACAACGCGATGCTCGCAATCGGCACCGGTGGATTCTTCGGGGTCGGCATCGGCAATTCGATTCAGGCCACAGGCTACCTCCCAGAATCGATCAACGACTCTGTCTTCGCGATCCTCGGTGAGACTTTCGGCTTTGTGGGACTATTCCTAGTCTTAATAGTATTCTCAGCCATACTTCTTCGCATGCTTAAAGTCGCCGAGTACACCAGTGACGATAATGATCAACTTGTGACCGTCGGAGTGTTCTCATGGGTGCTCGCCGGCGTCGCAGTAAACATCATGGCAATGACCGGTCTAGTCCCAGTCACAGGTATCACCCTCCCGCTCATCTCATATGGTGGGACCAGTATGATTTTTATCGCCTTCGCGATTGGCATGGTTTTACAGATTTCGTGTTATACTAGTAGAGAGGTAATTAAGGATGAGAATATTAGTAGTCGGCGGGGGGTCCGGGGGTCATATCACTCCAGCCGTCGCCGTAATTCGTGAAATATTAGCACAGAAACCCCGCGCAGAGGTTGATTTTTGGACAGACTTTAAGTATTACAAGAACGTCACCAAGCTCACTACGGAGATCGGTGTCCCTTGGGGCGAGGAGGTCCGCCATAAGAAGACCCCATACATCAGGGTTCGTCGCATTCCGGCCGGGAAATTCCATCGCTACGCCAACTGGAAGTTCAAGGACTATTTCACCCATTTCGATATCACTCTGAAGGATTTAATCATCGGGAATTTTCTTGGTTTTCTCGGGTTCATCGCAGGGCTTTTTACGGCATTTTTCCGCCTCATCAAGAAGTCAACCAGGCCGAACGTCATCTTCTTAAAAGGAGGCTTCGTCTGCCTACCGGTTGGACTAGCCGCTAAGTGCTTTAAGATCCCGTTCATCATCCACGAATCTGACGCTGTGGCCGGACTCGCCAATCGCATCCTGATGAAGAAGGCCACGAAGGTCGCCTTCGGTATGCCGCTTCCAGAAGAGACCCTAGAGGCGCATCCGAACTACGTCTGGACCGGCATCCCGGTCGGACCAGAATTTAAGTCTGTCAGCCCGACCAAGCAGCTCTCCCTCAAGAAAGCCTTCTCGTTTAACCCGGATAAACCACTCGTAGTGATCACTGGCGGCTCTCAGGGCTCAGAGAATCTCAACGAAGCTACCAGAGCAATCTTGCCAGAGCTCCTCAAGTTTACATCTGTGGGGCTAGTAGCTGGTCGCAAGCACTACGAGAACATGATTGACCTCAAGAAGTACGAGAACTGGGAAAAAGCAAACCTCGAATCGAACTTCCGCATGTGGGAATTCAACACGACGATGAGTGAACTGATGGGTGCCGCAGACGTCGTCGTTTCACGTGCCGGAGCAACCACGATCGCCGAGCTTGCAGCCCTGAAGAAAGCGGTCGTCCTGGTGCCATTTGAGCGCCTTCCGGGCAGTCACCAGGTCAAGAACGCCAATCGCTTAAAGGAGCTTGAGGCCGCCTCAGTTGTTACGGATATGAAGATGGTTGAGAAGCCAGAGCGCCTTCTTGAGGAAATTCGCCACTTAGTCAAATCTCCACGTGTACGCGCCGACATGGCAGACAATCTCCATAAGGAAGCTCGCCCTGACTCAGCTGAGCGTCTTGCCGAGATTATCCTAGGGGAGGTATAGGGTGGGGAAGAGGATTAAACTGAATAATTCCAAGCTCGTAGAGCAGCCCCAAGAGGAGAATCCTCGCCCTGCCCCACAGCTCGCCAGACGAAAACTCAACCGGAATTCAACTCTCCGCCTCGGTCGTACTATCGGCGAGAAAAGGGAGCGCCTCGAGACCGCCAACGAACGAGAAGCCGCTCGTAAGAAGGATAAGCGCAAGCAGACCTCTAGGGTCCTCATCTCGAGCCTCGTCTTCCTTGGTATTATTGTTGTTTTGATTGTGATTAGCATTAATTTCGTCTCTAGCCATCGCGACGAGGAGCCGGTCATTACCAACGATGCACCGATAAGTTTCGAGCCAACCATCGAGATTGTCGACGAATCAGCCTCGGCAACTGGCGGCAAAATCACTTCTCGCATGAAAGAATACATTGGACAGGTTGAATCAGGCTTAAAATTCTACGGTTATCAGCCAACTAAGGCCGTCATCCCCTCCAGCAGCGTCCGTGAGGTCGACTTCTACATTAGTGACCACCCAGGCTTCATCAAGACTGTCACTGACCGTGGCGCAGGCGTTACAACAGAAGACGCGGACCGGGTGATCCGCTACCTTAAGGATAAGGATATCACTGACTACTCCTATATCGACGTTCGTATCGACGGCAAAGCTTACTGGAAATAGTCTATACGACCTCTGATGGACAGGGAATTAACAGGGGTCAGAATAATTCTATCGTTTCCTCCTCCTGTTCGGTTTTTGTTCGGGAAATTCAAGCACCGTTAAACACAGCGCAGGGAAAAACTATGGAAAATAACAGGGGAAAATAGCAAAAAGGGAAATAAAACGGGGAAATGTCAAATTTAAATTTTTGAGCCAAAAATCCGGCCAAAAACCAGGCCTTACAGGGGTGGACGTTATAAACTCCAAAATTCGCTCCAGAATCGCTCAATTGAAGCCGGATTTACGAAGGGTTTTGGCGCCTTGATTCGACCTGAAGTTTCTATTGAGTTCTCGTATCGACTCTGTATTCAGCTGATTGATGAATTTTAATACGTGCAGAGATCCGCCCGCACGAAGGCTTTAGGCTTAAATTTAAGCGTAGAAACCCAAGTCTTAGGTAGCTCTAACGATAAGCCTCAAGGGTTGTTGTGGGGTCTGGAATTATTGAAACAATCCCGTGGAGAATTATGTTTACAGGACAATTCCCGCCCACCCAGAAATATTCACCCTTCACAGACGATAACTTAACCGTCTAATAGCCATATGCGTAATGTCCTAAAATCCGTATTGTACGACATTAAGCTTATGCTAAAATCACAATCCACGTGTCGACCCAAATCTCCTATAATTTACGTCCAGTCCGGATTTTATTTTTTTGCTTGTTTAATTCCCGTTTCATTTTCAAAAAAATCCCAGGCCGCTTATATTATCCTGGGGTCTTTTTTTAATGCTTTATAGCTAGAAATCCGTCTGCTGAGACATCCTTATTCTCGAATTCATCAATTCGTTGAACAGGGGTGGACAGGGAAATCGGCTGGTGTGAAGGGGTTAATTTTACCCCTGTTTTTTCCCTGTATTCAATCTTCGGGTGGACTGTTGGGGCACTAGCAGAACCGTCGTGACCAGAGGGAACTACAGGGGTAGAGAAAGGCTCAGGTCGAATAGTCGAGGCAGACTTAATCGCCCCATCAACAGGGGTAGAAGCATTAGATGGCCCCAGATACTTATCTACATCGATAGCAGGCTTCTTCTTGTCGAAGCGCTTCTTGCCCTTACGGATACTGTTCGACTCGTTCTTGGGCTTCTTGTGGTCATTCTTCCCTGCGCCTTTCTTCGGCTCGCTAGAGGTCTTAGCAGTGCTCACGGTATTCTTGGGCTTAGCTGAATCGGAAGAGGCCTTAGCTTCGCTTTTCTTAGGCTTTGCGGGCTCCGAAGAGGTCTTAGTTCCCTCTTTCGCCGTCTTCTGTTCCGACGGGAATACGACCTGGTGCTCGGCTACGAGCTTGGCCAGATCCTTCAGGCCCATTCGGTCCTTCCCTTCGGCGGCGTTAGGGCTAAGGCCCTGCCTCCTGAAGTCGCCTTGAGGAGTCGGCTGTCTGTAGTTCGGTTTTTGTTCGGTTCGGCGGCTAGGCTTACGACCAGAATCAGGCTGCCTGACAGGCTTAAACACTGGCACCTCGGACGAGTCTATTACCAAACGGGGATCCACCTGACGCCCAGAATCGGATAGCTCCTTCTTGTATTTATCAGATTGCTCGATAGTCTCACGAATCTCGTGTTCAACTTCCATCCTTGGACGTGCATAGTATTCGCGCGAGTGAGCGATAATCGCATCAAAATTATCAGCTGGTGTGTCAGGGATCGAGAGCGTAGTGGCGGAGAATGCAGGAACCTTCTCGCCGCCAATAATCATCGAGATAACGAAATGTCGGTTGTTAAGCTGGATAATGTCGGACTCCTCAAACGTCGGCTCGAACTGCTTGACTAAAATCGGGGCATCGTCGGCCGAGACACGGAACGAGATGGTGGTACCGACGTTGCCGAATACCGCATCACGCACCGAATCAGTCATCTGCGCAACGTATTGGTTGGCAACGGTAAGGTTCAGGCCGTACTTACGGGCCTCAGAGAGAATCACTGAGAACGAATCAGTGGCAAAGTTCTGGAACTCGTCCACATACAGATAGAATGGGCGACGGTCTGCAACGTTTGGGATATCCGAGCGAGACATCGCTGCAAGCTGGACCTTCGTTACGAGGAACGAGCCGAGGATGCCGGCATTGTCTTCGCCGATCAGACCCTTCGAGAGGTTCACAACGAGGATTTTACCCTCATCCATAATTTTGCGGATATCGAAAGACGACTTTGGTTGACCAATGATATTACGAATGATTGGGTTAGCGGTGAACGCCCCAACCTTGTTAAGGACTGGCGCAATCGACTCATTGACCTGCTTCTCATTCCACTGACCGAATTCATGCTTCCAGAACTGCAGAACCGTCACGTCCTTACAGTATTCCAAAGTCTCTTTACGGAAATCCTTATCGGTCAGAAGTCTTGAGATATCGAGCAGGGTCGTCGAAGGTCGATCAAGCAGAGCCAGAAGGGTATAGCGCAAGATATGCTCGAGTCTTGGGCCCCAAGAATCACCGAACATCCTCTTAAGCACCCCAATCACCTCGGAACAGATATTCGGCTTCTTCGCCGGGTCACTCACCTCGAGGGGGTTAAATGCAACAGGGAAAGCAGTGTCTGCAGGATTGAAATAAACCACATCCTTCACGCGAGATTCTGGCACGAAGCGCAGATTGTTGATTGCAAAATCACCATGCGGGTCAATAATACAGTAGCCTTGGTTATAGAAGACGTCAGATAATGCTAGAAGCTCGAGCAGGCCGCTTTTCCCTGCCCCAGTTTGACCGATAATGTAGACGTGCCTAGAACGATCACGGCGCAGTAAACCGAACTGGTGATTAATCCCTCGGAAATTCGTCAGGCCGAACGCGGAGATATTCTCATCGACCGACTGCTCGCCGGTAAGTACCGGGAGCTTTGCCGGTGGCTCAGCAGTCTTCGAAGTCGCCCAGACGATATTCGGTGTCTCAACCGAAGTATGCGGCAGATGGTAGACCGACGCCAATTCTGAAATATTAAGAATAAAGCCACGGTTCGAGAATTGGCGAACCTTATAGGCATCGAGGTCTTCTTTATTAAAACTCCCGCCTAGCTGCTTGAAGCCATTAAGGTTGGTCGAGTTGTATTGCTTGAATGTTCCGACCAGTGCCTGCATGTTGAGCTTCGCATCGGTCTCATTCTGACCAAGATAAGCCAGACGAATCTTCACCTCATAGCCGAGCTTAGTGGCCTTCTCTTCAGCCTTCGCCACGCGGGTCTTGTCTCTTTCTGATAACTCAACTTTCACCTCAGAATTTGTCCCGCCTGCTGGAGGACGAAACAGGGCCAAAATCACCTCAGAAAACCACGACCAATCAACCCCTGAACCCATAAATAGTGATTTCGTGCCGGCCTTGACTCGCTTAATCCACTTATCAGTGGTGTCCTTATGCCAGTCGTCAGGGATCGGACGGGTTAAGATCTGCACCCATAACTCCTCGCTGTTATCAGGATTTAGCTTCGCTAGGGTACCGGTGATACCGGCTAGCGGATCTACCTCGAAGCTCTCGAAAGTTTTAATCGGCAAAGCCTCATTATCGACGAGCCCCAGCTCTGACATGTAGTTTACTGGATATTTCTTGCGTTCATCGGCGTAATCCTCGTTCATCTTATAAATCTGGACGGTCGGGTATTGGGAGTAAATCTGCCCTTCCACGAAGCTTTGCAGCACCTTTGGTACCCAGACGTAGAAACGAATCTGCCCAGCAGTCGAGACGATTTCAAACGACAAATGCTCCTGGATGCCACCAGAATTTCGGAGCTCCTGCTTGTCGCGCAGGATTCCGTGAAGCGACGCAAACAGCTGCTCGGCAGCCAATTCCTTCTTGTCATTCGTGCGGGGAATTTCGAGCATCAGCAACACCGAATCAATATTCAGAACTTTCAGTTTATTCAGCTTCTTATAATTCTTATAAGTCAAAAAAGCCAAAATACCCACTACCGGGATCCAGAATATCGGCATTAAAATAAAATGTATAATCGCTTCCATACTATAATTCTATCATATATTAAGCTAGTGTATATAGATTCTTATCTACTTTCTTGAATAGTTTCTTGTTCTGCAAATTTAGTAAAATAGTCGTTTCCTTGACCTTGCGTACTCGCAGAACTTGCTTCACGATCTCTTCCCTAGTGAGAGGGGTCTCAGACTTCTCCAAGATAGACTTAATGATATCCGAGATGGTCCCCTTCTTGTATCCCCAGGATGATAGAGCATAAATTCCGCGTCCAATTAGGACGAAGCGAGTGTCCTTAATTAATTCATTATGGATAGCCTGAACGGTCACATTCTTTCGCTTGAAATTCGACTCCTTGATCTCTTTAGCGATATCTGAGAAGTGCATAGGCTCCTTCTTAGCCTCAAGAATCACGAAAATCTTATCGCGGATATTCTTCGGATTAACTGAAGGCCACTTGGCTAGACCCCACTGGCCGTTTAGTGAAGCTAGTAGCTTCGAGATTGATGCCATAGCCTTGATATAATCTGGGTGTTCGTAATCAAGCTTCTCGTCGAGCTCCTCCAGCGTCATAGGCTTCTTGTTTTCCTTGATAGTCTTGACGATTTCATCAACCCGAGTTCGAATCTCGAGACTATTGCCGTAATCAGCAATTCCGACTGCAGCGTGGTACTTGTCGTTCTCGTCCACCACAGTTAAGCTTTTTGAAAAAGTCGCAATAAAATGAATACCGGTCTGTTGAGACGCGGTCGAAGGCTGGTTGTAGACTTTATCAGCGAGTTCAGAGATCTTAGCGACCCTCCCCATTTCGATAAGATTTCGGACTAGAAGTTTCTCGGCTGCAGAGAGCTCAGGAATCTGGTTGTCTTCTGCAGAGATTTGCAAGCGAATCAGGATTGCCTTCTCGAGCTGTCGGACGCGTTCCCGGGTAATTGAGAGCATTTCGCCGATCTGCTCAAGAGTTTCACGGCTACCGTTCAACCCAAAACGTCGAGAAATGATTTCTTTTTCGCGGTCTTGCTCGATGATTTTTAGACTGCCTTGTATTGCTTTTTTCAGAATTTCCGCGTTTTGCTCCATCGTTACCTTTCTTTAATCCACCCCAGTTAATATTGTCATTCAACACTATAATATCATAAAAATAAGACTGTGTCAACTATGAATTATAATATCTCTCACTACAATTGTAGCACATTTTTTACAAAAATGAAAAAAAGTTTTTAAACCATAAACATTTCAAGCAAAATATGGCTTCGTGATATTCAAAAACAACCAAAAATGATATAAGATTTATTTCGTCTTAGACTTAGTAGCCTTAGCCTTGGTCGACTTCGACTTAGTGGACTTCGCTTTTGAGGCTTTAGTAGAAGACTTCCTGCCGCCACGAACTCCTCGCCGAGTAGTCTTCGGTTTGTTCTCGAGCATTTCCCTGGCCTCAGTCTCGGTAATCTTCTTCGGGTCCTGCTCCTTCGGGATCTTGACATTATTGCGTCGTCCTGGCCCCTTCACATAAGGTCCATAGGCCCCATTAATGATCATGATTTCGCCCCAGTCGGCGATAATTGAGTCGATCTTAGCCTGATATAATGGCAGAGCCTCCTCGAGAGAAACGGTATAAGGGTCGAGGTCCTTCATTGGGATATTATATTTGCCGCCCTTCAGATATGGACCGAATGGCCCGTTTGCAGAGATGAGCTCCGTACCATCTGGCGCTTTGCCTAGTAGGCGCGGCAGCGCCGGCAGTGCGAGCTGAGCCAGCGCCTGATCGAGATTCACGCTCTTCACGGTCTTCCTCTTCGGTAGAGGGGCGAATCTAGGCTTCTCGCCCGACTCCTTCTCATTGTCGCCAAGTTGGATGAACCCTCCATTCTTCCCGACTTTCGCATAAATCGGCTGGCCGCTCTCTGGATGGTGACCAAGTAGACGAGAGTTATTATATCTCTCGACTCCGTTAGCTACGAGCACAGTATCGTGGAATGGGCCATAGAAGTCTTTCAGCATCTTCACACGCTCAAGCTTAGCCTCCGCGACAAGGTCCAGATCCTTCTCGATGTTCGCAGTGAATTTATAATCAACAATATTCTTAAAATTATCCGTCAAAAACCCAGAAACCAGTTCGCCAATCGGGGTTGGGATGAGCTTACCTTTATTCGCACCATATTTCTCTTTTACGGCAGTCTTTACGATCTTCGCACTAGTGGCGGTGGCGGCGTCAATCGGCGCGATATGGATGGTAGTTTTCATAACTTTCGCGTTAGCCATCTGGGTCGCCACAGTGCGTGCCCAGATCAGCTGGTAAAGCCTTTTCTCGTAGTCATTCTTCCCCGCCGAGGTCCTTGAGACATCGGTTGGGCGAATCGCCTCGTGCGCTTCCTGTGCGCTCGCGTCTTTAGTCTTAAAATGCCTCACCTTCAAGTATTTCGGCCCGAAGTTCCCTTCGATGTATTTCGAGATAGCAGCAATGGCTTGAGAGCTGAGATTTAGTGAGTCAGTTCTGTGATAGGTGATTAAACCGGCCTGGTACAACCCCTGTGCGGCACTCATCGTGGTGCGTGAAGAGAACCCGAGCTTGGAGTTCGCCTCAATCTGTAAAGCAGCGGTCGTAAACGGTGTCGGGTTAGCTTTGGAACCCTCAGTCTCTTCAACTTCAGTCACGACGAAATTAGATTTCGCCAGAGACTCCATTAGATTCTTAGCATCCTGCTCGTTTTCTAATGCTTCCCCGTCATACGTTGCGGCGAACGCTGAGTTATCAGAGCCATCATTGATAGCTTTCAGTTCGACAACCTCCCGCTCCTGTCCCTCTGACTCGCCCTTCTCGACGTATTTACGGGCCTGAATCGCAGTCATGATAGACGCATAAGTGCTCGGACGCCCGATCCCCAGCTCCTCGAGCTTCTTCACGAGTGACCCTTCAGTGTAACGGGCCGGAGGCTTCGCGAAAGTCTGTCTCGCGGTCAGCTCCGCTAGGGACACAATGTCTCCTTTCGCAAGCTTCGGGAGCTCCAGGTCCTTACTCTTGCCATAGACCCTAAGGAATCCGTCGAAAACCACCACTTCACCTTTAGCGGTAAACGTAGTGCCCTCCCCGGACTTAGGGCTTGATTGGGCGGCCTGAACCCTGCCAGCAGGGGTAAAATTCCCACTGACCTTGAAGGTTGATTTCGAGTCAAATTTCTCGATCTGTTTTTCGCGCTCAACGATCAGACGTAGAGCTGGCGACTGCACGCGACCAGCAGAGATGGCGCCAGGAACCTTGCGGCGCACGATGTCTGACAAGTCGTAACCCACAAGCATATCAAGGGTCTGCCTAGCCTGTTGCGACGAAACCATATCCATATCAACCGCGCGAGGATTCTTGATCGCATCTTCAAGCGCCGGCTTCGTAATCTCGTGAAAAGTAATTCTGGCGGTATTTTTCGGGAGATTCAATACTTCCAAAAGGTGCCAAGAAATCGATTCTCCTTCGCGGTCTTCATCGGTCGCAAGCCAGATTTTATCGGCAGCTTTTGCTTCTTTTTTCAGTTCATTGATAATAGATTTATGCCCAGGGTCAATCTCGTACGTCACGTCAAACGTGGACTTATCGACTTTGGTATCCTTCCTGATGTGTCCAACAGAAGCCAAGACTTTAAAATCCGATCCGAGATATTTCTCGATCGTATGCGCTTTCGCCGGGCTCTCTACTATTACCAAATTTTTCGCCATATATTATATAATACCATACACGTCAAACATAAGCATATTGGGTGGCCGCATTACGGTATCATACACTAATCCCTATTCTTCTCAATCAAGTAGTCGGAAAAATGTGTCCTTATTGCGTATTGTCGATCCGGGTTATAAAGCGGCGTTCCTCCAGGTATATCTACTTCAACCCCGGTTACAAAATAAGTCTTCCCCCTAAAATCATAATAATAAAGCACCGCAAGGTCGTCTTCGGAAATCCCCTCCTTCTTATTCACTATCCAATCAAGTTGAAGGCCCTCAATTTCTTTATAGGGGCGCAACTCATAATATCGGTAGACCACATCTTCTTCCGTGCAGTTCCCATTTGTCACCGTTGGTTTGCAGCCGAAAACGCGTAACGCCGAGTACAGCTCTTGGTCCACCTCGGCCTCATATTTATCTTCACAGCCGCCACCAACTCGACATTCCCCATAATAACTATCTCCGATATACAAGCCAATCGTGTCGTTATCTAACCTGTTTTTAACGTCGTATTGCTTAATCTTTTTTGTCTTTTCCGGGCCTTTCGACAGAGCCTCCTCCGCAGAGTTAAAAGAAAAATACATAAAGTGAAATTTTCCCTGCCCCCTGTCCACCTCGATGCGCTCGTCATCATCTATCTTATTACGGACATAATCTCGATACTTCGCATCAAAATCGCAGCTCTTCTGCTCGTAGTACCTGTCCGAACAGGTCGCGTCGATACAAAAACGCTGTTCAAGGCTAGAGCAAATATATTCAAACCCGCACCCATCATCAACCATATAGAAGGTGGTCTTCGTGTTATCTTCGTTGGTTTCGCTCCCGCGGACAGACGCTTTGCCGTATTTCTGGCTAGCAAAGAAAGCCATCTGTTCATCAGAGGCCAATTTGGTGCCATGTCCAGTGGTCACGCCCTGACCCACAAAAGAAAACAACAGGAAATTCCAAAATCCGATAATACCTAAGATAATAGGACAAATAACGCCAAGAGCTATAATTATAGCGATAATAATTCTGCGTTTTTTATTTTTCGTCCTCGTGTCAGCTTCCGATTTCGCGTCCTCTGATTTTGAAGATGCACTTGCCTCCGACCGATGTTCGAAGTCCTCAGATTTTCCTTCCATACTTAAATTGTACCATAAGCATGGTTCTTCCGAAATAGGGGTCATGCCAGCACATCAAGTGCGCATTGCTTAAGTAGTATAAGCATCAAAAAACCCTCAGGTAAGGGTGGGCATCACCTGAGGGTATTTTGGCCCTCTAACGCTTCACTACTATACCGGGTGAACCCCGGAGCGTAACCCACCTCACACAAATTGGGGCCCGCCGGTTAGAGGGATTGCTAAGCCTTCGAAAGGATCCTTTCAAAGTGGAGGTAATACTTATAAACTAGGAACCATGAAGAAATTCCAAGCCCGAAAGGGTTTCAAAAGCTCGCAACTTCTGCTACACTAGGAGTAGTATAGCTGAAATTATAATTTATTTAGGTGCGGTGTGGAGCTTTTTTGGGCTCCAACTGTCTTTATTATATCACACAGGAGATATTATGTCAACACTTTCTACCAACTTTTTTGCAAAAATCAACCATTTATCACCCCTAGAGCACAATTTTACAGAGGTATTAAACACCATTGCGCTTACGCCTAAAATATTGTATTCCTGTGGAAAAATACCAGAAAATGTGTCAGAAACAAAATCAGAAATCACCCCAAATTCTAGCCTAGGTCGTCGTCCGAAGACTGTCGCGATCGTCGGCTCTAGGCATAGCACGAAATACGGCGAGGAAGTCGCTTATAAGCTCGCCTACGAGCTCGCCAAGCAGGGAGTAGTCATCGTCTCAGGGCTAGCCTACGGGATCGACTCAATCGGTCATCGTGGCTGCTTGGATGCTGGCGGCGTGACTGTCGCGGTACTCGGCAGCCCCATCAATAAGATTCAGCCAACTGCTCACACTTCCCTCGCGAAGGAAATTATCGATAGTGGTGGTGCCATCATCTCTGAATACGCCCCCACCGACGAGCTCCAGGCCCCGCTCGCCCCTGGTGAAGCCGGCTGGGATGGCACGAAGTGGGTGGCCTACGACAGCCAGACCGCGCATAGCAAATTCATCAAGCGTAAAATCAGCTACACCCAGTCCTTCCTCTATCGGAACCGCCTGATCTCAGGTCTTTCAGACGCCGTAGTGGTCGTCGAGGCTGCTGAGCGCTCTGGCTCGCTTAATACTGCGGCCCAAGCTCTAGAGCAAGGCAAAGAAGTCTTCGCAGTGCCAGGCAACATCACAAATCCATACTCTCAGGGGTGCAACAAGCTCATAAGACAGGGTGCAGCCCCTTACACCGAGCCACGGGACATCACCAATTTCCTCTTCCCTGAAGAATCCGTCCAGAACCATCGCCGCGCCAGGAGGCAGAAGCTCCTCGGCGATAACGATGTTGAGACCAAGATCCTCCAGTCGATTGCCGAGGGCTGCCGCTCAGGTGAAGAAATCATGAGAGAATCCCATCTCCCACCAGAGGTGTTCAATGAAGCAATCACCATGCTCGAAATCAAGTCGCGTCTTCGGTCTCTTGGCGCCAACAACTGGGCCCTGGTATAAGCCAATAATAAACCTCCCTCAAGCTCAGCGTGACCTACCCCTGAATGAATTCATCAATCTTCTCGCAAACCTCGCGAAGAACCTCTGGTAGGCGCGATTTCTCCTCTGGTGTAAACTTCGATAGCACGAAGTCCACATCGCCAACCCTACTACGAACCGACTCATTGCTCGTCCCGACTCTCACACGCGGATAGTTAGAAGTTCCGAGTGTCTGGTCGATGGATTTAAGCCCGTTATTTCCGCCAGTCGCCCCCGAGGAGCGATATCTCACTTTGCCAAATTCCAGATCAAAATTATCGCAGACCACCAAGATATCCGATGCCGGGATTTTATAGTAATTCATATAAGCCTTCACCGCTCGCCCCGAATCGTTGTAAAATTCCTGTGGTTTAATAAACAAAACATCGTCTATACGGCCAGAAATCGCCCCGAGACGCGTTTTCTCCCCCCAACTCGCCCCATTAACCTTAAAATAAAAATCCAGCGCAAGAAAGCCCGTATTGTGCCGAGTAAAATTATATCGCGCCCCTGGATTTCCTAGACCAACAACTAATTTCATGGTCTAATTATACCAGAAACACCTAAAAAACCTAGTCCCAAGGGACCAGAACAGGCCACCTCTGCCAACTATAAATGCTCAACCGACCCCCATCTCCGCATGAATCGCAAGCTCTAACCCATGAAAAATACCCCGCAACGCGGGGCATCTTCCATAAATGTGCTTGGTTTTTTGAGCAACAAGCGAAAAAGGTTATTAGATGACTAGGTTTCCCCTAGATCAATCCCATCTCGTAGAGGGCTCTGGTGTAGTTACGATTCGCAACATCCGCAACATCGTGACGCATGTTCTCGGTCAGATGAATGTTCGCGCAGCCTTCCCAATCATAGTAGAGAAGTCGTGTGAAACTCAGACCGTTTCGCATCTTCTTTTCCGGCGAGTTATCGAGATTCTGGGCTACGTCACCGCAGACCACCAGTTTAGAGCCTTCCGCCAGACGCGTAATCGAAGTAAAGGTCTCATCGATCTTCATCCGCTGGATTTCGTCGATAAAAATAAAAGAATCCGGGAAGTTCCGCCCCGCAATCTGTTCGTACAGGTAGAACTCGAAGAAATTATCGAAAATCTTGTCGACTTCGCCCTCAACCCACTTGTTGTAGGACATTCTCACAACTTTAGTGTTTTCGAGATTCTTCTTCTCATCCTTGCTCGGGTAGTAATCCTTGGAGTCTTTTTCTTTCTTCTTCGCCTTCTTGGACTTCTTCTGGCTGCTTTCTGAATAGTAGCCATCGTCCACCTCGATGTCAAATTCCGAAAACCCCCTTCTCCGCATCTGGTTTCTTTTCTCCCGGAATTCCGGTTTCTTCTCCAGATATGCCCGGATAGCATCCTTGCAGAATCTCACCAACGGCTCCATTTTATCCTTCTCGGTCCCCTTCAGGGCGCCAAGAGGATTTTCGCCGGTAGTCGAAACGATTCCGACGATCCGGTTATACTTACCGTGCATAACCGCATCAATCGCATGGTGTACAGCTTGGTAAGTTTTACCGACTCCAGCCCGACCGGTCACACAGATAACGTGGATTTTGTCGTCATTCAGTGCATCGTAATACGTCGCAATACCAGCATTCAGCGGCTCCCTTCCCTCGTATTTCATAAAACGCAAAGGATAGAGCATCCCGTTCTCCTTGTGATACCTTGCGATATTGGCAAACGGAATATTCGCCATGAAGTACGGACGGGGATATTCATCTCCTTCCGGCTTCATGATGATGTATTCATTCGCCACCAATCGCGGCTCTTTCGGGAAATACTTCTCGAAGTCTGCCCCCGACAGTTGTTCCTCGTAGTAGAACCGATTAAACATCTCCACCGGCACAGTCAGCTCTCGACAACCAGTATACGGCCGACGCTTCTTGAAACTATAGGTCTGCGCCTTCACGGTGTATTTCTGGGCCTTCCCACGCATGTGTTTATCCTGCGAAAGCAGAATTGCATCATCGTCGTGGGCTGTTCGGTTTATCATTCGGTGAATCGGCTCGCTTCCGTCGACTTTGTGGCCCCTCCGAATCATCGATGCGGCCAGTGCGGTTACCGCAATCCAGCCGTCATGGTCATCTTCAGGCGGAACCCAGGGGAGACATTTTTCAAAATCCCGATGCAGTGGAAGTTTTGAAATTGTCTGATTCTTCCATCCGGTTGGAACCGGGCATTTCAGATTCATCAGATTGTCCATCGAACTACTCGAATTTGCAAAAAACTTCTCCAGTCTAGCAATCGCAATCCTTGCCACGACTCTCAGAGCTGATTTTCCCTTATTGATGTGATCAAGTTCATCGTAGACGACTTCAGGGATAATCAGATGAGCATTGCCGAGATACGGCCGAAAATTCAAAGGCTCACGCCAGTTCTCGTCGTCCGGATCATACAACACGTCAACGCATGACAAAATCAGATTCGTGTCGAGTACATACCACTTCTGTGGAGCATCGTTCTTCGGAGACTCATCCATTTTTTCATACAGATCATCGATTGCATCCCCTACCGGGAACATTTCTGGAACCGCCTCATTGTACGGTTCTTCGACATCTCCACGATTCGCTGCAAGAATTTCTTTTTTCTGCTGCCTCTCCATTAGCTCATCACGGGACTTGCTACCTCTGTAGCCACGTCGCTTGTTTTTGCCATTCTTACTCATTGAAAACCTCCTTTTAAAAGTACTTCTAGGTGTCAGGGTGATTTCGCACACCCTCGATAGCCACCTAAACAAAAATGGGCCCATCGCCCACATCACAATTATATCAAAAAAACAGAAAAATACCTATGACTTCTTCTCATTCCTAAAAGAGAACATGATCGGTGTACCGACGAAAGGGTATTTCTCTCGGATTTTGCGCTCTAAGAACCTCTTCCAGGACCAGTGGAGTAATTCCATCTCGCGGCCATGTACCACGAACCAAGGTGGACAAGTATCGGTTTGGACGATGTATTTAGGCTTCGGGTGGGTATTCTTCAGCCCTGCCGGTGGATGCGAAATGATCGCGTCACCTAGAATCTTGTTCAGTTCCGAAGTCTTCACTTCGATATGACGGTTCTCATCAATTTCAAGAGCCAGCTCGAAAAGCTGCGTAACGTTTTGTCCGGTTTCAGAACTCGTCAGTAGTACTGGGGCGTATGGCAGAAAATCAAAATCTTTCTCAAGCGCATCGATCAAGAAATCAGCCGCAGTCCTGTTCCCGATATTCTCTTCACCAAAGAAATTCGTCGGAACCGTCTCATCGAGCAGGTCGGTCTTAGTTACGACCATGATTATCCCCTTGCCAGCCTCGACAATCTGCCCGGCAAGAGTCTGATCAAGCTTACTGTGGGGCTCGGTCGAATCGACTAAGAGACAGCAGATGTCCGATTCCTCAATCGCAGCCAAGGTCCGAATCGCACTAAATTTTTCAATCCCGACCTCTCGTTTCCCTGGCTTCCTGAGTCCAGCAGTATCTAGTATCTCAATTTCGCGACCCTTATACTTAATCTGGACACGGTTAATGTCGCGAGTCGTTCCCTGTTTCGAGCTCACAATCGCCTGCTGCTTCTTCGCAAGGGTATTAAAAAGTGATGATTTCCCAACATTTGGTCGGCCAATCAAGGCGACCTTAAGGGACGGATCCTCGGTCTTCACTTGACTCTTCGTGATCTCCGGATTCTTCACAATCTCATCCTTAAGCTTCGCGATGCCCTGTCCGGTCGTAGCTGAGACATAGTAAATCTTCTCTGGCGCAATACCAAGCGCCCTAAATTCCGTAATCGGGAGAGATTCGCCAAGATCGCACTTATTAAGTACAAGATAGACTGGCTTACCAGACCTTAGAGCATCCTTCGCGATTTTAGCATCACGGTGGTCAAAGTATTTCGCCGAATCAAGAGTCACTAAAATCACGTCCGCCGACTCAATCGCGTCAGTGATCTGCTCCTGAATCGAGGCCTCAAAATCATCCGACGGATCCTTTAGTCCAGCCGTATCAACCAAAATAAACCTGTCGTCGATGGTCGCCATCACATTATCACGTGTGGTCCCCTCTTCGCGGGCCACAATAGCGATATTCTTGCGAGCCATCCGGTTCAGGATACTGGATTTTCCTGCGTTTGTCTGTCCGACAAGCGCCACGATCGGCATCTTTTTCATAATATAATTATAGCACGAAAAAATCTTACATGATAGGTCAGTATAACTGGCCTATTTTTAATGCTAATTGAGGGTGAAACTTCAAGTCCAATTTATAAGTTTTGTCCTCATAGGCTTTACAAATCCGATGACGGAAACTGCGCCGCCTCAACGATTAACGAGGGGCGAGATAACAAAAATCATCGGGAGCCAGCTAATATCAATTAAATTATTCTACTCGGCAAGACCAAAAACTGCGAGGCCTGCCGAGTAGGAAGGGAGCAATAATGAATAAACTAAAGAAAACTGTAAGCTTTGCCATAGGGATTCCGGCTGGGATCTGCGCTGTCGGCGAAGTAGAAGACCTACGCTTCTGGTGGATTCCGTTCGTAGCGATGGGAGTTGTCGTCGCAATTCTCGCATGGAACGGAGCATTTAAGAAAGAGGAGGCGAAATGGTAGAAAACAATAACCAACTAACTAAAATGCCACAGCAAAGTTTGGGGCAAAATGCGGTAAAACAGACGGCTAGTCTAGTAGCTCAATACGCGCAAAATCTCTTCAAAGATAAGCGTTCCCAAGAGTTTGCTGCTCGTGTTTCGCTTTTAGCGAAGCAAGACCCACTACTCAAGGAAGCCATCGAGAAAAACCCAGATTCATTTGTTATCGCGATGATGGCGTGTATCCAGCTAGACCTAATGCCGAATACGCCGCAAGACTACGCATATATCTTGCCATATAATGATAAAACTCATGGGCGCATGGCGAGATTTCAAATCAGCTACAAAGGCTTAAAAGAACTCGCGTATCGTTCCGGCGAAGTCAAGTCAATAAATGGTGAAATAGTATTTGAGGGTGATACATTCGATGTCGAATTTGGGACTGACCGCAAATTAACGCACAAGCCAAACTTTGATATCGACCGCACCGACTTCTCGAAAGCAACCCATGCTTACATCACGGTTGTTCTAGCCAACGGTGAAAAACCATTTTTCGTAATGACGAAGAAAGAAATCGAGAAGATCCGTGAAGATACCAAGAAGCGAAACTTCGGGAAAGATTCGCCAGCTTGGGCGAACTGGTGGGATCAGCAAGCTCTCAAAACTGTGTTGAAGCGTGCCGCAAAAATGCTTCCATCTAGCACGAAGGATAATCGACTAGCTATGGCCGCACAAATCGACAGCCTTGCGGAAGTCGGAAAGCTTACGCTCGGCGTCGATGGCGTAGAAGAACGCAGACCAGTTGTTAAACCTAGGCTCGACGATGAATCGAGAGAAAAGATTAAAGACGAGGCCGCAGACATGGCCGACGAAATAATGGAGGGGGAGGTTCAAGATGGCAACTAGTGGAGACATGATTGTAAAGATAAACTCTGCGGAGATTCTAAAGCTCGAGAAGAGTGGCGAAAACATCATCTTCGACCCTAAAGCTGAAGACGCTATCGTTAAACTTCTCGAGATGAGGCGCGAATTAAATGGAGCGATCGAGTATCTCGAATCAGAAATCGAACGCCAGGCTCTCGAGTTTAATCCTAACTTCACTGGGCTTAAAGGCTCGAAGATTAAGATTAACTACTCCGCCTCCGGCGCAAAGTTCAAAGAAACCGGTGGTGCGAAGATTCACCGAGAGAAGTTCTGGAAGAAGAAGGTTGTCTGGTCGCTCGATTCAAAAGCGATCGAGGAATACCGCAACAAGAACTACAAACTTCCGAAGGGTATCGCCGAGGTAGCGCGTAGAAAAACTATAAGAATAAGCGAGGTGAATAATGGCTAATGATGGATACGGTGCGATTCGAGTAAGCTACTCGATTCTGAATAGCTGGGCGAAAGGCGACATTGATCGCGCCGTCGCACCCTATGCCGGAATCGAAATCGAACCGACCGAGGCCATGGAATATGGCAAGAAGAAACATGCGGCATGGGAGAAAGAGGCTCGTAGATATGGCCGTCTCCCACGAAGATTTGGTGGTCGAAAGCTCATCTCCCCACAGTTCGAGCTAAACACGAAGAAGATACGCAAGCTGAATGATTGGTGCTATCTCTCGGGAGTTTTGGATGTGCTGGACGGAGATGTAGCGATTGACTATAAGACCGGTAAAACTCCGGCTGGGGATTATCTGAACTCATACCAACATGAGTGCTACCAGATTCTCTATCCGAACATTAAAAGATTCGAGTATCACTGCTGTAATCATCACCTGCGTCGCAAAGACGATGGCTACATCACCGTTGCCGTGGCGTATCTAAACAAGCAGACGCTCAAGCACGGTATCGAGTGGGTGCTGACTATGGCCGCAGAGCTTCGAGAATATCTAATTAACAACGGTTATGGCGACAGGCTAGACCAAGGAAAGGGGTTTGAGAAATGAAATTACGAACTGTTTTTCAAGACGAAGCCTTCGAGTTTGGAGAGGTGGCTGATGTAGCAATAGCCACCACCCCAGATGGACGCATTATGGCCAGGGCAACAGCGAAGGCTGGTGGCGAACATACATTTTACTATGACACCCTATGGGGCCTTTGGAATGATTGGGCTGATTTGAGTGGCAGAAACAAGAATACTCTCGCCGAGAAGCTCGCCGAGTATGCCATCAAATGCGGAGATGATTGTTCGTCGAATGTAGTTGATGGGTTCGCCGAACAACTCCTCGATGGCTTCATCGAAGGCAACGGTATAGATATGGACGACGCGGAAACTGAAGCGATGAACGCTGACCTCATTGACTTCATCGAAGATATGCTCGTGCCGGAAGCCGACCAGCTTATCGCCGAGTGGAACCGTGACGCGCAAGAAGCATACGAAGAACGAGAGGAGGCTCGCCGTGGACAATACTAGATTCGACTTTAACAATATGACCGTGGGAGACGCGCTCGCCTTGAATGAGGCGGCGCGCCAAACATGCGCGTTCGAGACAACCTCGCAGGTAGGAGAACTAGCATGAAAGGATTATGTCGAAGATGTGGTCTAGCCTGTAATGCTCTAACTTGTATTGCTCGCTTTGGACAATTACCGAAGAAGCCATCATACGAAGTATCTACATTCTGGAAAGGTGATTGTATATGTTGTGGACGTAAGAATGTTATGTGCACCGAGGAAAGAGATTTCTTCTACCCATCACTGAAGTTTATAAACAGAAAAGCATGGCGAGAGGAGCTAGGCGATGGAGAAAGTTAGAAATATAAGGACTGGCGAAGTTGGACTAGCGAGCTTTAGCGAGTTTACAACAGTAGTTTACGCCTTGCCTAAATATGATTACGAGATTATGGGACGAGTGATTGCTCGGTATAAGACGCGTAAAAACTTTTGGCAGAGATGGGAGGTTGTAAAATGAAACTTTATCTTAAATATTACGGAATAATTTACTCAAAGAAAAACTCGAAGCGGATTATCACGAACCGTCGGACGAAGCGACCAATGATTGTTTCAAGCGAAAGGGCAAAAGAAATGGAAGACGATATGGTCAAACAGTTCTCTGCTCAACATCGCGCGACACTTCCATTGACTATGCCGATTTCGACCGCTTATGGAAAACCGCTAAAAATAACAATCGAAATATGGCAGAAAGACCGCACTCGTCGCGACCTCGATAACCAAGCAACGAGCATACTTGATGCACTCGTTGCGGCCGAGGTAATCGTTGACGACAGTGTAAACGTTGTCCAAGAATTGAGCGTCAAGATGATGGGAATAGATAAAGACCATCCTCGCGCAATAGTTCAAATCAGTGGAGTAGAGAGATGAGTGAAGAAGTCCGTGTAGCAAAATGGTTGGTGATTAGCTTCTGGGAAAAGAGAGTGAATGAAGAGCCACTTAACTATGAAGCGTTAGGTAAACTCTGCGATGTCCAGCACGCCGACCCAGAGAAACTGATTCCCGACTTTAAGGCGATCCGTCGCATACTCGGTCTAGCAATTAAGGAATTGGAGGGTAAAAAATGAAAGACATCCGCTATCGCTACGAGATTGAATATTTCGTGACTGATGATTCTGCCGGTAAGCATAAGAAGAAGCGTGAGGTAGAGTTCACCAAACCGCAAGATAAGTGGGAGCGTTCGGATTGGGAAACTCTCACGAAATATCTACGATTACAAGAGAAATCGCAAAGGTGTGATGTCTCAATAATAGAGGTAAAAGCAATTTAATTAAAAAATAAGGAGGTAAAAATGTTCTTATTGAAAAAGAAAAAAAGTGGGCCGGAGTTCTTCAACGAAGACCGGATGGACGCCAAGTTTGATGAGACAATGACTTGGGTTAAAGAGCTGAGTCGTAAAGACTACAACAAATTAAAGAAAGCCATGGATTTAGATTACAACGCATACCAAACATTACATGGCATTGACGATGGTTCGGACACCTCGTCTATCAACGAGCCGGAGTTTATGCTCCATCCAGACGAGGGTAAATAAACCTTAAAAATCTATGGTGCTTTGTTCTGGTCTTGTATGACCGCCAGACGACAAAGTTAAACGGGTGTCTTAAAAGAGTCGCAGTTAATCCTTTCTAGGTTAGCTCTTATAACTGAAAAACCGAGGCCAGAAACCATATCGTGGTGAACGGATAGCGGGTTCGACTCCCGCCGCCACGACCGTGCGGAATGTGGGAGTGGGTCGGATGTAGTTCGGCAACCTCCCACACCAAAATATGCGGTAAAAGCTCCGGTGAGCTAGGCGGCCTCATTCGCCGCACAGGTCGGTTCGACTCCGACTACCGCAACCAAATAATAACCAAAAGGAGGTAAATATGAGAGAAAAAACATTAGGCGAACAGCTAGTAGGGATTGACTTCAATCCATCTGGAAATGAAAAAGTCGCAAAAGTTAAATCTCTTTACGCAGAGATAATTGACTTATTAGACGACCATAGAAAAGAAGAAAACGACGCACAGAAAAATCGTCATATATCGGTCGCAATTACGGAGGCACAGACTGCGCAAATGTGGGCGGTCAAAGCTCTGACTTGGAAATAATATGTCTGTTGTGAGGAGATGGAACTACCCTCTCCTCACAGTGAAAGCTATAAGGAGGTAATATGTCATACAGATTATTCGTGAGCCAACCTATGAATGGGCGAAGCGATAGAATTATCCGCGAAGAACGAGAAGCCGCGGTTGAAACATATAAGAAAGATGGATGGGAGATAATAGATTCTATCCTTAATCTCGGGCCAGCTGACGCCATCATATATCTGGCCGAGAGTATCAAACTCTTAAATGACGCCGACAAGGTTCTGATGATGAAAGGGTGGGCGAAGTCTCGTGGTTGCCGAATCGAACATGAAGTAGCCATCGCTTATGGAAAAGAGGTAGTCTATGAGTAGGATTAAAGCTTTAGATGGCTTCGATAACTCCGAACTCTCTCCGTGTAAATGTGGAGCAAAGCCAGAGATGATGGTCTGGTATATCAAAGGTAGCGTCAATCGCAAGAACTACGCTGTTGTCTGCCCGAAGTGTGGGTATCGTCTAAAAGAACCGTATAAGTTCAATACCCCCGAAAAAGCGATGGATCGTTGGAATAAGGAGGCTGAATGTTAAGCGGTATTTTTAATGTCATCTATGAGGCGTTCACTGGTAAAAGCAGGTTCGTCTATTATTCTGTTTGGTATTCCGGCAAAGAAGTCGGTCGTTATATGAGCAAGCGCGAAGCTCGCCGCATTATCCGTGCGTTTGAATTGACCGGTGTTCTAACTAGAACGATCGAGAAAACATGGTGGAGTGAGGTCGGAGCCATGCGCCGAAGAACCGATCACGAATATATCGCCGCTTATTTCCATGGGATTAAGGATTAGTTTTGCGAGGTGGTGGATGGGACGATTCAAGCCAAAGATGACCGAGAGGAAGTTCACTTGGGGGACAATCATTTTTAGTAGCAACTACCACATCACCGTTGAGACCCCCAGCTTTGTCGCTGTCTTCCACCGTTTCGGAACCGAGAAGGGCGAATATGGGAGGTCTTGGCAACGATTCAGAAAAGAATTGACGCGTCGCAAATTGAGTTCCGTGTATGATGTTTATCGATATGCCAACTATTACGAAGTCACTCACTTCGTAAAGGGGTCAGGGGTGGACAGGGGGAGCGATGGGCGCATAAAATTGGAGGGAGAGGAATGAAACACTTGCCCGAGAAAGATAAGAAATTCGTTAAGGAATATGCGAAAAACTGCGGCAACGGGACGAAAGCGGCTCTTAAAGCTTACAAATCTAAAACTCCCAGGCAGGCTTCTACTGTTGCTACCCGAAAATTAAAGAATCCTACCATCCAAGAAGCCCTACAAAAAGAGTTAAAGAAACAAGGTATAACCCTCGGCTCTGCTATCGCTCCGATCGCCAAAGGCCTTGTCGCAAAGAAGCGCGATTTGAAATTCGGCGAGTTGATGTTTGACGAAAATGGCGAGCCACTCGACGACCTCGATGTTCAGCTCAAAGCTTCCGACCGCGCACTTAAACTACTTCTGCCAAAAGATTCACCGGATATCAACTTTAATCTCCACATCGATTCCGCCAACTTTGGTGGTGAGTTTGTGAGAGAAGGAGAAATTGTAAAATGAGTAAGATAATTGATTACAAAGGCTTTATCGAAAAGTATTTTACCATCACCACGATTGACGGCCAGATTGTGCCGATGAAATTAAACGATGTCCAGAACTACTACTACAATCTGATTCTGAAGGACTATGGCGAGGGGCTTACGCCAATCAGAGAAAACATACTCAAGTCGCGCCGGTTTGGGTTCTCTTCTCTGATTGACGCAATCTTCTGTGTCGATTTTATCTTGGGCGAGATAGGCGTTGCTAATCTCTCCAACGCCTCCGTCTATTCATACAAGCAGAAAGACACCGACGAACTCTTTAAGCGTGTCAATCAATTCATCGATTCTTACCTTCTGATCGCGTATAGTAAAGGTCAGCTCCACTACGAAGATCCAAACGCTCGCAAATATCTTCCCGCTTTCCGCGCGAAGTTCTTAAAGAAAGATGTTGGCGGCACAATCATCGAAGGTCAGAACGGTTCAATCTATGACTGTCTAACCGCCGGCGCAAAGGTCTCCGGTCGTGGTGGCACTCGTCAGAATATACACTGGTCGGAGGTTGCCTTCTACAATAATACTGAAATTCTCGACGCACGAGAGCTAGTCATTGGTGCGGAAAAACAAGTCTCGGATGGTGTCGGTAAAATCTTCCGTGAGACTACCGGTAATGTTGCCGACAACTTCTTCGCCGAACAATACCAAGCCGGAAAAGATGGACGCTCGCAGTTTAAGTCTCGCTTTCTCGCGTGGCACTTATTCGGTGCTTATAGTTCAAAAGCTCCGTCCGACTGGGAAATGCCCGCTTATTATTCCCAAATACCGAATATCACCAGAAACCAAGCCTACTGGCACTTCACGAAGACGAACGGCCTCACCTCGAAGCTCGAAATGCGCGAGTTCCCAACAACGGATACGGAAGCGTTCTTGCTCGGTGGCGATCCATATTTTAATGATGACGCGATTGTTTACTATAATTCCTGCGAGAAAACACCAATCAAGGAGGGTAATTATGTTTCGGCTTTATAGGGAGATTGATAAAGGTGAGTTCTTCGTGGTCGCGGTTGACTGCGCACAGGGTGGCATTGACGCGAACTTCGGGCAATTCTTATCTAAATCACGCGTTGATATTCCGCTCGTATTCGAGAAGAATTGTGTGGCCGCAGAAATGACACCGCTTATCCACGAAGCTTTAGAGTGGCTTTATAGTAAAACTGGTGTAGAGCCGGTTGTAGCTTTCGAGCGGCAGATGGGTGGTATCTCCGCCATGTCGCAACTCCAAACATTGAACCGTAGCGGACACTATCGCCTATACCAGAGGCGTAAGCTCGGAACCATTGAAGGTGAAGTATTGACTGATGTGATTGGTTGGGATACAAACCCGCAAACTCGTCCACAAATGCTGGGCGACTTAAAGCAAGCCATCGACAATAAACTAATTCAGATATACGACAAGACCACCATAAATGAACTCGGTAAGTTTATCGTAAACAAGAAGGGTCGCGCAGAAGCGGCGGCCAACTGTCACGATGACGCGGTGATGTCGCTTGCTATCGCATGGCAGATGTATCAGACCGAGAATCCGCCAACTGTTGACCGAGCGCGCGTCCGGCGTAATGGTGGCGGAACATTAAACAAAATCTTCTAAAGGAGGTGTATGGAAAATAAGATAGAGTATGGCAAGAAATCAGTCACGGAAGTTAAAGACGACAAGCTAATCGAGACCACGGATAATATCGTTGCGGGTGAGTTCGTCTCTCCCCGCAAGATTCATACCGAAGAAAACATAAAGGTATTCAATCGCGCCGACCAAGATAAAGAATATATCTTATTCGCAGATGAAGAACAGCGGTTGTTTGAAGCTGGAGTGCTAATAGAGGCAGAGTTTCAGATCCGGCGCACTCCAGCTTCCTCGAAGGACGGTGCGCGATACGCAATAAAAAAGTTTACTTTTTTTGACAGTGGTCTCTACCAGTAAATAAAATAAGGATAAGCTAGGTTTACTCTAAAAACAAGAAACCAGCAGAAAGTAGTTTTATCCCGTGAACCAAATCTTAAATGAAAACAATTTTTGGAAAAAATACCAAGCCGCGGCTAAATGGACGAAAAGCTGGACGGAGCCTTTTGATGAGTTCTCTCGTATCGCAAGAAACGAAACAGAGCCAGACACTCCGAAAGAATACGCTCGGGTATCTGATGGAACTACTGCTTCTCTCGTCCGCAAAACACCGAAGCGTGTAATCCAGCAACTTCCGACCGGTGTTGTAGAATCCGATGACGATAATGACTGGCTACCGATTGTCGCAGAGTTCATTCTCTTAAACAAGATTATCCCTTACGCTAACTCTGAATACGACTTAATCCAGAAGTTCTGGTCTTGTATCGAGAACGGTCTCACTTTTGGCGGCCAAGCAGTTCAAACTCCATTCTTACTCCACGGCACCGAGTTTACTACGGACGCTTCTCTTATCTACTGGGGCGATATATTCTTCCAGCCAGGCAAAAAATCCTTCTATGATTGTGACTACTTCTTTGTTCGTTCATGGTGGCAACCGGAAACCATCGACCGCATTATTGAATCAGACGAAAAGCGCGCCGCCGAAGCCAAGAAAAATGGCGAAAAGTTTACTTCTACTTGGGATATTAAAGCCCTCAAGAAAGCCAAAGACCTTATCACTAGCAAAGACGATCAAGGCAAAACTCGCTCCGAGGAAAAGCTTGGCGTTGACGCTTCTGGTATTGAGGTGGTGACTGGCTACCAAAAAGGAATCGGTGCTATCTTCTTAACGGCTTGCTCTGGTAGCGAAGGTGGCGAAGGCTTGATTATCCGCCGAAAGAAAAACAAAGACCCACGCGGTCTCCCACCGGTTGATTATTTCTACGCTGATGTCGATTGCTCTAATCCATTCGGCCGCTCTGTAATTGAGATTGTCGGTGGTATGCAGAATATGATTGACGCTGATATGCGCGCATATAAGTTCAATCGCGCGCTTGGTCTTGCCCCTCCGGTTATGGCTTATGGCAATGTCGATACCTCTCAAGCTATCTACGAAGCTAACGCACTAATTGATATGGGTGACGATCCGAAGAATCGTCTTGTTCCTCTCGATGTTGATACCTCCGCTATTGAGTATTATCCAAATATCTACGCGATGAATAAGACACAGCTCTATGCTCTGTTTAACTCTGGTGGTGATACTACCGTATCTGCCGAGGTAGGCAACCCAGGTTTTGGTAAGACACCATTTGCACTCAAGCAGCAGAAAGAAATCATGTCTGCCGACGATAACCATGTTCGCAAAAACTTTGAATCGTTCTTTGAAAACTGGGCGGAGACCGCAGTCAATGTTTACTTCGCCGAACACGAAGGCATTGAAGTTCTCCAGCTCGATCAGAAAACCGCAGACCGTTTGCGCAAACTCGAGAAAGATGGCAAGCTTACCGAAGGATTTGTCAGCGAAGACAATAAGATTAGGATTGATTTTTCCGAAGCTACTCCTGCTCTCCGCTTCCGTGTTGACGCTTCTACCTCGAAGATGAACGGACAGTCCGAACAGCTCGAAGCTCTCCAGCTCTTGCTCGATATGGTATCTACTCCAGCCCTATCGCAAGTCGTTCCATCATCTATCATCGCTGCCTGCTGGAATAAAATCGTCAGCAATAGTGGCGTTGAAGATCCAGAGGATTTGACACTTGATCTCAAAGAGTTCGAGGAAACCGAAAGCGAAGAAGAACTCGCAAACGAGCAGGGCGACGAAACTCCTACCGGACAAAATCCGGCTCCTACCGGACAATCCGCTCCAGCTTCGCAAGCTGACCCCGCCGTTGAAAAAGTTGTGAAAGTTCTACGCGCCCACGGTATCCCAGACAAAACTATCGCTGACGCTATCGAAGCCGTGAATAACGGCGTTCCACCAGAAAAAGTCGCAAGTCAATTAGAAAGGTTGGTAAACAATGGAAGAAGATAATTTTTATACCAGTTCGGAAAGGTTAATCAAGCCCACCGAAAAGCAGTTAGAAAAAGCACAGGCGGACAAAAACGCCTTCGAGCGTGAGCGTCCTATTATTACTGCCGTGATAAATTATCTGAAAGAAGAGATCGCTTTTAGAGAAAGGGTTGATTCTATTGAGGAAGTAAAAGACCCAACGAAGTTCATGATTGAGGTAAATGCCAATAAGCAGGTCTGTTCTATCCTACGCAGGAGCTTAAGAGGATTGGAGGCGAAGGTTAAAAGATTCGACAAATCAAAAAAGTAGGTAGCTCCTGATGAGCCACCAAAGCTCCCATCGGTGGCTTATCAGGGTCTATCTCGACCCAAAGGAATCGACGCCTAACAGTCGTAAAAAGTAAAGGAGATAAACTATGGCAGAAGAAGCCGACGGCGTAAAAAGCACAGAAGAAATCGACACTTCCACAACGGAATCGCCAACCGATGAAATAAACGACGATGGAGTTATCTCTCTCGATGGAGGAGATGAGCCAGAGGAAAAAGAGACCGAAGAGGTGAAAGAGCAAGGTAAAGCAGACGCGGACGAATCCGCCGAAGACAACACTAAAACTCAAGCCCCGGAATCTAAAACCGAAGACACTTCATCGAAAAATGCTGAAACGCGAAAACAGCAACTTAATAATGAGATACGGGACAAAGTTGCGGAGCGTAATGCTCTCCGGAAAGAGATTGCCGAGCTGAACCGTCAGAAGTATCAGATGAAAACTCCATCCGATATTCCTACCGTCGAAGCTCTTATGGAGCAAATCAATCCAGAGACGAACGATTATTATACTCGCACCGAAGCCAAGCTTGCACGTATCGAGGCAGAACGAGAACTCGAACGTGAGGCTAGGAAGCTCGACGAATATACCGACAACGTTGTCGATAACCGCATGAGGCTTAAAGACGAAGCCGACCGAGTGCTTAAAGACTTCCCGATGTTTGATGAGACATCTTCTTCTTACGATAAAAACTTGGCTGAAAAAGCCGAGCGAATCGCGGAGACTATGATTGTCAGGGATAACTCCGGCGAAGTAATTGGCAGTCGTGGCTCCATCTATGACGTTTATGCTCTTGTAGCAGAAGCCGTCAAAAGCGCAGGGACGAATGGTGAAATAGCCGGACGTCGCGCCGCTGAAAAGATGATGGGGTCCGCCGATATTATCGGTTCGAGTAGTCCAAAAACCTCGAGCGACGATGATAACGACCCGTTCCTCAAAGGTCTCAAAAAAGGCATGAATTAAGTTTTCTCGCACAAGTAGTTAAAAATAGAAAGGAGAAAACATTATGGCTACTGATACTCGTAATGTTGATTACGCAACCAAATATAAAAAAGAACTCGACCAGGCCTTCTCGGAGGATTCATTAACTGAAAAGTATGTGACTCCAGAGGAATCCTTTAAGCTAGACGGCGGTGTAGCTTCCGTGTATTTCCGCACGGTAGATACTTCCGACTTCTTGGGCGCACATACTGGACCGACTTTCTCGGCTCCTACTGCTGTCGCCTCCGACGTAGTTCGTAAAGATGTTGAATTGTTCTATCAAATCAACAAAGTCATTCCTAGCGTATCCGTTGAAGATACCGCTGGCGCAATGAGTGCCGCTGGTGAAATCCTCACCACTGGTATCCGCGAACGCTATGCACCGTTCATGGATAAACTCCGCATGGCTACTGCTATCGGCGCCGCTACTGGCTACGGTGGTGCTAACGTCGTGACCTACAACTCTGCTGACATCATGGCTGGTATCGACAGTATGATTGCAACGCTCAAGAACAACCGTTCTTACAGCAAAACGCAAGCTCTGTTTATTCCTGCCTCTGTTGAGCCAGAACTCGACACCGCTTTGTTCTCTATCTATGCGCCTAACAAGAACGATGGTATCATCGCTTCTGGCGTCATCGGTAAATACAAAGGTGTTGATGTCGTTGTCTTGCCTGATGAGCTATTCTGCACCGTGACTACATCCGGGAATGCTCCATACAAGCAAGCAAGCTTTACTGCCGCTCCAAAGGTTAAAGCAGTATTGTGGGATAAGCGCGTCATGAAGAACTGCCGCAAGCTCTATCAGACCTTCGTTCTCACCGGTAAAGCCGCTATCACGGCCGGTGCTGATGGTCCAGTGCTTCGTGCATTGTTCCGCCCTGGCTGTTGGGCCGTTGACGCGAATGGCACCAAGAAAGCCATCGCTATTCTCAAGGCAGCTTAATCCACCTAGAGAACAAAAAGTCCCCCATAACGGGGGATTTTTTGGTTCCGACATAAATGTCGGTATCAGAATATGCGTTTCGCCACCCCGCCGACTGAAGCATAGAGCTTCTTAATCTCTTTTGTCTGGCCGCCAACAGACCCGTAAAGCTTCGTGACTTTCTTCGTCTGCCCGTTGACCGAGCCATAAAGCCCACCGCTAGTCTTGAATGTAAAGTCCGGACAGTTAGTCGTTCCGGCACTCGTCACGACCTTAAACTTGACTGTATATTGCGAGCAAGGAGAAAGCCCAGAAATAACGCAATTCCCAGTCCCAGCACTTCCGCCGGAGTATGTTTTAGCGAGGACCCAAGTCGCACCATTGTCGAGCGAATAGTAGTAGTTTTTGTCATAATGTCCGCCATCAGCAGGAATATCCCAGTTAAGTCTAGCCGACGCCATCTCGATATTATCTACGGTATGATTTGTTGAGGCGGTCGGCTTTGTGATATACGCCCCGCCCAGAATTAGGCCGCTAGGGTTATTGAGTTGCTGATTCCATACCCTATATCTAACGTAATAATGCTGGTTCGAGGTCAGCCCCGTCTTATTTATCGACGCCGTTTTCGATGATGAATATCCACTTGTCGGGGACAGAGTGTAATTATCGGTCGTAGAGCTTGATGTTCCAAAATAATACTCAAACCTACCGGAGCTTGGATTTCCCCAGCTAGAAAGGTTTAGTGTCCCTGTTAAAGTCGATTCGGTAGTTGAAACATTAGATATTGTCGGATTCGATGGAGCTGAGTATTGCGACGGAATAGTGACACCCCAAGAGCCACCCATATACCCACCAGTTGATGAACCGTCATAGTAGCCGCCGCCCATTGAGATTCCGAACCCTACGCTCGCAAGTTCCGAATCCGTCATCTGTCCATACCGGGTTTGATTAAACCCAACAGCCGCGCCGCCGAATGAGAATGTCGCATTACCAGAACCGGTAGCACCAGAGTATGTGTTTGTTCTAGTATAGAGAAGATGAGCCGTGGCCGAGGTGCCAGAATAATCCACCCTTACTCTCGTATAGGTATAATCTCCCGTCCAGCTTGCTCCAGAATATACACTCGCCATCTATCCTCCTTTATACTTCATATACTGCTATGAAATGATTGGCGGCTAACTCTGCGCCCTCTCCTGGATCTTCTGTCGTCATCGTAATTGTAGGAACCGCTCCCTCCGCAATCTTACCGGCCGTGACTGCTCTGTTAGCAATCGAAGCCGTGCTGACAGCGTTGTTTTTGAGTGTCCCATTTTGGTTGAGCGAGATGAGTATGCCCGAGATTAAATCTTCGAGCCAACCGATTGTCGGGTTAAGTTCTACTCTATCGTTCGCCGCATTACCGGAATCTGCCGCACCGGCGGTTCTAGTTAAGTCGGTGATATTATTCCCGACGACTACGCCTTTCCAGTCGGTTTGAGAAGCAGAATCAATACTACCATCTGCGTTTATTTTATAAGTAGAGAAATGAACTGAGGTATCCGTCGCCCAGCTCGAGAGGTCGTCACATTGTAGGACTGACGCCCCTGTTTGCCTAGCAGAAGTGACAACGGCAACTCTTGGATAAGCTCCGTTCATACTGCTGGCTTTTGTAAAATAATCATTTATGTTTGCCGACATTTTATCTTACTCCTTTCTATCAGCTTAAATCCTTAATCCCAATCGGGACATACTCTGCCACGACTGATGACATCTTATAATCCACGCCGGATCTATTTGTGTGAACATTGTAAGTAAACGATTGAACATCCTCATCTACCTCAATAAACACATCGACATATTCCTGCGCCATATCTTCCGGCGGAACTGTTAGTTTGCTCCAGCCTACCAGCCTTGGCGATTTTTCTCCCGCTTGGCTCCAGCCAATAGCGCGATATCCTTCTTGCGGGTTGATGGTGTATTTATAAACCATCTCGCCATCTTCCGTGACGGCATGAAGCTCAAAGTTAATCTCTCCCTTTGGTCGCAATAGAGTAAATACTACTTGAATCAATCTCGCCCAATCGCGTCCGTCCTTCGAGAATAATACCGTTCCAGAAGTCATATCGGTTGAGAATGGGGTCTCGTCATCTTTCGTTGAGGTCGCGCGATCTAGCTCATAAATCTTACCGTCGGCACAATACATAAGGAAATGAGTTTGTCCGGAGTTATCATTGTAGAGCGTCATCCACTTTACATTGAGATACCATGATGTCATCCACGCGCCTTTTTGATCTGGGTGATATACCCACACCCTGTTGTTCTCGTCCGAACCTACCGGCAACGCCCAGTAGATCTTATTCTCATAAGTCAAGCCCACTGCTTTGCTCATGGCCGAGCTTTTAAGTAGTGCGAGCTGGTCGCGGATAGTTGCCGAAATAGTCCTAGTGGAGAGGATATTTTGTAATGATGGCATAGTGCCGGTTGTTTTGAAACCATCTCTCGATGGATAGAATAGCGAGTTGTTATACACCACTACTGCGTCTGGGCTGTCTGTGCCATCTCTACCGGAATCTTCTGTCGGAGACCAGACGACAACGCTCTCGCTTCCATAACTCACGGTTGAATAGCCAATCTGGAAACGACGACCGGAACCGTTCGAGCCTTGTGTAAGCACTACGACTGTCGAATCACCAGTCCCTCGGCGGAATGGCATAACGGCGATCGGAACTTCCTTTGTCCCGCTTGCGACCGTGATATAACCACCGCCATAACCGCTAGGTGAGAAGTCAATCTCATGGCCGTAATCACCACCATACCAAACATAGTATGGATTATCGGTGTCGCCTACGAGCCACACGCGGCCATTGACGACCGTGCCTCTCGTAGTCTTCGGCCCAGATGTCGAGTTATACTCGGGAGCTGTGCGGCTAATCTCTTGGGCTTGCGAGCCGTCATCTTTGAATGTGGTAAGAGATGGGTCGATGTTTGCCTGTAATAGATACAATACAGGGTCGCCTTCGCCATCTACCCCTGTTCCCATATAAACATTATAGCCAGTCGCGCCATCTATTGCGTCCCAGTTAATCGTCACATATTCACTATTGGAATCCCACGAGCTTCGCGGTTTGCTCATCGCCACAGAGACAGTCTCACTTGCGGCTGTCTCGCCGACAGATGAGTTTGCGGTGACGGCATAATAAACCAAGAATCCCGTGCCGGATAATCCGGTGGTCGTTGCTGTTGGTGGGGTGGCAGGGTCGGCAAGCTGGTTGAAAGTTGTGATCGTCCATGCTTCGCTATCCGAGATATTAAGATATGATAGCGGATTGACACCGTTCATAACCAATACCTTATCGCCAATTTGAACATAATGGACTGGCGCACTCTTATCGTAGGTCGTTCCTTCTATCTTCGTCCATTCAGGGTCTTCACCCTTACAGTAGCAGATATAAGCGTTGTTCTCGATAACCTGCATTGTGACTAAATAAAAAGTCGCCCTAGTTCCGGTGACTACTTTACACTCGAATATCTCGCCGAGGATTTCGCCGAGTAATTCCGGCCCATATTGAGAAAGTGATGGACGAGGACGAAGAACGCCATTTTGTTCAAGCACCATGTTTACAGATGACTTCAGCGCGTCCTCAACGATACGACGAGAATCATAATCGGTGACGGTTCCCACCGACCAATCTAGCACAGACTTTCTCTTAATCTCTGGGGCTTTGGTTGCTTTTGGCGGGTTAATCATAGTTCATTCCACCTCCGTTGCGGAAACTTCCTCTGATGTGGCGAACTTGCGCGCCACGATTGTTTCTAATCATAGCCGTCATCAAGTTGTTAGCTTCAGCAACGAGGTTGCCGTATTGATTCTGTTTGACAATATCGTTGCGGATATATTCTGCGGCACACATTGTGACGAGCCACTCTGGACTGTCAACAACAATTTCATCTGTTCCTTCGACCAGATCTTCTATTTTGTAATAACCCGGCGCCCAAATTGTTCCACCGTAAAGCGGATCATCTTCTGCGAATCCGGTATTGAATACCAAGCTGTTTTGTATCCTAGCGCAATAATTGCCGGTCGGGTGGCTCAATAAGTCATTGTGGCTCACAAGCTCGAACTCACCCCTGCTACCATCGAGGCCGACAACAACAACTTTATCACCCTTTGCGGTAGATAATTCAGCCATCGTATCCGGTAGTTCATACATGCTACTGCTCGTGATGGTTCCGACCTCCATCATATCGTAAAGCGAACTCCAGTGTTGCCCCGGTTCATTCGCCCAAGCGTGCTGATAATAGTTCGCGATACCGCGGATTTTTTCCCATTTTGTATTGGAACTAGCAAGGATAGTAGGCTTACCAGTAGCCTTCAACATCACGGCGTTAATTAGTTCTTGTAAGGTCATTTGATCCTACCTCCTTCCAGAGTTGGTTTACTCTTTTACTTGCTCGTAGCACTGTTTGATTTTGTCGCCTTCGACTTCGTAATAAGTCTCGATGACATACCCTTTCTTACCTTCTGGGCGCACAGTATTTTCTAATTCTTTATAACCGAACTCTTTAAGCTGTTCTGTGGTCGGCTCTTTGATTGTTTCGGTGATAACATCGCCAACTCTCTTGGTGAGAATCTCCCCGTTGTAGCCAGCGATTTCATATTTGTTCTTGAATAAATAAAGTGTAGTATTTTCCATTTTTAATCTCCTTACATCTATTGTAAGGACACATCGAGACCTAGTTCAATTCTTCACCAAATAAACCTTTGTAAAGTTCTCTGATGTTTTGACAAGTCCGATAGGCATTGAGCTTCTCCATACTACCAAGCCACGACTTCACTTCACCTCTGATATCTTCGCGCGATATCGCACCTTCATCTAACAGCTTGCGGAACTTCCTCATCTTCCGGCGCTGCCTCGTGATGTTATCTCGGCTCGGCCGCTTAATTATTTTGCCGGTCTCTGTAAGATTATATTTCACCTTTAAGAAAGTGAAGCCGTGTGAGAGTTTGAATATTTGTGTTTTCTTTTCATTGATAAACAACCCAATCTCCGCAGACTGCTCCCTCACACCCGCCAGAACGCTCCGTAGGAACTCTTTGTCGTGGTGGATGATATAAATGTCGTCCATGTAGCGTCCGAAGTATTTACAGCCCCTCACGACCTTACAATAGGTGTCAATCTTTGTGGGGAAGAACACGCCGGCAACCTGCGATATTTGCGATCCAATCCCGAGTGATTTCTCGAGATACCGCTTGCCCGTCTTTTGCTCTGGCGGAATCTTGGCATATTCCATCGAGTTAAAGACTTGGTTCATTAAATCTTCGTCGGTGTAAGAGATATCAATGCGGAACGATCGCACCATCTCTTCCATTATCTTCATCACCTCATCATCGCCGAACTTACTTCTAAATGCTTCGAGCAATTCTTCGTGGCGGATATTATCGAAGAACTTTCTAAAATCAATATGTAAAAAATAGCCCTCGTTTCCGTAGAGCCGATAATACTTGCGAAGATGAGTGTCGAGCCGCCTCCGGCAGAAGTCCACCCCTTTGTTTTTCTGCGAAGCCCCATTATCATAGACAAGATATTTCTGAAGTGTAGGGATTAAGATGTTGTCGCAGAACGACCGTTGGACTACTCTGTCCGCTATACCGAGAGCTTTTATGCGGCGATTATGGCCGCGCTCATTAAGCTCAAACTCGAGGAACTCACCCTGTTTGTAGTCTCCATTTAAGAGGTCGAGCTGGGTCTTCCGGATATTTTTAAGCAGATTGATTTCGTATTTCTGGACAGAAGCCTTCCAGCTACTACCGTTCGAGGCGCGATTAAACGCCTCCATCAAATTATTGGGGTCTGCTAGTTTCTCTAAATTGTTCATGGCTTGTATCTCGCTTACAGCGACAGCGGACATATCCGGTCGCGTCAAGATATATATTTACCTTACGGAGGGATATTTCCCCCTTTCCTGTTATTCCATGTCGGCACTCGGCCTACTCGTAGCATGGACACATGAAATCGGGCGAACGACATTCGCGTTGGACGCGTTGTTGTTGTTGGCATTGCCGTTGTTGTTGACATTGCAGAAGTTGGAGCCGCTGCTGATAGACGACAGCCAAGCGTTGTTGCGGGAATGGGAAATACCCCATAAATTATTTTTTAAGCTTTGCTTTGAGTTTATTATCGGACTTTCGCCAGCCTTTGAGGAGCGCGATTTCTCTCTGGATTATATCGACATATCCCATATACTTATTTGTGTCGTTCGGTAGAACCGACATCGCATAAGCCATCTCTTGAAGTAGGGTTTCACAATTACCGATAGCTCGGTCTTGGTAAATCCTACGCTCCGTCAATTCGGCCATACATACCGGATAGATGGAGTTAGCGCAAGTGATATTTTTTATGAGCTCTCGGAGGTTAAGCAATATGCTTTCTCTGAACTCACGGATCAACCACTCGGGATATGTTTCCAGCATTGAGACGATTTTGTATTGCTCGCACAATTTTAAGAACTGCTCGCCATCTTCCTTCTCCATTTTGTAGAGCTTTGGGATAACTTGCGTGTCTTTATTGCGGGCTTTAACTCCGAAATCTCGGAGGAGCAAACTCGTCATTTCTTTGCGAAGTTTAATCGCATTGTGAAAGAACTCTAGCTCTGACAGGCTCCGTTTATTTTTGATTACCGACATAATACTCCCACCATTATTTTATCACAAAACTGCGTCTGGCATAAGCATAATGAAGCATATCACAGACACATCAGACCCCCACAAGGGGGGTCTGATTGAGGATTTACGCGAACAGGAAAAACGGGCGAACGACAATCGCGTAGGACGCGCCGTTGTTGCCGGCAACGCCGTAGCTGTTGACACCGCAGAAGTTGCAGCCGCTGCTGATAGACGACAGCCAAGCGTTGTTGCGGGAGCCACCTTTGCCTCTATGAGCAATTCTCGCATTAGGATTCATTGCGAAGTAAGGGAGCTGTGTAGGCGCAAGCATATCGCCGTGATTATGGCTTGCCCAAATCTTGCCTCCATATACCATACACTCGTTCATAAGCTCGACGCGAGCGTTATGCCATGCGCCAGCCGACGTGGAAGTGGATAAGTAATGGCGGAACTTTAGCACGTGGCTATCACCGAATGCGTCGTAGATAGCTTGGCGATATGGTTCAAGATAGCCCTTCGCATAAGTGAGCGTAATCGTATCACCTTCAACCGGTGTGCCGGAGTAAGTGATACCATACACACTTAAGTTTGCGCCTACTTCCGTGCTGTTGTATTCCCACTTGCCAGAAGCGTTGCGGGTGAATACATAAGTTCCATCGGTAGTTCCGAGAGCGGATTCGAGGAAGGTAGTATAGTCTGCTACTACATTCGTCAATGCGCCACCAGTTCCGGCCGTGTAAGCCGCGCTTGCGATACCGTGAGCTTGTGAGCCATAATAACCACCGGCCGTGGTGTTGGTATCATTCATCTTCATTGTTTCATAGAAGCCATTTTTCGGAATCAATACCAAGTGGTGATTTGTCATTTCCGTATCACCAGTTCCGTAGAAGTAGTCGATACCGGCCACAACAAAGTCTTCTTCGCGCTCGGCGTTGTTGCCGACCTTAACTTTCTTTGTGATGTAGTCACCGATGTAGATACCGGAGAAATCGCCAGCTTGAACTTTGGCGGATAATTCTGCCTCGGTATATTTCTCGGATAGGTCTGCGCCACGGAAAGTAGCGTTTGACGATCCAGGCGTTCCGGCTCCTGTGACTACACCGTTCTCGACGAGGTATGCGAGATAGTGGTTTGTCTGTCCGACTGGGTTAGTCGGTAGGTTTACATTTTGCCCAGCGAGCTTCGCTAGGTAACGATTGATTTGCCCCCTTGGATTTGTTGGTAATTCTGTTGACATAATTTTGTCCTTTCTTTTAATTGGTTATTATTTATTATTCGATTACGAAGTTCTTTTTCATCACTGCTCCTTTCCCATTAAGCAATACTCCTCTTCGCTCCGCCGCTCACCGATACTGTCTTTGCCAAAGACGACGAGTAGGTTTTCAGTCCGCCAGAGTTTCCGCTTGACTTGCGCTTTGTCATCTTACGGTTAGTCGTAGGTGCGCTTGGTGTCTTCGCTTCGGAAGCGGTGGAGTTCTTTACCATCGTCTTCGCGAGACTAGATAATGCGGAAGCTTCTGCTGAACTTATGCCGTCACTTGACTTCTTTGATGAGCTTTTACGGCCACCACTAGACTTCTTGCTGGTGGTATTATTGATTGCGTTCGCTCTGGTCTTGTAAGTTGAAGCGGTGATGATCCCGGCTTCATACATCGCGTTGTTGAGACCGTTAAGAGTTGCTACGGTCTCTGCTCGTGTTGCGTCATCTAACTCGTTGAGGAACGCCTGCATATCTGCTTTGGTGCCAGCGAGCGAGTAAGCGTCGCGATAGTCTTTCGTCCATTTCTGGGATACTGCGAGCTTTGCAAGTTCTTTCTCTCTCTTAATCCTCTGTGGCTCTGTGAGCTTGTCATTGGCGAGATCGTTCTCATACTTGGCTAGTGCCAGCTTGTATTCTGCGGCCGCCGATTCTGCGCTCGTGCCATAGATGTAATCGTTCCAGTCATCGCTTGTCATCGAGTTGTATTTCTCGAGGACGGACTTTGAATCGTTCGAGATCGAGCTGTTGGTTTCAATGGCGTTGTTCCTGCTGGCCGTCTTACCATAATCGAGGATGTTGCCGGTTAAGGTTTGACCTGCGCCCTTTGTGCCGCTTCCATTGTAAACGGCTTTCTTGTCGGTGACTGCTTTGATGTAATCATCGGCGTTGAAACCGTTAGCCACAATTTCTGTCTGGCGTTTAGTGAGTGAGCTGTCCTCGTCCGCCCTACCTTGCTCCACTTTCGCAGATAGGCTGGCGATACCTTTCATATCACTATCAATGGCATTGAGAACTTTCTGCTGTTGCTCGGAGGTGAGATTCTTAAACGCGTCGCTGTTCTTGACTTCGTTCTTGTAATTCTTGGCTAGACCTTCAGCGATTTCGTATTGGCTCTCGACTGTGCCAGAGAGGAAGCGTCGGTTAAACCCATTCTCGAACATCGCGCCAATTCCGCCGCCATCTTTGGTATTGTCTGGGTTATCGGTCATCACTTTGGATAAGTCTTTGGCTAGACCGCCGCCCCAGTTCTGAATGAAGTTATCGACGACCGGTGCGTCAATTCCGGTGACACCTGCGATGGCTCTCGCAAGTCCGGTGGTATATTTCGCGCCCTTATCTTCTGGAGCTTTGTTGCTGTCGTATTCGCTGACGAGATCGTTGCCTGTGTAGCTACTCTTGTTCATCGCTGCTTCGAGGAACGGTTTGACTGCTGTCGGTGTAAGCTGATTGACTACTGGCAATAGTCCTTTATCTTCGTTAGGAGCTTCAAGACCGGTGACTGCGGTAAAGATGTCGCCCGCTAGCTTTGTTGCGTCGCTCGCGTCGCCCTTCATATTATTTGCCGCGTCCATAAGTGGATAGAGCATTTGCGCTACTGGAATCTTAATTATGCCTTCGACCCTGTTGCTTTCGCTGTTATAGTGAGCGTCTGGGGTGAAGATGATGATGTTCTGGCCTTTGTCGGAATCGTCAATTCTATCCCATAGCTCTTTGTTTTGAGCTTCTGCCGCGCCCTTCGCCGCCAACGCTACACCGGTGATACTTGCCATCGCAAGCGTGGTGTGGATTGGTCGGTTCTTAAATGAGTTGACAGTGATTCTTCCACCTTGAACGCCAGCGTTAAGGAACGGAATAATCCGGTTGAGGATTCTCGTAGTTGCGCCAGCGCGTCCGAAATTAAGCGTATTGTTTCGAGCGGCCTGTGCTTTCGTGGTCGCGTCTCCATTTGTGCCGAAGTATTGTTGCGCCCTCGTGAAGTATTCTGTGCGCCCGATGAGATCGCCGAGTGCGTCCATTGGGTGTTTAATCCTTTCGACTGCGCCCTTCTTGATATTGTTATCAGCTTGGAGTTGCGCCATTAGATCGCCGGACTTATAACCGTAGGTCTGACGATATTCGCTTCCGATAATGCCGGCACGGTTAAGTTCGGCTCGGAGTTCTTTGCCTCTCTTGCCAGGGGAGAAGGTAGCGACAATCGCGTCCTTCGTTCCTCGTAAGTTAGCCGTCACATTACCGGTGACTAGCGTTTGCATTTGGTCGCGTAGTAAGTTTGAAGCGGCGAAGATTGGGTTGTTCTGGGTTGCGCCAGAGCGTAGCCATCTCGTCGGTGCGCCCACGACCTTTAAGATATTGTCTGCGGCTTTCGGAAGAACATTGTTGAGATTCTTCATCTCTCTTGCGACCAGCTCTGGCACTTCATAGCTGACGGTCTCACCATCAATCATATATGAGAGTTTGTCGTATCCGGCGCGTGGCTTCTCGCCATCTTTGAGGACTTTCTCGTGGAAGGCTTCGGATTGAGAGATAAGCTTTGCGACTTTGTTGCGCTCCGCCTCGTTAATCATTCGCATTGTATTCGACATCAGAGATTCGATAGGATTATCGACTACCCTTTCGCTTCCGGTCATCTTCTGGACGACGCTTTGGTCGTTAAGGTTGCCGAGTTGTTTCGACTTAAAGCCGGTCTTCTTCTCAACAGCGTCGAACACACGGTTCATCGGAACATAGTTTGGATTCTCTTCGATGAGCTTGTCTTTGAGCTTCTCGCTGATTAAGCCATTCTCCGCGCTATACTCGAGCATATCGTGGGTATATTGACGGATAATTGCTTCCTGCTTTGCGTATTTGTCGCCCACGGAATCGATAAGGGCTTGGTCGGCCGCTTTACTGCGTCCGGTCTTTTTGCCTTGTGCTTCGACTTCCTGTGCGCGTTTCGCGATGAGATATTGCTGGAACTCATTGAGATCTGCGTCTGACATCTTACCGATTTCGCCTAGGCCGTGGTCGTTCATATATTGTCGCGCTATCATATCAGATGAGCGAACGCGATCAACGCCTTCACGGAGATTGAGCCTTTCGTTCTTATCTTTAATGTAGCGTTCATAAGCAACCGCGTCATCTACGAGGTAGTGTTTAAGCTCTGCGGTAGCGTCTGCGATTCGTTCTTTGAGAGGAACTTTGCTGCGCTTCTGCTGGGCTTCTACTTGGTCGGTGACATAATGTTTGACATCGAAGTCTTCCGGCAAGCTCTCGCTCTCCGCCTCATAGCTTCTACCCGCCTCTGTTGGTTTGATGTTCTCGGTATTTTCTGCTATACTTTGTGATAAGCTAGCGGTCTCCGAGCGCGGACTATTAGTCCAGACCTCCCCGTTAGTCCCAGGCACGCCCGAGTTTTGGGAAGCCGGTAAGCCCCCCACAATGGGGGTCTTATTTTGTTTGTAGAAGCTGACGATATTTAGCTCTTTGCCATCATTTACAACCTCCGCAACAATGCGGTAGTTGTCATTGATTTGTTTCTCGATCTTCAATCGTTTACCCTCACGACCATCGCCAACATTTGTAATGGTGTCTGGGTTTTTGAGTAGCGTATCGAGCTTTCCAATATCACTCATCGTGAGTGGGTTAGCGTCAATCTGATAGCCAGTATCAACCTCTGGGAATCTGCGGATACCGGTGAAGTGTCCGTCATTTGCTTCATGGCGGACGAAATTATCGGTCGCAATAAACTTTGCGTCTTTAGCGATAGGAACTCCACCCTCGGCAGCATATCTTTTCGCCTCCGCTTCGGATAGGGTTGCGATGATTGACTTCTTGCGTTCATTTCTATTCCAAAGCTCGTAGAACTTTTTGACGATAGGATTGTCGCTCTTCTTAAAGCTGTCCATAACTTGCTTGACGCGAGATTCTCGAACTTGTCTCGGGACTTCCTCATTGAGTGTGGTCTGTTCAGTATAGCGTTTGACGAACTCTGGCGTTCCGTCTTCTGCCACGCTTAATGGCTCGGTGCCGGTTGCGACTTCTTGCTCTACTGTGAATGATGGGTTCTGTTCCGGTGCGACCTGCTCGGCCATAGTAGCGTTGCGTTGAGCAACATCTTCTTTAAGGTCGAGTATCGTGTCGATGTTCTCATTGCCTTTATTGAAGTCGAATATAGAACGCTCGCCATCGTGGTCGAACTCACGGAAGCCGTCGTAGTATTGGCTGTCTTTACCCTTTGCGAGAACATCATCGAACGCCTCATTAAATGCGGTCTTGGTTGGTTTGCCGCCATATTCTTGATAGAGCTGGCGGTATAGTGTGCCATTATCAGAGACAGTATTGCGGCCATCGATGTTGCCATATTCGTCTCGGTGATAGAATGTTTCTGTTCCGCGGTTGCTGTCTTTGAAGCTCTGCCACATCAGCTCGCGCTGATCGCCCACATAATCATCGAAGGTGGTCTTTCCGTCCATCACATCATAGATTTTGTTAAGCGATAGATCTTCATCATAACTTGGAGCAACTTGCGTGGTTTCTTCCATCGGCCCCCAAAGTCTATTCAACTCATCGAGGAGTGCTTGTGCTTCGGTCTTTTCGTCCTGCGCAATAGCTCGCTCGCTCTCGAGAACTTCCGGCGATTGGTCGATATCTTCTGCGGTATTGACTTCTACGCCTGGGTTTCTGACTTTCTCTTGGACTGCTCGCATAATATCCTGCGCGGACATTCCGGTTGGATCAATATCAAACTCTCTCGCTACGCTTGCGAGTTGAGTATTGTCTAGGTTGCGTAGCCAGTAAGCCGGAGCGTTGCTGTGCTGTTCGAGATATGCTCTCTGCTCGGTTGGAGTTAGCGTGTTAAACTGTTCGCCATCGAGCCAGCCGGCATTTTGTTGGCTGGTCTCTTGGTTATTATCGATGTCGGTTTCATTATTCTGCTTGACTGGCACATTTTCGTCAGTTTCCGGATTGATAACCTCATCAACGCTTTTACCGCGCCAGTCGGTCTTCTGATTTTCTTGTAGTCCTTCTTGGAGCATTTCCGCTAGTTTCTGCTTGGCGGATTCGTCACCCTGCGCCGCTCGTTTGGTTAGGGCATTGATGTCCTCATCACCCGAGCTGAAATCGAGGCTGTTGTTCTCGAACGGATTAAGCCCGCTCACCTTTTTCGTCTGCGTATTGTTAGTAATAACATTCGCAAGCTCTGCGTCTGATAATCTCGAGGCTGTGCCGTCTGCGTTCTGCTTCACCATCGTTCCATCGTTGGTGGTTTTTACTCTGGACGGGTCGATGTTGGTTTCTTCGTTTACATTGGTGTTGGTAATGTCAGCGATATTATTATTTTCGTTGACATTCGTGTTGAGGTTGGTGTTCGCTCTGGCGTTTCTTGCGACAAGACGGTTGTTGAGATTGGATTTCGCAGCGTCAATCGCTTGGCCGCCAGCATGGAAGATACCACCGCCGATAGCACCAAGTGCGCCGGCCTGTGCGGATTCTGCGAGTAATTGTTTGAAGGAATCAGCGTCGAACTCTCCGTCTTCCGTGACGAGCTTGCCACCATCGCCGAAGAACTCGAAGGCTTGCTGGACTGCTTCCTCTGCGCCTTCCTCGAGCATAGCTTTGATGTATCCTTTAACGACATCTTTCGTGGTATTCTTTAACGCCTGCTTCGTGACTTCAGTTGCGCCCTTCTTAAATAGTGCGTTCCCGACGGAGTTCAATAGATCGCCGGAACCACCGAAGAATACACCAGCCGCGTCAACCGCACCGGAAGCACCACGACCGAGCCTTTCAAGTCCGGTAAGTTCTTTATGTTCGCCAGTCTGCGAATCAAGCCCTTTACCAGAGATAGCCTCTGCGATATTACCACCACCCTGTATTGGAGCGGAAGCCATACCAGGTAGAAGATTAAGCACAAACTTTCCTGCGTCTGCTAGACCACCTTCTGCGCCGCCTAACATAGCGTTGCCGACATCCATGCCACGAATCGCATTGAGCGTGGCATAGAATCTGTTGTCTTTATAATCGGAATCATAAGTCGCGCCGATTGCTTTGCCTTTGGCGTGTTCATAATCTGCGTATTGTTTCGCAACATTACTGGCTTCTTGCGTGAACTTCTTGGCCTGTGCCAGAGCTTCTTCATCGCGAGTGTTGCCTTCCTCATCGACAGCCTTATTGAGAAGCTCGCTATTGTAGCGGTTTCTCGCATTGGTTTCAGCAAGTCGCTTATCCCAACCGGCGTTAAACAGATCTTGTAGGGTTGAGCCGAAGTGATCGTTCTTGAACGCTTGGTCGCGGACTTTCTGCTTTTCTTCCTCGTAGTATTTCTTCCACGGGTTAGCTTCTTCGTCTGCCTTCTTCTTTGCGGCCGCTTCCTGCTCGCGCTTGATCCTCGCTTGCTTTTGAGCTTCGAGATTAGCGCGAAGGTCTGTGGACTGGAATAAATTATTACCGAGACCAGCGGAAGCAAGTAGGTTGCGCTGTTTCTGCTGTTGAGCTTGCTGTTGCTGGAGCTTGCGTTGTTGCTCCTGCTGTTTGCGCTGTTCTTGCTGGCGTTGAGCCTCTGCTATGCGTTGCTGACGCTGTTGTTCTTCTTGCTGTCTTCGTTGCTCGGCTTGCTGACGAATTAAATCGTTCTGTTGTTGAGCGACATTAGCGAGCGAGAAGCTGGACGACTTGGTGCCAGTCGTCCGGTTTGTTTGGTTGAGCGCCGAGCTAGTCCTTGCCGGCGTCACACTCATCGTCCGCAAAGACGAGATGAGCGGCGTCGTTGTGACTAGCTCGTTCTTCTTCCTTTGGAGGTTTAAGCCCCCATTCCAGCTTAATAGATTAGCCATGTTTAAGCCTCCGCGTTAGTATATGGACTGTTGTTTTTCCTCTTGTTTAATCCTCGAAGTGCCACTAGGAGTGGTGAGGTTGCGCTAGTATTAGAATCTGCGACAGTAGTTGATAGTTTGGTGTTGCCGGTATCGTAGCTCGCAAGGTCTGGTGATTCGAATACCGCTGTCTTACCGGTATAGTTCGGAGTTGTGAACTTGCCGAGGTCTGTCACTCTACTGCGAGACTTCGCAATTTGGTCATAAGCGTCATTGATGTTGTTGCCATAATCGCCGCCATATTGTGCGCGGTTGCCGTAAGCTGTGACGAGATCTGCGAGTAATGATTGACGCTTTTCTTCGTTGGCTTGTTTCTTCGCTTTAACTTGGCCGTTATACCAGTCTTCGAGTTTCTTCTTATCGTTCTCGAACTCGTTTTGGTAGTTGCCCCAGTCGGTATCGAGGTTGGATTGATTCTGCGCGTAAGTTCTACCGGCGTTTGACATCTCTTGGTTAGCTTGGCTTGTCACCATGTTCGGAGCTTCGTATCTCGCAACGGAGCCACCGCCAGCACCCATCGCGCCAAGCACACGGAGCAATCCACGAAGTCCGGTTGAAGCGCGGTTAGTGATATCGTTTCGGTTGGTTTGTAAGTCTTGCTGGTTCTGTTTGGTTGAGTTATCGTAGTCATTCTTGTTCGCGTCATAAGATGACTGTTGCTCGTTCTTATATTGATCGTATTCGCCTTTGACTGCGGCTAAATCATTATCGAGCTGGCTACCGAGAGAATCGATATTGCTTTTAATATCCTGCGCTTGGCGATCATAAATGCCACGCATACGATTCTTGAGTGCCTCTTCCTCCGCATTGTATGTGCTGGAGCTGGAGCTTGAGCCGCCATTATAATAAGTCTGATTGACTTCACCTTTGTCGTTTGAAGCTGGTTTGTTTGGATCTTCGATCCACTTGCTTTCATCCATGCCTTGATTGACGCCTCTATTTTTGGCGACACCGGAAGCGTGACCGAGATTCACAACCCCGACACCTTCTACATTCGCCCATACATTGTTATCTTGCCCGACCCACCAGCGGTAGTCGAGACCCTTTGCGTCGAATACACTTGTTCCTGCCATAATGAGAAAACTCCTTTTGAATTATTAAGTTAAGGTCGCTCTCCGTTCTTTCTGGTAGAGCTTCTCTGGCGTTTTCTCGTCCTTAAAGTAAAACCTAGAGTATGGCTTCAGTCCGGCCGCCTTCCGTCTTTGAGATAGGTTTTGCCGGACATCTACATTCTCATTCTAATCACCCATCGAGACCGTCGGCAACGCGCTTTTACTTACAGCTCATCTCAATAAAAAATCAAAAATACTTACACCTCTGTAAGTTGTCTGTGGTCTCGATGGACGGTGATAATGGAAGTATAAACTAATGCTTAAAGGAGCGAATATGGATAAAGCAAAAATCCTCAAAGCCCTCGCCGGACTAGGCGTATCAATCACGATCGCCGCCGCTGGTTTTGGGCTGTCTTTTGTTGTCCGACCGGATGGCGGAGCGAAAGTCGAAGTAGAAATTAAACCATCCACTACTACTCTCGTCGAAAGCGAGAACGAAGCAACAACCTTAATCGAGGACGACCAAGGCGAACTCTACGAAGAGACCTTGAAAACCTACGAAGAAATCGACGGCGGGCAATTTGAAGACGCAACCACCGGTATTTCTTCCGCTTTGACGACCGATGTTTACAACGACCTCGGCTGGAGCGAGACTTATAATGTCTCAAGTCCAGAAGCGTTTAAGAATGATACTCTCGGTAAATGTATCATCGCCAATAATATCTACGGCGCACAATGCGTTTCTTTGTCTCGTGTCTTCTGGTGGAGCTACGCTGATCGCGATGTCTCTACCTGTGGAACCGGTATGGCTAAAGGAATGATGAACTGCTACGAGCAGAACGCCGGCGATGAGTTTGTGGCGTTTTGGGACGCGAACTCGATCCAAGCTGGCGACTGGCTAATCTTTACCGGCGGACAATACGGCCATGTCGGTATGGCTCTCGGGCCGGTGACTAACGGTTATGTTGCGCTACTCGGCGAAAACCAAGGCGGCGCGTCCTGCGGCGCGAATGTCGGCGGCTCCGCCACCAACATCATCAACATCAGCATTAAGAACTTCATCGGCGGTTATCGTCCGAAATCTTACATCAAGCCTGCTCCTGCTCCGGAGCCAGAGCCAGAACCGGTCATTGAATCTTGCGACCGAATCGAAGTTAAGAAAGGCGACACTCTTGGCGAGATTATGAAACGCTGTGAGGGTGAAGCGAAATGGGGTGAAGAGATGAACGAATACGCACAGCATTGGTATTCTACTAAGTTCTTACTTTATCCAACAGTCTATGACGGATGGGTGTCA